>OMXE01000050.1 GCA_900314935.1 uncultured Prevotella sp.
GGGCCTGTCCTCCTGACTGCAGCCGAAGATGGGTCTTCCGTTCACCTTGCTCTTCGACAGCGTCTGCTTCAGCGCAGGATGCTGACTCGGTCTTATGGCGTCCAGCTCATCCAGGTTCACCAGCAGGTTGTTCGTCAGCGCCATCTCCTTGTCGAACTTGTTCGACAGGTTCAGATGGTCGAGGTAGTACTGCCTGAGATGCGGAGGAAGGATCCTTGCCACGAAGGTCGTCTTACCGCAGCCCTGGGCACCGATCAGCGTGGGTACGCACTCGTTTCCGTGGATGGTATCCATCTGAAGCCAGTGGGCCACGGCCGAGCGCAGCCAGGTGGCCAGATAGCCGTGCTGCTCGCTGCTGATGCCGGGTAACCTGCCGAACAGCGCTGCCACATGGTTCTGTCCGTCCCACTGAGGAAGATGCCCGAGGAAGTCCTTTATAGGATCGAATGCGGGTACCTCCTCGGAGTTGATCAGCTCCATGATCTCTGCCTTCGGACTCCCCTTCTCCATGACAGCCTCACGCTTGGCCCTGATCACGATGCTGTTGAGGGCCGCCTGCGTAAGCGTCCTGTAAACAGGCTCGTCGGCAGGCAGTGATGCGAACTCCACCTTCCCGCTCAGCACATTGCGGCGGAAGAGGTAGTTGTCTTGTAGGAACAACTCGGTTGCGAGTGTGTTTTCCTGTGTGTTACTCATGGTGTTGCCACCCATCATAGTTGTTTCGTTCATAGTTTGTAATGAATTTTGAATGGTTAATAAATGTTAGTAGCACTGACACTCCAGGTTATCCCTTCATGTTTTGCGCCTGCAAAGGTACGAAAAAAATCCGGGATGACCAAAAATCAACCCCTCATAGCGTGCAAAAATCTGTTAACAAACCACCCCTTTTCTGTTAAAAAACACTGAACGCCGTAGACGCTCCCGGTGAATGACGTTCCCGCTATCAGCATTTGACGTTCCGGCTATTGGCGTTTGAGGCACTTTTTACCGTAAACTGCCATAGTTTCCAACGCAAACTGCCATAGTTTCCTTCATCCTACAAGGGATGGAATTTAAGAAGCAAGAGGCAAGAACTTTTGGAGCAGCGAGTGCCACCATGCTTGCATGATTGGCCGAGTCGTGACAAAAGTCAACGAAGTTAAGCAAGAGATTACCGCTAAAATACAGTTCGTGGTAATTTGGATCTCCCGTTGCTCAAACCCTTTACACATCGTTGTTTCGTGAATTCCACGGGAAATGTTAGGTAAAATCAGTGGTTTAAATATTTGATGATACTCCCTATGTAAAATATCGCGTTCCGGAATGCCATTTCTTGTAAAATATCGTATTCTAACACCATGTTTTTGTGTAAAATATCGCGTTTTACATATTTTCTTTGTATCTTTGTACGCAAAAGCTGACGAGAACGGGCTGTGTCTCAGCAATCAGAGCGAGTTCCATTGCATTCGACTTGCACCGTCCTTGCTCACAAAATATCATCGTTATGGTTGACAAAAGGACATTGGAATTCATCCTCACTGACCAGCAGGAGGAAATGGAAGGCAGAGCTGAAGAGGCATTATGCCAGGCATACGCTGACTTCGATGATGAACGGTTGGCCAGCCTCAAGGCAGACCAACTGAACGACGTGTTGGAGATTCTGTATAAAATATATGGCGACTTTCAGTATCTTTTCCTCGATGAGATACAGAATGTCGTGGGATGGCATCTGTTCGTCAATCGTATGCTGAGAAAGAAAATGCACGTTATCATCACAGGTTCCAATGCCAAACTGCTCAGTGGCGAACTGGCCACACACCTCTCTGGGCGTAGCAAGGAAATATCACTATATCCTTTCTCTTTCAGGGAGTTCTGCATAATGAAAGAGGTAGATACCGAGCGTCGCACCACGAAGGCAGAGGCATTCCGCAGGGCTGCTTTCGACGATTATCTGAAGCAGGGTGGTTTCCCAGAGTTGCTGATGATAGAAGACAACAGAAACTACGTGAGTTCATTGGTGGACAATATTATGAAACGCGATATCGAGCAGAGATACAAGATTGCCTACAAGGCTGCATTTGAGAACCTTGCCCATCACCTCCTGAACGTATCGCCTGCCATCGTTGTCACCACCGACCTGGCCGATCTGTTCCATTTCAAGTCAGAGCATACGGCCAAGAACTACGTGAAATACTTGAAGGAGGCCTATATGCTGGTGGGTATTCAAAAGTATTCGCAAAAGAGCAAGCAACGCTCTGTCCAGGAAAAGGTCTATGCCGTTGACGTGGCCATGATGGACCAA
>OMXE01000049.1:0-2106 GCA_900314935.1 uncultured Prevotella sp.
GGTCGATACCCGCCACCGATTTCAGCGGCACACACAACAGTATTAACAAGTATAGCTTCTTCATCACTCATTCAATATTTGACTCACGGTTGATGCCCTGCGCCAGCGTTCGTAGGCCTCACTGGCTATCTCGGCATGGCTCTTGTCAACCATCCCAGCCGTGTACTGGTTCCAGACATCCGTCAGGTTATGATACGCGATACTGATGGCGAGGGTGCGCAGTTTGGCATTCAGCCGAGCCAGTTCGTCGGACAGTTGCCAGAGCATTTCCGTCCGTTCGGCTCCCGTCAACATATTGTCCGTGCCACCCTTGGCCACCGACACCTTCAACAGGCGATAAGTCTTGATGAACTCCGTCGCTGTTTCGAGGTAGAGGTCGTTCATGGCCAGTGTGGCACCGATACCCACAGGATTAGCATTGATGGCCCTTTGTATCTCATAGAGATGTTGCAGGGTCTGAACACCGTCGGCATATAGTGAGCAACCAGCTTTAAGGGCATCGGCATAGCCACGAGCCGTTTTCAGGTAAGCATTATACTTACCCTCCCACTGTTTCATCTTCGTAAACTCAGCCGCAATGGTTCCCTGAAAAGCAGCGGTCTTCTGCATACCTTTCGTCTGGCTGTTAATCGTGCTGTTTAGCAAACTCGTCCCTTCGGCAATAGCGGCATATTGCAGCGGATTGGCCTCGCCAACCTGCCCAAAACTACTGGCAGGCACGCCCATCAGGACGACCAATGCCAGTAGTCCGCGTCGATTATGAAAGAATAAAGATGGTATCATTTTTATTTAATAAAGATAAATTATCTACATGCCACGTCTGATACCCTCGTCAGGCCCAGGAACACCAAGGTTAGCTTCCTCTGAGCGGAAGTTGGCAGCAGCAACATCAGCCGGACTGACAACTCCTGCTTTATGATAGACGGGGCCAGTACGGGTCTCATAAATCTCAGGTCTCGGCTCATGGGGGACAGACAGCCCATCACGCATCACCTCACCTCCAACGACCAATGCGGCCAAAAGAGCAGCACCGAGGTTATGGCCTTCGCCTGGACGGGTCTTGATGTCCACCTCATTAAAGATCTTCGAGAAGAGCTGCATACGGTGATAGTCATCAACGGCGAGGAACTTGTCGTACTGTTTCTGGGTAATCTCATGCGAAATAGCCTGTCCATTGATGACAGCGGTCATCTTGTATTTGCCATTCGCTGTAGGGTCAACCTGAATATTCCCCACCTCGACCTCACGGCCATGTGCTCTCTCGCGGTAAAAGCCCATAGGCTCTCCCCATGTGCCGACTTGATTTCCACCTCTGAGAATACCTTATCGAACATCTTCAGACGATGAGCATCGTCGAGGTCGAGGAACTTCTGATAGTCCTTGGCTGAGATGGAGTGGGCGAGGAGTCGGCCATTGACCTCTGCCTCCATGAAGTATGTGCCATTGAGCGCTTTATCTACCCGGATCTCGCCAACAACCATCTCACGGCCATTGGCTACTGGCTGAAACCAACCCTTGTTGCCCAAGATGGCCTGAATCTCCCTGCCATTGATGGCATTAGGGTCGCGTTCAATACGCTCAGACTCTCTGCGCTGTTCGGCTCTGGCTTCGGCGAGACGCTGCTGTTCTGCGATGCGGCGTTCCTGTGCGATGAAAGGTGCTTCCACCTCCTGACGAACCTCCGGCTTCAGGTCGAGCGATACCAGTTCCTTGGTTTCGAGCATATCCTTGGTGAGCTTCGTGTCGAAGTCCTTGCCGATGACCTCATTGATGATGGCCAGACGGGCATCAACTGAAACGCCGCCTTTTCCACTGACCTTGTTGGCCATGAGCTTTTGCAGTTCCTCCGGCTTCAGGTCATACTGGAGATCCACCTTTGAGAGATTCGACTGTATGGTAAGTGTCTTCTTGGCTTCGTCGATGACGATGCCGTGTGACTTCAACACCTCCTGGAACTTGTCATTGCTGAAATATACATCAGAGGTGATGACAGAAGAGTAGGGGATACCCTGACCTTGTGGACGGGGTGCTGCCTCCAAAGGCTTTATCTTGGGTTCGATGGAAATCTGGTCCAGCACCTCGACGGGCGTTTCCTTCTGATGGCCT
>OMXE01000049.1:2116-3339 GCA_900314935.1 uncultured Prevotella sp.
TCCGTTACCATCGGGCCACCTCCCCAAGGACGATAGGCGTGGTCACCGATACGGCGAAGATGGAATCCTTCAGTACGAGGGGCATAGCCTACGAAGTCACCTGCCCAACCACGACCCTGACGGCTGAAGGGAGCAAACCAAGGTGTTCGGCGGGCAGGTCTGGCATCGTAGCCATACTCCCCATGTCCGATACGATAGCCATGCAGTCCCATCGCCACACGACCGAAGGCATTGCTGGCAGAAACAAAGTTCTGCGGCATGTAGAAGTCATCCTTCACGATAGAGGCGAAAGTGTTATAGGCTTTCTTGTTCTCGTAGGTGGTTCCCCAGCCCATGAGGTTCTCCACCTGTTTCTCATTCAGTTTGTAGGTCAAAACAGGAGAGTCGTGACCCAATACTATGAGTTCACGACCACCGTCCTTCGCCAAACTGATATGCGCCTGCATACCATTCTTGCGCAAAACCTCCTGAAGACCTGTCGAGAGATCCAACTCTCGCGGATTAGTGTATTTCCGTATTGCCATAGACTACTTGAAATAAAGTACGACGCAGGTGTTACGATTGCCATTGAGCGGTTCGTAGCTGTCGATACCGCCACGATGCTTCTTCTGGATATGAGTCTCGTCAACGCCATGAGCCTTCAGCAGTCCTGCGATATAGTCGGCTCGCTCGACACTCAGGCGTTCGTTGATCTCAGGCGTACCCGTCTCGCTGTCGGCAGCACCAATGATTCGGGCTTGAAGGCCATATTTCTTGATGACTTCTGCCACCTCCTTGATATTGATGAACTGTGCGTTCTCTGTCAACTCATGGGTTCCTATCTTAAAGAAGAAATAGATAGGTGCGCCAATGTACTTCTTGCCAGACTTCAGGATGTGCAGGTACTTGTTGGCGGCGATGGCGGTTGAATCAGCCAGACTATCAACGTTGATAGTATCGCTGATGCCATCCCAATCCTTGTTGGCCAAACGCTTACGAAGAGAGTTAAGACCGCTATAGTTATTGCGCTCATGGACAGCGGTGGACTGTACCGAAGGAACTGTTCCCTTGTTCTGGTTCTGCCATGAGTCGTAATACCTGTTCACCTGGTTCAAATCAACTTCATGGACGCGAGCTTTCTTCCATCCGACTTTACCGATGGTAACGCTCAGACCGATACTGGCCTGCAGCAGATGGTCACCGAGTTTATCAGATGCTCCCTGCCCGTCGAAGTTCTGCCAGGT
>OMXE01000048.1 GCA_900314935.1 uncultured Prevotella sp.
TCCTTCATAGGTACGGCTCCAAGGGAGAGGTAGAAGTCGATGCTGGGCTGGTTCCAGTTCAGACACGACCACTCCATACGTCCACAATGGTGCTCCCGTGCTATCTTGACCAGATGCAATAGCAATGCCTTTCCATAGCCTTTGCCGCGCTCTTCTGGCCAAACAAACAAGTCTTCAAGATACAATCCTGAATGTCCGATGAACGTTGAGAAATTGTAGAAGAAGAGCGCGAAGCCGACCTCACGCCCATCCATGACGGCAAAAACGGCTTCTGCCCTGTGCTCATCAAACATTTCCCGTTCCAGCACGTCCCCAGAGGCAATTACCTCGTTCTCCATCTTCTCATATCGGGCTATGCCCTTTATAAACTCCAGCAACAACGGCACATCTTGCCGTTCTGCCTTGCGTATCTCTATATTTCTCTTCATACTATTCAATCTTTCCTGCCAACCTCATACGAGTTGCCGCTGGTGTCGGCGTGGCGGTGATAGTGGCGGTATTGACCGTCTGCTGATCTCCGTCGATGTCGAACTGTAGGGAAGCTCCGTCTGTGCGCACGTCGATGGTGACGGGAGCACCCATCACCAATGGCAGGTTGACGTCGCCGTGACCAGTTGGGAATCCGCAAAGCACAGGAATGTGGTACTCAGCCAGCAGCTCGTGGAGCATGGCTTCAATACTTATGACCTTGCCGTTCTCGTCTGTGAACTCCGTGCCGCAGCTGATGAACTCGCCGAGAATGACTCCCTTGCAACGGTCGAACACGCCGTTCATCTTCAGCAAGCGCATCTGGCGGTCGATGTTACGCATATTCTCACCGATTTCTTCCACGAAAAGAATCAGGTCTTTGGCCTTGGTGGCATCAGCCCGAGAGCCGACGTTGGGCGCGAAGGTGCAGAGATTGCCGCCAACGAGCACGCCACTGGCCTGGCCCAGAATGTTCTGCTGATGTGCAGGAACTTCATAGCGGGGAACTTTGCCCAGCAACAGGTCGCGCATCATCGTACAGGTCTTGTCGGTACCGCCCTTGGCCAGCGTGGTACTCATGGTGCCGAGGATGCTCATCACTCCGGCACGGCTCCAAAACCCATGAATGGTGGAGATGTCGCTGTAGCCGACAATCCACTTCCTGGCAGCCTTCACTTCGTCGAATGGAAGCTGGTCGATGAGTTGGATAGTGCCATAGCCGCCGCGATTGCAGAGGATGGCCTTGATGCTTGGGTCACTCAAAGCCCAGCGGATATCACTCACGCGCTCTTCCACCGTTCCTCCAATCTTTCCGTCCAGCACCTTGTCGACATTGGGGCCGATGACGGGTTCAAAACCCCATGAGCGAACCACGTCGGCTGCTTTCTCAATGGTCTCCATCGGCGTATAGTACGAGGGAGAAATCATCGCCACCCTGTCGCCCGCTTTCAGATAGTCAGGCTTCGCGCAGTTCAGCACAACCTGCTCTTCAGGAGTCGGCACTACTACAATGTCATCGTCATCCTTGCTGCACGATGTCATTCCAAGGCTGCAGATTAGGATGGCAGCCATCATCCATATTTTTTTCGTCATACTTTTAGAAGAACTTCACGATTTCATCCAGACTCCTTCGTTCAGGACGATTAGGCTCTGCTTTATTTTTGTTTCTTTAGTTTTTCCGATAGTCTGCTATAGGTGCCACCGTCACCGGATGGCGTGTGGCAATGCGATAGCTGATGCCTATCTGCTGATACAGAACGTGCCGTTCACAGCACTCATCTCGATGGTAAGAGCATACGGTGTATAGACCTCTGTGTACATTTCACTGACATATTGCTCTGCAGCACCCAGATTGGCCTTGCCGACATAGCTGACACAGGCTGAAGCTGCCGACAACGCTACACTGAAGGCTTTAGCCATTGCCTGATGACGACCCTCAAGGGTGGGCACCTTCTCGAACATGTCTTGGGTGTTCTGCGTCTGCCAAAAGCCCTCAATGACGTTATCCTCGTTCGACTGCAGGGCCACCATGCCTCGGAATATCGTCTGCTGCAATTCAAGA
>OMXE01000047.1 GCA_900314935.1 uncultured Prevotella sp.
ATGCTGTTTGACTGGATTGACCGTGAAACAGGTCAGAGCATCTATTACAATACCAGCGAAAGCATCATCCTGACAGTGTTCGTGCTGCGGTTCCTCAATCTCCCCAAGCCGGAGAATACGCGAACCTGGTTCCGTTACGACTTGTTGTGGGAGTATTACGAAGACCCGAAGATCTTCGACCATTTTCTGGACTTCCTAAAGCATAGCAGACCTAGCAAGCGAATCTATCGATTGGCATACGAGATGAAAACCTTCTCTGAGCTGCTATGTAAGGGATTGGTGAAGTGAAGACATATATAATATAAATAGTAGATATTAATTTTCATACGGTTTAAAAGATTAATAAAAAAGGATAACCGAAGTCTTAGCAATCTGTAAGACAAGGGGCGATACAACTACCTGTGACGGGCGGTTGTATCGCTTTTTTTTGTGCCTTTTGCGAAGATTTCAATCATGAAGTGTTAAGTCATGATAGGAAATTTTCTCAGGCATCCTATGTCCTCGGAAAGCTGTTATTTTGCAGCCGTAAAACTAAACAGACATGGGAGCATTTACAATTTATGCAATGGTAGTGACAGGCCTATACATCCTCTACATGGGTGTGACGATAGCCTTCGATCTACACGGAAAGAAAGATAAGAAGAAAGAGGACGTCGAGGAGTTCAACACCGCCGATGCCGTAGAGGAGAAGTCGACTGTCATCGATGAAACAGCGGAAGGCTTTGTCGTTAGGAATGGCGATGATGACACTCAGGGCGACTTAGACAATTCTGACAGTTCTGATAACGCTGCTCAAAGTCAGCAGATGCAGCAGGGTGATGATGACGATGTGGCCCAGGAAGAGCAACCGGTAGAGGATGATCCTGATGATGAGGATCTATTGAACCAGGAGAGTGAGGCCAGTGTGCATCAGTTCGAGGAGCTGAAGGAATCAGTCCAGGAGAAGATGATAGTGGCTCGTCCGAAGTACCAAGAAGAGTTTGACAGCAGGGAGTATCATATTGCCTCCAGTCAGCCGATGGACAAGCCGATGCAGATGTACCGAACTATGAAGGCAAACAACAGAAAGTGAGACGATGGGCATGACGAAGTTGTTCTTAGTGACAATCAGCAATGGCGGTACGAATTACTCGCTGACGGCTCAGGCACTCGCCGAGATGACTGACGAGGTGGTGCTGACGATGGGCTATGTCGTAGGCTTGCTCTATGCCGTTGCAGCTCTGCTGGCCATCTACAATGCAACAGTCATCTATATCAAGTTGCAGGCAGGCGAGGGCGGTTTCACCAAGGCCGTTCTAATGATGCTTGGAGCCGTGATGTTCCTGATAGGCGCAACGATTGTGCTGCCAGCGTTCTTCGGATATCACTTCGGCTCGTCGGGATTCTCCCCATTCGATTAGACAATACATTTTTATCATAAAAACTAAATTAATCAACCAACACAAAAATGAAGAAAAGTAAGTTTAGTAAGGCCGTTTCTGGCATCCTGAATGGAGCCGTCGGCATGTGTGAGAAAGCAGTGAAGTCACCCCGTTTTGGAATGGTGCTGGCAATGCTCTGCATGGTAAGTGTAACGTTCGCTCAGAACTCTGCTGGCGATTATTCCGCCGGTACTACGGCTCTTGGAACCGTGACCACGGAGATTGCGAAGTACGTGCCTGTGGCCGTGAAGCTGTGCTATGCCATCGCTGGTGTCGTAGCCGTAGTGGGTGCTATCAGTGTGTACATCAAGATGAACAACGAGGAGCAGGATGTCAAGAAGAGCATCATGATGCTCGTGGGTGCTTGCATCTTCCTGATTGCAGCAGCCCAGGCTCTGCCTCTGTTCTTCGGGCTTCAGCGGCCTCTTGAATTCTTGGGTTTTCAGGGACGCTACATCTACTGGGCTGCGGGAACGGCTGGCGGTGCCATCGTCGCGTTCATCGTCGGCTATGTGGCCATCGGCTTCGTCGCTGCCCTGATTTTGTGTACGGCTGTCCTCGCCTTTGGCGGTGTGATGACATTCCTGAAACAACGGAAGGGTCTGCACTCCAAGAATGAGGAGAAAGGTGTGTTCGTGTTGCGTCGGACGAGGGAGTTTTAGTATCTCTCAGACATAGGCGGACACGGAGTGAAAGGAGGAATATAAACAGAGAATAACAGAATGACATTAATAGTAATCTTAGGTTTTATTTTGTTCCTTGCCGGAATGGCCGTCAGCGTCTATGCCTTTGGCACCGGCGGCAAGCGTGCCAATACGTTCAAGGACATTTATTTCTCGATAGAAGATGTGGATGGGGTAGGGGTTCTGTACACCAAGACGGGCGAGTATTCGGCCATCCTGAAGATGGAGAACCCTGTGCAAAAGTACAGTGCCGACACGGACTGTTACTATGACTTCACGAACCTGATGACGGCGGTAGTCCAGACACTTGGCGAGGGCTATGCGCTACATAAGCAGGACGTGTTTGTGAGGAAGAGCTTCGACGGTCGCGCCCTGCAAGTCAGCGACAGCGGCAAGTTCCTCTCCAATGCCTATTTCCGCTTCTTCAATGGCCGTCCCTATATTGAGGGATGCACGTATCTGGTCATCACGCAGGAAAGCAAGAAAAGTGCGTTGCTGAGCTATGACAATAGCAAGTGGCGCGACTTCCTGGTCAAGATCCGCAAGGTGGCCGACCAGCTGCACGATGGCGGCATCAAGAGTGCCGAGTTCCTGAACGTGCATGCCGAGTTCCTGAACGTGCAACAGGCCCGTGAGTATGCCGACCGCTTCTTTGCCCTGAACTTCCGCGATGCCCATTTCTCGATGACCAACTTCAAGGTGGACAGCGAAGCCATTCACATGGGCACTCGCCAGTGCAAAGTCTACAGTCTGCTGGATGTCGATTCCGTCGGACTGCCCGGTGTGCTGCGTCCTTACGTCGATATGACAGTGAACAATGCCGTGATGCCCGTTGACCTGATGAGCGAGATAGACCATATCCCCGATGTGGACACGGTTGTCTATAACCAGGTCATCTTCCTGCCCAATCAGAAGCGTGAGCTGGCATTGCTCGACAAGAAGAAGAACCGTCATGCGAGCATTCCCAATCCATCAAACCAGATGGCCGTCGAGGACATCAAGCAGGTGCAGGAGGTGATAGCACGAGAGGGAAAACAGCTCGTCTATGCCCACTATAACATATCTCAAAGCGTGCCTATAATCAACTTGAACTCTTTGTCGCCTCGTTCCCTGGCAATGTTTATCGTCTCAGTCAGGACTATGACCGTTTTCTGACGCTTTCGGATGCAGCCTTGTGCCTGATGTACAAGGAACGCCAGACGCATGGCGATGATACGCCAGTAAAGTGTTACTATACCGATCGTCAGGGTGTGCCGATGCCTATCGACACAACAGGTAAGGAAGGAAAGATAAAGTACACCAACAACTCGAACTTCTTTGTTCTTGGCCCGTCTGGTAGCGGTAAGTCGTTCTTCATGAACACAGTCGTGGATTGTCGATACAGGTGACAGTTATGAGGGGCTGTGCAGCTATTTCGGTGGAACATATATCTCTTATAGCAAGGAAAAGCCCATCTCCATGAATCCCTTCAAGGTGACTGAGACGGAGTACCTCCAGAACTTCGGTGAGAAGAAGAACTTCCTGATGTCGCTGATATTTCTCATCTTCAAGGGCAGTCAACAGCCCACGAAGATTGAGCAGTATATCATTGAGCGAACCATCATCGAGTATTATCGTGAGTTTTTTACTCCCTTCGAGGGCTTCTCCGAGGAAGAGAAGAAAGAACTCCATCAGACGCTGGTGATTGCAGCCAAGAGCAATGGCGAGTATGAGAAATACGAGGAAGAGCTGCAGGCGCGCAACGGTACTGGCTCCTACGACGTAACGGAAGAAGAGCGTGCGAAGTATGAGCGTAACAGCCGACTCTCTGAGAAGTTGCAGGCCGTGGTTGATGACGCAGCCAGTACGGAGGGAGAGAAGAATGCTGCCCGGAACCAGTTGCAGCGACTGACTCCTGAGATTGTCGAGGGCAAGTTCTTGGAAAAGATCGAGCGCGAGATTGCCAAGCGTGAGCAGCAGCG
>OMXE01000021.1 GCA_900314935.1 uncultured Prevotella sp.
CAAAAGGTAGCATAAGGTAAATCTGGGTTAGATGTGGGTTAGATGTAGGTTAGATGTTTGAGCAACATCTAACCCGCCTCAAACCCTTTGCAGCAGGGCGTTTCAGGTACATTGGGTTAGATGTTGGGGTAAAAAACGCGAATGTTAACAATTCTCAAAAATAATAACGTAAGTCAGTATGGTTCAGGAATATTTTGTACTTTTGCAAATGATTTAAAAGCTGAAAAGCGTGAACATAAAGGAAGTGGTGAATGCCCTTGAACGTTTCGCGCCTCTGCCCTTGCAGGAAGGATTCGACAATGCCGGCTTGCAAGTTGGATTGACAGAGACGCAGGAAGTGTCAGGGGCATTGTTGTGTCTAGACGTGACCGAGAAGGTGGTGGATGAGGCTGTGGCCAAGGGTTGCAACCTCATCGTGAGTCATCATCCCCTGCTGTTCCATGCCCTGAAGAAAATTACGGGCAAGGATGATGTGCAGCGGGCGGTGGTGAAAGCCATCAAGCACGATATCACGGTGGTGTCGATGCATACCAACATGGACAATGCCTTAGGTGGCGTGAACTATAAGATTGCGGAGAAAATGGGTCTGCAGGAACCAAGGTTCTTTGGTCCTGAGAAGACCGTGGGTGATGTGCAAGGCGCCAGTGGCGTGATAGGCGAGCTGAGAGAGCCGATGTCGGCCAGCGATTTCTTTGCGATGGTGAAGCAACGCTTTGGCGTGGCTTGCATTCAGGCCAACCAGCTGTTGCAGCGCCCCATCAAAAAGGTGGCCATCTGTGGTGGGGCAGGAGCATTCCTGCTGTACGACGCCATTGCCGAGGGTGCAGATGCCTTTGTTACCGGTGAGATGCACTACCATGAATACTTCGGTCATGAGCAGCAGATACAGATTGCCGTCATCGGTCACTACCAGAGTGAGCAATACACCAGTGAGCTCTTCAAGGAGATCATCGAAAGGGAATGTCCCGGCGTGAATTGCTTCCTCACGGAGGTGATGACGAATCCGATAGTGTATGTATAAATGTGGAATGAGGAGTGTGGAATGAGGAGTGAGATATGAATTAAGAACAAGTGGTTTGAATATGAAAACTGTACTGCAGTACTATTCTCACTCCACATTCCACACTCCACACTCCACAAAATAAAAAAGAATAACAACAATGGCCCATGCCCCTGTTTGCGGCCTCCCCCTATTGGGGGGATAAGAGGGGGGCTCCGATTTATGGCAAAGAAAGATCCAACAGACTTGTCAGTTGAAGAGAAACTGAAAACACTTTACCAGTTGCAGACAACCTTGTCGGCAATTGACGAGAAGAAGGCCCTGAGAGGCGAGCTGCCTCTTGAAGTACAGGACCTGGAAGACGAAATCGCCGGTCTGAATACCCGTGTGGAAAAGATCAAGGGCGAGATAGACGACTTCCAGCAGGCTATCATCCAGAAGAAGGGTGAGATTGAAGACGCCAAGGCAAGCGTGGAACGCTACAAGAGTCAGCTGAACGACGTGAAGAACAACCGCGAGTACGACACGCTGAGCAAGGAGATCGAGTTCCAGGAACTGGAGATTGAGCTCTGTAACAAAAAGATCCGCGAGGCTGGCGTGAAAGTGGAAGACCGTAACAAGGACCTTGCTCAGGCAGAGGAACTGATCAAGGACCGTCAGATTGCCCTCGAGGAGAAGAAGAGTGAGCTCGACGAGATCATGGGTGAGACCCGTGCTGAAGAGGAGAAGCTCAAGGAGAAGGCCAAGGAACTGGAGCTGAAGATCGAGGAGCGTCTGCTTACCAGCTACAAGCGTATCCGTAAGAATGCACGTAACGGACTGGGTATCGTGTATGTGCAGCGTGATGCTTGCGGTGGCTGCTTCAACAAGATTCCGCCACAGCGTCAGCTCGACATCAAGATGCACAAGAAGATTATCGTATGCGAGTACTGCGGACGAATCATGATCGATCCGGAGTTGGCTGGCGTGAAACTCGACAAGCCTGTTGACGAGAAGCCCAAGCGTAAGCGCTCCATCCGCAAAAAGCAGACAGAGGATGTGCCTGAGGCACCAGCAGAAGATTAATTATCAAACTAAAACAATACAACTATGAGTCAAACTAACAAACAGAATGGAAGCATCATCGCCATCGTAACGATGTTCTTCCTGTATGCCATGATCTCGTTCGTCACGAATCTGGGCGCTCCTATCGGTGTGATCTGGAAGAACCAGCCTGAAATCGGCGGTTCAAACGTGCTGGGTATCATGGGTAACTTCATGAACTTCTTTGCTTACCTGTTCATGGGAATCCCTGCAGGTAAGATGCTTACCAAGGTGGGTTACAAGAAAACAGCCCTCATCGGTATCGCCGTGGGCTTCTTCGGCGTACTGATCCAGTACCTCTCCGGTCATTCCAGCGGTATCCCCGGCTTCTGTATCTACCTGCTGGGTGCCTTCATCTCAGGATTCTCTGTATGTATCCTGAACACTGTGGTGAACCCGATGCTGAACCTTTTGGGAGGCGGCGGTAACCGTGGTAACCAGCTGAACATGATTGGTGGAACACTGAACTCTTTGGCCGGTACGCTTACCCCGATGCTCGTGGGTGCACTGATTGGTACTGTTACAGCCAGTACGAAGATGGCCGACGTGAACCTGGTGATGTATATCGCCATGACCGTCTTTGCTGCTGCCTTCGTTATCCTGCTGTTCATCCCCATCCAGGATCCTGAAATGGGTAAGGTAACGGCAGATACCGTATTTGAACACTCACCCTGGTCGTTCCGTCACTGCTTGTTAGGCGTAATCGCCATCTTCGTCTATGTAGGCGTAGAGGTGGGTATCCCTGGCGGTCTGAACTTCTACCTCTCTGACACTACTGCCAATGGTGCTTGGGTGAACCCCGAAGCTGTGCTGAATGCTGCTACCATTGGTGGTGCTGTGGCTGCCATGTACTGGCTGCTGATGCTTATCGGTCGTCTGTGCTCCAGCGTGATTGCCGGAAAGGTATCGTCTCGTCAGCTGATGCTTGCCACCACAACCATCGGCATGATCCTGATCATTGCCGCTATGCTCACCCCGAAATCGGTGACTGTTTCCATGCCGCTGTTCTCTATCCTTGAAGGATCGTTCTCAACGGTAGTGGTACCGGTAAGCGCTCTGCTGCTTGTGCTCTGCGGACTCTGTACCTCAGTGATGTGGGCTTCCATCTTCAACCTGGCTACTGAAGGTCTTGGTAAATATACAGCCCAGGCTTCCGGTATCTTCATGATGATGGTGGTTGGCGGTGGTGTACTGCCTGTTGTGCAGAACTTCTTCGCCGACATCATGGGCTACATGCCGAGCTACTTCATCTACCTGCTGGGTATGGCCTACATGTTCTACTACGCCCTCCTCGGCTGCAAGAACGTGAACAAGGACATTCCAGTTTAGCAGCAAGAGGTAAGAAGCAAGAAGCAAGAGGTGAGAATAGCCTATGGTTTTTACTTATCTCGCAGGTCCCCTTATCGGCGGTGTCATTGGCTATATCACCAATGACATCGCCATACGTATGCTTTTCCGACCACATCAGGCTAAATACCTGTTTGGTCGGAAATTGCCTTTTACGCCTGGTATCATCCCCAAGGAGAAGGGTAGGATAGCAGGGGCTGTTGGCGGGGCCATCAGCGAGAACCTGATGAACCAGGAGGTGATGGAAAGGAACTTGCTCTCGGAGGAGATGATGGAGAAGCTCTCTGCTACCTTCGACCGCTTCTTCGATACGCAGAGGAAGAGTAACGAAACACTGAGATCGTTCCTGAAACGCTTCCTTTCCGACGAGGAGATAGAAAGTATCTCAACCGACATGCAAGGACAGCTCACCACGCTGATCTCTAAGAAGATGGCTGATTCAGAGGTGGGTGGTAAGATAGCTCACATGGCCGTTGACCATGTGATGCAGAAGATGCAGCACTTCGGCAGTCATATAGGCGATGCACTCAGCGAGAACGGTATCGGTAAGGGTGGGGGCTTCGGCGATATGATCAGTAGGGGCATCGGACGGATCTTCGGTAATTCCTCGAAGAAACATGCCTCCGACTTCATCAATTCCTTGGCGGCACCTGTGGAGCAGGCACTGGCCAAGAACATCAACGAGATGCTGCGCGACAACTCTGCAGAGATGGTGGGAGGGATGATTCAGAAGGAACGCCAGCGACTCCTCGACTGTACGATGAGTGAGCTGCTGGAGGATAAGGAGGAGCAGATAGCACAGCTGAAATCATCGGTCATCTCTTTGTACCAGCACGTCATCACCGAACGTCTGCCCCGCATTCTCCATGCCATCAATATCAGTAAGATGATCGAGAACCGAATCAACGAAATGGAGATGGCCGAGGCTGAACATCTGATCCTGGAGGTGATGGACAAAGAACTCAAGGCCATTGTATGGCTCGGTGCCCTTTTAGGTGCCATCATGGGAACCTTAAATCTGCTGACAAGCAACTTCCTGTATTAACAGGTTTGGTAGTTTCGTATTTTTTTATTATCTTTGCAGCAAACTACTAAAGGATTTGAACGGTATCTTACGACTGATTGGGTGTTTGCTCGCATTCTATGTGAGTGGTTCGATGGCACAGAACGTGCTCACCGAGCGGTATAACATGACCTGTCTGGATCTCTCAGCAGGTCTGCCCCATCTGCATGTAAACCAGATCTTTGCTGATAGTCAGGGCTTTGTGTGGATATCTACCTATGGAGGTGGAGCCGTGCGCTATGACGGTTATTCGTTCACCATGCCCGTACTGGAACGCCATGCAGGCAGCTCGAGCAATTCCTGTCAGGGCTTTGCCGAAGATGGGCACCAGCGGTTGTGGGTGGCCTATGACGAGCAGACCACCGTGGTGGATATGCGAACCATGGGCAGTACGGTACCTAAATATGGGAAAGGTGATATCGGTGAACTGCTGAAACGTCCTTCGGTGAAGGTGTATTGTGATACGAAGGGCAGTTTGTGGCACCTTACACGCGATACTATTTTCCGCTATACCTTCAAGGAGAACGGCAGCGTGGATCATATCAGTAAATGCCGTTACCGTGGTAATACCCCGGAGGTGAGTCTGGTAGATATCGACCATAACGGTACGGTATGGATCAATGTGGAGAACGGACTGTACCGTCTGATAGAGGAGAACGGTAAGCTGGTGCTCAGGGATATAGCACCTGTGATGAAGCGTTTGCAGGGTGCTTATGTTACCGATATGCTGAAACATGGCAGTACCGTGTGGATTTCTACCAACATAGGCTTGTTTGCCTATGACACGTATTCGGGTGCCATGACCGAATATCATCATACTGCCGATGCACATTCTTTGTCGCACGACTATGCTACTGCGCTGGCCACCACGCCTGAAGGTCGTTTGCTGGTGGGTACGCTTCGAGGAATGAGTATTTTGGATGAGCAGAACGGCACCTTCAGTCATTGGAACACTGCCACCGATGGTATCCCCATGCCGAGCGATTTTGTCCACTGTCTGATGATCCGGTACGGTCAGATATGGATTGGTACGGAAACTGCAGGCATTGTCAAGCTGTCTCCCCGTCCGCTGATGCTCCGTAACTACATCCACGAGGATAGTCATCCGGGCTCCCTCTCGCACAATCCCGTGAATGCGATGTATGTAGAAGCCGACGGTACGTTATGGGCTGGTACGGTGGAAGGTGGCTTGAACCGCAAGGGAGCAGGTGACACATTCAGTCATTGGACCACCTCGAACTCACCGTTGTCGCACAACTCGGTGTCTGTTCTGGAGGCTGATGGACATGGACGACTGTGGATTGGCACGTGGGGTGGAGGACTGAACTATATCTCCCTGACAGAACATAGTCAGGTGCATCCCGTCAGTATGCCGCCTTCCATGACTTCCCTTACCTCTTATATCGGTTCCTTGGCCTACGATAAGTATAACGATGGACTATGGGTGGGCTCCAACGACGGTATCTTCTTCTACGACTTTCGTAAGGGAACACTGGAGGATCCTTTCCCGGAAAACCGAAGTGTACGCGGCTGTATTGGAGCGCACGTGGATAAGGATGGTTTCCTGTGGATGGGCTGTATATCAGGCGTATGTGTGATCGACCTCCGTTCTCCACGTTCCAAAGACGGCGCATTTAAGTCCAGAAAGCTGAGTAATAAGCTTGATCATCCGGAATCTCCCGTTATTGATAAGATCAGTTGCTTCTGTGAAACCAAGGACGGTACGCTGTGGCTCGGCTCTAATGGCTATGGTCTGTATCGCAGGGTGGTTGACAAGAAGAGCGGAGAGGAGCATTTTGAGAATCTGACGGCAGATGACGGCTTGGCGAACAATGCCGTGAAAGGAATCGTGGAGGATATTCAGGGCAGATTGTGGATTACGACAGATAACGGACTGTCGGTCTATAACCCGCGCACGCGTACCTTTATTAATTATGGGGAACGCGACGGATTGCATTCTCAGCGGTTCTATTGGAATTCTGCCGTGAAGGGTACCGATGGCTATATCTACCTGGGCAGTGTTGACGGTCTGACGGAAATCAGAGGGGAGAACATGGACGATGATAACCCCATACACCTCACCTTTACCCGCTTGATGGTGGATAACCAGGTGATCACAGCCGCCAGCAGTAAGATAATCGACGCAGATATCTCCCTGGCCAGCATCATCCGACTGCATGAGTCGAACAAGTCGTTCTCCATTGATTTCTCAGCGCTTACCTACGGTAGGGAGGTGCAAGGGCATTACAGCTACAGGATGAGAGGTTTCGAGGAGGAATGGAACACCTTGAAACCTGGTGAACACTCCGTGCGCTATACGAGTCTGAAGCCCGGCAGCTATGTCTTCGAGGTGGCCTATACCGCAGAAGCTGATGAGGATGAGCGGCACGTGATCTCCATTCGTGTGGAGGTGGCGCCCTATTTCTGGAAGAGCTGGTGGTTCACCATGCTGTTGATCCTGCTGGCGGTGGGTGTGGGTATCCGACTGTACCGTATGCGTTTGGAAGCATGGCGGAAGCAAGAGGCAGAGAAACTGTTGAAGCCTATTCGTAAGGCGTTGGAGGAAACCGACGATTCCACACACCTCCAGTTACGAATCCAGAATATCCTCGACAACCATGAACGGTTGGAAAAGAGTTTCCACCGGAGCGTGGAAGCCGACAAGCAGGAAGTGACGCAGAAGAATGTTCCTTTCATGGAACGCGCCACCGAGATCATGGAACAGAACTACATGAACAGCGAATTCGACATTACTGCCTTTGCCGATGCCTTGGGTATGAGCAAGAGTCTGGTGTCTAAACGACTGAATGCCGAGACGGGAGTAAGTACGGGTCAGTTCATCCGTAACTACCGTCTGAGCATTGCCAGGAAACTGATCATGGAGAATTATGCCGACAGGAACATCACCGAGATAGCCTATGCGGTGGGATTCAACGATCCCAAATATTTCACCCGTTGCTTCACCCGTCATTATGGGAGCAGTCCAAGTACCTACATGCGTGAAGAGCATATGGATAAGGGCGAAGAACACAAAATGAACAAAAAGAGTACAAACTGACAATAATTTATTTTTGTCCACCTTTAATATCATTTTATCCACCTCACGTGTCAGCATTTCCACTACTTTTGCTGACAGATAATTGTATTACTAATCTAAAAACTCCTAAATTTAAAACAATTAACATGAGAAAACAACTATTATTTTCTGTGTTGCTGACCTTAGGTGTTATGGGAGGTATCACTTGCTGTCCCACCTCAGTCATGGCATCTGTCACGCAATCTCAGACAATCAAGGTCACTGGCCAGGTTGTAGACCAAGACGGCGAACCGCTCATTGGTGCTACTGTACAGTTGAAGGGGACTCAGTCGGGTGTTATCACCGACATTGATGGTAATTTTACTATCGATGCACCAGCCAATGGTACACTCGTGGTAAGCTACGTAGGTTTCAAGGATCGTGAGATCGCCATTAACGGGCGCGCGATCATTGAACAGATTCAATTGGAGAGCGATGCTCAGGTTCTTGATCAGGTGGTAGTGGTAGGTTACGGTGTTCAGAAGAAGGCCGACCTTACCGGTTCTGTATCTATCGTCAACGCCGACGAACTGAAGCGCGTATCTCACTCAAACATTTCTTCCATGCTCGAAGGTAAGGTGGCTGGTGTGCAGATCACATCTGACGGTCAGCCCGGTGCCGACCCGGCAGTACGCATCCGTGGTATCGGTTCCTTCGGTAGCACAGCTCCATTGTACGTTATCGACGGTGTTCCCATGGGAACATCAATCCGCGACTTCTCACCGAATGACATCGAGACCATTCAGGTGCTGAAGGATGCTTCTGCAGGTGCCATCTACGGTTCACGTGCAGCTAACGGTGTGGTTATCATCACTACTAAGGGTGGTAAGAAAGACCAGCCGCTGAAGGTTGACTACAAGGGATACTTCGGTCTGGACAAGATTCAGACGGATGTTTACGACCTGATGAATGCTGAACAGTACAGCAGGTATCTCGGTATTGCTGCTACCAACGCAGGTATTCCCGCTCCTGGTGGATACACACTGGGTAGTGACGGTTACTATCATTTCCGCGACAATACGGACACCAACTGGCTCGATGAGGCCTTCAAGACAGGTATCCGTCAGAACCACAGTGTTAACCTGAGCGGTGGTGGTGTTAATAACACCTATAATATAAGTCTCGACTACTTCAAGCAGAAGGGTACCTTGGAAGGCGCAGGTCCTAACTTCGAGCGTTACACTGCTCGTGTGAACAACACCATGGACATCAAGTTCGTGAAGTTCCGCACCAGTCTGGTGTACTCTCACTCCAATCAGGACAACCTGGCTGTATCCAACGCCAACGAGTATGTTCAGGGTCTGTATGGTAACTTGGGTAACGTGCTCAGCGGTGTGCTGAATATGCAGCCCACCATCAAGGCCTACGACCCCTCTACATGGGTGCTCGATGACATGGTTGGTTCTGCCAGTGCTTACAAGTACGACGCTTATGGCTATGGTGTGTACTATGATACCATTCATGGTGACATCTCCGCCATGAACCCGCTGCTCATTAACAAGATGCTGACCCGAAACACCATCGTTGACCGTTTCGTAGGTACTGCTTCGGCAGATGTTGATCTGTTCAACATGGTTGGCATCAAGAGCGACAATCATAAGCTCAACTATAAGATCAACCTTTCTTATAGTACTACATCTTGCAACGACAAGACTTGGATTCCTGCATGGATCCAGAGTAACCGTGTATATCTTGCCAAGGAGAATGAGCGCCTTAGCAAGGGACATCGCAAATACACTGATGCCTTGATCGAAAACACGCTGACTTACGACGGAACCCTTGGTTTGCACCATGCTAACATCGTGGTAGGTCAGACCTTCGAGCAGGAGAACACCAATACCCTGTCGGCTACTGGTATCAATCTCTCTGAGCCTTACTTCCTGCAGCTGCAGAATGCCAGCGACTGGATGGCCGACAGTTATGAATACAAGCATACCTTGGCTTCTTATCTTGCACGTTTGAACTACGACTTCGACGGTAAGTACCTCGTTTCTGGTATCGTTCGTCGTGACGGTAGCTCCCGCTTGTCCAAGGATATCCGCTGGGACACCTTCACATCAGTTTCTCTCGGTTGGCGTTTCGATAAGGAAGCATTCTTCCCCATCGACCGCAACATCGTGAATCTGTTCAAGCTGCGTGCCAGCTATGGTGAGCTCGGTTATGAGGCAGCCGTAGGCGATTATGCCATCCAGGCTACCATGGCTCGTAACAACATGACCTACAGCTTCGGTAATCAGGCTGTTACAGGTTCTGCTGTTTCCAACTTCGTGAACGAGAACCTCTCATGGGAAAAGAGAAAGACCATGAACGTGGGTCTTGACCTGGCTTTCTTCAACAACCGCATTGAGTTTACTGCTGAGTGGTACAAGAACAAGTCGCAGGATCTTCTCTACGGCGTTCCTGTTCCTGCCAGCGCAGGTGTGGCCAACACATCAGTAACCATGAATGCTGCATCCATGGAGAACAGTGGTTTGGAGTTCTCTCTTACCTATCGTAACCGTGACCATGCCCTGAAGCATGAGATCAGCGCCAACCTCAGTACACTGAAGAATAAGGTGACATCTCTCGGCTTCGGCACGGATAAGTTTATCAGTGGTGCATACATCACCGAGATCGGTCAGGAAGTTGGTAAGTTCTATGGTTGGGACTATCAGGGCATCATCCGCACACAGTCACAGCTCGACGAGCTGAACGCTTTGGCACAGGCCCAGGGTCTTGACGAGTATCAGCCGGGAGCACAGGTAGGCGACTGCTACTATCGTGACATCAACGGTGACGGTCAGATCAACGGTGACGACCAGACAGTTCTCGGCAGCGGTCTGCCCAAGGTGAACTTCGGTCTGAGTGCCCATCTGGAGTACAGCATCTTCGATCTGAGTATTTCTACATTCGGTGCACTAGGCTTCCATGTATCCGACTACCTCTATAACATGCTGAATTCAAGCTACGGATATGGCAACAAGGATGTGGCTGTGCTGGATGCTAATCAGTGGGATGGCGGTACATACGTTTCCAGTATCCCCCGTACCTATCTGTCAAACAGCGCTACATTGGCTTGGAACGATTTGTTCTGCGACCGTCAGATTCAGAATGCTGCTTATTGGAAGATTGCCAACATCGAGCTGGGATGTAACCTTCCCAACAAGTGGTTCGGCAACTATGTATCAGGTGTACGTGTTTACGTATCTGCCCAGAACCTCTATACCTTCACCGGTTACAAGGGTTACAATGTTGACTATGCAGGCGGTACGTTCACTCCGGGTTATAACTTCTGTTCTTACCCAACTGCACGAAGCTTCATGGTGGGTCTGAACTTCACCTTCTAATGCATCATTATAATATATAAGGTATATTGCATAAAAATATAAATTGACAATTATGAAACTATATAAAATTTCCTTAGCTGTTCTGATGGGTGTCGCTACGCTTTCTTCTTGCGATAGTGAGTTGGACGTGACGAATCCCAACCAGCAGACTGCAGCTACCTTCGGCTTCTCAGCTGATGATCTTGAGGAGAACGTGATTGCAGCCTACAACCATATCCGTATGGAAGGTACTTATGCTCGTGTAGGCTATATGCTCGATGTTTGTCGTGGAGATGAGGTATGGAACTCCTCACAGGTTTGGTACATGCCTTTCGATGATCTGAATGTTGCTTTCACCGATGAGATCGGACAGTGGTCTTGGCGTGACTGGTACTATACCATCAACGTAACGAACTTCACCCTTTCTCGTTGTGGCGAAGACAATAGCGCGCTCAACGAACAGATGAAGCGTATCAAGGGACAGATGCTGTTCCTGCGCGGACTGGCCTACTATAACCTGGCCGGTTACTATCAGAACCCCATCCTGATTACCGACTATGCTACCTATTCAACCCTCGATGGTCTCTATGGCACCAACAGTTCATACGATGAGGTTTGGGATCAGGTGGAGAAAGACTTTGCCGAGGCAATGACACTGCTGCCCAGTCGTGATGCTGGCGGTGAGTGGGCAAAGGGTCGTGCCACCAGTGGTGCTGCAGCCGGTTTCTATGCTCGTGCTCTGATGATGCGTCACAAGTACAACGATGCACTGACCGTTCTGAGGAACATCATCAATGGTCAGTACGGCAGCTATAAGCTGATGGCTAACTATGGTGATAACTTCCGCGAGGGAGCTGCTTACGAGAATAACGACGAGAGCTTGTTTGAGGTTCAGTATCTGGACTTTGGTACACAGGGTACCGATGATGAGTGGACACCTGTGAACACCAGTCCGAACGCTACTCAGGGACATGCTATCGAGAGTAACTTTGGTCCTGGCGACTTCGGTGGATGGGCCGACCTCTCTGCTTCACCTTGGCTCTATAACCTGTTCAAGGCAGAAAAGACCACCAATGGTACGCTTGACCCGCGCCTTTACTGGACTATCGGTACCTACGAGACCGACTGGGACGGATTTGAATATGGTAATGTGTGCTATGCTACGCCGATGACTGCTGATGCACCCGTTGTTACCAACAACAACTACGGCGGTCTGCCAGTAGCTAAGAACACCAACTTCCGCACAGGTATCTACGACAAGGTGGTGACTGGTCTGCATTGCGGTATCAACCTGCGCCTTATGCGCTACAGCGATGTGCTGCTTCGTGCTGCTGAGTGCGAGAACGAAGTGAACGGTCCTACCCAGCAGGCTATTGATTGGATCAACCAAGTTCGTCAGCGTGCCGGTCTGGCCGACCTGAAGCTGGCTGATTTCAACAGTAAGGATAAGTTGTTCGAGCAGATTGCCAATGTGGAGCGTCCGAAGGAATTCGGTTGCGAGTATGGACGTGGCTTCGACCTCATCCGTTGGGGATTCTTCTACGATGGCGGTCGTCTGCAGCAGCTCAAGGAGCACGGAACCTTCCGTCGCACCAACGACAGGTCAAGAGTGAAGGAGGCTGTAAGCTACAGTGGAATCGCTGCCGGCGATACAGAGCTGAAGAGCTCTTACGATACATGGATCCAAGGTCATGAGTTCTTCCCCATCTATCAGGGAACACTGAACGACAACCCCAACCTTGTGGGCAACTCGGCTAACAACAGTACCAGCAATGCCGACAAGCTTTACGGACCGGTACATCCGGTTGTGGGCCTCTAAACAAAGGTAAGTAAGTATAATAGTAACATAGTAAAAAAGATATCATTATGAAATACAATAAATTAGCAACTGTCCTTTGTTCAGCCGCCTTAGGGCTACTGGCTCTGACGAGCTGTGAGGGCGGTGACCTGTTCGGCATTAACTCTCCCGACTGGCTGTCGTCAAAGGCTGACTCTATTGCTGCTGAGAAGGCAAAGAACCAGGGTGGTGATGAGATCATCGAAGGTATGCAAGAGGACGTCTATACCATTGGTGCTACTGACTATAGTACGGGTTGGTGGGCACAGTTCTCTAAGTATTATCAGGTTCGTGAAGGTGAGAAGTGGATTGCACAGTTCAATCTGAACATCAATCCCAGTGCCACGAATACGTACAAGAACTTCGCCATGATCATCTGTAATGATGAGGATCGCGGTGCTGCTAACTATAAGGAATATGGAGCCATCCGCTACGACTATCAACCCAGCGGAAACTCTGAATGGGGTGATTATATCGACCGTAGTCTGGCTACAAGCGATCTGGAGTTCCAGACCGATACTGACACGGGTGTTGACAAGCTTGGCGGTAAGGTGACACTGACCGTTGACCGCACTGAAGGCGGACTGGTGGTTACCATGACCAACGGAACGATCACAAAGACCTATACCCAGAAGTCGCCACTGGCGAACCTCAATGCTGATGCTTCGAACACAACCATCCGTTGCTTCCTCGTTCCCGAGGGTTCATTCATCAACTGGCTTGGTTCTACTGTAGAGCCCATCGGTGGATTCACTTCCAGAGAGGATAAGCAGCCGCTGTCTATGACACTCAATGGCGTACCTAAGAAAGTGCTCCAGGGCACATCATTGGAGGATGCCTTTGCCAATGTAACCGCTACGATCCAGTTCGAGCAGGAGGTTTCAACTATTGTTAAGTATGCTGACCTTACCTTCCAGGCTGTTCCTAACATGAACTCACTGGGTAAGAAGACCCTCATTGCTGCCTATGCCAAGACCTTCAAGGGCGAGGCTGCCGCTGCACCGGTTATCGGTACGGCTGAGTTCGAGGTGGTTGACAAGCTTTACACTTCAATAGGTGCTACCGATAACTCTACCGGTTGGTGGGGCGCTCACTCTGAGAATATCAAGGTTGGACCCAAGGAGACCTTCGTTTCTACCTTCACCAACTATACCTCTGGCGCTAACAACTGGAACAACTTCGTGATTGTTCTCTGCAAGGCTGACAATACGGAGTATGCTGTGGTTCGTGCCGACAACTATGGTTGGGGTAATGGATATGAAGCATGTACACCGAGCGGTGGACAGGCTGACTGGGGCGCATGGCTCGCTGCCATGGACGGTGCCAAGGTAACTACTTACGTAACGAACAATGGCGATGGCACTGCTGATGTCAAGGCTGTGATGGTTGGAAACGACGGTAATACCTATATCCAGGAGTACACAGGCATCAACACCGTTGATCCTAACGACTTCTACTTCCGTTATACCGTTGACGGCTGTCACCTTGAGTTCGACGAGGTGCTGGGCGAAGAGGATAACTCTACTGGTTGGTGGGCTGCCCACTCTCAGGATATCAAGGTTCCTGCAGGTAAGACCTACACCACTCGCTTCAAGAACTTCACCAATGGTGCTAACAACTGGAATAACTTCCTCGTTGTTCTTACCCGTCAGGACAATAGTGAGTATGCCGTACTCCGCGCCGATAACTACGGCTGGGGCGATAGCTACGAGGCTTGTACGCCAAGTGGCGGACAGAGCGACTGGGGTGCATGGCTCTCTGCAATGGACGATGCTGTAGTAACCGTATCGGTAACCAACCATGGTTCATCTGCCGACGTCAAGTGCGTCATGGTGGGCAACGATGGCATTACCTATTATCAGGATTATATCGGTCTGAGTCCTATCGAAGGCGATAACTTCCGCTTCCGCTTCACTACTGAGGGTGGACACCTGGTATTTGAATAATGCATAATGAATAATGCATATTGCATCATGAGAAAGTATATCTTTGTACTTCTGACGGCACTGGCTCCTATGAGTGCACTGGCCTACATGCTGAATCGCGTCAGCGTGCATGACCCGAGCATCGTGTGGGAACCAGTGTCCCAGACGTACTACATCTTTGGTTCCCACCGGGCTGCCGCCAAGACGGCCGACTTGATGAGCTGGTCGGCTTTTCAGGCTCCTTGGGCTACAGCTTCCAGTAACAATGCAGCCAACAGCGCCGCCTTCACCACACCGCAGGTGACAAAGATCAAGAAGGGTGGAGTAGAGTACGACTTCAACTTCAATGCTTTTAATTGGTCGAAGCGTGGTAATGCGGGCTACAATGTCGATGGAAACATGTGGGCGCCCGATGTGATATGGAACAAGGTCTTGAATAAATGGTGCATGTACCTGAGCGTCAATGGCGATAACTGGTATTCCAGCATCATCCTGCTCACGGCTGATAACATCGAAGGACCTTATTTGTATCAGGCCCCGGTGGTGATGAGTGGTTTCCATACCGGTAGCGCCTATAAGGATTCCGACCTGGAGCTGGTCATCGGCACACAGTCGTCTCTGCCCGAGCGCTACGCTGTGGGCAACAGATGGGGCAATCGCTATCCGAACTGTATCGACCCCTGTGTGTTCTACGATGAGCAGGGTAAGCTGTGGATGTCGTACGGCTCATGGAGCGGTGGTATCTGGATGCTGGAACTCGATGAGAATACAGGATTGCGCGACTATGATGTAGAATATCCGCTGACTGGCTCGGGCGACGGTATTACCATCGATCCTTACTTCGGTAAGAAGATAGCAGGTGGATACTATGTATCGGGCGAGGCCAGCTACATCGAGTATATTGGTGGTTATTACTACCTGTTTGTTACCTATGGCGGACTGGCTGCCGGTGGTGTGGCAAACGAATATAACAACGGTGGTTACCAGATGCGTGTGTTCCGCTCGGAGAATCCCGACGGACCCTATATTGATTCGCGTAACAACAGTGCTGTATTCTCATCATATCTGCTGAACTTCGGTGCGAAGGAGAACGATAATAACCGCGGTGTCAACATCTTCGGTGCTTATACCTCGTGGGGAAGCACGGCAAGAGGAAACCTTGGCGAGCGGTCGCAAGGTCATAACTCCATCATCGCCGCTGAAGACGGTCGTACCTACCTGGTTTATCACACCCGTTTCCAGAACTGGGGTGAGGCTCATCAGGTGCGTGTCCACCAGGTGTTCCAAAGCAAGAACGGATGGCTGGTGGCTGCTCCCTTCGAATATACTGGCGAGCAAGTGACGAGTGCCGATATAGCCACTACACAGCAGATAGCTACCGACCGTATTGCGGGTAAGTACAAGTTGCTGATTCATCGCTACAAGTTGGATCATACCAAGAAAGAGATAGCTGAGCCTACCGATATCGAACTCAAGAGTGATGGTACCATAGCAGGTGCAACTACAGGTACGTGGAAGATAGAGGAGGGCACATCCTATGTAACCTTGAAGATAGGTAACACCTACTATCATGGTGTCATGGTGGAGCAGACGCTGGAATCTACCGACACGAAGGTTCCTGCTTTCACGGCTGTGGCTGCCAATACTGGTGAGACAGCATGGGGTTATCAGACCGAAGCTACCACGGGCATAGTAGGAGTGCATTTTGATGATAACGATCAACTCTCAACTTACGACCTTCAGGGTCGTCGCGTAAACAGCAATTCTAAAGGATTAATTATCCGGAACGGCAAGAAATACATAGCAAAATAACCATATGAGGACATCAGTTATTACGCTGATGCTGTTCGTCTTAGGTACCACGGTAACGGTGCAGGGACAACAGCATCCCAGGAGGAGTTTGTCCTTTACCACGGACACGCCAATGGTTCATGACCCTGTCATGGCCTATGAAGATAGTACTTATTATTTATTTGCTACAGGAATGGGCATTCAGCAGATGACATCGAAGGATCGTCATTCGTGGACCGTCTTGAGGGAACCGGTGATGACGGTTATTCCTCAGTGGGCGCACGACTCAGTACCGGGGTTCACACAACATGTATGGGCTCCCGATATCATCCGCTGGCGTGGTCGTTGGTGGATGGCTTATAGCTGCTCCACCTTCGGCAGGAACGGTTCGGCCATCGGTCTGCTGTCTGCCCGTTCACTATCTTATCCCATCTGGAACGATGAGGGCTGTATTGTTACTTCCCGCGAGAATCGTGACAACTGGAACGCCATCGATCCAAACTTCGTCATCGACGATCAGGATCAGCCTTGGCTCGTCTGGGGCTCGTTCTGGGATGGTATCCAACTGGCACGACTGGATACAACGATGCATATCGCCAAGGGGGAGAAACCACGCACCATTGCCCGTCGGTATAACTTGAATAACCCTACGGCCAAGGCTGCCCTGCCCATCAATCCTAATCCTCCCAAGAATCCTACATCCGATTTCGCGGGTCCTAATGCCATTGAGGCTCCGTTTATCTTCAAGCACGATGGTTGGTATTATCTGTTTGTGTCGTGGGATTACTGTTGTCAGGGCTCCAAGAGTAACTACCGGGTGGCTGTGGGGCGCAGCAAATCTGTGGAGGGTCCATACCTCGACCGCAAGGGTATCGACATGCGCTATGGCGGTGGTAACCTCTTCCTCGAAGGCGACAAGACAAACTATGAGGCTGCCGGTCATTGTGCCGTGTATCACCTCGACGACCAAGATATCTTCATCTGTCATGGGTACAGTGTTGTCCAACAGGGCGCATCGGTGTTGATTCAACGTCCCATCAGATGGACGGAAGATAACTGGCCGGAATTACAATAACTCAAGTTCATGATAGTATCTCTTGCCCCCTCTCTCATGAAGGGGGCTTTTTTATGAAGATGAATGATACGAGAATTCGCTTTTAACATACTTTATATCGGCTATTCCAATTATTCTTCCTATTTTTGTAACTGTTTTAGTAATCAACAGCTGAAAGACATATGAAAGGCGAGATATTGAGGAACGGGAAACGATGCGGCAAGTTGTTGTTCGACTATTTGCCGTGTGTAAACTATGCCATGTTGCGTAATGGTGTATCAACCTGCATTCAGTGCGTGGTGGAGAATGAAGACACAACCGACTGGCGGCAGGTAAGGGTAGGCGTGAGGGGAGAGCAGATAAAACCACACGAAGTGATGCTCGACTTTATCCCACAGGGACAGCGCATACAACTGAACAATCTCAAGATTGAACCTGAGCTGGATGCCTTGGTAAATAGTACCGAGCGCATACAGACGAAGTTCACCGTGAGCGTGAGCGTGGCCGATGAAGAGGTGTTACAGGAAGAATACGACATCAGTCTGCTGCCCTTCGACCAATGGCCGGGTAACAATGTGATGCCTCAGCTGCTTGCTTCGTTCGTCATACCTAACCATCCGCTGTTGTCGCGTGTGAACAGCAAGGCCTCGCAGTTCATGGAGAAGTGGACGGGTAGTTCCTCGTTGGATGCCTATCAGACACAGGATCGTAACCGCGTGCGCTTGCAGGTGGCCGCCATCTATGAAGCCTTGCGCTCAGAGTCCATCAGCTATTGTGAACCTCCAGCGAATTTTGAGTCGAGCGGTCAGCGGGTTCGTCTGGCCGACAAGGTGCTGACAGAGAAATTAGGCACTTGTCTGGATACCTCCCTGCTCTTTGCCTCCTGTCTGGAATCCATCGGCGTATTCCCCATCATCGTCATGATGCGCGGTCATGCCTTTATAGGAGCCTGGCTTGATGAGACCTTCTATCATCAGGAGGTATGCGACGATAGCTCGTATCTACTGAAACAGATGGCCGACGGTATAAATAATGTGGTGTTGGTGGAAACCACCTGCATGACCATGTCGGGAGCTGTTACCTTTGATGATGCGGTAGGACAGGCTTCGCAGAAGATACATGACGAGCGCTCGTTCGTGTATTTCGTGGATGTCCATCGTTGTAGGTTGGGTGGAATACGTCCACTGCCCCAGCGAATCCATAACGGTAATGAGTGGCTTCTGGAGAACGACGGGGTGGAGCACGAGAATGCCACAATGACCATCCGCATGCCCGATCACTATGCCCTTCACTTGGATACACCCGAAACGGAGATTACCAAGCAAACCATCTGGGAACGGAAGCTGTTGGATTTCTCCTTGCGTAATAACTTGATTAACTGCAAGGTGGGGCGTAGGGTAATTCCCTTCGTGTCGTTCGACATCGACCTGTTGGAAGATAACCTGCAGGCAGGAGATGACTATACGGTGCTGCCTTATCCGAAGAAACAGATAGACCCAGTGGAGGGAAGTATCTACGACTCGCATCTGCAAGCTTCTGATCTAAAGGAAATGGTGAGCGAGGAGGTGAAGGGTAACCGCCGACTGGTGTCGTATCTCAGTGAGACTGAGCTGGCCACGGCGATGAAGTTCATCTACCGTGCCTCCAGGAACTCGTTGGAAGAGAATGGTGCGAACACGCTATTCCTCGCCATCGGTATGCTGAAATGGTACGAGAACGACAAGAGTATCATGGCACGATACGCCCCGGTGCTGCTGATGCCTGTGGATATCCTAAGGAAGTCGGGTACAAACTACGTAATCCGAACCCGCGATGAGGATACTATCATCAACACCACGCTGATAGAGCTATTGAAACAGCAGTTCAAGATCAATCTGGGCGTACTGGATCCACTTCCCACAGATGACCACGGTGTGGATGTGAAACGCATCCTTGCCACCGTTCGCGAAGGGGTGAAGAACATGCACCGTTGGAACGTGATGGAGGAGTCGTTGTTAGGTCTTTTCTCGTTCAATAAGTTCGTGATGTGGAACGACATACACAACAACGCAAAGAAACTGAAGGAGAACGACGTGGTGAAGAGTCTGATGGAAGGGCGTGTGGCACTGAAGGACCTTGACCAGGTGGCGGATGCGAGAGAGGCAGACAAGAAGAGTCAGCCGTCGGATTATTGCATTCCCATTGACGTGGACTCCTCGCAGTTGGAGGCGGTCATCGAGAGTGGGCGCGGCAAGAGCTTCATTCTATACGGTCCTCCGGGTACAGGAAAGAGTCAGACCATTACCAACATGATTGCCAATGCGCTCTACCAGAACAAAAGGGTGCTTTTCGTGGCCGAGAAGATGGCGGCGCTGGAGGTGGTACAGAAACGACTCACGAAGATCGGACTGGATCCCTTCTGCTTGGAGCTACATTCTAATAAGGTGACGAAGACGCATTTCCTGACGCAGATGCAGAAGGCACTCGACGTGGTGCATATCAAGGAACCAGAGGAATACAAGGCAACGTCGGAAAAACTGTATGCTCATCGGCAGCAGCTGATCACCTATATAGAGAACTTGCACAGGAAGCAGGCCTCAGGATTCTCACTCTACGACTGTATTTCGCGCCATCTGGTTATCAGTGAAGAGGAGATGAAAGGGGTGCTGCCGCCCGTCAGCGAGATCAATAAAGAAAAACTCAGCGAGTGGGTGGAGGAGATAGAGCGTCTGACTACGGTGTTCAAGATTACGGGGCATCCCGTGGAGAATGCCTTGAACGGCTTGGAACCCAAGACGTTCCGAGAGGAGGATGTAGCACGACTACGCTCACTACTGATTGATTACAAGAACGATTACGACCAGCTGACGGCTACACTGCCGCACCTGCCCATTGCTGTGGGTACAAACGACCAGGATATCATGATGGCTGATGCCATGGGGAAGATGATGGAGGAGACTCCGGTGATGACGGCCGACATCCTAAACATTGCGGCCAACCGGCAGCGTTATGAGGCTCTGATAAAAGCATTGGAGATGGGTAAGGAGCGCGACAGCGTGAAAGCCACTATACTGGAAACGTGTCAGGATGAGGCACTTACCGCTGATAGCAAGGCGCTCTCTGCCAAGCATACGGAGATCATGGGGAAGTGGTTCCTGCCGAAGTTCTTTGCCAAACGGAACTTTATGAAGCAGGTAAGACAGTTCTGTGCAGGGGCTAAGATCGATGAGGTGCCTGACTTGCTCAAGACCATTGCGCATTATCAGGAGTTGCGTCAAGGCGTGAAAGAGCAATCTGATCAGCTGTCGGCATTGTTTGGTGCTGACGGAAAAGGCGACGCAGAGAAATGGCAGATCATTGAGCCTTCGCTGAAAGGTACTTCACAACTGCTGCAGATGCTGATGGACTATGCCCAGCGGCATGATAAGAACGTGATGGAGGTGCGCAATGCACTGATGGAGCGTATCGGCGGTAGCTGGGATCTGTTCAGGCAAAGCAACAGTCAGTCGTTCAACACCGTTTCCACCCAACTGCAACGACTCCTGTCATTAGAGGAGGAGATGGCTCCGCTGACGGATTTCGATTTGCCTATCCAGAACTACCATACGGAGATAGCCAAGCATGTGGATACATGGATGACGCATCTGGGAGAAATCAAGGATTGGTGCTTGTGGATTGAGCGTAAGCAGGCTTTGGAGAACAAGGGATTGAAGAGTGTGACGGATTATATCCTGCAACAGCATGCGGATGCGCAACAAACATCGAAGGCATTCCAAAAGACTGTCTATCATCTGCTTACGATGGATATCGTGGATAAGGATCCGTCGTTGGCGAAGTTCAACGGACTGATCTTTGAGGAGCTGGTGGATAAGTACAAGGAGCTTACCTACTCGTTCCAGGATCTCAGTAAGAAGGAACTGTATTGTAGGTTGGCAGCCCGGATTCCTTCGCAGACGCTGGCTGCTGCAACCAATTCTGAGATGGGTGTTCTGAAGAGGAACATCAATAATGGCGGTAGGGGTGTCAGTATCCGCAAGATCATCGACCAGATACCTACCTTACTGCCCAAACTCTGTCCGTGCATGCTGATGAGTCCGATCAGTGTGGCTCAGTATCTTGATATGAATAATGAGAAGTTCGACCTGGTGATCTTCGACGAGGCATCGCAGATGCCTACTAGTGAGGCCATCGGCGCCATTGCTCGTGGTAAGGCGCTGATCTGTGTAGGCGACCCGAAGCAGATGCCACCAACAAGCTTCTTCACAGCACAGTCGGTGGATGAGGATGAGGTGGAAATCGATGATATGGACAGTATTCTTGATGACTGTATCACACTCTCCATGCCTGGTCATTACCTGTCGTGGCACTACCGCTCGAAGCATGAATCGCTGATTGCCTTCTCGAATTTGCAATATTATGATAGTAAGCTGCGTACCTTCCCCAGCATCGATGACCAGCAGTCGAAGGTGCGTCTGGTGCAGATAGAAGGTGAGTATGACAAGGGTCATACGCGCTCGAATCCCGCTGAGGCTCATGCCATTGTGGATGAGGTGGTAAGACGACTGAAGGATCCTGAACTTTCAAAGCTAAGCATTGGTATTGTGAGCTTCAGTAAGGTGCAGCAGAACCTCATCGAGGATATCCTGATAGATGAGCTGACCAAGCATCCGGAGCTGGAGCAGAAGGCTTATCAGTGCGAGGAGCCGATCTTCATCAAGAACCTGGAGAACGTGCAGGGTGATGAACGTGATGTGATCATGTTCAGCGTGGGATACGGTCCTGACAAACATGGAAAGGTGTCGATGAACTTCGGACCGCTGAACAATGAGGGCGGTGAGCGTCGATTGAATGTGGCCGTGAGTCGTGCTCGCTACGAGATGATCGTCTTCGCCACGCTGCGGGCAGAGCAGATCGACCTGAAACGTTCCAGCGCTAAGGGTGTGGAAGGACTGAAGAGCTTTATTGAGTTCGCAGGGAAGGGTACACTGAACCTGACACAGAGCATGGTGGCTGCCAATAACCTGCAGGATGCAGCCGAGAACGACTTGGTGCGTATCATTGCAGAGGAACTACGCGGTCATGGCTATGAGGTGATGACACATGTAGGCCGGAGTCAGTTCAAGATCGACTTGGCTGTGCTGAATCCAGAGAAGAAGGATGAGTATATGATGGGTATCCTGTGCGACGGACGAAACTACTATGATACCAAGACCACTCGCGACCGTGAGATTGTGCAGCCGGGGGTTCTGACAGGACTGGGCTGGAACGTGATGCGGGTGTGGGCGGTTGACTGGTATGGAAACCACCAGCAGGTCGTCGACCGTCTGCTGAAACGACTGGATGACATCAAGAACAATGTCAAGCAGGAGGCGGCAGCCTCGGAAGAGGCGAAGAAAATCGCCTCGCAGGCATTTACCCTGAAAGGAATGAAAATGGAGAAGAAGGAGGAGTACAGACTGCCGTGGCGCTATGAGCATAAGGATATTGCTGAGATTCCTACGGAAGAGGTGCAGAAAGCAGTGCTCTATAATGTGAAAGGCGCCGTTTCCATTCCGATGGATGAACTGAAACGACTGACGGTAAAGCTGATGGGGTTCAGTCGCCGTACACAACGCATTGATCGTGCCGTGGAACTGGCGGTGACACGACTGCAGCAAAATGATAAGGTGACGGTTACCGACAACGTGGTGACCATTAAGGAATAATCCTGTCCATAAGCGTTTTGAAAGGTATTAAAATGAGAGAGGATGTGCTTGTGGCACATCCTCTCGCTTCTTTGTTAGTAATCTTAAACAACTACGGTCCATCTCGAACCCCTTTGAATAAAACATCTAACTTCAACTAATCTATGTACTTGTTCTATCTAAACTATTGTAGTTACGTAATTGGTTCATATAAATAGAAGCATTATTAAACAAAAACCTAACAAAACTGACAAAACTCTCGTTATCTTTTTTTCCGTTGCAAAGATATGGATTATTTATGGAATAAGCGCACTGGGAATGTATTATATACCTCCTGTTTTGTATCATTGATACATTTGAGATACTATTTGATATATTATGGATGGTAAGGGATGAGCCCATGAGTATGTAGGGGAGGAAACCTATAGGTCTTGATACATGGGGATATCTTCCAGATAGGTGTACTGCTGGTGTTCGTGATCCAGACGACAGCAGATGTGCTGCATTCCGTTGGACACGATGAGGTAATCAACATGCAACAGGATGTTGTACACGGTAATCTGGTCGAACACCTTCTGACTGAGGGCAACAGTGGGAGCCTTGTATTCGATGATCATTCTGGGTCTCGTCTCCTTATTATACAATAAGGTGTCGCAGCGCAACGACTTGTCACCTACCTGCAGCTGTACCTCATTGGCCAGCAGTCCTTGTGGATACTGCTTGTGCTCGATGAGGTAGTGAACGAAATGCTGGCGCACCCACTCCTCAGGCGTCAGGGCAACGTATTTCCGGCGCAAGACATCGAAAATCATGCGCTTTCCTTGCCTTTCTGCAATTTTTATTTCGTAGGATGGTAGGTTTAATCGATACATTTTTGTAATTTTGCAGTCGTAACCGTCTGCAAAGATACGATTAAGCGAGCACAAAGCCAAATAAAACTTCGTTTTATTATGCTTTGTCGAGCGAAAGTATCTTATGTAAAGATGTGATTAAGCGAGCACAAAGCTAAATAAAACTGTGTTTTATTACGCATTGTCGAGCGAAAGTATCTTATGTAAAGATGGTATTTATTCTGTAAACGAGTAAAGAATGGCTGAAAAGAAGTCTGGTGGAACCACTTTCGAAACGATCATGCACGACCTGAAGGCCGGGCAATATGCGCCTGTATATGTATTGATGGGTGAGGAGTCGTACTATATCGACCGGATAACCGACTATATCGCAGAGCATGTGTTGCGTGAGGAGGAACGCGACTTCAACCAGACGGTGGTGTTCGGTGCTGATGTCAGCGCTGGGCAGGTGGCCGATTTGGCTCGCCGCTTCCCGATGATGGCCGAACGACAGGTTGTCATCGTGAAAGAGGCGCAGAATATTAAGAACTGGGACCGTCTGGAGGCGTATTTCGAGAAACCACAGCCTACCACCGTATTGGTTCTGGCCTATAAAAACGGTACGATTGACGGTAGAAAGAAGGTTGTTGCCAAGGCTCAGAAGTGCGGAGTGGTGTTCGAGAGCAAGAAAAAGCGCGATTATGAACTGCCTGGCTTCATCGAGGGCTATCTGAAAACGAAACAGTGCACGATAGACAATAAGGCTACACTGATGATAGCAGATCATATCGGTGCTGACCTGAGTCGTCTTACTTCTGAACTCGACAAGGTGGTGATGGCAATGCCGGAGAATGATCGCCGCATCACACCTGAGGTGGTGGAACAGCAGATAGGGGTGAGCAAGGACTTCAACGGCTTTGAATTACGAAGTGCCATTGCGAACCGCGATATAGTGAAGGCAAATAGGATTGTGAAATATTTTGACAGCAATCCAAAGACAGGTAGCGCCTTCATGTTGATCCCGTTGCTCTTCTCTTACTTCCAGAATTTGATGATCGCGTATTATTCACCAGGTGGGAGAGGAGAAAACGAGGTTGCCAGGTGGTTGGATCTACGAAATGGATGGGCTGCCAAGGAGTATGTTTTGGGCATGAGAAATTACTCGGCGATGAAAGTGATGCAGATAATCTATAAAATTAGAGAGATTGATGCCAAAAGTAAGGGTCTTGATAACCCAAATACAGGCGTGGGTGAGCTGCTGAAAGAGCTCGTTGCCTTCATTTTTTACTAAAATATACCCGTTTTTTTCGCTGGTTTTTCCTGTTTTCCTCCCTTTCGCGGAGGATTTTTTTGTGCCGAAAAGTCGATAAATACAAAGGTTTCCGCTCGTTTGACCCCCTCTCAGTTTTGCGTATTTTGAACTATTCTTGCCGTGGTCCGGAAAAGCATCTGGATTTTGATTTTTGAGGAAAAACGAAGGAAGGAGATTTAGCGTTAGTGATTATTAACATTCGGGTTTTTGATATTTGGATTTACAAATGAAATGTTTTAAGTCGATATTTGGTTTTGCAAAACCGAATGTTTTATGTTTGCGCAGTATTTACATTTGTGATGCATCACATTTGGATAACTAAAATGATTGATTTGTGTTTGTGAAAACATAAATATTCACACGCTCTATATGTGTTATAATCATCTGCTATTCAGTTAGTTTTGCGATTTATTGATAAAAATCGGTATAGAGATATACTTCTATACAAATAAAATACTGCATAAATGCCGTTATAGCACTATAGATGTTATAAGATAAGCAAATTATGTCCAGATAGTTGCAAATAAGCACTTTACAAAGTCTTTGTCGTGTTTTAATACCTAAATTTTACATTTGTTGAGCGTGTTTGTGTTTTCTTCTATTGCGTTTTTAAAATATGAATTATTTAAAAATCAAAAAAACGAAATCACTCTTCTAAATTTCTTTTCATGATTGTTGTGGGATTCAAAAATTTGTTTTACCTTTGTAAAGTCAAACAATTTTGGCAAAAATGACCGTTTTTTTAACCCTTACCAGACAATGAAGGATAGAATAAGACAGATTATGGAGAGTCAGCACATGACTCAGACAACGTTCGCAAGTTTTATCGGAATGGCACCGGCGTCACTCAGTAGTATATTTAATGAACGCACCCGCCCTACCTTGAACATGGTCGAAGCCATCAAGAGTAAAATTCCTGCCATCAGTCTCGACTGGCTGATGTTTGGTAAGGGACCGATGTATGAAGATCAAAAAGATGGTGTAAATGAGTCAACTCCAATTGCTGACACAAACAGTCGAGAGCAGGAACTCGACTTCACTATTCCTCCTGCAGTAGCATCAGGTGGCTATCAGGAAGGTAGAAATATGCAAGGTGTATATCGTACACCTAATAATCCTGTGAGAAACGAAGTGAAATATATTGACAAACCTAAACGCGAGATTGTTGAAATCCGGGTGTTCTTTGATGACGGAACATGGGAGTCGCTCGTTCCTAAAAAATAATAAGGTATAGTTTTTTTGTACGCTACTTCGCTTCTTATTTGGTCGTTCGCTAAATTCGTCGTATCTTTGCACTTGATATGGAGAAATTTATTCTAGACCTACAAGTAGTGGCCGTAGAGCACATTCATGACAGGTATGTGCTGCTGAAGCTCACCCAAGAGGCTCCCCTACCCAAGATGTACCCAGGACAGTTTGTTGAGGTACGCGTGGATGGGTCTCCCTCAACCTTCCTGCGGCGACCGATTTCCATCAATTTCGTAGATGAAACCAACAACCAGTTGTGGCTTCTGGTAGCCGTTGTGGGTGACGGCACCCGTCAGCTGTCACATTTGAAGGTAGGCAGTACGTTGAATTGCGTACTCCCCTTAGGTAATACCTTCACCCTTCCTTCAGACAAAGATGAGAAAACAGCTACTCCGGCACGTGTCCTTCTTGTAGGAGGCGGTGTGGGCGTGGCTCCCCTGCTGTACTACGGGAAATGGCTCAAGGAGCACGATGTGGAACCTGCCTTCCTGCTGGGTGCCCGTACAGGCGGTGATCTGCTGATGTTGGATGCCTTCAAACAGTATGGGAGCGTATATACAACAACCGAAGACGGCTCGGCTGGTGAGCGTGGCTTCGTCACGAACCACTCCATCCTCACAAAAGAACGCTTTGCGTGGATTAGTGCCTGCGGTCCTAAGCCGATGATGCAGGCAGTGGCACGTTTTGCTCAACAGACAGCAACCAACTGTGAGGTGTCTCTGGAGAACCTGATGGCTTGTGGCTTAGGTGCTTGTTTGTGCTGTGTGGAAAAGACCGTCAGAGGAAATCTGTGTGTATGCAAGGATGGTCCTGTGTTTAATACGCAGGAGTTACTTTGGAAGTAGTAGTTATCACGTAATAACGTCAATATAAATATGTCTGATTTAAGCGTAAGAATCCATACCCTGCAGTTGAAGAACCCTGTGATGACTGCATCAGGAACCTTTGGCTACGGACCCGAGTTTGCCGACTTCATCCCATTGGACGGATTGGGCGGCATCATTGTAAAGGGCACAACCCTGCATCCAAGAGAAGGCAATGACTACCCACGTATGGTGGAAACAGCCTCTGGTATGCTGAACTGTGTAGGACTGCAGAATAAGGGAGTGGATTATTTCTGTGAACATATCTATCCAGAGATTAAGGATATCGACACGAATATCATTGTAAACGTGAGTGGCTCCTCTCCTGATGACTATGCTGAATGTGCCGCTCGTGTGGATGCTCTGGAGAAAGTTCCCGCCATCGAACTGAATATCTCGTGCCCGAACGTGAAGCAGGGCGGAATGGCTTTCGGTGTTACTTGCGAGGGGGCTGCCAGTGTGGTGAAAGCCGTCAGGAAGCGTTATCACAAGACGCTTATCGTGAAGCTATCACCTAATGTGACGAATATCGCTGAGATAGCTCGTGCGGTTGAGGCTGAGGGAGCAGATAGTGTGTCGCTGATCAACACGCTGATGGGAATGGCCATAGATATCGAGAAGCGCAGACCGAAACTGAGTATAGGTACCGGCGGATTGAGCGGTCCTGCAGTCAAGCCCGTTGCCTTGCGCATGGTGTGGCAGGTGGCCAAGGCCGTGAAGATTCCAGTGATTGGTCTTGGAGGTATTATGACGGCTACTGATGCCATTGAGTTCTTGATGGCTGGTGCTACGGCGATAGAGATTGGTACTGCGAACTTCATTGATCCTGCTGTTACCATCAAGGTACGCGACGGGATAGATGAGTGGCTCGACAGGCATGGATGTAAAAGTGTACAGGAAATCATCGGGGTGTTAGAAGACTAACACCTCTTTTTTTGTAGTTATGGTATGTTGGTGGCAACAAAAAAATCCCCCGGCCAAACAGCCGGGGGTAACCAACACAAAAACTAAACTAGACTTAACTTGACAATAACGGGATTTTCACAAACCCTCAACGCTTTGTCGAGTGCAAATATACAAACTCTTTCTGAAAGTAGCAAGTATTTAATACATTTTTAACCAAAAACCCGTAAAAATTTACATTTTTGTGGTCTTTTGGAACAAAAAACTATCAAGAATCACCATTGCTGCCATAGATTCAACGATGGGAACGGCTCTCGGAAGGACACAAGGATCATGCCGTCCACGGGCCTTCAACGTAGTGGAGTTTCCATCAAGATCGACCGTTTGCTGTTCTTTCAGAATCGTTGCTACAGGTTTGAATGCCACCCGGAAATAGATATCCTGTCCGTTGCTGATACCCCCTTGAATGCCTCCACTATGGTTGGTGGCCGTAGAGATGTTCTCGCCCGGTACGAATATATCGTTCTGTTCACTTCCCCTGGTAAGCACGCAATCGAATCCTTCTCCATATTCGAATCCTTTGACAGCATTGATGCTGAGCATGGCCATGCCCAACTGCATGTGCAGTTTACCGAACTCAGGATCACCCAGACCGGCAGGACAGTTTTTGATCACACAGGTGATGGTACCGCCAACGGTGTCGCCTTCTGCCTTCACCTCACTGATCAGCGCTTCCATTTGTCGGGCTTTCTCCTGGTCGGGACATCTAACGATGTTCGTCTCCGTCAGGGAGAGGTCGTATTTCCGATAATCCTTGTCGAGCGCGATGTTCCCTACCTGTGATGTATAGGCCTGTATGCTGACACCAATCTGCTTGAGTGCCAGCTTGGCCAGAGCACCGGCCACACACCTGCTGATGGTGATACGCGCTGATGAACGACCGCCTCCACGATGGTCGCGAATACCATATTTATTATAATAGGTGTAATCAGCATGCGAAGGTCTGAACAGACACCGCATGTTCTCATAATCCTGCGAATGCTGGTTCTCGTTATACACCACAAAGCCGATGGGACAGCCCGTTGACTTCCCCTCAAAGACACCGCTCAGCAGTTCCACTCGGTCGGCCTCATGACGGTCGGTGGTGATATGACTCTGTCCGGGTCGTCTCCTGTTCAGTTCCTGCTGGATGAAGTCCATGTCGATATCTATACCGGCAGGAAAGCCATCGATGACACCACCGATAGCCGCTCCATGACTCTCTCCAAACGTTGTCAGTCTAAAAATCCTTCCAAATGTATTCACCTTCCAGTCTCAGTTATAACTTCACTCTAGACTTATTACTTATCACTTGTTACTTATCACTTAATGACAATGTCCGCAGCCGCAGTCATCTCCGTGATGATGATGGTCGTGACCGCAATCACTGCCGCACTCATCACATCCGCATCCGCAACCCTCACCGCTCAAGCTATTGATCAGCGCCTGGATCTCTTCTTTGGTTGCCTCGCGGTTTTCCACGATATGTCCTTTGAAGTGCAATTCCTTACCTGCTAACGGATGGTTCAGGTCGATCTTCACAAAGCTGTCTGTAATCTGCAGCACTTTGCCGAAGAGACGCTGACCGTCTTCGTTCTGAAGGGGAAGGATAGCATCGACGAACACGTTATCGTGGTCGAAATGACCATTGATGGTGAAGATCTCTCTTTCCAGGTCCACCACGCGCTCGTTCTCGTAGTCACCATATGCCTGGTCCTTTGAGAGCTTGAAATCAAACTCACCGCCCTTTTCGATACCGATTACCTGTTTCTCAAAGTCATCAAGGGTAATTCCAAGACCGCTGATAAACTGGAATGGTCTGTCGTTGGTGGCCTCTTCTACGAACTCTTTTTCGTCTCCGTTGGCAGCATACAGCGTGTATGCCACTTCCATGTACTTGTTCCTGTTTCTTTCTTCCATAATCTTATTATTGATTTTCTCCTGCAAAAGTACGAAAAAGTTTTCTTAATCTATATCAAAACCGTTGATTTACGTCAAAAAAGTAGTCTGTTTGCGCAAACAGCTGACAATTTTTGATGAACGGATGGAAAAAACGCTATACCTTTGCACCCGACAAAAGCACCGTGATGGTGCTACAGGATAACATTATTAAGGATAACAAAAAAGAAAGGAAAGAAAATGAAAAGATTGTTTTTAACCGTTGTAGCTGTGCTGAGCATGACTATGACATTCGCAGAGGATGAGAATCTGAACAAGGTAGAGAACGTAGACGCTTACAGAATGGAAGTGAACTACCACCGACTGGGTGAGGCCCTCAACCTGTCAAGCGACCAGATGGAGGCTGTACAGAGCATTCACGATGCTTTCTGTGTAGATATGATGAGTATTGCAGCTGCCAACCAGTCTTCTCGCAAGGCTATGCTGAAGAACGCCATCGACAAGGAACTGCGCTTCATGCGAATCGTTCTTGATGACAAACAGTACAAGAAGTTCCTTCTGTTGCTGAACGTCACGCTGAACAACCGTGGTTTGAATGCATAAAAGGTAATAAGTAATAAGTTGAGAATTTGCTGCCGCACAGGTAATTGGTGCAACGTAACATGAACCAATGCCATAGCGGTAGCAAATTTTTTTGTTTTTCCCTTTCTCTTTCACTTTTCCCCTTAATTGCTTTGCCGTTTCGATTTTTTTCATTTATTTTGCACGTAGAATGAAAAGAATCTGTTTCATTATCATACTCAGCTGTTTGAGTGTCATGACGGTCATGGCGCAAAGAGCAGATTACAGTAAGATGTCATCGATGGTGCGCCGGGCTGCTCTGGAGCATAAGGACACGCGCCGTCTGGCACCTTCGCGTAATCCTCGTTCATCATCTATCTGTGCCTTTGTGAGAATCAACGAGGATGCCGATCAGGTGCTAAAGGAGAATCATTGTCTGAAGCTGGCGCAATTCGGCAACATCTATATTGCCAGTATTCCGCTGAGTCGCCTGGCCAGTCTGTCGATGAACAAGCATGTGACTCGTATTGAGGCCGGTCAGCGCGGAACAGCCCTGATGGACACCACGCACATTATCCAGCGAATTGATCCCTTGTACGAGGGAACGAACCTTCCGCAGGCCTATACAGGTAAAGGTGTAATCATGGGTGTGCAGGATATCGGTTTCGATTTGACGCATCCGAACTTCTATGATGCGAAGATGGAGAACTACCGTATCAAGCGTTTCTGGGACCAGCTCTCGGTAGATACCGCCTACAGCGACTTGTATGTTGGAGCCGACTACACTACCCAGGAGGAGATTCTTGCCTATGCTCATTCGCGTGATGGCTTGAAACAAGGTCATGGAACCCATACGTTAGGCATTGCCGCTGGTACTGGCTACGACACCCCTTTCCGGGGCGTGGCTTTCGAGAGTGATATCTGTCTGGTGAGCAATGCCGTGGAGGCTGACAAGGAGTTTATTGATTCCGTGGACTATTATAAATACACGTCTGCCACCGATGCCTTAGGCTTTAAGTATATTCTCGACTATGCCGAAAAAGAAGGGAAACCTTGTGTCGTTTCCTACAGCGAGGGGTCGCATCAAGATTTCTATGGCGACGATCAGCTGATGTACGAGGTGTTGGACAGTCTCTCAGGACCAGGTCGTATCATCGTTGCCTCGGCGGGAAACGAGGGCCATTACAATTCGTACTTCCATAAATCCGCTGATGAGGAATCGCAGGGTACCTTCCTGAATCGCTACGATAAGACCTTCAGTTTCCGTGTCATAGCAGATGGTCCTATAGATTTGCGTTTCGTGTCGTATGGCAGTAAGACCAGAACCGACACGCTCATTGTTCCTTCCCAGCGTATTTTGGATGCGCCCGACTCACTGCTTCGCGATACTGTTGGTCTGCTACTAGACTATAAAGGCGAAAAACAAAAGCACTATTTCGCCTTTGGGGCCTATCCTTCCAGTTATGACGATTCCCATATGGTATATGAGGTTTACATCAAGACCACGGAACGGTTCGGCTATGCAGGCTATTTCCTGTCTGTCGAGATCGTAGGTGAAGGAGTGGAAGCCGATTTCTATGCCGTTACTGGATCCATCCAGTCGAAGCCGTCGTATAACCCCAACCTGACAGATGGTGATAATTCGCATTGCATCTACTCACCAGGTAGTGCACCCGCTGTGATCTGTGTAGGATCCACTGCCTATCGCAAAGGATTATACAACCACGAGGGAAAGCATGTGGTGAGTAACTGGGGAGAGAACGGGGAAGTGGCCCGCTTCTCCAGCGTCGGTCCTACCGTAGACGGCCGTATCAAGCCTGATGTGTTAGCCAACGGTGTAAATGTGATTTCATCGTACAGTAGTTATTACCATGAGGAGCATCCTACGGAAAATACTTGGGATATTGCCTATAGTGATTACGGCGACCGCCGTTATCCTTGGCACTCCGAGCTTGGCACTTCAATGTCTACACCCATCGTCAGTGGTATCATCGCCTTGTGGCTGGAGGCTTGTCCGAACCTTACTGCTGATGATATCAAGGATGTGTTTGCCAAGACCTGTATTCGTCACGACCTTTCGCTGGAGTATCCCAACAACAGCTATGGCTGGGGTGAGATAGATGCTTATAGAGGACTGCTGTACTTGCTGGGATTGGATGGCATCGAGGAGATTACACAGGAGCAACCGCAGCGTGTTGGCATAGCCATGAAGGATCAGCAGATTGACTTTACCTTTGCTGAGCCCCTGCAGGAATCGGTTACCGTATCGGTATTCACCACCGCAGGAATCAAGGTGCAGAATCTCTCGCTTCCTCAGGGAACCACGCAGTCATCCGTCAATATCAGTTCGCTGCCCACAGGTGTCTATGCCGTTCAACTGCATAGTCGTCAGCCAGGCATCACGGGCTCCGTGTTGATTAGGAAACAAAAATGATATTTTAACCATTCAAACTATATGATCATGAATAAAGTAAAGTTTATTATGATGGCCATCGTAGCTTCGGTATTGGTATCATGCGGTACCACCAGTACGGTGCCTGTCACAGGAAGAAAGCACAAGTTGAGCGTGACAGATGAGTATATGCTCAGTCTCAGCTCACAGCAGTATGCACAGTATATGAAGCAGGCCAAGCCTTCCACCAACGCCACGAACACAGCCTTGGTGAAAAAGGTCGGTCAGCGTTTGGCAACAGCCGTGGAGAACTACCTTAGAACCAATGGCTTCGCCCATGAGGTGAATAACTTCGCTTGGGAGTTTAACCTCGTAGCCGACAATCAGGTGAATGCGTTCTGTATGCCTGGTGGAAAGATCGTGGTATATGAGGGCTTGCTTCCCGTGACGCAGAACGAAGCCTCATTGGCCATCGTGCTCGGACATGAGATTGCTCACGCTGTGGCTAAGCACTCTGCTGAGCAGATGACGAAGTCGAGCAACTCCAGTACGCTGATACAGCTGGGTGGTGCCATTGCATCAGCCATGGGTGTAGGAGAGACGGCAACACAATTAGGTACCGCCGTGGCTACCCAAGGACTGTCACTACTGAGTCTGAAGTACTCGCGTGATAATGAGAGTGAGGCCGATTACATGGGACTCGTCTTTGCCGCCTTGGCAGGTTACGACCCACAGGTGGCCATCTCGTTCTGGCAGCGTATGGCATCAGGCAACTCTAGTCAGACCGCCACATGGATGAGCAGTCACCCGTCTGACGAGAAGCGTATTGCCGATATCCAGAAGCATATGCCTGAGGCACTGGCTTATTACAAAGCTGCTGGTGGAACGCCAACATCGACCACCACCACCAAGACCATCAAGGCCTCGTCGCTGACGAAGAAAAAGAAGTAATGAAGAGAATAAGGTAGGGGAGTGCTATGGGTTTCATCCGTCTCCTGATTTCACCGCCCCGTCCCTCAGCACTGACGGACATGCCGGCGTCGGTGAACCGTTTTCTGTGTAGGAAGGGCTATACGGCCATTACACTGTTCGGTCGTCTCTTCACACGGGAGGAGGCTTCGGCTGCTCATCTGAACAAGAAATATGATGCGCTGAAGAACCATGAGATGATTCATCTCCGACAGGCACAGGATACGGGAAACTCCTGGTATCGTTTCTACTGGCTGTATATATGGTACTCGTTCAAGGCCTTACGCTATTGGCGTAGGCATCGTCAGGCAGCCTATTACCTGAATCCCTTCGAGATGGAGGCCTATTTTCATATGTATGACCTCCACTATCTGGAATCTACAGAAGGAAAAGCTACGGAATGGCGGAAGTTTGCCAAGATGTCGTTGGCAGCCCGATTGCGTTATATCCGGAAGAACAACATCGTATAACAGGCGTTTTTCCTGTAGAAATTGCCAGTTTGCGAACTTTTGCAAACCGTTCAGTCGTTTGAGAATTATTGCGAACCCGTTTCTTTGGCGGGTTCGTTTTTTTGTTATATATTTGCACTATGATTCAGAACATGATGACCATATTGACCCAACGAGAGCTGTTTCTGATCGTGCTGTGTACCGTAACCTACGTAGCATTGTTCGTGGTAGCCGTGCAGAACAGTCGAAGGAAAATCCTTCTTCTGGAGGAACGATTAAATAAGGTACGCGCGATTCAGGAAGACCTCCAGGCGCAGAGCAGACAGAGTATCGAGCTTAACAAGAACAAGATTGCCGATCTTGAACGGATGCTGGAGAAGCTCGATGACGAGAACTCCGTGCTGCGCCTCGAGCTGGAAGAGAAGAAAGCTCGCCTTGATTATAATAATAAGGTGGCGATCATTGAACAGGAGAAACGGCAGCAGGCCGAGACTTTGATCTTCAGTTCGGATATTTACCAGCAGATACAAGTCAATCTGGACAAAGGAAGGATGATGACCCAGAACGACTGGACAGAGCTGACCCGACTGATCGACGGTATCTATACAGGGTTCACGGAAAAGCTGTACAGTCTGTGCAAGCTCTCCTCGCAAGACTACTATGTGAGTCTGCTCATCAAAGCACGCATCCAACCCAAGGATATAGCCACACTCACGGCACATTCCAAGGAAAGCGTAGCCTCCACCCGCAGTCGTCTATACCAGAAGGTGTTCGGCAGGAAAGGTTCTTCCAAGGATTGGGATGATTTTATTTTATCGATATAACCATTAAAACAAAAAGGATATGATTGAGTATTTTTCACAACACTTATGGCAGATATGGGCTGTAATCGCCGTGGTCTGCCTCATCCTGGAGCTGACAGCAGGTGACTTCTTCATCATCTGCTTCTCAATCGGAGCCGTCTTTGCAGGTATCTGCGATCCGCTCGGACTGGGAATCTATGGACAAATCGTAGTATTTGCCATCTTCACGCTCTTGAGCTTGTATTTCGTACGTCCCTTTGCCTTACGCTATCTGCATAAGAACGAAGACAATCGTGTGAGCAATGCCGATGCACTGATTGGACGTAGGGGCAGGGTAGTGGAAACCATTGAGGCAGGAGGCTTCGGACGAGTAGCCATCGATGGTGATGTGTGGAAGGCCATCTCCCATGCTACCGACGATATCCCTGTAGGCACATTCGTACGCGTCGTTGACCGTGAAAGCATCATCATCACTGTTGAGGTGGATGAATAATCAACAAAAGGAATCATTAACTTTTAAATACTTTACAATTATGTTAGGAGACATTATGACTTATGTATTGATAGCCATCGTCATCTTGGTGGTTATCATCGCCAAGAAAGCATTGGTGATTATCCCGCAGTCGGAAACAAAGATTATCGAGCGTTTGGGTAAGTACTACGCTACGTTGAACCCGGGTATTAACATCATTATCCCGTTCATCGACCGTGCCAAGGAAATCGTGGTGCTGAACCGTGGCCGCTATTCTTACTCTAACTGTATTGATCTGCGTGAGCAGGTGTACGACTTCCCCTCGCAGAACGTGATTACAAAGGATAATATCCAGATGGAGATCAACGCCCTGCTGTATTTCCAGATTGTGGATCCTTTCAAGGCTGTGTATGAGATTTCGAATCTGCCGAACGCCATCGAGAAGCTTACACAGACCACCTTGCGTAACATCATTGGTGAGATGGAGCTGGATGAGACACTGACTTCTCGTGATACCATCAACACGAAGTTGCGTGCCGTTCTCGACGACGCCACCGATAAGTGGGGTGTGAAGGTGAACCGTGTAGAGTTGCAGGATATCATTCCGCCAAGCACCGTTCTCAATGCCATGGAGAAGCAGATGCAGGCCGAGCGTAACAAGCGTGCACAGATTCTTACCTCTGAAGGTGAAAAGGCTGCAGAGATCCTTGCATCTGAAGGTGAGAAGACCGCTATGATCAATCGCGCTGAGGCAGCCAAGCAGCAGGCTATCCTTCATGCCGAGGGTGAAGCACAGGCACGCATCCGCAAGGCTGAGGCTGAGGCCATCGCTATCGAGAAGATCACAGAGGCAGTAGGCAAGAGTACGAATCCTGCCAACTACCTGCTCGCACAGAAGTATATCCAGATGATGGAAGAGCTGGCTAAGGGCGATAAGACCAAGACGGTTTATCTGCCTTACGAGGCTACCAACGTGATGGGTTCCATCGGTGGTATCAAAGAGCTCTTCAAGGGAGAGTAACCCAAAGCTATTTCATTTCCTGGAAAGCTGACTTGATGTCGGCGGCGGTGAGTTCAACCAATTCATCGTCGCCGACATTCTTTGTTTTCGACAGTCGGTTGGCCTGACACTGAATGGCTTTCTCGAAGAGATTACGCACGTAACGGGCATTACCGAAGTTACGGTCTTTGTGCTGAACAGTCTGCTCCAAGCCTTGCTTCAGGATGTCGGCTCCTTCCTTGGTAATGGTATACTCGTTCTTCTTCAGGTAGAGACGGAAGATGTCATACAGTTCGCCCGAGGAGTAATCGGGGAAGTTAATATAACGGTTGAAGCGCGACTGCAGTCCGGGGTTCGTATCAATGAACTTCTTCATCTCGTTGGTATAGCCAGCCACAATCACCACCAGCTTGTCACGGTCGTCTTCCATACGCTTCAGCAACGTAGCCACAGCCTCTGCTCCATAATCCTGTGAGCTCTCACTCTGAGTCAGCGCATACGCCTCATCGATGAACAGCACACCGTTCAGGGCAGAGTCGCAGGCCGCATTGACCCGTGGGGCGGTCTGACCTACGTATTTCCCAATCAGTCCAGAGCGGTCGGTCTCCACCAGATGACCTTTCTTCAAGATACCTAAGTCCTTATAGATACGTGCCACGATGCGTGCCACAGTGGTCTTACCCGTACCAGGACTACCGGTAAACACCAGATGGTAGCTCAGTTTCGGACTCTTCAATCCTTTCTCCTCACGCATCTTCTGTACCTTGACGAAGTTCGCCAGGGAGCGTACCTCCTCTTTCACCGATTCCAGACCAATCAGCTCATCCAACTCCTGATAGGGGTCACCCTCCATGGGCTTGTTCACCGTCAGACTGTCTTCTTGTGCTCCCCCTTCGGAACGGTCCTCACGGTCGCTGAACTTGTATTTCCTACCGCTGACATCGCTGCCGCTGTCGTCACTACTGTCAACAGTGACATATTTCTCACTGCTGCTTTCCGCTTCGTTTCCGATTACCATCGTGAAGATACCTAAGAAGATGAACACCGCACAGATGGCGATGATGATGATGGTGAGTTGCTTACTCGTGAATTTCTCTTGAAGACTCATATTCGTTTGATTTTTAGTGTTATAGACATGTAAAGAAGATAAGGGACGAGGTAGCAGAGCAAGTCGGCTACATCAAACGTTCCAGGCAGCAGTCCTGTTAACTGCAGCAGTTCAGATACAGCACCGATGATAGGGATGATACCTGCAACAAGGATGCGGGTCTTAACAGACTGTCGGTACAGGAAATACTCGGTTGTCAGGATATAGGCGGCAGCCCACAGGGCGCCGGGCAGACTGTAGATGATGAATTCCGGCAACTGCGAATTGATACCCTCGCGCATGCTGTTGATGGCAGCAGACAGTCCGATGGCATCAGTCACATGGAACATCAGCAGGGTTTGCGGACGAAACAGCAGATAGGTCATTCCACCCATCAGTAACATCATCATCCCCAGAGGCAGCTTCAGTCTTTGCGTCATATCCTTTGTTTTGCAAGCGCAAAGATACGAAAAATCTGAATAAGTGAGAAGTAAACAAATGTTTTTTTGTCCTTTTCTTTTGTATTATCTCCGATTTGTATTATCTTTGTGGCAATAAGTATAGAAACGAGATGATGAACGTATGTATTGTGGCCGGTGCTCGCCCGAACTTCATCAAGGTAGCACCGTTGATCCGTGCCATTCAGGGTGCGGACGATATGGATTTTCAACTGATATATGCTGGTACAGAGAAGGATCCCACCTTGGAAGGATCTTTGTTTGATGACCTGCAGATAGCGCGTCCGGATGTTTTTCTGGGTGTTGACAGCACCAGTCTGAACGAGATCACGGGTCAGGTGATGGGTGCTTTCGACCGTTATCTGGAAGAGCATCCTGCAGATGTGGTGGTTGTGGTAGACGACTTAGCCTCTACGATGGCAGCAGCTATTGTTACCAAGAAACGCGGTATTGTCTTAGCCCATCTGGTGGCCGGCACACGTAGTTTCGATATCAAGATGCCGAAAGAGGTGAACCGACTGGTCATCGATGGTCTTTCCGACTTGCTTTTCACAGCAGGTGTGAGTAACAGTAGTATCACCAACCGTGAGGGCGCCGAGCAGAGCAAGGTTTATCGGGTGGGGAATATCCTTATCGACAACCTGCGCTTCAACCATTCCCGTTGGCAGCGTCCGGGCATCATGGACGAGCTGAAGTTAGAAGAAGGCAAATACATTGTCTTCACCTTGAACCGCAAGGCGTTGCTGGAAGATCAGGAGAACCTGAAGAAGATGATTCAGGCGATAGCAGAAGCAAGCATACCTATTGTCGCCCCCCTCCGAGGAAAAGCTCTCGATGTGGTTTCAACAATAAACTGTCAACTGTCAATTGTCAATTGTCAACTTAAGATCGTTCCTTCTCTTCCTTACCTCGAGTTCGGTTACCTCACCGCCCATGCCCTTGGTGTGATTACCGACAGCGGTAACGTGGCTGAGGAGGCAACCTTCAATGGTGTACCTTGCATCACATTGAACAGTTATACTGAACATGTGGAGACGGTGAAACAAGGCACAAACGTATTGGTAGGAGAGGATGCGGAACAGTTGAAGAAGGCCATGCACAACCTGCTTGACGGCAACTGGAAGAAAGGTAGTCTTCCTGATCGTTGGGATGGACGAACAGCAGAGCGCATCGTTCAGATCTTAAGAGATGCCGTAACAACAAAATAACGAATAACGATACTATAACTCAAACCGGGCTACAAGCGGCAGATGATCGCTGTAGCCCTTGTTGTATTGGTACCCTCGGTAGTTCCTTCGGGGCATCACCCCTCCGTATTGCTCATCCTCTTCCAACAGGAAAGGGGCATCTTGGATGCGGCATAGTTGGAAAGCATGCAAGATGTTTCCTCCCACGAAGATATGATCGATGCTCTCCCATTGTCCTTGGTATTTGTATGTCCCCTTGGCCCCATGACTGCCCCGTGCTCCTTGCGAGACATTCATCAGCTGGTGTTCGCGAAGGATTTTAAGCGCCTTACTGTCGTAGGGATCGTTGAAGTCGCCTGCCACCACGACACTTGCCGTTGGTGAACAGGAACGGATGGAGTCGATGGCCTGACATAGTCGGTTAGCCACAGCCAGACGATGTGGACGGGTAACCCTTTCTCCGCCGAACCTACTGGGAGCATGAACCACAAATACATGCAGGGTGTCGCCATTGATCAGTTCACCACAGACATAAAGAATGTCACGAGTAGGTCGCATCTCTTTCATGGGCGGGATGCGAAGAGGATAGTGGTTGATCAAACGAAAGGAAAACGGACTGTACAACAAGGCGACATCTATACCGCGTTGGTCAGGACTGTCAGTCATCACATACTCATACCCAGCATTCCGTAGTAACGAACGCCGACTCAAATCAGTGAGCACCGTATCATTCTCCACTTCGCAGAGCGCCACTAAATCAGGCAACGCCCATCCGCTATTGTCATCGCCGCAGGAGACAATCTCCTGGGCGATGCTGTTCAACTTGTTCCAATAGCGGGTACGTGTCCAATGTCTCAGACTCTCCGCCGTGTATTCCGTATCATCCTTGACATTGTCCTTACGAGCATCAAAGAGATTCTCGCAGTTCAGTTCCACAAAGGTGAGTATTCCAAGTATTAGATAAGTAAGGTGCATGTTATTTCTCTATCTGTATGTCGCGTTTGACATTGTTGCGAATCTTGGTGAGATAGGTCTTCATGCCCTCCGCGTCTTTGTTGTCGATGATCTCCAGGAGTTCCTTCAGCTCCGTTCGTATCTGTGCTACCTGACCGCTTGTGTAGGGGTTGAAGAGGATTTCCTGCAACAGGTAGTCGTCTTCGTTCAGCACTCCCTTGGCAATCCTCATGTGTCGTTTGAACGTTGTTCCCGGCGCATCCTGGTGTTTCATCACGGCAGCGAACACAAAAGTAGATACAAATGGGATTGACAGCGAGTAAGCCACGGTCTTGTCATGCTCCTCGAAGGTATATTCGTAGATGTTCAGTCCGAGTTTCTGGTACAGGTCCTTGAAGAAGATCCGTCCCATATAGTCGCCCTCGCTGATGATGATAGCATTCTCTTCGCTCAGCTGCTGCAGGTTGGCAAATGTCGGTCCGAACATAGGGTGGGTTGACACATAGCGCATACCCGTTTTCTCGTAGAACTCCTTCAGGTCGGTCTTTACACTGGCAATATCACTGATGATACACTCCTTGGGCAGGTAGGGAATCACCTGCTCGAATACGGGAATGGTATATTTCAGTGTCACGGCATTGATGAGCAGTTCGGGCTTGAATTCCCTAATCTCCTCCAGCTGTGTAAACCGCTGACAGTTATAGGTGAACCGCATGCGTTTGGGATCCCGCTCAAACACTGCCACCTCATGGTCGAAACTCAGCAGGTCGATGAAGAAACTTCCCATCTTACCTGCGCCTAATACCAATATTTTCATCTTCTACTTATTAATGATTTCCATCTGCTGTCGCACACTCTCCTGGTGCACAGCCTCGAACACCACCTTCACAAAGTCACTGTCCATACCGCAGAGTGTTCCCTGTGCACCACGTTTGTTGAGAATTTCGTTGTAACGGGTAGGCTGCAGCACGGTCATGTTATGCTCCTTCTTGTAATGACCAATCTCACGACAAACGCGCATACGTTTTGACAGCAGTTCCATCAGGTCGTTGTCGAGTTCGTCGATCTGCTTACGCAGTTGGGTGATACCCTCGGTAGTGGTGTTCTCATCACGGATGATCAGCAGACTGAGGATGAAGTCGATCACATCGGGTGTTACCTGCTGCTTGGCATCACTCCAAGCCTTGTCAGGATCGCAATGACTCTCCACGATCAGTCCGTCGAAACCTAAGTCCATGGCCTGCTGACACAGCGGGGCGATGAGTTCGCGACGACCGCCAATATGACTGGGGTCGCAAATGATGGGCAGATCAGGGATGCGGCGGCGCAGCTCGATGGGAATCTGCCACATCGGCATGTTACGGTAGATCTTCTTATCGTATGACGAGAAGCCGCGGTGAATGGCACCCAGTCGTTTGATACCAGCCTGGTTGATGCGTTCCAGGGCACCGATCCACAGTTCCAGGTCGGGGTTCACAGGATTCTTCACGAACACAGGGACGTCAACACCCTGCAGAGCGTCGGCAAGGGCCTGCATGGCAAAGGGGTTCGCACTGGTGCGGGCACCAATCCAGAGGATGTCGATACCATACTTCAAACACAGTTCCACATGCTCGGGTGTAGCCACCTCGGTAGCCACCAACATACCGGTCTCTTCCTTCACGGCCTTCATCCAGGGGAGCGCTTTCTCTCCATTACCTTCGAAACCGCCTGGCTTGGTACGTGGTTTCCACACACCGGCACGGAAGTTATGGCAGCCTTTCATCGCCAGCTGGCGTGCTGTGGTCATCACTTGTTCTTCCGTCTCTGCAGAGCATGGCCCTGAGATGACGAACGGACGTTCGTTGTCACTCGGTAGTCTTAATGGTTCTAATTCTAATTCCATCTTATATTGCTTTTTTGATTCTTTCTAATGCTTGTTCTATTTTCTCTTCTTTTGCGCAGAGCGAGATGCGGATATAGCGCTCACCCTTGCTACCGAAGATGAAGCCGGGGGTGATGAACACACGAGCCTCGTGGAGCACACGCTCGGTCAGTTCCTCCGCATTGGCATATTTCTCGGGAATCTTTCCCCAGAGGAACATACCCACCTGGTTCGGATCGTACTTACATCCCAGTACCTCCATGATCTGCTCCGCATATTTGCGCCGACGACCGTAAGTCTCGATATTGGCCTCACGGTGCCATTGCTCAGAGTTTCGGTAAGCCTCTGCTGCTGCCAGCTGGATTCCACGGAACGTACCGCTGTCGATATTACTCTTGATCTTCAGGATCCACTGTACGAACTGGGCGTTGGTGGCCAGCATTCCCACACGCCATCCCGGCATGTTATGACTCTTACTCATGGAGTTGAACTCAATACAGCAGTCCTTCGCTCCCGGCACCTGCAGCAACGACAGCGGTTTCTCATTCAGGATGAAAGAGTAGGGGTTGTCGTTCACCACCACAATATTGTGCTTCTGGGCAAACGCCACCAGTCGTTCGTACGTCTCCATCCGTGCTGCACCGCCTGTCGGCATATTGGGATAGTTTGTCCACATCAGTTTCACCTTACTCAGGTCCATCTTCTCCAACGCCTCGAAGTCGGGCTGCCAACCATTGTCCTCCATCAGGTCGTAGTTCACGATCTCTGCCCCTAGAATCTTACTCAGTGAGGTGTAGGTGGGGTAGCCGGGATTGGGCACCAATACCTGTTCACCAGGATTCACGAAGGCGAGAGTTACATGCAGGATTCCCTCCTTACTGCCGATGAGCGGCTGTATCTCAGTCTGGGGATTCAGTTCCACACCATACCATCTTTTATAGAAGTCGGCCATGGCGTTCCGCAGCTCAGGTGTTCCCATGGTGGGCTGATAGCCGTGGGCGTTGGGGTTGTTGGCCACCTCGCATAACTTGTCGATGGTCTGCTGCGACGGGGGCATGTCAGGACTGCCGATGGCCAGACTGATAATGTCCTTGCCTTCCGCATTCATCTGTGCCACCTCTTTCAGCTTCCTACTGAAATAGTATTCACTCACTAATCCTAATCTCTTTGCTGGCTCTATCATAATCTAAATGTTCAAAGTTATCAGCTTCCTTGGTATTCTCCCAAGATTTTCAGATCTCTTGTCAGTGGGATGATGGCGTCAACCGACTGGCGGTAGCGGGTCAGATCGTCGTACATCACATCCACATAGAACAGGTATTCCCATTCCTTACCGATGATGGGAAGCGACTGGATTTTCGTCAGGTTAATCTTGTAGAAGGAGAGGATGGCCAGTACATGACTCAGACTGCCCTCTTCGTGAGGAAGGGAGAAGACGATGCTCGACTTGTTCGCCTGTGTCAGCGGACGGAGCATATCGGCCTTATTCGGGTTTGATACCACGAGGAAACGGGTGAAGTTATGCTTGTTGTCCTCGATATGATCCTCTAACACCTTCAGTCCGTAGAGTCTGGCGGCGTCAGCATGACAGATGGCTGCCCATCCTTTGTGGTTCCCTTCGGCAATCATCTTCGCACTACCTGCAGTGTCCTCGGCCTCCACATTCTTGATGGTGGGGTGGTTGCTAAGGAACTGACGGCACTGCATCAGGGCCACAGGATGGGAGTGTACCTCGGTAATCGTGCTCCAGTCGTCTTCCGGCAGACAGCAGATGCAATGACTGATGTGCAGTTTGTGCTCTCCAACGACCGTCGTACCTGAGTCGCGCAGCAGCTCGTAGTTGTGCAGCAGACTTCCTGCGATGGTGTTCTCAATGGCCAGCATACCGATGGCCGTAGGGTCATTCCTGAGGCTCTCGAACACCTGTTCGAAGGTGGAGCAGCAAAGCAGCTGCACCTGCTCGTCGTGGAAATACTGGTGGGCCGCAATATCGTGGAACGATCCGTTCAACCCTTGTATGGCAATTCTCTTCATCTTTTATATTATTAAAAAGAAACTCCGCTTTCACTTGTCTGTGAAGCGGAGCCTTATCTAATTTTCAATTCTCGATTTTCAATTTTGAATTACATGCAACTTCCCGCTTCACAGTGTCCTGCAAAGTAAAAATAAAAGTAATAGAAAGATGCATATTGCTTACTCATAATCATATTTTTATTGATTCGGCTGCAAAATTATAACTTTTTCGCGAACTACACAAACATTTTGCCACTTTTTTGCAAAAAAACATTCCTCCATGCAAATAATAGACGTTTGTTCCTCTTGATATATGGATTATTACTACTTTTGCAACCTGCCAATGATATCTTTTTTGAAAAAGTTGGTGTTTAGGGTTTAGTAAACCGATTTTCGTGTGTAATATAGGTGTATGATGACAAGAAAACAAGAACTTGAGACGCTGTTCCGACAGCATTACCGACAGATGTACCGGTTGGCCACCCTGCTTCTGCACGATGATGCTGAGAGCAAGGACATTGTGCACGATGTCTTCGCTCAGTTGCTTACCTCATCAACCACTGAGTTGCATGAGAAGACGGCAGCAGCGTTCCTACTTACCAGCGTACGCAACAGATGCTTGAATGTGATACGTGGCAGAAAGATTCAGGAGCGGGTTCAGCGACTCTATCTCCTCGACCTTGATACCACCATCATTCCGCCCGACCTGTTTTGTGAAGAGCTGAAAGCCCTGTCAGAGGGTATCAGTCTGTTAACACCACCGGTCTGTCGAGAGGTGGTTGAACTGCATTTCCGCGATAATCTCACATTCCGTGAGATTGCCGTTCGCCTCGGTGTCAGCGAGACCACCATCTATAAGCATCTGCGCCGCGCGCTTCAGCAATTACGTGAACACCTAAAAAGAGATTAGTAAGATGAACAAAACCGATTTGTTGTTCCAGATGATGGAACAACCCCATGCATACACCGACCAGCAGTGGCAGGAGATACTTGCCGACGAAGAGTGCCGAGAGCTTTACACACTGATGGCAAAGACCCAACGTGTATTCGATACTCAAAAGGAGATTGACGATGATACCATCGATGTTGAGTGGAAGCGATTATCAACTTCTTCCAGTCGTCGCTGGCTTCGTGTGGCAGCAGTGTTTATAGGTGTCCTGATGATTTCAGGTATGACCATTGCAGCCGTCCACCTTGTACGTAATGCTGTTGGGGTAGAGACAAAAGTCCTGACTCAGGAGACACCAATTACAGATAAATATCAGCCAGCTTTGCCGACTGACACCTTCAAGAGCGATACCATCGTCAAGGCAGAGACTATTGTTTTCGATAATGTTACGCTGGATAGCATCGCCAAGGATATTGCAGCCTATCACCACCTTGATATGTACTTGCAGAACGAACAGACTAAGCAGTTGCGTTTCTATTTCGTGTGGAAACAAGAAGACAACCTTCAGGAAGTGATCGAGAAGTTGAATATGTTCGAGCATGTCAATATGACTGTTGAGAACGATAAACTAATGGTGAGATGATGAAGCATTTCATGATAATCCTTATCGCCCTGTGCTGTTTCATCAACGTTCAGGGTCAGATGATTACACGCAACTATGATAACGTCTCTATGTCTGAGGCTTTGCGTGACCTCAATGAGCTGTCACGAGATTACACCATCAGCTTCCTATACAACGAACTGGAGAATTTCCGCGTTTCTACCCACATCAAGCGCAAATCCGTTCCCGATGCCATTATGCAGATCATTGGCTTCTATCCTATCCGTATTGTTCAGCGAGGGAAGAAAGACATCTATGTGGAATGCACCCATAAGACTGCACGTCATCTCACAGGAAGTGTCATTGATGAGAATCGCCAGCCCGTGCCTTATGCCAATGTTTACCTGCTTCATCCATCTGACTCAACTGTTATCGGTGGTGGTGTGAGCAATGAGGCTGGCGTTTTTGTTATCCCCTACGATGTACCTACGGTATTGGTTCGCATCTCCTATGTAGGCTACAAGACCATCTATCGCTTGTGCAGCAATGAACAGATGGGAGTTGTTCAGATTAAGCCAGAGACGCAAACCATTAAAGGTGTTGTTGTTACTGGCGAGCGCCCGAAGGTACAGCTACAAGGAAATGTAATGGTTATGAATGTGGAGGGGACGGTCATGGAACGACTTGGAACAGCCGAAGATGTGCTTTCGCGTGTACCTACCATATCCAAGAAAGGCGATGGCTATGAGATTCTTGGAAAAGGAGCACCGCTGATTTACCTGAATAACCGCAAACTGAACGACCTGAATGAACTGCGGAATATCCAGTCGGATAATATCAAGAACGTAGAAGTCATTCAGAATCCCGGTGCCCGCTACGATGCATCCGTCAATGCGGTCATCATTATCCGCACCAAACGAGCGGCAGGCGAAGGATTGGGTGTGGAATTGTCATCGTGGTCACGCAGTGGACGTGGTTATGCCAATAACGAGCGCATCAACCTGACCTATCGCGCGGGTGGTATGGAACTCTTCGCCAACCTTTTTGGGGCATATAACAGAAGAAAGAGTCAGGGCGAGTTCGAACAGACCATCTTTGCCGATACGCTGTGGGTGATTAACAATAAGCAGAAGAATAATGTTCGCAATCCTTTCCTTGAAGGACGATTCGGTTTCAACTACCAAATCAATGATAATCACTCTTTCGGTGGATTCTACCAGAATACGTATGACTACGTAAAGACCCGCAGTGAGTATAGTGGCATACGACCATTTGCAAAACAGCAGTGTCAGACGCGACAAGAACACCCCCATTCATCAGGTTAATCTTTATTACACAGGCAAAGTGGGACAACTTACTATCGACTTCAACGCCGATTACACTTCCCGCAGACAGCAGAGTTGCAATCAACAGCAGGAACTCAGTACTGAGTACGAAGACCGCGATGTGAATACAGAGAGTTTGACGCGTAGTAATCTGTTTGCTGAGAAACTATTCGTTTCCCATCCGCTGTGGAAAGGACAGATAGAGATAGGTGAGGAATATACCAATACGCGATGGAAAAGCAGATTTGATAATCAAGAGGGATACATTGCCAACAGCAATAACGAACAACACGAAAGCAATATTGCACCCTTCATGGAACTACGCCAACGTATAGGACGCTTCCAACTGTCCACAGGTCTGCGTTACGAGCATGTGGAGTCAGAGTACTTCGTAAGTGATGTTCGCCGTGATGAACAATGCCGTATATATAACGACCTGTTTCCGTCCCTTTCTGTTTCTACATCAGTCAAGAATCTACAACTATCTTTTAGTTATGCGAAACGAATAACACGCCCTTCATATTGGCAGTTGAGTAGTGATGTCACCTACGAGAATCGCTTGAATCAGCAGACGGGTAATCCCTATCTGAAACCCGTTAAATACCACAACTTAAACGCGATGGTGATGTGGAAGTGGCTCTATCTAATGACCAACTACTCCCATTGTGTTGACCCTATTCTCTATACGGCGGGCGGTCTTGAAGATGACTCAAAGGTGAATTTCGTGACTTACTTGAATTACGATTATGCCGACTGGCTTACTATTACTTTGGGTGCACAGAAGAATGTCAAATTAGGTAACGGGATAACATGGACTCCGCAATACAACGTGTCGTTGATGAAGCCCTGGCTCAAGTCTATGTTTAATGGTCAGGAGAAAAGTTTCTGCCATCCGATGCTGACCCTGCAACTGGGCAACATCGTGGCATTACCTCACGACTGGCTGTTGCAGGCCGACTTCAATATGCACACCCATGGCAACACAGGTTCAAACATCTATGTTGACAGTACCAATCCAATGCTCTCGCTCAGTATCAGCAAGGACTTCTTCCTGCGCCGACTCAATGTCAAACTGACAGGCAACGACCTCTTCAATGGCGGCATCAACCATGTAATGCTTTACAGCAATAGGATGATGTTCCGTAAGATGGAAGACAACGATTCCCGTAGCATCCAACTCTCGATACGCTACCGCTTTAACGTCACCCCGTCGAAATATAAAGGAACAGGTGCTGGTAATGCGGAAAAGAACAGATTGTAATCAAGCGTAATGTTGTCATATATACCTATGGTTTTAGAAAGTAAAACCATAGGTTTTCTCAATACCTAACATTGTAAAAGTCTAATTGCTTTATATCGAGCAACTTAGGAGTAAAATGGAACCTCAAAGACCTAACATAAACCTAACATAAACCTAACCAAAGACCTAACGTCAGACACAATGCCTTGAACGTAGGCGAACGAACGAACGAACAGTTGGTGTTCGCTTACAAAGAATGGTGTCTAAAATTTATATTATTATATATAATAGTATAAATTCTAAGGGCGGTTTTTTACGAAGGAAAAAACTGTTCGTTCGTTCGCGTTCGCCTTGATTTGTCTTCGTCTCTTTCATCTTGAACGACCCAGCTTGCTGTGAGTGAGAGCGTCATTCTCTGATAGCGGGAACGTCATTCTCTGGTAGTGAGAACGTCATTCAGTGTTTTTTAACAATATGTTCCTGTTTCTTAACAGATTTTTACGAGGTACGGCACCCCCAAATTTGGAACTTGATGATTATTGTTGTATCTTTGCAGCAAAAGTATTTGAATCATGAAAACAAAACTTAGATTACTAACCTTCTTGTTCTTTCTGTTGACTGTTGCAACAGGAAAAGCAGCAACTTATTATGGCTTCTCAATTGCTGGTGTCCCCATCACATCAGACAACTATCTGTCACCAAGTCAGAATAAGGCATGGAACTACGATCCCAATCAGAATGTCCTTTATCTTACGGATGGGGCCATTTCTTGTTTTGACTCAGGTTCCGCGGTTATTGAGATTGATGGCGACATAAACCCAACCTTGAATATTTGTGTCCAAGGGTATTGTAAAGTATGGGGCACAGTATGGGATATTATTCTTTTTTGGGGTGAAGGGCAGCATATGATTTATGGAAACGGCACTTTAGAATTAGCCTCTCAATTTGTAGGGAACCAATCCCTAGGTAGTGAGCCCTATGGTATTCGCTCTTATGGTAACACCAGCCTTACAATCAAAGATATTACTTTGTTGATTAATGTTTATCAAGGAACAGGTATTAAATCAGATAGGTATTTCAGCGATATTACCATGGATAATTGTGAGGTTTCCATTACTACTGCTTCAGGTGAAGCATGGAAGTCAACTAGTGGAACCCAAGTCATTTTTAAAAGATGTGAAGTGGAATCACCAAATTATTACTATATAGTATCGGGTATAGTAATAAATGGAGCAATGGGTAGTCACCCTTGGGCCGCAGATGCCACAATTAAACGCGTATCTGTATATAATGAATTCAGCGTAACTGTACCAGCACCTTCAATCGGTGAAACTGTTTCATTCACTCCTCAGGTTAATGGATCCGGTTACGAAGTAACTAAAATAGAATGGGATTATCTTCATGATGATGGAACTTTCTCAATATTACATGAAGGTCATAAATTCCAACGATTTGGCGTTTATCGGGTTATTATGTACCTGGCGCCTACTGAAGGGGGCAGAATTGATCACGAAAGTGAATTAACAGCAACGATTAATGGTCAGCCTGTTGAATATATAAAATTATCAAGTTATTATGACGCTGATCAGGGTGATTCCGTAGAGCGTGTTTATATCAGCTACACCTTCCCAGAATTGGGTAATGAGTCATACGATCTCTTTGTTGGGGGAACACAGGTAACGGCAAAGAATATGAATAATGTGCTTGGCGATGGGAAGGTGTCTTACAATCCCGATATGAAGATACTGACGCTTAACAATGCCGTTATCAACTCAACAGGTCAGGGTAACCATGCCATCATGAACGAGAACCCCTATTATTATGGACGAGCCGTCGGGGATTTAACAATTGAGGTGATAGGAAACTGTCAGTTAACTTCCCAGGATGTTGCACTTATCATCAGCGGAAATACAACCATCGTGGGCAATGGAACGCTCACCCTCAAAAGCACTACTGAGAAAGGCATATGTATAGATAACCAGGAACTGGTATGCAAGGTAAACAAACTCATCGTTGATGCTTATAAAGAGCCCGTATTGGGAATAGGCGACGGCTCCGGTATGAGAATCAACGGATCTTATGTAGAGCTTAATTCGCGGAACCCCAGTACTTTTAAAACTGTCGACTGTTTGGCACTCTTTACCTTGCAGAACAGTCATTTTTCCGATCCTGGCGGTGCATGGAAATATGCGGAGACGGACAATTACATATACAATACCCCTTATCGTAGATTGGAACTTGGCACGGAGATCTATCGCGGGAAACTGCTCATTGAACCGAATTCGACACCTGTGAGATACCGATTGTGGGTAGCAGGCACGAGGATAACAACTGTAAACAAAAACTATATCGGCGTCTCTTCAGGAACGGCAACGTTCGATCCTGATACCCATACGCTGACGCTGAACAATGCTCAAATTGCAGCTCATGGCTATGATGACGGCATCAGCAATGGTCTTCCCGATTTTGAGGGTATGCCTGATTTCAAGATTGTCTGCAAAGGAACGAACAACAGTATTGATGCTGTCAACAGTGAGGGTTACGGACTGGCATTGTATGGTAACACCACCATCAGCGGCAGCCGTCTTGGCATCAAAGCATACGACAAGGGCATTTATCTTGAAGATTTCAAGGATCTGAACTTACTGAACGCTGATGTCTATGTGGAAGCCAGGTATCCCGTTTATTGTGGCTACAATACCTTCGTCTACGTTCGTAACTCAAGACTGGTAGCTGATCCGGGATCGTCTCAGAACTCTCCTGTCGAAGGTGCACGAGAGTTTGATTTGATAAACAGTGAATACCAGGATCCAGATATTGGTATCAACCCAGACCTTTTATCCTACAATGAATCGGAGGAGATGATGTATTACAACGGCTCTATTTACGATGGTCCTATACTGATTGTTCCCATGGGGTATGCCATCTCCACTGACATCAATGCAATGGACAATGGACAATTGACAATTGACAATGCAAGTGAATCGTGGTACACGATAGATGGTAGGAAACTGAGTGGGCAGCCTACGAAGAAGGGAATTTATATTCACAACGGCAGAGCCGTTGTACATTAAACATTAAATATTTATCATTAAACATTTATATACGCATACAATGAGGGGCAGCATCACACATAGATGTCGCCCCTTATTTATTACATAAATAACTTGATTACAATTCCGCTATTTCCTCCAGAGAAAGGCCGGTTACTTCAGCAATTAGATTAGCATCCATATCCTTCTCCTTCATGTTGCGGGCAATAGTAAGCTTTTCTTCAGCACGTCCTTGCTCAATACCTTGTTCACGTCCTTCCTGTTTCTGTCCTTCCATCACAGCCAGGGTATCGCGGAACTGTTTCAAGGCATGGTCATACTTGATACGCTCCTCACGTGTCCACGAGGAAACCTCACAGGTCTCGATCAACTTCTTGAAGACCTTGTCCTTGATCTCGAAAGGATATCTGTCCAGTTTCTCCATATTCTTCAATACGTATATCCAGCGTTCAAAATGATTCTCACACTCACTAACCGTCTTCGTGAACAGTGGCAGCTGAAGGTAGATCAGTCGGATCTTGTCGGAAAACAGCTCCTTTGACTGCATGTTCATCAGCGCCACATCCGTGCGGAACTCGTCCGAGATGCCCGCCTGACGGAAATTCAGAAACGAGACGCAGTAAACAGCCTTCACGTCGAACATCCACTCCGTACCACGCTCGCCCTGACGCGCTATCGACTCTGCAGCGTAATAGATGGAACGGTTCTTGTAGTAGGGCTGAGAGCGGTTCTGCATCTCTACGATGATCTTTTCGCCACCCTCCGATTCGCAATACACATCGTATATCAGCGAACGGTCGTCCTTGAACTCACTCAGCTGTTCCTTATCCAGGAACTTCACGTCGTTTATCACTCGCTCCCCTTGCAGTAGACTGTTCAGGAAGTCTATCAGCAGGTCTTTATTGATTTCCTGCCCAAAGATTTTTTTGAATCCGACATCAGTAAACGGATTAATGTATTTACTCATAGCATGAGAAATAAAGTGAAACAATAAGTTTGTCCCTGCAAAGATACGATTAAACGAGAGAAATACAAAATAAATATGGATTTATTTTTATTTCCGAGTGGAAGTATCTTCGGCGTAGCCAAAGTACGATTAAGCGAGCACAAAACAAAGAAAAAGTAGATGGATTTTTATAGCCGGCGAATTTTAGAATTTTCTCTTTTTCCTCAATACCTAACATTGTAAAAGTTTAATTGCTTTATATCGAGCAACTTAGGAGGAAAATGGAACCTCAAAGACCTAACATAAACCTAACATAAACCTAACATCACACCTAACATAAACCTAACATTGGGGGCCACCTCGGGGAGTTATCCCCTCGATCAGTTCTGGCGCTTCGCTTTGCGAAGAACCCCTCTATTAGAGGGGAAAGGTCGTTATAACGGGATATCGTTATAACGAAAACGGAGAATGTTAGGTCTTTGGTTAGGTTTATGTTAGGTGTTAGGTTAGGTTTGAAAATCGTGAAACGTCTTTGCTTAGGGGATTTTTGCCGTGAAACTGTTAGGTCTTTGAAAAAACGCAAATTTTATAACCCCACCCCAGCTTCGCCACCCCTCCCCTGCGATGGGAGGGGAGCTGGTTACCACTAAGATGCTGGATCATAATACTGTTCTCGCACCCCTGCGCCTCCGCACCCCCGCGCCTCCGCACCCCCGCGCCTCCGCACCCCCGAAGTATCGTTGGCTCTTTCGACTCCCCACCCCTCTAAGGGGCGGGGTCCTGGCAAGGGGGGCGGGGTGAAAGAATACTGTCATCAAACTATTTGTTCCCAACGTGGGAATACAATGTTCCCAGCATGGGAATAAAATGTTCCCAACGTGGGAATAAAATGTTCCCAACATGGGAATACAAAGAAACTTCGCCGAAGGTACTTTCGCTTGGAAATCCAAAGAAAAACAAGCTTTTCTTTGGTATTTCTCTCTCTTAATTGTATCTTTGCATCGAAATCAGATGATATGAGAAGATTCTGTTTGATACTGTTCGCCCTTCTCACCATGCTCAGGATGCAAGGACAGGAGGTGATCGACTCGGTGGCGGTGGTGCCCAACGAGGTGCAACCTGCATTCCAGCTGAGTGATACATGGATGACCGATTCTCTCCATCTTCCCGTGCTGACCCGTTTCGGACAGATGCCTTATATAAGTATGTACCCGTATCTATGGGGCGGCTATCCATCGTGGAACCTGCACGAAGGACTGAACATGAGTCTGGGGGCCAGTGTGTTTACGCAGTTCGGGAAAAACGCTTATCATGGGGCGGGGTTCACGCAAGACCTCTCGATGATGTATGCCACGCCTATTACCAAGAAACTGTCCATTGCCGTGGGTGGCTACATGGAGCAGGTTTCGTGGGCACACGACACCTATCGTGACGGTGGACTCAATGCCGTGCTGAGCTACCGCTTTGATGAACATTGGGAAGGATACCTGTACGGACAGAAGTCGTTGGTGAGCAAAAGAATACCGCTACCCCTCTACGGCATGAGCAACATTGGCGACCGTATCGGGGCAGCGGTAAGATATAATTTCTCTCCCAGTTTCAGCATTCAAGTGAATGTGGAGAAACGGGAAATGCCTTAAGGTTATTGACCGCTTCCTGTTCCTGTTCCTAACAAATCCTTCAGAATACCATCGATGGCCTTGGAAACACCTCTTTCCAATGCTTTCTCCACCTCAGAAGAAACATCCTCAATGGCATTGTCGATGATGTCGTTGGCACTCTTGCGAACAGTAGTATTGCTGTCGAGTGGGGCAGTAGTCTGCGACTCATCCGCTTTCTCAACGGCAACATCAGATGTCCTGGCTTCCTCTCTACTGAATCCGGGGATGCTTCCCACGAGGTTCTGCCACAGGGTATTCACCTCTGTATCGATGAGTCCTTCCAGGTCGCGCTTCTCAAAGAGTACCCATACATGGTTGAGGGCGCCCACGGAGAGCACACGTTTCTTTCCCTCCAGTTCAGCCTTTGACAGACTGAACACCAGGTAGTTGTCCACGTCGATATTACTATCGAGCGTCAGATCCACAATCTTCGACACAACGATGTTGCCCAAGACAGCCCAGCTGCCCACCTTGCCAACCAGAGAACTGGTGACGGCCGAGCTCACTTCGGTATTGATAGCTTCCTTGTGCGCATACTTGTCGGGTGTGGTTACGGCAAAAAGGATGACAACGGCAATCAGAATCAGGGTAATCCACCATTTGCGCGAACTACCTTTCTTGTTGCCACCCTCGTTACTTACGGGTGCCTGACTCTGCTGTTGAGCCACGGCAGGATCATACTGTTCAATGTTCATGATATTGTTCTTTAGATTCGCTTCGCTTTAAGATGTGAGAGGTCTGGATTCTCTATTCTATTTCTTATTTTCTTGTTTCTTCTTAGCTTCTTGTCTTGCTCTCTTCCTGGCTTCCTTTTCCAATTTCTTCTGCTTCTTGCGCTCTTCCTTCAAACGTTTCTTTTCGGCCTTAGCCTTGGCTTTCAGCTCTTTCTTCTCAGCCTTAGCCTCCTTCTTGGCTACTGCTGCGTTCTCGATGGCTTCGCGAAGCATTTCCTTGTTGAATGTGATGACCTGGCCGAACATACCAATGGAAAGCAACTGATCCTTGCCCTTGAACTTTACATGGGTGGTGTTGAACAGGTAGTAGTTGTTCACTTTGAGCATGGTGCCCAAAGTACCTTCAATGGCTTTGTTCACCACGTTCTTGCCAAAGCGCGTGATTCCGTTGTCGGCAATACCGCGCTCCTCAGCTTCTTCATCCACATATTCCTTTACGGCCTTCATCATGGCCTCCTTGTGCGCCTTCTTGTCGGGTACGGTAAGGGCCATAAGAATGGCAATGCCAATAATGATTACAGCTACTAATAGTTTCTTCATCTTTCTCAGTTTTGGGAGCAAAGATACAGATAAGTGAGAGAAATACAAAATAAAAAAAAGAAAAAAACAAAAGAAATCCAATAAAAGTTTTGTAGTCTCAAACTTTTCCGTTATTTTTGTCTGCTGAAAAGGGAGAAGCCACCCCCAGCCCCTCCATAAGGAGGGGAGAAAAGAAAGAACCTAAATTAAAATCGAAACAATATGAGATTAGACGGAAGAAGAGAAAGTAGCAATGTAGATGACCGCCGCGGTATGACTGTTGGTAAAGCAGCAGGTTTAGGATTAGGTGGTATCGTAATGATTGCTCTTATCACCTTTATGTCAGGTGGTAATCTGGGTGACGTGATTGGTAACGTTGTAAGTTCCCAGATGAGTCAGAGTCAGAATGTGACGACACAGGAAGGACAGCGCGAGTTCACACAGGAAGAGCAGGAACTGGCCAAGTTCTCCAGTCAGATCCTTGCAGGTACAGAGGATGTGTGGACGGAGGTGTTCAGACAAATGGGCAAGACCTACACGCCACCGAAGATGGTGCTCTACACAGGTCGTGTGCAGACTGCTTGCGGTGCTGGTTCAGCACAGGTAGGACCGTTCTATTGCTCAGGCGACCAGTGCTTGTATATCGACCTCTCGTTCTTCACCACGATGAAGAAATCGCTGGGTGCTGATGGTGACTTTGCTTATGCTTATGTGATTGCCCATGAGGTGGGACACCATGTGGAGAACCTGTTGGGTACATTGGGAACGGCTCATTCGGCCATGAACAGAACCAACAAGGTGAATGCCAATAAGATCAGTGTACGATTGGAGCTGCTGGCCGACTACTATGCTGGCGTGTGGGCTCACTATGATGACCAGAAGTTCGGTTCGCTGGAGGATGGTGACATCGAAGAGGCTATCCGTTGTGCACAGGTAATCGGTGATAACTATCTCCAGGAGAAAGCACAGGGCTACAGTCAGCCGGAGTCGTTCACCCACGGTACCTCTTCTCAGCGTATGCGCTGGTTGAAGAAGGGTCTTCAGACGGGTGACATGAATGGCGGACCGCGTTTGAACATGAGCGACGCTGAGCTGGGATCTTAATTCGTGGAGTGTGGAGTGAGGAATGATTTGTGGAGTGTGGAGTGAGGAGTGTGGAGTGAGATATGCTCTCAGAAATGAGTGACTTTGTATATAAATCTTGTATCTCAGTACTATTCTCACTCCACACTCCACACTCCACACTCCACAATTGTAAGCAAGTAGAACTTGCGAAACTTCAATAAAATAATCTAATTCTTTGAGAAATATTCTTTTGTTTCTATGAAAATCAGTAATTTTGCACCTTCAAAACAGAAATAAAGATAATTAGATATGTTTGAGAATCTAAGTGACAGACTTGAACGGTCGTTCAAGATCTTGAAAGGCGAAGGTAAAATCACTGAGATTAATGTCGCTGAGACTTTGAAGGATGTGCGCCGCGCATTGCTGGATGCCGACGTGAACTATAAAGTGGCCAAGACATTCACCGACACCGTGAAGCAGAAGGCCCTGGGTATGAACGTGCTTACCGCCGTGAAGCCAGGACAGCTGATGGTGAAGATTGTGCATGATGAGCTGGCAGAACTGATGGGTGGCGAGACGGTAGGACTGAATCTCGACGGTCGTCCTTCCATCATCCTGATGTCGGGTCTGCAGGGTTCCGGTAAGACAACCTTCAGCGGTAAACTGGCCAACATGCTCAAGAAGAAGCAACACAAGAACCCGTTGCTGGTGGCCTGCGACGTCTATCGTCCTGCTGCCATCGAACAGCTGAAGGTGGTGGCCGCCTCGGTGGAGGTTCCCGTCTATAGCGAGGATGGGAACAAGAACGTGGTGGAGATTGCCAATAACGCTATCCGCGAGGCCAAAGCCAAGGGGAACGACGTGGTCATCATCGATACCGCCGGTCGTCTGGCCGTTGACGAGGAGATGATGAACGAGATCGCTGCCCTGAAAGAGGCGGTGAATCCCAATGAGACCTTGTTCGTGGTTGACTCCATGACGGGTCAGGATGCGGTAAACACGGCTAAGGAGTTCAACGACCGTCTGGATTTCGACGGCGTGGTGCTGACCAAGTTAGACGGTGATACCCGCGGTGGTGCGGCCCTGAGTATCCGCACGGTGGTTACCAAGCCCATCAAGTTCATCGGTACAGGCGAGAAGATGGAAGCTATCGACGCCTTCCATCCGAGTCGTATGGCCGACCGAATTCTTGGTATGGGTGACGTGGTTTCGCTTGTTGAACGTGCCCAGGAGCAGTATGACGAGGAGGAGGCACGACGACTGCAGAAGAAGATTGCCAAGAACAAGTTCGACTTCAACGACTTCCTCGGACAGATCAACCAGATCAAGAAGATGGGTAACCTGAAGGATCTGGCAGCCATGATTCCTGGAGTGGGTAAGCAGCTGAAGGATATCGATATTGATGATAATGCGTTCAAGGGTATCGAGGCCATCATCCAGAGTATGACACCCAAGGAGCGCTCAAATCCTGAAATCCTCAACCAGAGCCGTAGAATGCGCATTGCCAAGGGCTCAGGTACGAATATCCAGGAGGTGAACCGCCTCATCAAGCAGTTCGACCAGACCCGTAAGATGATGAAGATGGTGACGGGCGGCGGTATGCGCAACATGATGGGCGCCATGAAGAATATGAAGGGCGGAATGCCAATGTAAAGTTCAAAGTTCAAAATCCAGATATGCAACTGATTGACGGGAAGGCAACGGCGGCAGCCATCAAGGCTGAGATTGCCGAGGAAGTGAAAGAGATTGTAGCTAAGGGTGGTAAACAGCCGCATCTGGCCGCAGTGTTGGTGGGTCATGATGGTGGCTCTGAAACATATGTAAAGAACAAGGTGTTGGCTTGCGAGGCCTGTGGCTTCAAATCTACGCTGATCCGCTATGAGGAGGATGTGACGGAAGAGGAACTGCTGACTTGCGTGGATCGTCTGAACAGCAATGGCGACGTGGATGGTTTCATCGTGCAGCTGCCTTTGCCGAAGCATATCGATGAGCAGAAGATCATCGAGGCTATCGACTACCGTAAGGATGTGGATGGCTTCCATCCCATCAATGTAGGACGCATGGCCATCGGTCTGCCGTGTTTCATCTCTGCCACTCCGCTGGGTATCATCACCCTGCTGAAAAGATATAATATCGAGACAAGCGGAAAGAAATGCGTAATCCTTGGACGCTCGAATATCGTGGGCAAGCCCATGGCACAGCTGATGATGCAGAAGCAGTATGGTGACGCTACCGTGACCGTATGCCATTCTCATTCAAAGACACTGAAGGAAGAGTGCCGCGAGGCTGATATCATCATTGCTGCTATCGGTCAGCCTGACTTCGTGACGGCCGACATGGTGAAGGAGGGTGCTGTGATTGTGGATGTGGGTACGACCCGCGTTCCTGATGCAACCCGTAAGAGCGGGTTCCGTCTGAACGGTGACGTGAAGTTCGACGAGGTGGCTCCGAAGTGCTCCTTTATCACTCCCGTTCCTGGTGGGGTAGGACCCATGACGATCTGCTCGCTGATGAAGAATACCCTCGCTGCAGGAAAGAAGGAGTATTATTGAAATGACAGCAGAGGAATATTATCAGCAGGGCAATGCAGCAAGGAAGCAGGGACAGTGGCACGAGGCCATCAACTGCTATATCAAGGCTATAGAGTTAGATCCTGATAGTCCGGCCGTGGAGGCGAAGCGTATGTTGGATGATATCTATGCCTTCTACTGCAAGGATATGTATAATCCTTAAATGCTCTTCGGCGTTTGATTTATGACTTCCCGCAGTCATCTTATCCCTCACATAGTTGCTTTCCTGACAGTGGCTGTCTGGGGAAGCACTTTTGTATTTACGAAGTTACTGCTGCAGGCAGGATTGTCGCCTGCGCAGATATTTACCCTTCGTTTTATCATTGCCTATGTGCTGCTGCTTGCGTACTCAACGAGCAGACAGCACCAATGGCTTTGTTCATCGTGGAAGGATGAATTGCTGATGGTGGCATTAGGTATTACAGGCGGATCGTTGTATTTCCTTACGGAGAATGCAGCAATGCTCTATACCACAGCCACGAACACTTCACTGATTGTCTGCTCCTGTCCTTTGTTCGCCATGCTCCTGTTTGCCGTTGTTTACCGACAGTCAGAGCATATCACAAAGGTGCAGGCATTAGGGTCGGTCATTGCCTGCCTGGGAATGGCAGTGGTTGTCCTAAACGGTCATTTCGTACTCCACCTCTCGCCCTTAGGCGACATACTGGCTTTCGGCGCCTGTCTTTGCTGGGCTGTCTATTCCTTGTTGATGAAGAAGGCCTTGGAAGAATATTCCACGCTCTTTATCACCCGTAAGGTGTTCTTCTACGGAATCATCACCATTATACCTTATTATATTGTAAGACCGGAAGAAGCCAGCATCTTCAATTTTTCAATTTTTCAATCCTTCAATTTTACTATTTTCCTCAACCTGCTCTTCCTGGCAGTGGTCGCCTCCTTGCTCTGTTTCCTGACCTGGAACTGGGTGATCAGTAAGCTGGGGGCAGTGGTAGCTACTAACTGGGTGTATTTCAATCCCATCACCACCATCCTGTTTGCTTGGTGGCTGCTTCACGAACAGATTACCATCTGGTTCCTGCTTGGCACCATCCTCATCCTTGCGGGAATGTATCTTTCTGATAAAAAGAAAAAATAATCCGACAGCTAATAATTCTGAGTAACAATATATTTGTCAAAGAAAGAAAAAGCATTTTTCTTTTGGTTATTCGCCCGTTTATTCGTAACTTCTATGTTGCTTTCCAAATAATTGGAAAATATTTATTGTTTATTAACTGTTTGTATTCAATCACTTAGCATGATGCCCATTAGTAAGATGACTTTTG
>OMXE01000009.1 GCA_900314935.1 uncultured Prevotella sp.
GTATCTTTGCACACAGAAGCGTGCGATGTTGCTTACGCTCGGCATTGATACTAGCATCATTGCCCTCGCTTAACCGCAACATTGTCATCGACAAATTTATTGTTAAACTATTATTTCTCATGCTATGAGTAAATACATCAATCCGTTTACTGATGTCGGATTCAAAAAAATCTTTGGGCAGGAGATCAACAAGGACCTGCTGATAGACTTCCTGAACAGCTTGCTGAAAGGGGAGAGAGTGATTAACAATGTGACGTTCCTGGATAAGGAGCAGTTGGGTGAGTTCAAGGACGACCGCTCGCTGATATACGATGTGTACTGCGAGACGGACAGCGGCGAGAAGATCATCGTGGAGATGCAGAACAAGTCGCAGCCCTACTTCAAGAGCCGTTCGATCTACTACGCAGCGCAGTCGGTTGCAAGACAGGGTGAGAGGGGCAGTTTGTGGAACTTCGACGTGAAGGCGGTGTACTGTATCTCGTTCCTGAATTTTCAGCAGGAGGGTATATCTGAGAAGTTCAGAACGGATATTGCGCTATTGGACATGCAGACGAAACAGCCGTTATATGTACTTAAGAATATGGAGAAGCTGAACAGATATCCTTTTGAAATCAAGGACAAGGTCTTCAAGAAGCTGATTGAGACCTGTGATGTCGCCTCATGGACACGTGAGGAGCGCATCAAGTATGACCGTGCCCTGAAGCATTTCCGTGATACCATTGCTGTAATGGAAGGTCAGAAGCAGGAAGGAATCAAGGAAGGCGAGAAGAAAGGTCGCGAGGAAGAACGACTTGCCATAGCCCGTAGTCTCAAGAACGATGGTATTCCTGTCAATGTGATTGCAAGAAACACAGGCTTGTCCGTTGAAGAGATTAGCAATCTATAAATGAGAGAGAGGAATAATCCTCTCTCTTTGCTTTTTCGTAGAGAGAAGTGTTCAAATGATCTAATGTTGTGTTGTCTTCATGATCATTTAAACTGAAAGTCATAATCGATGCTACTCCTGACCTTTCCAGCCTTTTGTAGTATCTGGTACATGCGCTGCATTCCTTGTGCCTGCTGGTCTGAAGGATTACCCTCTATTACCTTTCCATCAGCACTGACAATATGGGTTGCTCCAAGGTCATATCTTGCCAAACCGTTCTTGTCTGTTAGGAAATGGCAGAATGTCAGTCCACTGGGGAGATAGCTGGAGATCGTACTATTCAGCTTAGCATCGAAAAGAAAACTGCCGTTTGAATAGAACAGGATGACATACTGTTCTGGTATGGGAAAGGCTTTTGAATCAATCCGCTCTGTACCTTTTAACATGAATTCTCCTGTCACCGGATTGACAGCTAGAATATTGTCGAGGGTTAGCACATAGTCACTGGGAGTAATGTCTATCAGTTGTGCCCCTTCTGGTTTGATGATAGCATAGAGGTCAGTTGGGTTATTATTACCCATAATGTCGTCGCTACTGGAGCAGGCCGTAAACACACATACAGCCATCATTGCCATGATAATACTTTTAAGTTGTTTCATATTCCAATAATTTGTTTTTAAGATAAACTCAGTAACTTTGGAATCTTGCATGAAAGCCGAAAAGTTTAACAATAATTAAGGTTACTGCTTACATGATTACCAAAAGAATAGGGGCGGAGGAATTTAAGGTGTGTGTTAATAAATTGCTCCGCCAACAACCTATTGATCATAAGTCAATTAGGTGTATTAGCGGAGCAATCTTTTATTCACATTCTTCATGTCTTCACGACGTCTGTTTACCTTCAAATTCCTACAAGCCTTATAACGCCCTCTAACTAGGCTGATTTCTATAGGTTATAAGGCTGATTTCTATAGGTTATAAGGCTGATAGGAATCTCCTACTAGGCTTGTAGGAAAATAGAGGTTACTATTTACGCCTTTTGCTACTGCTGGTGTTGCCGTTCAGCGAGTAGATGTAGCTCAGGTTCTGAGCGGTTTCGGGGGTGTTGCCTTGGTAGTTCACTACCTTACCGCAGATGATGACCTCATCGCCAGCCTTGGGCTTTACCCATGAATCGTCGCTGTACTTCACATTACCAAGGTAGAGTGTGCGGTAGATATAGAACTTATCCGCCTTATCTGTACCGTCGTCGGAAATGTAGAAAGTACAGTTACCATACTGCGTTCCAAACTGGTTCTTATCCGTAATCTCGATAATCTTTCCCTTGATGTAGTAGTCCTTGTCGGAGTTTACCCCAGCTTCCATCTGAGATACAAAGGCGTTGGCCTCAGCTGGTGTGAACGGCTTGGCTAAGGTGCCGCTCTCATCACCGCCAGGTGTGCCACCACCATTACCATCGTCAATACTAACGAAGTAGGCGTTCATCACCTCAATTTTGCCATTGTATGAACCGCGTGTACCAATGATGGTTATTTTACTTCCTTCCTTGATACCCTTGGCTGCAGCTAGTTCCTGGAACTTCTTCTTCTCTCCGCCTTTCTCAGAAAGCAAACCATATACATAGACCGAACCTGTTTCATCCTCAAGGTCAAAGTTTCCGTATATGTCATTATCCTTCAGGTTCTTCACGGTACCAGTCAATTGATACCATACATCGTTGCTTTCAGGAGCAGCGTTGAACTCAGCTACTGTTACAGTCTTGACACCTGTATCAGGTGTGCCACCACCGCCCTTGGTCAGCTTCACGATATAGTTGCCCTGAGCTACCTCTGGTATCATCTTTCCGTTCTTGTCCAAAAACTTGGTGAGTTTACCAATGACAACCACCTCGTCACCTACATTGATCTGACCAGCCTCGGTGAAGTCGGTGTTGTTCAGGTTCTTGCCACGGAAGACTGTCAGCTCGTTGGTTCCATCAGAGATGATGTAGTCGATGTTCTTGTACTTCGAGATATCCTCATCCTTGGTCTTGATGGTGGTAATCTTTCCCTTGATGTAGGCTTCCTGTTCCGTTGAGCCACCCTCTTCGAGGGCATTGATCAGCTCGACTGCCTTGGACACGGTAATGGGTTCATCGAGGGTACCGATGGTTTCGCTCTGAGGCTTATCGCCAGCGGTCTGTCCGTTCAACGAGTAGATGGAGCTACCCGTGGTGAACTCAGGTGTGCTGCCGCGGAAGTTCACGACCTTACCAAATACAATGACCTCATCATCTTCCTTGATCTCATCCTTCGAGGTGAACTTCTCTCCACCTAATGAGTAACCACGGTAGATTTCCAGTTGACCAGCTGTTGATCCCTTCTGGTCGGAAATCCAATAGGTAGCATTACCATAAGTGGTTTCGGGCACCGGTGAGATGTCGTCGATCTGAGAGATGAAGCCCTTGACGTAGATCTCCTCTGACTGCACATCGGCTCCCAAAGTCTGGATAAGTGCCTGTGCTGCTGCCACGTTATACGGGTCTTCGAGTGTTCCGCTACCTTGCGGGGTTATTACCTCTTCTTCGTTTCCGGTATCCGGAGGTGTTGGCCAGGAGTAAGGCTCCGGCACATCCTCACAGCTCACGAATGTCATGGCCGCCATGGCCAGCATCAACATTGAATTAATAATCTTTTTCATGTCTGTATATTTTAATTTTCAATTTTCAACTTTCAATTTTCAATTGTTATTGAACTTCCTGTACATCGTCAAGTGAGCGCAGGATAATCTCCCAGTTGTTGTCGTAGCGTTTCATGATACCCGTAAGGTTCACCTTGCTCTGCGGAAGGATTCTTCCGGCGAAATCGCAATACGGACTGTTGTACAGCATCACTGTGGTGGGCTGCTCCTTGAAGTACCACGACGTGTTGAAGCCAGAGGCATAGACAGCCTTGTCATTGTATCTTACAGTTACCGACTGTCCTTTAGAGGCATCATAATAGGAACCGTTCTTGAAGGTCACATTCTTCAGCGTACCCAACTTACCGGCATCCTTGTCGAGATCCCAGGTGGTCTTGGTACTACCTTCAGCAAACACTTCAGGCTCGATGATACGCTTGCCGCCTGTGATCTTGAAATGGTTCATCCATTCCATACGGTTCATTCTGCTCACGTAGGTCACTTCCTTACCCGCATTCCTACCACTGGTAAGAACGGTGGTGTAAGGAGTACCGATAACAGGCTGCATACGGTAGTTACCAATGGAGAGGCCTTTCAGTTCCACGAGGATCTCAGCACCCACCGGCAGATAGCCGCAGATACCGCCCTGACTGATAGAGAAGCTGATGGCTCCCGTCTCGTCCTGGATCCATATCTCATTATAGATATTACCCGTAAGGTCATTACCAGTAACATATCCCTTGATTTGCAGGTTCTTGGTTACCTTGGCAAAGCTGTTTCCATCGCGGTAGTCGGTGGCCAGCTGTGTCTTGTACATATTCTTCAGTTGCGCGATGGTTACCAGGTTGCTCTCCACAATGGTGTTGTTTCCATAGGGAGGCTGTGCCGGTTCCACCTCATCGTAGTCACCGTCCATACATCCTGTCATGAGGATGCAGACCAGTGCCATCATGATATATTTGAGCTCTTTCATAATGCTTGTCGTTTATGTTGTCGTTGATTAGAACTTATACGCAAGATTCAGCAAACCGTTGGTACCGAATGCGTAGTACACCTTCGGGTTCTTGGAGAACTTATACACACGTTCCTTACCGCTGCTGGAGTAGTCGGAACGACCCTGCTCATAACCCCAGGTAGTGATGCTCTGGTTGTTCAGCAGGTTGGTGATAGAGAGGTTGATGCTCAACTGTCCTTTCTTCATGCGGATGCTGCGACCGATGGAGCCATCGACCATCAAACCGCCGTGGCCCTTAGCCTGATCAAGCACGCCCGGCAGGAAGTTTCCTTCGTTGTCCATTATGTCGCCGATGTACTTCTGTCGGTTTTCCAGGGAGTTCTTGTAGTAGAAGCAAGGAGCACTCGAGAGGTAGATGCGGTCGTACCAGTTGGCATTCACGTCGATATACCATCCGCCCGAGTGGTAGCTCAGTCCTACACTTCCCACCGTGAGCGGTGTACCGTTCTCGTGGTGGTTCTTGTTGTAGCAGACATCCTCTACATAAACACCCGATGTGGAGTTCATGTAGCGAACGTTGGCGTTTTTCATGTTCTTGCCCTCGCTCATCGTACCCACGAGCAGTACATCCAAAGCAGATGTCAGCTTGATGCGGGCACCTAGCTCAACGCCGTAGTAAGCTTTCTGCTGATCGGTCAGTGATACATATGAGAACGAGTTGATGTCGTCGTAGTAGAAGTTCTGCCATTCAGAGGCATTGTCTATCAGACTGTAATAACCGTTCAGGTTCAGCTTCACCCATGAGGTCTGGTAGCTGTAGGTCAGCTCCGTACTCAGGATGCGCTCGTTCTTCAGGTTCGTCACGAAGTCGTTGTTGATCTCAGGAGCAGCAAAGGCAGTGGCTGCGGTCGGCGCCTTCCATTCATAGCCGGCACCGAAGGTCAGGAGATGTCCTCTTCCCACATTCCATGTGGCACCAGCCTTGGCACCTCCGTCGAGGAACTTGGCTGTGCCGCTCTTGCCGTAGGAGTTATCGGCAGCCATACCGTTGCGCATCTTACCGTCGCGCTGCATGCCTGTTCCGTTCACCTTGGCTGCGGCCATCAGGAACCAGTTCCCAGTCTTGGTAGAGATACTGCTCCAAGCCGTGGCCTTGTTCACCTTAATATAATAGTCATATCCAAACACATCACCTTCCTTGATGGATGCGTTGCGCTTGTTCAAGTCATATTGTACCCAGTCGTCTGTATCAGCATAGTTGCCGATGGCGTAGGTGTTGATGTTATGATAGATGGATGCGCCCAGCATGTCTTCCATGGTCTGGTAATGACGGGCGTTGTTCGAGCCGAACTGCATGCCGATGTTGAAACTGGTATTGGTGTTCAGCTTCGTGCTCAGTGATGAAGACATCGCGAAGGTGAGCACATCATTGTGCTTAGCCTGGATGAAATACATGGCATCACCACCCTGCGCACTTACCTGACGGTTAGAATAGATCAGTCGGTCGAAGTCGATCTGACGATCCGCCTTTCTACCTGTCAGATAGCTATAAGCCGTTGTCCAGTTGGCCAGATCCTGCTCAGTGCGGTTATAAACATCGTTCTCATCAAACACGTTATAATAGCTGCTCGGCATCAGCTTCCAGTAGTCGGGCTGAGGGTTGTCGCTGTTGTTGTAGTTCAGCTTGGTGCTCTGGTACATTGAGTACTTTCCCATCAGCGTCGTGGTGAGACGTGTCTCGTGGTCGATGTCCCAGTCCCAGGTCATCAACGCCGTCGGTGCAAAGTCGTTTACCACACGCGAATTACGCTTCTTCCCGTTCTGGTAGCCCCAATAGGGGTTGTAGTAGCGATCGTTAGCCAGCCAGTACATCTCGTCTGTTGAGGCTCCCTGTGAAGCCCTTTCCGTGGGGTTACCCCAGGTAACCAGCGAGATAGAGTGGTTGTCGCCGAGCACCTTCTCTACGCCGAGGAAGTAGCTCAGTGAGTTGTAGAACGTTCCCTCTACATAACCACGGTCGGCCCAGCGGTAAGTGATGTTGGCGGAGTATGCCCATCCCTTGTTGTTCAGTCCGCTGTTGTAGGTGTACATGCCTCTCAGCGTGTAGTTCCTGTTGGCACCGCTCAGCGTGATTCTATGCCCCGCTGGCATCTGTGAAGGACGGAAGTTGTAGTTGTTTGAACCAGCCATGCCCGACATGGAGAAGTTATTACTCTCGAAGGGGAGCGAGAACTCCTGGTTCTTTGTCTGCTGGTTCAAGCCGCCCACCAGAGAGAAACGGAACTGTCCGCTTTCAAGGTCGTTTGCAGCCACGCCATTGATAAAGACGTCGTTGTACTTCTGGTTGAATGCGCGGTATCTGAACCGGGCTGGCGAGAACAGATATCCCACCTCGCTGGCATAGATGTTGTTGTTCGAGGAGACGATGGTCACGTTCTGCGACATATCATCGTCTTCTCCCAACTGCGCCTCAGTGAAAGTGAATGCCGACTCATTCGTCTCGTTGGCATTCTGCCCTTCTGTCTGTCCTGTTTGCGCAAAAGCTAACGGGACGTAGCAAAGAGCAATCACGAATAGTTTCAGTTTTTTATTCATAAGAAGCATTCTTGTTTGATATTTGCCACAAAGATAAACAATATTTTTGTATGTGCAAAATCTTTTCCACATTTTTCTTGTCATATAAAAATCTTCATGTTCTGAAAATAATTTTGTTTATTTCCTTCTCACTTATTTATAATTTTCGTATCTTTGCGAATAAATTCGCGAAAATACAATGCACTCGGCATAAAAAAAGAATGAATTCTTTTGTTCTGCTCTCGTTTTTTCGTATCTTTGCAGAAAATAACATAATTATGAATAGACTGAGAATCCTTTTTGCCGTTGTTTTCTGCAGTGTCGTGACCGTTGTCTCGGCACAGAAGAAATATTCTGTTTATGGAATAGGTTTCTATAATCAGGAGAACCTGTTTGATACATGTCATGATGAGGGCAAGAACGACTATGAGTATCTTCCCACTGGTAGTAACCGTTGGAATGCGCGGAAATACACGCATAAGCTTCAGAATATGGCAAGAGCCTTGGCCGATATGGGAACAGACATGCTTCCGAATGTTGGCTGTGCCGTCATTGGTCTTTCTGAGGTGGAGAATGCACAGGCGCTGAGTGATCTTGTTGATCAGGAGCCGTTGCGTGCCCGTGGCATGAAGTTTGTGCATATCGAAGGTCCTGACACACGAGGTGTGGACTGCGCTATGCTCTACAATCCTTCGTTGTTTACGGTGGAGGATGTGCAGCTGCCGCCCTATGTGCCTGAACTTCCCGAAGACAGCACTTTCAAGACCCGTGGTTTCCTGACGGTGAAGGGCATCCTGGCCAATGAACGCGTTGCTATTATTGTCTGCCACTGGCCCAGTAGATACAGCACTTCCTTCTATCGTGAGAGTGCCGCCCGTCAGGTGCGTGTCATCAAGGATAACCTTCTGCTTGAGGATCCCACCAGGAAGGTCTTCGTGATGGGTGACCTTAATGACGACCCCACCAACAAGAGTATGACCGAAGGACTGAGTTGTAAGTCGGAGGTCAACAAGGTGGGGGCAGGAGATATGTATAATCCATGGTACAACGTGCTTGTTAAACAAGGTATCGGTACACTTGCTTACAATGGTGCCTGGAACCTGTTCGACCAGATTGTGATGACTCCCAATGCTATCGATAAGAAGGGGAATAAGGACTATAGCGGTCTTACCTACCTGAAATGCCAGGTGTTCCGTCGCGACTATCTGATTCAGCAGGAAGGAAAATACAAGGGAAATCCCAAGCGTACCCATGCAGGCGGTGTGTGGCTCGATGGCTACAGCGATCACTTGCCCGTGGTGGTTTACCTGGTGAAAGAACAACAGTAATTTATATGACTATTATAGGAATAGCTGGCGGGACGGGGTCAGGAAAGACTACCGTCGTAAAGAAAATCGTGGAGGCACTGCCACCTCATAGCGTGGCCGTGGTGCCTCTCGACTCTTATTATAATGATACAACCGACCTTACCGACGAGGAGCGTCGGCAGATCAATTTCGACCACCCGGATGCTTTCGACTGGAAGCTGCTGCACAAACAGATCTCTATGCTGAAGAAGGGGGAGGCCATCGAGCAGCCCACCTATAGCTACGTGCTCAGTAACCGCTTACCGGAAACCGTTCATGTAGAGCCAAAGCCCGTCATCATCATTGAGGGTATCATGACCTTGGTAGATCGTAAGCTAAGAAACATGATGGACCTGAAGATCTTCGTGGATACGGACTCTGATGAACGACTCATCCGCAATATCCTTCGTGATGTGATGGAACGTGGACGTACTGTTGACATGGTGCTGAACCGTTATCTGGAAGTGCTCAAACCTATGCACGAGCAGTTTATCGAGCCTACAAAGAAGTATGCCGACATCATCATCCCGCAAGGTGGAGAGAATATGAAGGGTATCGGCATTATCTGCAAATACATTGAAGGACTGACCATCTAGGCCAGTCCTTCTTCCTTTATTATATAAATAGGTTTTGTTGTTATGATACTTCTTCGGGTTCAATAATCTCTGCCTCTTCAATCACCGCTTCCTCAATCTCACTTGTTTCTGCCGGGATGCTCTTGGCAGCCTCCTCCAGTTTGCGTTGCGTGTCCTCGTATTGCTTCTTCGCCCTGTAGATCTTGATGTTGTTGATGCACTCCACCACACCATAGAAGATCATGCACCAGCCGAGAATGCGGAAGGGAAGGGCCGACATCTCCATGGGCTTCACCAACATGAAGATTCCAACACCGAGGATGATGGTGGGGAAGAGCCAGAAGATGAAAGGTATGGTACTGATTTTACGGACGGAAGCGAGGTTGAAATACTGGTTAATGGCGCCGAGAATCAGGATGGCTGCCAATACATACATCATTCCACTAACGAACGTGGTAGGCATCAGGGCGAGGATAACACCCAGTATCATGCTGCCCAAACCCACGATAGGGAACGAGGGCATGATGGCTCGCTCAATGTCCTCCGGGTTCTCTGGCGCATCATTGCCATCACGCATCTCGGCCATGGCAGCCAGACGCTCGGCTGTCTTTACCGCCTTGCGCTTTTCCGCATAGTAGGCAATGACGGATATCAGACCGGAAATGAAGAACAAGGCACCTGTGGCGATGGTCAGCCACTGAACCATTTCTGTGCGGTAGATTACCAGCAGGTAGCCTACGACAATCGCGCAGATGGCGCGGACGATGGAACTCTGGAGTATTCGCATAGCTTTGTAGTTTTCCGCAAAATTACGAAAAACGAACGAAAGAAGCAATTTTTTTATTACTTTTGTCGAAAATTTCTGAGAAATGACGCGATTATTACTGGTTAGACATGGCGAGACGGTTGATAATGTCAACCAGATCATGCAGGGACAGACACAGGGAGAGCTGACTCAAAAGGGCGTGCTGCAGGCGGAAGAGCTGGCGCAGCAGATGCGTGATGAGCAGATTGATGTCTTTGTGTCGAGCGACCTCAAGCGTAGTATTGATACTTGTAGGATCATCGCCCAGTCACATGGTCTTCCGGTAGTGCAGACACCATTGTTGAGGGAACGCGACTGGGGAGGGTTTACTGGTCGTTTCATTCCCGACTTGAAAGATGAGACGTGGCCAGATGATATTGAATCAATTACCGATCTGCGAGCCAGAGCAAAGGCTTTTCTCGATTTCATCAGTGAGCAGTATCCAGGAAAAACCGTGCTGGCTGTTGGTCATGGTATTATCAACAAGGCTATACAAGCAGTACACCTCGGCAAGGAGATGCGCGAGATTCCGCGAATGACCAATGCCGAGGTGCGTGAGGTAAAACTATTATAGAATTTATTATAGAAAAGAGACTAATCTTTTTTATCTGTGTCCGCCGAAGCCACCACGTGAGCCACCGCCACCGTGTGAACCACCACCTCCACGAGAAGCACCACCGCTGTGCGAACCACCGCCGCGTGAGCTGCCACTGAAGGAACCACTGCTGTGAGAGCTGCTACTGCGGGTAGAGGGAGCAGAAACGCTTCTTGATGAGCTGCTGCTGGATGAGAAGGAACGGTTGGGAGCAGAGAAGCTGCCGCGGGAAGAGCTGCTGCGCTCTACGCTGGAGCTACGGGTACTGCTCTGACGGGTTCCGAAATCACCACGGTTCACACTCGTGCTGCGAGAGGAACGATCAACGTTGGTACTGCGAGTCGGGCGATCGATGTTGCTGTTACGGTTCTGGCGCTCCACATTGCTACCGGGGTTGGGGCGATCTACGTTGCCACTGCGGTTCTGACGCTCTACATTTGCGCCACGGTTGCCACCGAAGGTGCCGCTGCTGCGTGAGCTGGAACTGCGTGTTGCTACATCGTCGTGACGACGGTCGGCACCGCGGTTGTTATCGTTACGCTGTACGTCGCGTCCACCCACACGGTCGTTTTGCCTGTCACCACGGTTTCCACCGAAAGAGCCATTGCCATGGTTCGCGCTTCCGCTTCTGCGTTCCAGTGCCTTTCCACCCTGAGCACGCTCGAAGTGTCCACTATGGTTACGGTAGTCGCCACGATCGTAGCCGTTGCGCATGCCGAATCCGCGGTGGTCTTTACCATGACGGTGGGTTGCACCGTAGGTACGTCCATGGTAGTAGCTACGTCCTCCATTCATCCTCCAGCTGTGTCCACCACGATAGGTCAGGTAGAAGGCTGGACGACCGAAGTAGAAGTAGGTACGGTACGGATAACGGGCGTAGATGCCGAAGTGCCAGTAACCAGCCTCCCAGTAGAGGGGACGGTAGAAATAGCTGGCGGCCACATAGGCACTGTACTGCCAGTCGAGGAGGATATAACTCAGGTCGAGATTCCTACGAGTCCAGTAGACTCCATACAGGTCATCATAACTGTCGATGCTCATCAGGTAGTCGAGGTTGATCTCATAAGCAGCCTCATACTGATCCTCGGTGAGGTTCAGTTCATAAGCCATCTTATCAGTAAGGAACAAAGCCTGATCACGAGCCTGTTCGTAACTCATGGCATTGACTGAAACAGTCATCGTCAACAGTGCTACAAGGGCAAAAATCAACTTCTTCATAATCGTATCTTTTTAAAGGGTTATTATTCTTATTCTTTCTTTCACGTTGCAAAGAAACGAAGAAAAAAACACCTGTACAAAGGAAAATCCCTACTTCGTGCGGGAATTTCCCTAAAGATACACACTAAACAAATCCTTTTCCCGTTGTTATTATATATAAATAAGGTATGAGGAGATTTTTACTCACTTTCATCATTCTTGCCGCACTGTCGCTAAACGCCCAGGAAGACAGTCGCTCCCTTCTAAACGATCTCGACTATAAGGTTGAATTCCAGTCGAGCGTGTCTGACGGGCAGACTCCCTTGTGGCTGAATGCGAACAAGCACGGACTGAGTTCGTTGGATGAGGTGAACGGCTATCTCAGGGGAATGGTGGAACGACCGTTGGTAGCTGATAGTGCCCGTAATTGGGGGATCGGCTATGCGTTGGATCTTGTTGCACCTCTTCATTACACCAGTAATTTCATTATCCAACAGGCTTTCATCGAGGCACGATGGAAGAAAGGTGTGGTTACCATTGGCAGTAAGGAGTTTCCGATGGAACTGAAGAACAATGAATTGTCGAGCGGCTCACAGACCCTGGGCATCAATGCCCGTCCTGTACCGCAGGTACGATTGGCCTTGCCCGACTACTGGATTATTCCCGGTACCAAGAACTGGCTGGCGCTGAAAGGTCATATAGCCTACGGAAAGACCACCGACGACCAATGGCAGAAGGATTTTACCGATATTCATCAACGTTACACCGAAGGAACGCTCTATCATAGTAAGGCGGGTTATCTGAAGATCGGACCCCAAAATCTTACCGTTGTAGTAGGTTTGGAGATGGCTTGTCAGTTTGGCGGTAAGACCATCAAGGAGGAAAATGGTAATCAAGTGGTTGTAACCAATGCCTCCGACATGAAGTCGTTTGTGAATGCGTTCCTTCCAGGCGGTTCAGGATCAGATGAGGAGACGAGTGATTTCAAGAATGCGGAAGGTAACCAGTTGGGCAGTTGGGTGATGCGTGTTGATTATGATGCAAAAGACTGGTCCGTGGGTGTTTATGCCGATCATTTCTTTGAAGATCATTCAGCGATGTTCCATCTCAGTGCCAACGACTATGGGGTAGGGGATGCGTGGCAGCAGAAACAAAGCAACCGCTTTTTCCTATACGACCTGAAGGATATCTTGCTTGGCACGGAACTGAACCTGAAACATAACGATTGGCTGCGCACCATCGTGTTGGAATATGTCTATACAAAGTACCAAAGCGGTCCGCTGTATCACGATCATACACCATTGATTAGCGGTCATGTCTGCGGAATGGATAACTACTACAACCATCATCTCTATACCGGTTGGCAGCATTGGGGACAGGTGATGGGCAATCCCCTGTATCGTTCACCTATATATAATAAGGATGGTGACATCAGCGTGAAGGACAACCGCTTTGTGGCGTGGCATGTAGGACTCGCTGGAAACCCCTTATCAGCCTTGTCGTACCGACTGCTGGCTACTTACCAGACAGGATATGGAACGTATAACGAACCGATGATTCCCAAGCAGTATCTATGTAGTGTACTGACTGAGTGTTCCTATCACCTGAGAAATAGTTGGAAGGTGAGCTGCGGATTGGGCTTCGATTCCGGTAAACTATTGGGGAATAACTGGGGTGTTCAGTTGACAATCACTAAAACGGGTATCCTATGAAAAGAATCGTTTACATATTGAGTATCGTCTGCTTGTTGATGATGACTGCCTGTGATGTGGAAACTTCCGACAATGGTAATCTGGACGGATTCTGGCATTTGCAGCGAATCGAATCATTAACGAACAGCACTACCAGTGAGAGTATCATTCTTAATCAAAGAATATTCTGGAGTGTTCAGTCAAGTCTTGTTCAACTATGGAACTTGCAAGACCAGCCGATTATCTGTCAGTTTACGTATGAGAAAGATGTACTGACACTTATCAACCCCTGCTTGTTCGACAGGTCGTTAGGTGATACACCGATTACCGATGTGGAAAAACTTAAACCCTATGGTATGAATGAGATACCGGCTGCTTTTCATGTGGTGAGTCTGAACAGCGAAAGCATGATACTGGAATCGCCGGTTCATAGACTGTATTTCAACAAGCATTAGAATTTCTTTCCGGTGATGATACTGACGAAGGTCTTCATCAGGATCTTTGCATCAAACCATAACGACTGATGCTCCAGGTAATACAGGTCCATTTCCAATCTTACGAGCATCTTCTCCAGAGTATCTGTATAGCCATTGTAAAGAGTAGCGTAACTGGTTACTCCCGGACGAAGTTTGTAGAGTTGTTCGTAACGCGGATCACGCTCCATGATCTTGTCGATATAGTATTTCCTTTCTGGGCGTGGACCCACAAAGGCCATATCTCCCACGAACACATTCCATAGTTGTGGTAATTCGTCTAAGTGATGATCGCGCAGGAATTTCCCTACCCGTGTCAGGTTGTCGTTCTGCTCCAGACTGAAGAGTTCATTCTCATCCCTGTTAGCATCCACCGTCATACTTCTGAACTTCAGGATATGGAAAGGCTTACCTTTTCTTCCGATTCTCTCTTGCTTGAAGATAACAGGACTGCCGTCTTCAGCCTTGATCAGGATATAGATGAGGGCGAAGAGTGGGGAGAAGATGATGAGGGTTCCCAGGGCGATGATACAGTCGAGTGTTCTTTTCATCGTTTAGAAAAAGTGTTTTTTGAATGCATAGACACAGAAACAGAAGGTGTTAAAAACAGCTTTTACCTTACTGATCTTCTCGTCTTGTGTCTGTATTTCGTACACCTGACGAATACTACTGAACTTATTCGATGACAGTGAATGGTCGCTAATGCGATAGGAGGTCAGACATGCATCAAGGCCATAGGCAAAGTCAGTATGCCTGAGCAGCATCAGCCATGTGGCATAGTCCTGCCCCCCCCTGCGCAACGGCATGGTGAAGTCAGGGAAGGACCTTCGGTTTATCAGTACCGTTGATGTGGCAATCACCGTTTGACGAAGAAGATGACGGTAGTCAATCCGTTCAGGTATGGGAACCTTTGATTTTACAAGATGGTTGTCCGCATCGATAAAGTTAATGCGTGTGAAAGAGAAAGCGCATTTCTTCTCCTTCATAAACGCCAGCTGTTGTGAGAGCTTCTCGGGTAACCACAGATCATCACTGTCGAGAAATGCCAGATACTCACCTTTTGCATAACCAATGGCTGTGTTACGAGCCACGGCAGCCCCGCTGTTCTTTTCCAGACGATAATAGCGGATGCGGGCATCTTCTACTGCAAAACTTTTGATAATCTCCCCGGAACGGTCGTTCGAACAGTCATCAACCAATATCATCTCCCAGTCCTGGTAGGTCTGAGCCTGCACAGACAGGATGGTCTGCTCGATAAACCTTTCTGCATGATAGACAGGTGTGATGATCGATACAAGACCTTGTTGATACTGTTCTTTTTCCATATATTAATAAATAGGTGTAAGCCAATCGGCGTAGCGCTTGAGCTGACCAGTCACTATCTGGTGGTAGCATTCAGACAGCTGACGGGTAATGCTTCCTACTTCCCCGTTTCCGATGGTGTATCCGTCGATATCTGTGATATGTGTCACCTCCATGGCTGATCCGCACAGGAAGGCCTCGTCGCAGATATAGAGCTCCGTGCGGTCAATATCGCGTTCCACGGTCTCTATACCCAGTTCCTCCTTGGCTACACGGATGATGGTGTCGCGGGTGATACTCTCCAAAACCGATGCTGTTACAGGTGGGGTATAAAGCTTATTGTCGCGCACCATGAAGAAGCAAGAGCCAGGTCCTTCAGACACCTTACCCTGATAGTTCATCAGGATGGCCGTGTCGTAACCGTTCTGGCGAGCTTCCAGATAGGCCATACGACTGTTGATATAGTTGGCACCCACCTTGGCACGGGGCGACATATTAAGGTCGCTGATTCTTTCCCACGTACTGATCTGGCACCGTAGGCCTTTCTTTTTGTCAATGGGTACGAAGGCCTTATCGATAGGGGCGATGAACATATTGACGGGTTCGCATGAGTTCCATGTACCACCCAAGCCATCGATGAACACCGTCTGTCGTACGGCGATATCCTGACGGTAGTTATTGGCGCGGATCACATCTTTGAGTCCTTTCAGGAAATCCTCAGTTGTATACGGACTCTTCATCCGCAGGAGCTTGATGGAAGCATGCAGACGCTTGTAGTGGTCGGTCAGACGGAATGCATACAGCTGCTGGTCGTTATCCGACCAATAGCAACGAATGCCTTCAAACACGTTGGCACCAAATTGAGAGGTAGGCGAAAGCACATTCACTTTTGCTTCGGTCACCGGCATCAGTTCACCTCCCAGCCATATTATTCGGTTATTGTCCATATCAATCAGGTTGATGTGCCAGCTCAACGACTCTGTTCTGAGCCAGTTCAGCTGACAGGTTGTTACTTATATTCTCGTCGATTTTCTTCTCGTAGATATCTGTATGATGGAAGACGTTGAGAACAGTCTTCAAGATGATATACACATCCAGCGCCACTCCCCACTTCTTATACAGATCGATATACTGGTTGTCGAAATCCACCTTCACGTCCCAGTCGAGTTCGTTCCTGCCTTGTATTTGGGCATAGCCTGTCAAACCGGCAATCACTTCAAACCGTTTCTTGTAGCGCTTGTTCAGTGTGGCATAGTCGCCCAGTTCATAAACCACGCAAGGACGAGGGCCCACTATCGACATGTCACCTTTCATTATGTTGATCAATTGGGGCAACTCATCAAGACTATGATCCCTGAGAAACCGTCCGCTTCGTGTCACCCGCGGGTCGCCTTCGTAGTTGAACAATCCTGTTCCCTGCTTTTCAGCATCCTGCACCATTGAGCGGAACTTCATCATCTTGAACACCTTTCCGTTTTTGGTAAGACGGTCCTGACGAAAGATTACGGGACCATTTGAATCCAACTTCACCCAAATGGCACATACCAACATCACTGGTGAGAGTACCACTAATGCCAGTAGCGAGAGAAGAATATCGCCAAAGCGCTTGAGAATGTTGTTGATAGCGGTCCACATATCCTTAGAAATTGAATTCGTAGGTATGAAAGAGGTCGTCGAATGTTTCCTTCCTCTTAACCACACACTTACGACCGTCCTTGAGTTCAATGACGGGGAAGTTGGGCAGGATAAAGGGCGGTTTGAGGACAATGGAGTAGGAACCGACATTGTCGAACACCACAAGGTCGTTCAATCCCAGCTCTCCCTGATAACCCTTATATAGGTAATCGCATTCAATACAGGTATATCCTGCGAAGTCCAGATCCGTATAGCTTTCCCGTTTCTCGTTCGGATCACCATAGACGGTAACGGGCGGATTCTTCTTGTTCAGTGTAGGATTGATATTGTACACACTCCCCAGAAGGGTGGCGATAGCCTTTCCCCTTATATCCTTGATGCTCACCACTGGAGCAACAAACTTCATGCAGTCGCCAGCCAAGGCACTTCCCGGTTCGATGAACAAATCAGGCTTTTGCGGGGAATCGGCGAAATGACGGGCAATGAAGCCGGCCACCACTTTGGCATATTCGTCATAGCTGGGTATAGGCGTGTCGAACTGGGCTTTCAATGATTCTTTCATCTTCCCAAAGAGTCCACCACCCAAATCGACATGTTCAACAGTCTTACCAGGAATCTCTTCGTAGAGCTGACAGATGCCTTCGGCTCTTGGCTGCCAGGTGTCGAGAGCTCTGCAAGCATAGTGGCACTGAATGCCAGCTATTTGTATGTTCTTGATAGCCGTCAGTTCCTTCAGCATTTGCTGGAAGGCAGACTTGGTAACGTCAAATCCAAAGCGTGAAGTCACACCATCGTTGATCTCAAAATTGCAACGAATACCGATGCGTATGGTTTTCTCTGGATACTGTTCTGCCAATTGCAGGATGGTGGGCACCTCCACATAGTCATCCAGATTCACACATCCTCCACCAAGGATGATCTCCTTGATCACCTCTGGCTCCTGACACGGACCGTTTAAGTGAACCCTCTGGGTAGGAATGTTCAGACGTTTGGTAATCTCATACTCCATACCAGACACCACTTCAGCACATCCTCCAAGCTCGTTCACAATCTGACAGAGTCGGGGGATGTAGTTCGTTTTGTAGGAGTAGGCGATATATGATTGGGGATAGTAATGTCGAAATGCATCGAGGAGTTCCCTAAAGTTCTGTGAGAATTGTTCAGTATCAAGAAGGTAAAACGCACCTTCTTGCTCCTGTTCAATTTCTCTCAGTAGGGTGTAACTCAGATTCATTTCTATTTACTAATGATTTCATTGGTCTTTTTGATGACTTCTTGATGGTTTTCCTCGAAATAGGTCTCGTTCTGACGGGTAAGGAAGGCTTCGAACTCTCTGATGTCAATAACTCCCTGATGGAAGATATTCTCAATCTCAGCCTCGTCCGTGATCTTCGACGTGTCGCAGAAGCTACGTGAAAGGATGGCCATGCTCGACTTCAGACGATAGTGCTCTGCCAAGATATTTCTTCCGGAGATCATTCCCTTGTCAAGACTGGCAATACCTCCAAAGCCGCAAGGGAGACCCTTTGCCACCATCTTGTTCATCAGCTCATCCACCTTACCGTTGGCCAACAGCTCGAACAAGAATTTCAGCTTGTACTGAAGATGCAGGTCGTTCAGACCAATCAGAATCTCATCAATACCATCCAGTTCCAGTACCTCATCAAGGGCTTTCTCTGCAGGAATCGTTTCCAGCAGCAACATTACTTTAGCTCTTCCGTCAATATAGTCGCGGAACCTCTTGGCATCGTCAACGCTTTCCCACATGGGGAGCATCACGATGTCGGCTCCACGCTCAACGATCTCGTTGATTTCCTTTTGGCTACCTTCGTACATAGCATTAGAACGCACCAACAACTCAGCTGTTGTCAGCGTGTCCTTAATCTTGTTGATGTCGTTTAAGCAATGGTGGGATTTCACGGAATCGATATTCTTCTGCCTTTTGGCCTTGTTGCGGACTTCCAAATCCACAAAAATACGATCCACACCATTCGTTTCTGCAATATGAGCGATGCGAGGCTCATTTGCTATATACATTAACTTGATAGCCATTTCTTGTTTTCTTTATCTTAAAACGTATATAATACGTTTTTATTGTATAGGTCGATAATTTTTCTTGTGCATAGACACAAAGTGCCTGCAAAGGTACAACAATTTATTGAATTACGTATCGTTTTAATTAGAAACTTTACACTCATTTTGGGATTTTCATGATACATAATGCCCGATGACGGGTGTGGACAGAGTCAAAAGTGACGTATGTACCCTTCGGACTCACCCTCGGATGGAGGTCGCAAGCCCAGTTCTTGTAACAGTTAGGCGACTGGAATTCCTTGTATGATTTCAGGTCGGCTATCCGTTGCACATCATCATTTTCCAGATTGACGAGATACAGTTTGGCATATCTGCGGCCATCAGGGTAGGTGTCGGTAATGAACAGATTGGTGTTAGGGACAAACGACTGGTGCCCGTCGGAGTTCAAAACTGGTGCGATATGTCGCCATTTTTTCATCGAAGCATCACTGAACAGGTAATGACCGTCGATGCCGTTAATACGACAATAAGCCAGGATTCCCCATTTCTGATCCCATACATAGTGCGACACCATGTCGGTGGTGGGGGAGATGGAGAGCTCACAACCGTCAAGACGACAGGTGATGAGGCGTGAGAAACGCTTCTCTGGGTCGTCGTGGATCCATCTGTGCATGAAGACAACATATTGGTTGTCTTTCGAGAATTCCGTATGTGTCACGAAGTGCCTTGCACCCTTCATGTTGGGTGTCGGATTCATGGCTGCCAACTCCTTGAGCGAGAAGAGTAACTTTCTTGTATTCTTCTCGATATCAATGAGATAGAGACCAGTATTCTCCGACTCGTTCTCGTCAAGGTAACTACCATCTTCATAGTCGTACCCATACCCAGGCATCAGCTCATTCAGTCGTCTGTAGCTGAACGATGTGGCATACTTCCCATCCCAGCTTACCGTGTCAATGGGGTGGTCGAGGAAGACCTTCTCCTGCTGGGTGATGCTACAGATCTCAGCACATAGGCGGTTGTTGTGGAATGTATTGAACACAAACCGTTCGTTGGAATCGCCCATCCACTGCAGGCGGCACCCTTTATGGTAACCCCAAGCCAGCGAGTCGTCAACAGGATGGAACTCATTGAAGTCCATATCCCAATAGCCAATGGTGAGTGGCTCCCCTGGTTCAGGCATCCTCAGCGGGATGTTCAGCTTGCATCCCAGCATGTGCTGCTCGTCGTTCGAGATAGGTGATACATCATGGAATCCCCAGAAATAGCCTTCTAACACTTTGACATCTGCAACAGTGTAGTTCGGCTTGTCTGGTATCAAATCCATGACATTCTGATAGGTATCACGTACAAACAATTTGATTTGCGGATGCTTTTTCAGGGCATCGTATATTATTTTCTCAAGCTTATTCATAGAAATGACGAATGATGTATGTGAGAGCTTCGAAATTGTATTTGCAGTATTTTGACAGCTTCATCTTACCCGTTGAAGCATGTTCCTTGTCATGTATCTTGATGGAAGGACAATAAGTGGTTTTACCTCCTATGCTTCTAACCTTCTCTGCCAAGAAAATCTCTTCGCAGAAGAGGAAGACCGGATAGTCCATTTTAGGACATTTCTGGAAGAATGCGCTGGTGAAGATCATGAACGAGCCATGCCCCGCATAGATGTCCTGTTGAGGCTTCTGCGTGGCGGTAATAACCTTCTTTCTATACACCGTTTGGGTGTAAAGATGGTAAAGCAGCGGGAAACGGAAAAGCATGCGCAACAGCTGGAGTCGCTTCTTACTGTAACGCTCTTGTATCTTGGGATTTACATCCCGTTTCTCACTCTCGGAAAAAATGGCTGGAGCAATCCAAGCCGTCTGCTTATCTACCTCAAGATCTTTCATACTGGCGAAGAACGATTCATCTACCAGTACATCCACATTCGAGATAATGATATAGTCGTACGAAGGAATATCAGCAGCATAGATCGTCTTCAGGGCCGCACTCAGGTAACCCGGGTTATCATAGTGTCTGACACAGATAGTAAGACCATCCTGCTGATTCACTTCCATGGGTTTCGAAGAGTTGTCGGCTACATGTATATCCACTTGAATAGTCTCATCGTCAGTCGTCCTCAGTGCACGACCAACGGCTTTGATATACGCATTCAGCGAGTCGTATGAATTGTAGTTAACGGGTACAAATAGAAATCTCATATGTGCGTATTATTCTTTAGTCATTCGGTGTATTTGTTTCTCTTGACGTATCAGGAACCGTTTGTATGAGTGATAATATGAAGTATGCTAAGAAAAACATAACGATATAACTGGTATATGCAAAGAATGAGGTTGCAAACGACCACATGACATAGGCATAGATGGCCGACAGGAGTGTCTGATGTAGGAAAATATGATTATGAAACAGAAGATTCTTAAAACATACCTTACTGCCATACCCTGCCAATCCCATGAAGAACACACTAAACCACGGACCGAAATCCTCTATGAGGAATCGGAAACCAGTATATACATTTGATATCATCAGTCTGTCACCCAGTCCGATGTTAATAAACTCCTGATAGGCCCCTTGCAGTCTTTCCAATATACCCAACGGGTTGGATATGCCCCAAAATGTTTTTGCCCCATAAGTAAGGTCCAGGAAATCGTAAGAATCAAACCATAGGCAGAAACAAGATACACTACCAAATGCATAACTGATAAACTTGTCAGTCGTAAGTTCTATGGTTTTTTCGTTTAAAAGACCGAAGCGTAATGTCAGAGAAATGAATAGGATGACCATCAAAAGGGTAAACCCTATGATGGAATAAATGATATATTTGACATTTAGTTTGATGGGTAGCTTGTAACTATACGAGCAAATAATAAAACCAGACAGCCATAGGAAAATACATGATATCAGTCCCATTTTCATGGCTTGTGTCAGCGCGACAAGCAGACCCGACATCAATGTCAATATCGATAGCACTTTCGTCAGTTTCCCCCCAAGTCTATAGCAGAATCCGCCTATCAGCGGGGCAGTATATGAGAAAATAAGGAATACCTGATTAATCGTATTGGATATATCCCTACCTGAATAGCGGTCTTCTGAAATCGTTTCATTCATATTAAGAATGGAACTGATACTAAATAACGCAGACAGCTTAAACCCGTGGAGTGTCAAGGTATATAGCGGATTAACAAGTGAAAGAACAAACAGAACAACCAAGATGTTCGTTCCATAGTTCTTATTGTATATGAGGGTCCGCTTTGTGTTATCTTGCGGGTTGTAATACATATCACAAAAGGTGGTGCCAAGAACAAACGCTAAGACACAGGTCAGGATATAAAATACTCCGCCAGGTTTTACAATAATAATGTTCTGAAAGAGAATGACCAAGCCTATCAATGCGATCCAGATACCCGCAAATACGCCTGCAGGCTCCAGTCGAAGTAAGTACTTCCACGACAGGCGGAGCAGTATGAATAAGAATGCAATGATGAGGATTGTCATATTTCTTTATGCTTGATGGGAGTTCTTGATAAGATGCCATGTTGCCCAAGAGAGGACACCTTGCAATACTGATATGGCTAAGTATGCCCATGCCATTTGCGTGAGGGTCGTGGAGAGGTAGAAAGCCACTACCAGTGCGATGAGGCAGATGCCGAGAATGATGGTATTATATGGTATCACCGATACTGCATCAATCGGGTTACGGTAAAGCAGGTACAGTGACTGCGGCAGAATCGATAGGATCATGATGCGCGACAGATCGGTGGTAACCAGGTAGCTGTCGGAAAAGAAGAACAGGGTGAGGAAGCGTACAAACACATAGATCACAGCTGTGATGAACAGTGCCGAGGCGATATATCCCGCTGCCAGCTTGTTCACAAAGTGGTTCGCTTGATGTAGTTCACGATTGGCTATACTCTCTGAAACATAGGGGAGCAGGATGATTCCCATGAACGAGTACAGGGGGGTAACCATCGTTACAAACGTGATGCCCACGGAGTAGTAGGCCGTTGACTGCAGTCCTTGGGTGTTGCCGATATATATCAGCGGGAAGGCCGAGAGGGAGAACAGGAAGAAGTCGGCCAGCAGTCTGCCGGAGGAATACTTGACGATGGTCTTCAGTTCCGTCTTCACGCTTGCCATGGTGAAGTGTGCCTTTTTCCGTATGAACCATTCCCTTCCCATATATACCCCCACCAGCAGCGTGGTGATGATGAGCCACGAGAAGAAGACACTCTTGGATGTCAGTACCGGAAGGAACACCAACGGCAGGATGATGGCCATCTGGATAGACAGTTGCGTGGCGTTGTACCACTTGAAGTTACCCGTGCCCCGATAATAGGCAAAAACAAATTGTGCCATTGCCAGGATAAAAGCGTAGGCAAGGGCTATCACGAAAAGTGAATCGTTCCCTTTCTCACCAAGGATGATAAGGTGCATCCTGTCGCCGAATACGCCGCAGACAAAGCATATAATCAAGGTAATACCTATAATATATATAAGTGCGGCCGTAAGCAGCGGAACAATAGGTTTTTGCTGTTCACCCTTCTGATAAAGCGGGATGTAGCGGGGTAGGGCTATGCCTACTCCTGCCAGCATCATGAACGACAAGACCTGAACGCTTCGTTTAATCAGGTTATACTGTCCGAAATCCTCGACACTTAACCTGTTGCTCAACAGCTTTGTGACGACGAAAGCGCAAACCATAATCATCATCTGAACCGTAAAAGTCCAGATAATGTCTTTACTCATCTTGGATCTCAGTCCGATTATCATTTCTTAGCGTTTCGTTCGCGAACAAAGACAGCACATGCTGGTAGGAACAGCCCCAGCAGGAATGCTCCGAAGATGACGTTCTTCTTGACGGGTGCGCACTGTTCCTTCACGCCAAGTGGAGGAGTGAGCATTCGGATATCGGTCTTCAGTGCCTTCGACATCTGTGCCTCCTCACGTTTCTGCAACAGGAACACATACACCTCGTTCAGTACCTTCCAGTCGCGCTCGTCGGTAAGTCCGCCAATGGCTTTCTTGGGTGCAGAGGCGATGAGCTGCTTACCCTCGTTCTCCTTGGCAATCACGCTCTTCAACTGCACTTGCAGCTGTTTGATGGCGTTTTCAGCCGAGGTCAGCACAGCATCGTGCATGGCCGACAGCTGCTTGTCGATATCCTTCACCAGCGGACTCTCCTTACTGGAACTGGCAATGATCTTGTTGCGCTGCAGCTGCAGGGCGTTGTATTCGCCTACCTGATCGGCCAATCCCTTATTGTCGGTAATGAGGAGGGCGGGCAACAACTCGTCCTTCTTCGACTTATCGCGCAGGTAGTCTCTAATGGCCTGTGCCACATAGAGCTGGTTACTCAGTTCCAGGTGGGCGGCAGAGATATCCTTGGCACTCTCGGCATACACCTTGGCCATCACCTCAAGGTCGGGCATCATGGTCTTGCTCTTATAGTCGGCCACACGCTGGTCGAGCGTCCTCAGCTCGTTCTCCAGCGAAGCCAGACGCTCCATGACATAGCCTTCCGACACGGCAATCTGTGCATCCTTGTCCTCATTGCTTTCCTTACGGTATTCTGCGATGATGGCATTGATGATGTCGGCAGCACGCTGCTTGGATACATCTTTATACTTGATGTCGATAATAGAAGCGTCACGACTGCTTACTGCAATGTTCAGTCGTTTTTTCTTGATGAAGTTCACCATGGCCATGGGCTCGGTACGCTTGACGACAATGGTTACCTCGTCGTCCTCCATTTTGTTCAGGTAGGGAGTGGCGTCTATCTTGATGTCGCCAATCGAACTCTTGAACGTCTGACCGAGTCTTCCGGAAAGTTCATCCTTGAACTTATCATCGTTTTTCTTGATTTTGTAAATCCTCACGTTTCCGGTCTTCGTCAGATCGACCTTCATCCTGATATCATCCTCGTCGGTGAGGTTCTTGAATTCAACATTGATAGGACATTCCTCACCGTACAACTCCTTTTTCCGGATACCTGTTTGGATATAGCTCATGTCAAGACGATTCTCGTTAACGACATTCAGCAGCAGCCAAGGCGACTCCATGGCATAGAGCTCGTTATAGACGTTCGACGATCCACCGAAACCTACGAGTCCGCCCAGCTCAGCCAGTCCGCCCAACTGTCCCATGAGGGCTCCCATGCTCCCCTCGTCCTTTACCATTACCTGTGCGCTCTTACTGTACTTTGGTGGTGTTATCACCAGATACAGAATAGCCAGTAGCATAACGGCCAATACTGATATTACAAACCAAAGCCATTTGTTCAGACAGGCTTTGATGAAGCTTCCTATGGTCAATGATTTATCCATGATTCTTGAGTTGTGTTTCTGTTACTTGAAGATGAGAACTGCAATGGTGGTCAGCACCGACATAGCAGACAGCCAGAACGAGGCTTTGGTAATCTCGCTGGCGTTGGCTGTAGCCTGGCGTTTGCGGTAGTCGTTGGGCTCAACATATACTACGTCGTTCTGCTGGAGGATGTAGGCAGGCGACTGCATCATGGCCTTGGTGTCGAGCATGTCAACCACGAACACTTCCTGCTGACCTCTTTCGTTCATCCTCACCACCTTTACGTTGTTTCGGTTACCGAAGATGGTCATATCGCCAGCTTTGCCAAGGGCTTGCAGCAACGTGGTCTTATCGTTCTCAAAGGGATAGAACCCTGGTTCTGTTACTTCTCCTAATACCGAGAAGCCCACGTTCAGGAACTCCACGGTTACCACGGCATCCTTGGCCACGTTCCGATTCTCGAGAATCTTCTTCAGACTGCTGGCGAGCTCCGACCGTGTAAAGCCTCCTGCTTTCACCGTACCGATCAGCGGGAAGTCGATATTACCGTTGGCATCGATGGTGTAGCCCGATGTGGCACGGCTTTGGTTGGTTGACTGTATCTCGTTGTAACCGATGATCTGTGACGATACAGGCATGTTCAGGGCGTTGTTCAGCTCAGCCGACTTGGTGTTGACAATAATCGATAGCTTGTCGTTGGGTTTCAACACGATACCATTACTCTCGGCAATGGCAATAGATGTACCGTTACTTACTTCGGGGAAAAGAGCTATGTTCTTGGGTGTAGAACAAGCTGTAAACAGAATGATGGCACACACTGGTGCTATCAACTGGTTTATTCTTAGTTTCATCATGGTCTTCATTATCAGTTAAAACGTAAATTCCACCTTGTTATTATAGAAATCGGCTGCAAAATTACATATTTTTTTGAGAAATATGGTATATCCTTTGGTTTTTTGCTCGCTTAATCGTATCTTTGTCCCCGAATTAGCCAGTGGGCGATTCATTTACGTCATTTTAATCTTGGGGTTGACTGGATTTGACGGCGAGATGAGATGGTACGTAAGCACGCGGAGGCTTGAGGGTTCCCTCCATAATCTGAGTTCTCAAAAAATTAATTGGCAACAATGAGTATGCTCTCGCTGCCTAATCGAAGTACAGTAGATTAAGGCTCAATTTCGCTACCAGGTAGCGAAACGAGACGTCGCTCCGAGGATGTTGTTCCGAATCCAAAGATCAAGCGGCGCAGGCTAAATCGGAAATAGCCTCTGTAGGCTCCGATGCAGGGGTGAAATTTAGGAGCTAAGGCTGTAGTTGGTGGCTTAGGTCTTGCTGCAGCACGAAAACCGAAGTCTAAGATAAGCGTGTAGAAAGCGTATGGTTTCCTTGTTCGGACGAGGGTTCGACTCCCTCCAGCTCCACTTCGTTGCGCCCTCGCGAGGTCTCACCCTCGTGAGGGTTCTTTCTCCGCTTAGCTTTGAAAGCGGCAAAGCCGAGCGCGACTCCCTCCAGCTCCACTTGAGTATAATCCCCATGAGATCGAAAGATCTCATGGGGATGTTTTTAATAGGGTTAATAGGCATAATGGGCTTAATAGGCTTGATAAGTATAATGGGCTTAATGGGCTTTATAATTGCCTATCATGCCCATTCTGCCCATTAAGCCCATCCTATTCAAGCCCATTCTATTTCAAGCCCATTTAATAATCAGCCAGGTTCCTATCACCTGCAGCAGCAGGCCCGGCCATCCAATGGTAACATCGGCAATGGTGGCAGCAATACCGCCCGTGAGAATCAGTTCTCCAAGAGCCCCAATGAGCAGGCTAACAAGAACAACGCCAACGAGAATGGGTATGCTCACCTTACGGAAATACTGTGCAGCCAGTCCTGCCACAAGTGCCAAAACCACGAGCTTCAGTGTCATCACCTCCAGAACACCCCATGCGGGCTGACCGGTCAGCAGATGATTCACCAGCGGCGAGGCCACAGCAGCCAACAAGCCGGTCTTCCAACCGAACTTATAGGCTCCGGCAAGGATGACGAACGATAGGGGAGCGAAGATGATTCCGCCCTGCGGGATGAGGTGGAAAACCTGAGGTAATACCAGGTTGCAGACCACGAAAAGCGCTGCCCACAGATAAGTTTTCACCTCGTCATAATTCAATGCATAAAGCTTTACATTTGTTTCCATATTCGTTTGATTTTCTATGAATGATCGCTATTTCTTATTCTTTTCAAGTTTCAAGTTGATACCAGCCATGAAGGTGGCTCGTGGCATGGGATAGCCAAGGTTGATTTCGTACTTCTGTGCCAACAGGTTCTCTCCACGAGCCCACAGACTGAGGTTCTTCGTGGCGGGATAAGTAACTGATGCACTGAGCAGTTGGAAGGATTCCTTCTTCGCTGCGTCGCCCACGACTGTGTAGAGACCGCCGATGGTCTGCAGACCGATATTGGCGAACCACTTGCGATTACGGTATTCTATTCCCTCGAAGGTCATCGTCTCGGGAGCACCCACCACCTTGTTCTTCATGTGCAGGTAGGAAGCGTTGAACACTGCGCTGACATAGCGGGAAAAGGGGTAACGCAGCTCCATCTCCACACCGTAGTTCTCTATCTCGCCTGTGTTCACATTGCGTGGCTTTCCATCAACCGGAATGGTCTGAATCATATTGTCGCCCTTGATATAATAGGCGTTGAAGCCGTAGGAAATGCCTCTTATACGATGATGCCACGACAGCTCGTAGTTCCATATACGTTCAGGTTCCAGTTCGGTGTTCGACGGTGGATAGAGGTACATCTCGCGCATGGTGGGGTTTCGGAAGCCCTTGCTCACCATGACCTTCGCCTCACCCCAGTTGATGGGTCGTACAACGATGCCAGCCTGCGGCACCCATTCCGTTCCCGTGATGGAGTGGTGATCCAGTCGGATACCCGCATCAAGGGTAAGCCACGAAGCCAGATCCTGTCGGTAGTCAACATAGCCGGCTACCTCGTTACGGTACGACTTACCGCTTTGCTTGTTCGGCGTATCCATCACCTCGCCAGTCTCTTTCGACGTATAGTAGGCATTGCCGTAGATATGCTGGTAGTCGAAACCTGCGGTGATGTATCCTTGCGTTTCATAAAAAATTCTATAGCTCTGATACCATGAGATACCTGTCAGCGCGTCTTTCGAGCGGAAATAGCGTGCTGTAGGCTTGGAAGGATCAGTGGTACCGTCGTCTATCTTGTGTCGCCCTAAGTTCGAGTAAATGTTCAGGGCTCCGTTGGTTCTCCTGTAATGGTTCTCGATGCCTGCTGACACCACACCACGGGTAATCCACTGGTCGGCATTATACATCGGCTTATCGGTTGAGCCGGGATAGCTGGCATTAGAGCGTGTCAGGTTGGCATTGACGTAGGCGTTCCAGTTGTAGTTGAAGTCGTAACCTAACTTCATGTAGCCGCCATACTGCTCGAATCCCATGCGCGGCCTGTGGTTGCCGGTGCGGTTATACTGACCAGCAATGGTTGAAGAGAAGTTCCCGCTGCGTACCTGGTTCGATAGTTCCGACTGCACCGTTCCATAGCTACCGGCTCCTGCCGTGAGTTGGGTAACAACACTATTGTTCCATGCTGGACGACGGGTAACGATATTGATGACTCCGCCCATGGCGTTGCTGCCGTAGAGTACTGATGCCGGTCCTCTAAGCACTTCCACACGCTCGGCCATCATGGTCTGATAGCTGTCGCTGATGGGGTGCCCGTAGATGCCTTGATATTGCGGATGCCCATCGATGAGTACCATCAGCTGACCAGCACCGCCCGTAATGCCGCGCATGTTGATGCCACCGGCTGCTCCGGTAGAGACACCATAGCCCATCATGGAGCGTGAGGTGACGAACACGCCAGGCACCTGCTGCATCACGGTGGGCAGCACACTGGTCTGATGCTGTTGTGTTAACTTCTGTCTGCTGATAATCGAAACGGTCATAGGCAGAAAACGAACATTTTCAGCACGTCGTGTTCCTGTAACCACCACTTCCTCCAAATTCAAGTTGTAGGCAGTGGTGTCCATTGTTTGTGCTTGCGTTACCAGGGCGTATATGCCGCAAATAACAAGGAGTAATATTTTCTTCATTGCAACTGCAAAGATATAAAAAATATCTGACATATCATGCATAATGAATAGAAAAATCGCCCTGATATTCGGCATTATGTTTTATTAACAGGTACTCTCCTTTATTACAAAAGGGTGGTGAGGAGCACGACTGAACAACCCTGCCCGTTTCGGTTTTCCCGTGTTTGTGGTGCTGGATGAGGAAGGGGAGGTGATACACATCCAAGACTCGAGTTTCTTGGAGGAAGGCGAGGGCTACAACAAAGAGAAGGTCCTGCGGTTCTTCCAGAACTGGACACCCAAGGCCGTAAAAGGGTAGCGTAGATCTCTTACAACGGAATAAACGGAAATAAACGGAAAAACGGAAACAAATCCTTGATTCCCTAGCTAAAATAAAAAGATTTTGTAAGATTTCTCGCCAAAGGCGATCAAAGGAAAAAATCGAACACGGATTGAACGGATAAACACGGATATCACCATCCGTATGATCCGAGTTATCCGTGGTCATTTATGTCTAACAGAACCAACGGACGGCGCTGCCCTTTGACCTTTATTATTTCCGTTTTTCCGTTTATTTCTGTTTCTTCTATTGTGAAATTTATCTATGTTTTCGCTTTTTCGAAAGACCTAACATCAAAAATAGCTAATTGTCTTGTTTAGAGTGACTTAGATATAAAAAGGGGACTAAAAGACCTAACATAAACCTAACATAAACCTAACATAAACCTAACCTAAAATCTTAAAAGCTGACGACCCAAATCAGTCTATACAGCGAAATACAGTTAGGTCTCATGTTAGGTTTATGTTAGGTTTATGTTAGGTCTCATGTTAGGTCTGAAAAACCACAAAACCCTTTATTTATCGGTGTTTCAAGAGTTTTAGGTTAGGTCTTGGGCAAAACGCAAAAATTCTTTCATTTGAGGAGCCGTATTACAAATTCGCCAGTACACAGTGAAGGGAGTTTCCTGCCATAAAACAAGTTGTTCCCAACGTGGGAATAAAATGTTCCCAACGTGGGAATATTTGCATTTTCCTTAAAACGATGAGGATAAGGTATTGAACAATAATTATTGTTAATTACTTGTTTGTCTCGAAATAAATTGATAACTTTGCTAGCTGAATCTATCACTTACCTGATGACGTTATTATTTATGAACTAGATGGCGTTATTTCCTAAGATGAAGTATTTATTATTAACTTAAAACAATAGATTAATTATGATGAAAAAACTACGTTATTTATGTACGCTGCTGCTGATGGCGGTGGCTAGTGCGATGTGGGCGGATACGGGCACAATCGCATTTGGAAAAAACGGAACTAAGATTGATAAAACATCGGTGATAGGAACAGATAATCTGGGAAATACATGGACAATTACCACAGTGGCTCAAGAATCATCGTTTACACAGCAGGATGATTACTCACAGGTTGGCGCTGCTAAAAAACCTGCAACTAGTATTACTTTTACTACAACTTTGGCCGAAGAGAAAGAAATCAAATCTTTCAGTGCTAAGTTTGGTGGTTTCAGTGGTACAGACGGAACTATTACGCTGAAGATTGGTGATACGACTGTTGGAACAGGTGTTTTAAATGCTACAAATGATGTTACAGTTAGTACAAACCAAGCATATAAAGGTAAAGTGCTAACCATAACTGTAACAGATATATCTAAAGGTGTGAAGTGCTACAGTATTAGCTATTCTTACGATGGCGAAACCATTGAATTATCCCCTGCTGGTTTGGCATACGAAGAGACTGCTTTCACCGTTGCTCCTGGTGCTTCTTTTACCGCTCCTACTTTGACCAATCCCAATAATTTAACTGTAACATATGAATCTTCTGATGAGGACGTAGCCAGTGTAAATGCATCAACAGGTGCTGTCACTATCGGTACAAAAGAGGGAAAGGCAACAATCACTGCATCTTCGGAAGAGAATGATCAATACGAAGCTGGAGAGGCTTCATATACTATTACAGTGAAGGATCCTAATGGACCAGGTACAGAAACGAATCCTTTTACTGTTGAAAAGGCGATTAGTTTTATTAATACCCTTGGAGATAATGTTCTTTCTGATAAAGAGGTTTATGTGAGTGGAATCGTCTCTCAGGTTGATCATTATGTTGGGGATAAATACATTACCTATTGGATCTCTGATGATGGTACAACCACGACTCAGTTGGAAGTGTATAAAGGCTTAGGATTGAATGGTGCAGCTTTTAAAGCTATTACCGACCTTGGAGTTGGTGATAAGGTAACTGTCTGCGGAAAAGTCAAATTGTACAAGAATAATTCAGGTTCTGTCATTATACCCGAATTTGACGCCGATAACAAACTCGTTTCTTTCGAGGGCGTTACTCGTATCGTAGCTGATGACGTTGTTACTCTGGAGTATGATGCCACCTCGGGCGAAATAGCATATACTGTACAGAATCAAGGTTCAGTTAGTTCGTTTAGTGTTGAACTCGAAGCTGGTTGTGATTGGATTAGCAATATAAACTATGCTACTAGTCCTATAACTTTTACTACAACTGAAAACGATGGTGGTGCAGACCGTTCGGCAACGATTACGCTTCATCATACTGGCGCAGAAGATAAGGTGGTAACTGTTACCCAAAAGTGTAATCCAGATAATGTGAAAATGGTTATTGAAGAAGAGGACAAGATAACATTCTCCTTCAATACGAATAATAAGTGGGATTTCCCGACAGACACGAAAGGTATTGATGAAGCTGAATACACCGCTGATGGCTATACGATAAAGGTTGCAGGGTCAACTGGTAATGGATATAAGTATGATAATAATGTTAAGTGCCTTCTGTTAGGAAAGGAAGGTGCCTATCTCTCCCTGCCAGCTTTCAGCTTCCCGGTAAGCAAGATTGAGGTGGAAGGAAATTCAGGAGCAAGTGGCAAAGTCACTCAGAATATCTTTGTTGATGATGAGGCTGTTAGTACCGAAACAACGGGTGCTGCAGAAACCAATACCTATGAAATACCAAGTGATAATCAGGCTGCTGGAACTATCTACACATTGAAGGTAACAAATGATTACAATACCCAGATCACAAAGATCATCGTGTATAAGGGTGAAGAGAGCGGTACCATTTCAACCGGCATCAACAACATTGAGCAGACCATTGGCGACGCAGCTATCTACAACCTCAATGGCGTTCGTGTGAACAAGGTTCAGAAGGGCGTGTATGTGGTGAACGGTAAGAAGGTTGTGATTAAGTAAACAAAAGAATGATTCGATCAATAACCTGATATGCCGTAAGGCACACTTCAAAATAAATCACCCATGCCCTCAACGAGCATGGGTGATTTTTATACTTCAACTTTTCAATTCTTCAATTCTTCAATTCTTAAAGCGAAAGCGTATATCCGAGTCCGAGGATGTGGCGGTCGCCTTCGTTGTCTTCATCATCGTATAGATGCTGATACAGGTACTTCACATCGAAAGAGTGATGTTTGTTGATACGAATCTCCGTACCTGCTGCGTAACGCATCTTTTCCAGTCCTTTGCCTACATACGACTCTGCTCTGACATAAGGGCGGAACACGCTGGTGGCCTTGTACTTTACCTGTAAGCGGTTACGCCAGATGTTCTTTCCCTTTCCGCTGTAGGTGTGCTCATCAGCTTCAGAATCATCTTTCGTCTTGAAGCGCTGCACAGTCTTCTCAGGACGGTAGGTGTATTGCCAGCGTTCGCGCAGCGATACTGTGAACTTACCAAACGACTGTGAGGCGGTAAGTGATACGTGAACACGATGACGCAGTCCCCAATAATCAGCATACTTCTTTCCACTGTCATTCACCTTGTAACGATGGTCGTCAAGGAGCCAGTAGCCAGTAGAGGCCTTCAGCCAGTTGTTGATCTTATAACTCACGTCAGCACCCACGCTGAAACGGTCGTTGGTCTTCATGTCGTCGCGACTGCGGTATTCGGCACCCAGACCGGCTGTCCAACGCTTGTTGAGCTTCTTCTCAACGTTCAGTTCGCCCCACAGACCTGTGTCATCACTTTGAGCGAAAAGAGGCATACTCATCACGATCATGAGCATAGCCAGAATAGTTCTATGCGTCTTCATAATCTGACTTTTTAATCTTTACCATGTTATCTACATCATTGCTGTCCTCATGGTCGTAAGTGACTTTCAGCATGGCCATGTCGCGGAGGAAGTCGATACCACCCACTTCCACATGGAGCACCTTGATTCCTAAGCGATTCTCGATGTCGGCAATAAGCTCGTCCCGTTTTTCGGGCTTTACGAGTTCGATGCGGTCGTACTGGATCAGCTTTGTAGCTTTTACCGTGTATTTCTTCTCGAAGATGATGATAGCAAGGATGGTGATGATATCAATGACAATCAGCTCCATCAACGGTGTACCAACTAGGACACCATTGGCATCAACACCCAGTGAGGAGGCCATGGCATGTACCACAGAGAGACAGATAACCACGAACAGGTAAGTCATCTCTCGCACCGGCATAGAGTCGGTACGGTAACGCATGATACTGAAGATGCCGAAGAGTCCTAATCCTACACCCATCGTAGCCTTTCCGCGATCCATGCCCATCATGAGATAGACAAGGAAGTAGATAGCTACCGAGATGATGATAAACGTGAAGAAGAAGTCGCGGCGATGGCTTTTCTTGTAATACAGAAAGTTGACAATCAGCCAGTTGGCAACAAAACAAATGGCGAACCGTATGAGGGTATCACCAAATCCAGCAGAAAACAATTCTTTAAACATACTATTAGGTTTTTACTTATTATACTCTTGATCTATTCAATGTTGACAAGCTTGTTCACTTCGATGAGCTTGCTCTTGAAACGGTTTACCTGTAACTCGGGATTCGTCAGGGCCGACCCCATGCTGTACTTAGAGAACCCGTGGGGATGGATATGCAGCTGGCGCAGCATCTCTAACACCGGTGAGAACACTCGCCCGTCGCGCTTCAGCTCGATGATAACCAGTTCTCCCATGTCGCGTTTCACACCGCTCACGATGTTGTTGAAACGCAGCGAACTGTCGATGGTAAGGCGTTCCGTATGACCTTTGTTCACCAAGGTGATGCGACGGAAATTGTTGTTGATGGCAGGTATCAGCGATTCGGCATCGTAACGCAGATGCTTGGAAAGGAAAGCCCGCTTCTCTTCGTCGAGCACATCCATGTCGGATACCTTGATGCGTTTCTTCTTGGTGCGACCGTGGTTGTCCTTGGTCTTCACCTCCATGAACTGCAGATGGGAGCTGACATACGTGCGGAAACGGATCTTCTGACGATTGGTGTGACCCCATTGGTGCTGGTAGTACATATCGAACGCCGTGGTGTCGAAATAGGTGGTATCGTACTCCATGTTGCGTTCGCCGTTGATGTCCTGCACGAAATAGTCGTTCTCTGCCAACTGCAACAGCTGACATAACTTCTCGGTATTGGTCACAAACTTCGTGTCTGTCCTGTTCATCAGCTTCACTCCGCTCATCTGCTCCAAGGTGATGGGGGCGAAGGTGGTTAGTAAATCGTTTGTAAAGTCTCTCATTTGAAAGGAGCTGTTTGTAAAACGGTGCCAAAGTTAGTATAATTATTCGAGAATCACAACTTTGAGAAGTGTTTTTTTACAAGATTTACTTTTTTCTGCAAAAAAAGTGTTTATTTGATGATTTATTTGTACTTTTGCATCCGAATTCATAAAGAATGTACATTTGTTCATGAAAACTGTTCTATTTATAACTATCTTATCGCTCCTTTTGTCGTCTGATGATTCCATGTCTCTCGACATGACCAGTGAGGGTGATGCTCTTGCAGCAACGATGACTGACGTACAGGCACCATCTGAGGATTCGCTACCACTTATTACCATTACCACGCAGACACCGCTGAATGCGCGGGAGAAGGTGGGGGCAATGATGAAAACCGTTGGTTACGAGGGTGCCATCGGTATTAAGTTACGTGGTAACAGTTCGCTCAGTTTTAATCAGAAGAAATATACATTTGAGACCCGTAACGAGAATGGTAAAGACAGCGTGGTGAGTCTGCTGGGACTGCCTGCTCATAGCAAATGGGTATTACTGGCTCCTTATAATGATGTTTCCATGATGCGCGATCCGCTGGCTTTCCAACTCTGGCGCGATATGGGGCATTGGGGTCCGCGTACCGTGATGTGTGAACTGATGATGGACGGCGAATACCGCGGCATCTATATCCTTGCTGAGGCTATCAAAAGGGGAGAGGAACGTGTTCCAATCAGTAAGCTGAAGAAGAGTGATGTGAGCGGTCGCGAGCTGACAGGTGGTTACATGCTTCGTATCGATGCGTACGATGAGAATGATGTAACCTTTGAGTCGAAGATCCCTGGCATCGGCGATGGCATCATGAACAGTCAGATTACATGGTCGATTATCTATCCCAAGAAGGACAACCTACAGCCTGAGCAGCTGGCATATATACAGAATTATGTGGATACGGTGGAACAGGTGATACAGTCTGACTACTTTGCTGATCCCAAGAAAGGGTATGCCCGCTATATCGATGTACCGTCGTTTGTTGACTATTTCATCCATTCCGAACTGAGTTTGAATGCCGACGGCTATAAGCGTAGTGCTTACTTCTACAAAGAGAAACTGCATGCTGACGGCACCGGTGGAAAACTGTGTGCGGGTCCGGTATGGGACTATAACCTGGCTTACGGTAACTGTAACTTCTGTAATGCGAACAACCTGGAAGCATGGTGCTTTGAAGGTGGTAATACCAACCCGACGCCTGCTTTCTGGCAACGGTTATTGCAAGATCCTGCCTTCCGTCGTGCCGTGAAACAACGTTACTTCCAGCTGCGTAAGGATGTGTTGAGTAACCAACGACTCTTTCAGTATATCGACAATCAGGCACATCTTCTGGCGAAAAGCGTTGATCATCACTTTGAGACATTCCCGGAACTGCTGGTAAGCGAAGAACGTAAACAGCAACTGGCTGAGCAGCAGAAGCAAATGGAGGAGATGCAGAAACAGTTTGAACAGATGCGCAGTCAGGGTCCACAAGGCGGATTCCCACAAGGTGGTTTCCCGATGGGTGGTTTCCCGCAAGGCGGTTTCCCGATGGGCGGATTTCCACAAGGTGGTTTCCCACAAGGTGAATTACCACAGGGGGGATTCCCGCAAGGTGGCTTCCCGATGGGCGGTTTCCCCATGGGTGGTTTCCCAATGGGTGACTTCCAGCAGGGAGGCGGTGGCTTCCAGTTTGATGCCATCGGAATGTTTGCGGCCTATAGGGTAAGTAGCTACGATGAGGAGATCAAGATTCTGAAACAATGGTTATCCGACCGACTGGCTTTCCTGGACAAGAATATAGAGCGGTTCGACCGCGACTGGCAACCTCGTGTACAGGAGTTGGTAGAAAGGAAAATGTCGTTCCCTGGGTTTGGGGGAATGTTCGGGGGAATGAGATAGTGCCGTTAGAAGAGGGACAGGAGAAATTGTCCTGCCCAGATAACGAGCTTTACCATCAGATAAAGAAGAATACAAAGACAAACGAAGAGAATGATACTGTAGGTGGCCTTGCGGTTTACCGTACGGATAGTCTCTTCGTCACCCTCTACGAATCCACGTATCAGACTCATGTTCTGCTGGTTGGAACGGTGGAACACATCGATGATATCACCTACATAAAAGGGTATCATACCGAGCAACACGTCGCGTAGGGTGTTGTTGATGATGGCTAAGGTGAGGGGAAACGAACGGATCTTCACGGCTGTGAAAGCGACATACACCAAGGAGATAAGGGCGGCAATAGCATCACCAATACCGCCTGGAATGGCGAAGCCAAGGGCCGCATCAACATAGTAGCGGTCCATGATCTCGGATGCCCGCTGCAGCCAACCATAGGTACGACTGTTTTCCAGTCTTCTTCGTGTAATCTGTCTTTTTTCTTCGTTCACGTGTACAAAATAACAACAAAGCGATGATTAATCAAAATCTTTTTTGTATTTTTGTCACCAAATAACATTTAGAAATGAAAAACTATAGAATGAATTGGCTAACATGTATAACCTGTCTTTTCCTTGCTCTTTCCACCCAAGCAGTGGCTCAGAACGGGAATAACGAATGGCCAAAGGCTGATTATCAGGTGGTTCCCTTGCCCAGTAGGATTACCCTGCTGCAGAAAGAGGACTTTGTGTTGAATGCCCAGACGCTGATTGTTGTCGGTTCCGACAATGTGGATATGCAGCGTAACGGTCGTTTCCTTCAGCAATATATAGAGGAGGAAACGGGGTTAAGATTGTCCTTGTCTGCCAAGGTGGAGAAGGGAAGGAGTATTGTGCTCCGACTGAATCAGAAGATGCTGGAGCCCGAAGGATACCGGATGACGGTTGACAGGAGAGGTGTGACCATAGAGGGTATGACACCGCAAGGGGTGTTCTATGGAATACAGACGTTGAGGAAATCGTTGGTTCTTCCCGATAAGGGACAGGAAACAGTAGCAGTGGTGTTACCTGCCGTAGAGATCACTGATGCTCCTCGTTTCAGCTACAGGGGAATGCATCTGGATGTGGCGCGCCATTTCTTCTCGTTGGATTTCGTGAAGCAGTATATCGACATGATGGTGCTGCACAATATGAACACTTTCCATTGGCATCTTACTGATGACCAGGGTTGGCGCATGGAGATCAAACGGTATCCTAAACTGGCGGAGATAGGCGGCTGGCGTAACTATACTACACTGGGCAGGAATTCCGACATAGACGATGGTACTCGCTATGGGGGCTACTATACGCAGCAGGAGATGAAGGAGATTGTGCAGTACGCAAAGGAGCGTTTCATCACTGTGATACCTGAAATAGATATGCCTGGTCATATGCTGGGTGCCCTGACTGCCTATCCTGAACTGGGCTGCACCGGCGGACCGTATGAGGTGGAGGGTCATTGGGGTGTTTTCGATGATATTCTCTGTGCCGGTAAGGAAGAGACATTCCGTTTCATAGAGGGTGTACTGGAGGAAGTAATGGATATCTTCCCTTCGGAATATATTCATATTGGTGGCGATGAGGCTCCTCGTACCCGCTGGGAAAAGTGTCCGTTGTGTCAGGAACGCATCAGGAAAGAGCATCTCACGGCCAAGGGTAATCAGTCGCCAGAGGCTCGTCTGCAGGGCTATTTCACCAAACGGGTGGAAGCTTTCGTGCAGTCGAAAGGAAGGAAACTGATTGGCTGGGATGAGTTGTTGGACAGTGATGTGAATCCCAGTGCTACGATCATGAGCTGGCGGGGTGTTGATGGCGGACTGGTTGCTTCTGAGAAGGGACACGACGTGATCATGAGTCCTACCTCTCACTGCTACTTCAATTTCTACTTGGTGAAGGATTATGAGTGGGGGGAGCCGTATGCGTTTGCTGAGGTGATTCCCATAGAGAAGACTTATTCGTTTGATCCTGCTCCCGCATCGTTGAGCGAACAGGCTAAGAAGCATATCTTAGGAGCACAGGGAAACCTGTGGTCGGAGTATATTCATTATAATTCGGAGGCTGAGTATCAGGTACTTCCGCGAATGGGAGCCTTGAGCGAGGTGCAGTGGATGCAGCCTTCACAGAAGGATTTCAAGGCATGGGTGGAACGTGAGCGCCGGCTTACCTTATTATATAATAGGAAGGGATGGGCGTTTGCCAAGCATGCATTTAGGAAGTGATGATGATTTAATGGTTACTTACTGAGTTTGCGGGCTTCGCTGTAGGCGTTCTGTGCCATGCGGTTGATGATGTCGATGGCCAGCGCTTCATCGATGAATCCGGCTTCCTCGCAGGGGGTGTACTGACTGGCTTCCTCGGAGGTGGCCAGTCTTCCTTCGAGCAGAATGAGGAAATGACGTTTGTATTCCTCGACCATAGCTTGGTAGAAAGGTTCTGTCTTGCAGGCTATGCGCACCAGTTGCATCAGATCGTTGGTGGGATTGCTGCGCAAGGCTGCTTCTATTTCGTCGGCCTCGTAGTTCATGCGGGCGATGGCATAGAAGGCTTCCTGGTTGTAGATGCGTGAGATGTGCTCATAATGTTCCAGCAATGTCTGCTTTACAACCTTGGCATCATGAAGGTCTTTCCCCTCCATCATACCGGTGAGGAAATACTTGAAAAAGGTACGCACGAGGGCTGCCAATGCCCGGTCTTTACTGATCTTGCTCATTTCTGATGGCTTTGATGTTTCTCATTAATCCTTCGTATTTGGCCCGTTTCACGGCACTGCCCTTGAATAGGCGCCGGTAGTCTTCTTCAGTGAGTTGCTGCCATTTCTCCTTGGTCATTTCCAACAGTTCTTCCTTGGGCTGCAGCAGTGGCTCATGGGTGGGCTGGGCAAAACGGTTCCAAGGACAGGCCTGCAGACAGCGGTCGCAGCCGTAGATGGAATCGCCCATCTTCTCTGCCAGTGAAGAGGGGATGTCTCCGCGATTCTCAATGGTTTGGTAAGAGAGGCATTTCTCGGCGTTGAAAGAGGGGAGGGTAAGACCAGGGACGGGAGTGAGTGCTCCCGTAGGACAGGCATCGATGCATTTGCTGCAGTTGCCGCAACGGTTCTCGATGGGCTCATCGTATTCCAGTTCCATGTCAAGGAAGAGTTCTCCCAAGAAGAACATACTACCAGCATGGGGGATGATGAGCTGATGGTTTCTTCCTACCCATCCTAATCCTGCTTGTACTGCCCAGTAGCGCTCCAAGATAGGGGCGCTATCGGAAAAGGCTCTGTAGTAGAGTTCTTCCTTTTCCTGCTTATCTTCATTGACACGTTGGGAGATAAAGGCCGCCAAAGCATGTAGCTTTTGTTTGACAATGTCGTGGTAGTCCTGACCATAGGCGTAAGCGGCAATCTGGTATTCTGAGTCGGGAATACGTTGCTGAGGGGCGTAGTTCAGTGCTACGCAGACAATACTCTTCAGGTTGTCCATCAGCAATCGAGGGTCAAGGCGCTTATCCAAGTGGTTCTCCATGTAATGCATTTCCGCATGGTTCCCCTTCGCCAGCCACTCACGGAACGAACGGGCGGTTGACTCATCTACGGCATCTGCACGGGCGATTCCGCAGGTGAAAAAGCCGAGACGAAGAGCCTCGGCTTTGATATCATGGGAAAGTCTTGAATGCATAACCTTGTTCTTGTAGCCACCTTAATGCTTCAGGCAGGGCTGTCTGCAGTTTCTCGATACTCTTGAGCGAGTCGTGGAAGGTGATGATGGAACCATTGCGTGTAAGCGTCTTCACATTGTTCACCACATCCTCGGCTGTCATCCACTTGGAATAGTCGCGCGTAAGCACATCCCACATCACCACCCGGAAATATTTCTTCAGCCAGTAATACACACTATGTCGCATCCATCCATGTGGCGGACGGAACAGATGGGCGTGTACCAGCTCGTTGGCCTGGAAGGTGTTGATGATATAGGTGGTTGTCCAGTGCTTGAAGCTGCCGATGTGGTTCATCGTGTGGTTTCCCACCTGATGTCCTCCGTCGATGATCTGCTGGAAGAGTTCGGGGTATTTCCGCACATTATCCCCCACCACGAAGAAGGTTGCCTTGGCGCCATACGCTTCGAGTGTCTTGAGAATGAACGGCGTAGCCTCGGGGATGGGTCCGTCGTCGAACGTCAGATAGACTGCGTGTTCGTTCGGATCCATCCTCCAGGTGGCATGGGGATAAAACCACCTGATGTATCTGGCTGGTCGTTCAATAATCATTTACTCCGGCTGTTGCATGAGTTGTCCGCCCTTGGCCTGATAGACCCTGGCCACTGCCTCCAGTTTCTTGAACATCTGGTCGCCATACTTCGTGTCAATGGTGTCGGCCACTTCCACGCAATGCTGCATGATATACACCTGCATCATGCAATCCTGCTGGTAGCCTGCCATGGTGTAGTTGTCGAGCGACGTATAGTAGTTCATGTACTGCAGGGCGTTGTTGAACACATCATCCAGAATCTTACGGGCCTCAGCTTTCTTGCCGATGGTGGCATAAGCCTTGGCAATGTCAAGACCGCCACTGAGATAGTTGTAGGGCACATTGTACGAAGGTATCACCTTCTCAGCATAAGCCAGTGCCTTCAGTGCCTTGTCGTTCTTGTTCTCGGCAATCAGGTGCATGGCCAGCTGACCGAACAGACGACGGTGGGTGTAGCACATGCGCATAACGGTCTCATCGAGGTAGATGCCTTCCTTTTCAAGACCACCAAACTTGAAGCGGTTCATCATGTTATTATAAACCTTCTCCGTATCGAAGTTCTTCGCACCGTTGCTGATGGTGGTGAACGGGGTGATACGACTGGCCAGTCCTTCCTGAACGAAGTTGTCGCCGAGGTTCATGTAGTTCTCCTCACCCACGGTGATGGCAACATAGATAGGACGCGTCCAGTTGCACTGTGCAATCATCTCGAGCATCATGAGATCACCCTTGTACAAGGCGTTCTTTCCCTTCAGGGAGATCACCATCTTGTCGGGGATGGAATCCTTGGCCATCATCATACCGCTCTTCTTCACGGCTTCCTTGTCGATGGTGACATAGACCGTGTCGGTGGGTATGAAGTGCAGGTCTTTATTCTTGGAGCGCACCCAATACTGCAGGATGTTCTTCAGTTCAAACGGATCCTCACCGAACTGTTTCTTGGCTTCCTCTGGATTCTCCTTGTAGTAATCCAGTAATCCTTGTTTCGCATTAGCCTCAATCTCCACATACTCATTGGTGCCGGAGCAGTAGTCGAGACGTGGCCATGTGATAGGCACTGATGGAGAGTCGTAGGCTGGGCGTCGCATCTGGTCGATGTACCAGTCGGTCTGCAGGTAACTCAGGTTACAAACACGAGAGTCGGTACGTACGCCTTCTACCTCCTGGTTGTACCACAAGGGGAAGGTGTCGTTATCACCATTCGTGAAGATAATCGGGTTTCCTTCATCCTGCATGGACATGAGGTAGTTCTGACCGAAGTCGCGACAGGTGTAACGACCGGAGCGGTCGTGGTCATCCCATGTCTGACTGGCCATTTGGATGGGTACAATCATACAGGCTACACCCACAGCAGCGGCAATGGCGGTACCGTTCACTTTCTTCAGACGTTTCTTTAAGAGATCGTAGATAGCTGCCACACCCATGCCACACCAGATGGCGAAGGCATAGAACGAACCAGCATAGGCATAGTCGCGTTCACGTGGCTGCATCGGGGTCTGGTTCAAGTAAACTACGATGGCCAAACCAGTCATGAAGAACAGGAAGAACACTACCCAGAACTGCTGAATGCCTCGCTTGCCGCGGTAGGCCTGCCAGAACAAGCCGATCAAGCCGAGCAGCAGCGGCAAGCAGTAGAATACGTTGTGTCCCTTGTTGTATTTCAACTCATCAGGTAACTTGTCCTGATTTCCCAGTCGGGCATTGTCAAAGAACGGAATACCTGTAATCCAGTTACCGTGTTCCAGCTCTCCATGTCCCTGTATATCATTCTGTCTGCCGGCGAAGTTCCACATGAAATATCGCCAGTACATGAAGTTACACTGGTAGGAGAGGAAGAAGAAGATGTTCTGCAACTGTGAGGGCATGTGAACGAGTACCTGTTCCCCACAACGGTCGTAGGGTTCATCATGACCTTTGGGTAGCCAGCTCGGAGCACCTTCCATCCAGTTGTTGTAGGCGGCCGCATGACCGGAATCGTACATTCTGGGGAAGAACATATTCTGAGCATAGACATAATTGGTCTTGTGGCGGACGATGAAGTAGGAGTCCTTCTCGTCTTCCGTGGCTTTCTCCTTGCGCTGATAGATGGGGGCGCCATCGTTGACGCGTGGCTTGCAGAATTCACCGTCGCGGTCGAACAGGACCTGTGAGGTATAGGCTTGTCCGTATAACAGCGGACGTTCGCCATATTGTTCACGACTCAGGTAACTACCCAATGTGAAGATATCCTCAGGTGAGTTCTGGTCCATTGGGGTATTGGCCGACGAACGAATCACGATCAGGGCGTAGCTGGAATAACCAATCATCAGCATCAGCATACACAAAAGCATGGTGTTCTTGGCACGAGCTGTAATCAGGAGTTCCTTACCCTTGCGAATCTTGAGAACGAACCAGAGAACAGCGAGTACAACGACGCCGATGATGAAGGCCTTGATGCCATAGCTGTAGAAGGGAATACCCAGCATGGCTACAGCAGCGAGGAACGCAATATTCTGTCGGGTCAGACGGTTCTTGTAGGTCTCGTAGATAGCCCAAATGACCACAGCCACCAACAGGATGATATAGATGATCTCACCGGTGTTGAACGGCATACCTAAGGTGTTCACGAAGAATAGTTCAAACCATCCACCCACGGTGATAATGCCGGGCACTACGCCATAGAGGATAGCTGCCACAACTACGCCGGAGATAACCAGTGCTATCAGCGAACCCTTCAGGTCGGCATTGGGGAAACGCTTGTAGTAATATACCAGTACAATGGCAGGTACACATAGCAGGTTCAGGAGGTGAACACCAATAGAAAGACCGGTAATGTAGGTAATCAGAATCAACCAGCGGTCGGCATGGGGCTCATCAGCATGATCCTCCCATTTCAGGATCAGCCAGAATACTAGGGCCGTAAGGGCGGAAGAGTAGGCATATACCTCTCCTTCCACTGCACTGAACCAGAAGGTGTCGCTGAATGTGTAGATCAGCGCTCCTACCATACCGGAAGCCTCAATAGCAATCAGTTTCTGTAATGACAGCTCACTCCAATCTTTCAGAATGAGTTTGCGCACCAGATGGGTAATGCTCCAGAAGAGGAATAGGATACAAGAGGCTGATAGCAGGGCACTCATCGTATTCACCATTCTGGCTACCTGACTCGGATCGTTGACGAACTGGGAGAACAGGTTGGCGGTGAGCATGAAGAAGGGGGCACCTGGTGGGTGACCAATCTCCAGTTTGTACCCAGTGACGATAAACTCAGGACAGTCCCAGAATGAGGCTGTCGGCTCGATGGTGCTGCAATATACGAAGGCTGCAATGAGGAATGCCACCCAGCCCAGTATATTATCTACTAACCTAAACTGTTTCATTCTATATATGTGATTGTTTTTTGCAAAATACCCTGCAAAGATACGAATAAACGAATACAATACAAAATAAATGGCGTTATGTTATGTTTTTTTCAGATTACGAGAGAAGCTCCATATACCAGCAGCCAATAGCGTAGGATCTTTCCGATGGCTATGCTTAGCAGGGAGATGGGGATGTTGGCCCGCATGAGTCCCAAGAGAATGGTGATGGCACTGCCGATAATAGGCAGGAAGGCAAAGAACCCCATCCAGGCACCACGACCGCCCATGAACCGTTGTGCCTTGTCAAGATCGCTCTTCTTGACATGTAGGTACTTCTCTATCCAGTCCAGTCGTCCCAACCGTCCTACTCCATAGTTGAACATCGAACCAAGGATATTCCCGATGGAGCCGTATACAATGAGTTTCCATGTGTCAAGACCCGTGGCCAGCAGTCCTAACATCACCGCCTCACTACTGAATGGGAAAAAACTCCCTGCTAGAAAGGCGGCCACCAACATTCCCCCATAGCCGTATTGGGTGAGAATGGCAATCAGGGTATCCATAGGTTGTATGCAGTGATGAATAGGATAAGGAAGATCAGCATATAGAAAGTGACATTGGTCAGCTTGGTATGTGTCAAGGCGAGGAAATGCCCGATAAACGGACTCGTATTGACGATCATCATTCCCAACAGGATCTCAAAGTGCTGGGGTTGCAAGATGATGAATACCACGGTGAACAGGTTCATCCACATCAACAGCTCGTAGATCATCTGCGTGCGGATCTTGTCCATATGACTGTTGCGGAGGTAGTGAACCATTCCGATGAGTGCTACCAGGCAGACAAAGGCGAAGGTGATGTAATGGTGATCGTTGAATCGCTGATATTGGAACAGAGGTTGGAAGTAGGCAATGCTCGTGATATGCTCCACGAGCGAGTCAAAATGTCCTGTGAAAAAGCTCAACGGCGCCAGAAACCAATAAGGGGTAATCAGTCCAACGATCGATGCGCAGAACATACGGAAGCTGAAAGCCATCATCTTAAACCCGATGAGCAGCCAGAGTAGCGGTACGAAATAGAGCACCTGTATGAACAGTACGCTGGCAATACCCAGACAAAGGAACGCATAGAACATCAGTCCTGGCGAATCCTTGTCTTGATAGATATGGAAGATAATGGTGTAGGATGTGATGAGGCACAGCTGTACAATGGATTCCCGTAGCGATGGAAACAGAAAGGTGGCCATGGAGGTGAGGGCAAGAAACGAACACGACACCATTCGACTATAGATGCGGATAAGTGCGTTGCTGTTGTTGATCTCCATCATGAGATAGGTAGATACACCAAGGAAAGCCAACTGCAGATACAGTTGGTTCTCCACCAGTCCGCCCAGATACCATACACCTAGGGCATATATAGCCATCAGCGTCAGTGCGTAACGGCTCTCCGCCACCTTGTTCTGGAATCGCTTCATCCTTACTTCAAGTCTGCACCGATATCCGAACGGAAGTATTTGTCTGTGAACTGAATCTTCTGAGCTTCCTCAAAGGACTTCTTCAAGGCCTCTTCCTTATTGGTACCATAGCTGCTCACGGCAATCACACGACCGCCGGCTGTTACCACCTGACCGTCTTTCTGGGCCGTTCCCATATGGAAGACAATGCTTCCCTCTACCTGATCAAGACCAGTAATGGGATAACCTTTCTTATAGGCTTGGGGATAGCCGCCGCTGACCAACACCACGCAGACGGCAGCACGCTCATCAAATTCCACCCTTTTGGTGTCAAGATCACCATTGGCCACACCAACAAACAGATCCACGATGTCGCTCTTCAGACGGAGCATCACGCTTTCGGTCTCTGGGTCACCCATGCGACAGTTGTATTCAATCACCATCGGTTCGCCGTTCACATTGATCAGTCCGAAGAAGATGAATCCCTTATAGTCGATATTCTCTTCAGCCAGACCTTCCACGGTAGGACGGATGATGCGGTCTTCCACCTTCTGCATCCACTCCTTGGTGGCAAAGGTGACAGGTGTAACACTTCCCATACCACCTGTGTTCAGACCCGTATCATGCTCACCAATGCGCTTGTAGTCTTTTGCTTCTGGCAAGATCTTGTAGTGCTGACCGTCGGTCAGGACGAATACCGAACACTCAATACCGCTCAGGAACTCCTCGATGACCACGCTGGCAGAAGCGTTGCCGAACATACCGCCGAGCATCTCCTGGAACTCCTTCTTGGCCTCTTCGAGGGTAGGGAGAATCAAAACGCCCTTACCGGCACACAGCCCGTCGGCCTTGAGTACATAAGGAGGCTGAAGGGTTTCAAGGAAGGCAAGTCCTTCTTTCACATGCTCACCGTCGAATGTCTGATATTTAGCGGTAGGAATGTTGTGACGCTGCATGAATCCCTTGGCGAAGTCCTTACTGCCTTCGAGTACGGCACCTTTCTTCGAAGGACCGATAACTGGAATACGGGCTGTGCGTTCATCGCTGAGGAACTCATCGTAGATGCCCTTTACCAAGGGATCCTCCGGTCCTACGACCACCATGTCAATGAGGTTGTCCACGACAAAGTCTTTCAGTTTGTCGAACTCGTTCACTCCGATAGGCACGTTCTCTCCGACCTCAGAGGTACCTGCATTTCCAGGGGCAATGAACAGTTTCTCGCATTTCTTGCTCTGGGCGATTTTCCAAGCAAGGGCGTGTTCACGACCGCCACTGCCCAACAATAAGATTCTCAAACTCTTCCTGAGTTCAATACCAGGAAACATCGCTGTCTTTTTCTTTGCCGGGAATTCCGGCACAATCGCATTTATACGCATGGCGTTTGTTATTTTAGATAGTCTTCAAAATACTGTGTAATCCTTTCATGGAGATGAACGCTCTGATGTCCCCGCATATTATGCGGCTCACCAGGATAGACGAAGAAGTCGGGCTGGGTACCTGCCTTGATGCACTCGGCAAGGAACGACAGACAGTGCTGCGGAACCACGGTTTCATCGTTATAGCCCGTGATGATCTGCAGCTTACCCTTCAGATTCTTGGCTTTGCTCAGCAGACTGGTTTTCTCGTAGCCCTCAGGGTTCGACTGGGGCGTGTCCATATAGCGTTCTCCGTACATCACCTCGTACCAGTGCCAGTCGATGACCGGACCGCCGGCCACGCCTACCTTGAACACGTCAGGATAGTTGGTCATCAGGGAAATGGTCATGAACCCGCCGAAGCTCCAGCCATGAACACCCATCCTGTCCTGGTCAACATAGGGCAGTGATTTCAGGTATTCCACTCCCTTCATCTGATCCAGCATCTCAATCTGTCCCAACTGACGGAAGGTGGCCTGCTCAAAGTCACGACCTCTGTTCTCCGATCCTCGGTTGTCAAGGATGAAGAGCAGGTAGCCCTTCTGTGCCATGTAGGTCTCCCACGACCTGCTTCCCCAGTGCCATGATGCTTCCACGTTGTGAGCATGCGGACCGCCATAGACGTAAATCACTGTGGGGTATTTCTTCTCAGGGTTGAAGTCTGCGGGTTTCACCATTCTATAATAGAGGTCGGTAACGCCATCGGCCGCCTTGATGCTTCCACATTCAAAGATGGGCTGCTGATAACCTTTCCACGGGTCCTCTGCCTCTAAGAGGTTCGTGTGTTGAGGTGTCTTTTTGGTAAGGTCCACCACATCAATAACACGCGCTCTTGTTGGAGTGGAGAATCTGTCAATGAGGAAGTTGCCGGATGGGGAAACAACAGCGTTATGAACACCATCCACCGTTTCCAACTGCTGAATTTTTCCTGTCATGCTGACACTGTACAGACGCTGATGCAGGGGGTGCTCCTTATTGCCCTTGAAGATAATGGTCTTCTGCTTTTTGTTGAAGCCTAAGATATCCGATACCACCCATGAACCGCTGGTCAGCTGACGAAGGCACTTACCGTCGGTATTAAATAAATAAAGGTGGTTATAACCATCGCGCTGACTCAGCATCAGGAACCTGGTGTTGTCCCATGGCAGGAACTGGATGGGATGCAGCGGCTCCACGTATTTCTCGCTCGTCTCGCGGTAGATTTCCTTTATTCTTGTGCCAGTTGTCGCATCATACGAAACCAGACGACAGTCGTTCTGGTCGCGGTTCAGTTCGAACATATAGACTGTTTTCGAGTCTGGACTCCAGGCGATGTTCGTGAAATAGCACGTCTGCTGCAGCGCTGTCGGAGATACATCTGTTACAGGAGTCTGCAGATAGATGGTCTTGTTTGTCTGGAGGTTGTATATGCCTACGGTTACCACATGGGTGTTACCTCCCGCCATGGGGTATTTGTCGGGATCCACCTTGGCTATTCCCTTTTCCGTGTACGGACTGAGGTCAACCTGTGGATAATCCGTCACCATGCTTTGGTCCATACGGTAGAAAGCCAGTTTTTGTCCGTTAGGACTCCAGAATGTTCCCTTTTCAATGCCGAACTCATTACGGTGTACGCTCTGACCATAGACGATTTCGCGTGAACCGTCGGTGGTGAGCTGATGCTCGTGTCCCTCACCGTCGGCCACATACAATTGATGGTCCTTGACATAAGCCGTGGCTCGCGAAGCAGGGTTCCAATCATTGCTGTCCTGTCCTGATATACTGTCTTGCCATACAATTTGCTTCTGTTTGAAGTCTACCAATATATATGCATGACGGTTACCCATGGCAGCCAGTGGCTTGTCGGGGTAGGGGAAGGTGACATTCATCAGATGGCGTACAAAACGTTCATCATCGCTCTTGATCCACTTGTTTACTTCATCAAGTGTGAAGAGCACCTCCTTCTTTCCCGTCCTGGTATCTATGGTGTAGCATTCTTCCACATCGGTCTGCACAAGCTGGTCGCCCCACCAGGTGAGCCACATGTTCTTGGCCGCCAAGTTGTGAGCGTTCTTACCGCCGTAGTTCAGGTCTTCCAGCGTAAACAGCTGCTGGGCGTTCAATGATAATGGAATCATAAGGAAAGAAAGGAGAACGGATAATACGATACTCCTGCTATTAATCATCATATCTTTTGTTGTTCTTTTTGAAATTCCTACCTTCTGTTTTATCAAAGCGTTTACCGCCTTTACCTTTGAAGTCACCCTTGCCGTTTCTTCCGTCGCGGAAATCCCGTTTCCCCTTGAAGCCGTCTTTCCCCCTGAAAGGCCGTCCTTCCTGTCGGTCACCTTCTTCACGGTCACGACTGCGACGGAACGACCGTTCCTCCTTGCGTTCGAACATTCTTTCATCGAAGGCAGGATGATGCTTATGGAAGGTAAATGAGCGGATATCCCCCGTTTCGTTGGCCTCGTCCTCATCCATTCGTTTCTTGAACTCCCTGTTCTTCTTGAAGCGGTGCTTCTCGGCCATGGACTCCTTCTCCTCTTCGGTCTTCAGTATGTTACCTTCGCTGCGGAACTCCTTGAGTTTTCCTTGGAACATCTGATACTTACGGAACTCGCATTCAAGAGAGCCATTGAACACGGGAATCTTGATACTTGGACGCAGACCGATCTGCTCGAAGCACTCTTCACGATAGCTGAGAATCCACGCATTGTTCCCCTGGAACTCATGCTTCAGCTTCTCGCCAATCATCTTATAGGTAGCCAGCAGGTTGGGTGTGGAGATGCGTTCCCCGTAAGGTGGATTGGTAATCATAATGGCCTTCTCTGCAGGCTGCTTGAAATCGGCGAAATCGAGTTGTTCCACTGTGATATCCTTGGTCAGACCGGCTGCTCGGATGTTCATCCTTGCCGTGTTCACCGCCTTCATGTCGATATCGTATCCATAGATGTGATGTTCGAAGTCACGTTCCTTCGATTCATCATTATAGATCATGTCGAACAGATCCTTGTCGAAGTCGGGCCATTTCTCAAACGCATATTCTTTGCGGAAAACACCGGGCGACATATTCCGGGCAATCAGGGCAGCTTCTATGAGTAGCGTACCACTACCGCACATCGGGTCGATAAAGTCGGTTTCCCCTTTCCATCCACTCATCAGAATCATACCGGCAGCCAGCACTTCGTTTAAGGGAGCTTCCACCGATTCCTGTCGGTAGCCTCTGCGGTGCAGACTCTCACCGCTGGAGTCAAGACAGAGTGTCGCCTTGTCGTCTGCGATATGGATATGCAGTCGGATATCAGGGTTGGATACCGACACATTAGGACGGATTCCTGTGTTCTCCCTGAACTGGTCAACGATGGCATCCTTCACTTTATATGCTACAAATTTTGAATGACGGAACTCTTCTGAGAACACCACGGAATCCACCGCGAAGGTGTTCTTGCTTGTCAGATAGTCGCTCCAGTCAATCTTCTTCACCTCCTCATAGACATCGTCAGCCGACAAGGCTTTGAAGTGTTTGATGGGTTTGAGGATGCGTATGGCCGTATGCAGTTGGAAGTTTGCGCGGTACATCATCTCCTTGTTACCGGTGAACGACACCATGCGTCTGCCAATCTGTACATTGTCAGCTCCCAGTTCTGTCAGCTCTTGTGCCAAGATGGGTTCCAGACCCATGAAGGTCTTGGCAATGAGTTCAAATGCCTGTTCCATGATTGAATTCGATATCTAAATTGTCAGTCTTCTCTTGTTTGTACTTCTTTGTATTCGGCTTCATGTCGCGAGTAATCCAGAGGTTGGCACCCACCACGCAGCCTTTACCGATGGTGATTCGTCCCAAGATGGTGGCATTGGAGTAGACCACCACGTCATCTTCGAGAATCGGGTGACGGGGAATGCCCTTGATGGGATTCCCATGCTCATCCAACGGGAAGCTCTTGGCTCCCAGCGTCACTCCCTGATAGAGTTTCACGTTATTGCCGATGATGCAAGTAGCACCAATCACCACACCTGTTCCGTGGTCGATGGTGAAATGATGACCGATTTGCGCGCCCGGATGAATGTCAATACCGGTCTCTGAGTGCGCCATTTCCGTAATGATTCGTGGAATAAGTGGAACGCCAAGAACCAGCAGCTCATGGGCGATGCGGTAGTTGACCAGTGTCTTGATGATGGGATAGCAGGAGATGATCTCCCCGTAGTTCTCTGCTGCGGGATCACCATTATAGGCTGCAATCACATCCGTAGCCAGGATTTTCCGGATCTTGGGGTATCTGCTAATCAACTCCAAGGCCAGTCGTTCGGCATTCATCCTGCAGGCAGTACGTTCCTCATAGCTCTCCGTGGTGTTACCATCGGCAAAACAGAGTCCTGCCTGAATCTGATCGGCCAAGAGTTTGTGGAGTCTTTCAATGTTCACTCCGATATGGTATCTGATGGTGTTGATATTTACGGTTGACTTACCGAAATATCCTGGGAAAAGAATCGAGCGGGAAAGATCAATAATTTCCTCCAAAGCCTTACTGGAAGGCAACGGGTCGCCGTCGCGGTGCTCGTGGAATAACCCTTGCAATGATTCCTTTTCAGACAGTTCCTCCACTGTCCTTGTCAGAATCTGCGTCATGTTCTCTGTGCTCATTATAATGCTGTATCAATAAATGTGCTGCAAAGTTACGATTTTTTTTTTAGTTACGTAATAAAACGAAGAGAAGTTTGGAAGATTAAAAGATTCTTTATACTTTTGCAGTGTGATTATTACGCAATGGTTGCAATAAGATATGGAAGAGCTAAAATATCGTTACAAGTATCCACGTCCATGTGTCACCACGGATTGTGTGGTTTTTGGATTCGACGGAGCCAAACTTAATGTCTTGTTGATAGAACGGGGTATCGAGCCCTATAAGGGACATTGGGCCTTCCCAGGCGGCTTTTTGAATATGGATGAGACAGCACTTCAGGGAGCCAAGCGTGAACTCTACGAAGAGACAGGTCTAAAAGATGCCTACATCCACCAATTCCATGCTTTCTCTGATGTCAATCGCGACCCTCGCGACCGTGTCATTACTATTGCTTATTATGCATTGGTACGTATCAGTGAGGTAAAAGCAGGTGACGATGCAGCTAAGGCTCAGTGGTTCCCTTTGGATAAGGTGCCGCCGCTGGCTTTCGATCACGATAAGATTCTCCGTATGGCTACTACCGAGTTGTGCCGCCAAATTCATTTTGAACCCATCGGTTTTGAACTGTTGCCTGAGGTATTCACGATGACCCAGTTGCAGCATCTCTATGAAGCTATCCTCAATGTGAAGTTCGATCGCCGCAACTTCAGCAACAAGATACTGAAACTGGGCATTCTTACCCAATTGGAAGAAACGCTTCCTATGTCCAATAAGAAAATAGCATTCCTTTATAAGTTCAATCTGGATAGCTATAAAGAAATGAAGGAAAAAGGCTTCCACCTGGAATTCTGATAATTACAAACCACAACCAACGATATTACATGATGAAGAAAAGAATAGTTTCACTTTGTATCTTGGCAATGCCATTGGTGGCATTTGCACAAAAGCCGTATTTCCTTCCAACAGGTGATGCATCAGCCGACGAGAAGGACAAACCGATGATTGAGGTGTATCTGCCCAAAGAGGAGGTGGCCAATGGCTGTGCCGTCGTGCTTTGCCCTGGTGGCGCCATGAGATGGCTTTCATGGGAAAGCGATGTAGTGAAGATGGCCTCCTTTCTGAACGAGCAGGGCATTGCTGCCATCGGACTCCGCTATCATCTCAACAAGGGTGGGGGACAGATGCCGCAGGGAGTGCAGATGCCTCCGATGGTGGATGTAACGCACCCAGATGCATTTCCTCAAGCTGATGCCAATCCGATGCACAATGCGAGTGGTGATTCCATCATCCAACTTGCTGCATTGGATGCCAAAGCGGCCATCCGAATGGTGAGGGAGCATGCTGATGAATGGCATATCAATAAGGAAAAGATCGGATTCCTGGGTTTCTCAGCAGGTGGAGGCGTTGCCATTGCTGCAACAATGTCAGCAAACAGCATGGAACGCCCCGATTTCCTCTGCACCAACTTTGGTCCTTCGCTGATGCCCGTCACCGTTCCTGTTGATGCTCCTCCATTGTTGATCATGACCCGTGCCGATCACCCCAATGTAGCAGCCGGTCTTGTTGCCCTGTTTATGGAATGGAAGAAAGCCGGAGCTAATGCCGAACTGCACATTTATGGCGATGGCAAGGGTCCTTATGAACTGATGCCCCAAACAGGTGAGACTACGACAGAAACCTGGAGCACTCAGATGCTGCAATGGCTGAAGGCCAAAGGATTCCTAAATAGGTGAAGCATCAGAATATAAAACCCTCAAAATGTTGGTTTCCGTTCCATGATAACATGACTATTTCTTTCCCAACAGGGTTTTTAATATCACATTCCCAATTTTCCGCTCCACTCCCGCCTTTGAAGTCGGGATGCCGGTCTCCTTCGCAATCTCTCTCTTCACTTGCGTGATGCCCAGTGCCCGCTTCCATGAGAAGCTGAGGCCTGGGATAGGTGTTGATTTTTTACTCATTGTTATATCTTTGTAAAAAGGCTTATTCCTAATTCATTAGAGATAATAATCAATAGTCTCTGTAGAAAATCGCACTGCCATCATTCTCTATACGGACGAATTTACATTTCCTGTTTACAAAGTAGTTTTCATATCCAGGATCACAACAAAAGTTTAGGCTTTTTTGATTGTCAACATAAACATAATCATTCAAGTCCTCTTTTCGTAATTCAAAACTTGCTCTAAATTTGTTAAAACCATGATCCCATAATTCATTGTCATAAACAACGCATAAGATTAGGCCATTTTCTTTCCTTCGCCTCCTGTCATCCTCAACAGATTTTTGAAATTCTTCGTCAAATCTCTTTGCCCATTCTTCAATATCCAAATCCATTCTTTCCATGTTTATGTTAAGAATCTTCCTTTATTTGTTTAATTGTAAGTATTCGACTTGATAAATGCTTTTTTCATTAAAATACCATATAGGACGATCGTTTATGAAATAAGTCAATTCTGACAAATCCTCTTTACTTCCAACAATATTTATTGATTACTTGCTTAAAGATGGGTTCATCAGAGATGGAGGCAAACAAGAGCATGCAGGTACGCAGTTTCATCACGCCCAGATTGCTGAAGATTTCAAATATCGGTTTGTCTATTTCCAATAGAACCTGTGCCGCCTTGATGAGTCTTTCTCTCAGGATAGGATGCTCTATGTATGCTTTCGCCTCTTCACGGCCATCAAGACCATAGAAATCGGTCAACTGGCTTGTCCCTTTTCTTTTCAGTTGAGGATAGACATATCGAATCCAGCATTCGAATCCAAGTTTCCCTTCTTGAATCTCTTTCAATGCCAGTTCATACAAGGTGCAGTCACCTCTTTTACCATCCTGTGCTGTTAGAAATCGTTGTAATTCTTCCATTATTCTGATAAAGTGTTATTTGTAATGCAAAACTACGATTGTTTTTTCTAAATACCGCATTATTCATCAGCCTTTTGTATGAAATACCTGTTCGGACGTACGAAATGAATCTCACTTCTTCCCCAACAGGGCTTTTAATTTCACATTCCCGATTTTCCGTTTTATCCCCGCCTTGGAGGTGGGGATGCCGGTCTTCTTCGCTATTTCCCGTTTCACTTGCATTTTATAGATTCAGCTGTAGATAACTTCGCTAAACGCCCTGCCATCAGCTATGGCTCCATAAGAGAGTCTGCTTTTGATATTACAAATTTAGTAAAAGACGATTAACTATGCAAGAACCAGCTTGCTATTTAATGATTATTTACATCTTCTTTTATAATCTTTCCAACAAGGTCACAAGCCCTGCCTAGCTTGTGACCACGAAACTATCAATCGGGTTAGGCAGCCCCCTTTTCCTGATCTAAATAGTCTTGATGGCTTTCGATCTTCTTTATGTACGAGTTAAGTTCACGAGCGATATAGGCTTCTCGATTCTTAATCTTTTCATTACGCTCATATTCAGTTTTTTGTTTTTCAAACTCTTTCTTAAACTCCACGTATTCAGGATATTTCTCCTTAAATGTTTTGTCCGTCAAATTACACAAAGCATAATAGCCTATATCTTTGTTTGCTTCGTCTGCCTGAATCTCTTTTCTAATTATTGATCGACTCTCATCATATTTATCGTTTCTTTCCTTGTATTCATCCCAAACTGGTTGTAGTTCTTCCAAGATCTTTGTATATTTCTCAATAATCTCATTCTTATTGTTCAAAGCATCTTGAAGTTGAGGCAGAATACTAATATTAGATTGAATAATACGTTTAATATAATCTGACACCTTATCAGTTATGGGAATCAAAGTCTTCAGGCTATCTAAAAAGTCAAGAGCGCCAGAGACTTTTTCTCCTTTGAATAGAATATAATCATCACCAGTTAAAAGAGTATACGAACCTGGGCAAAAATTATTGTACTGTATTTTGTATTCTCTCGCAGAATCTGCAATATCTTCAACACCTGAGACCATTTCTTCAACTTCATTGATTATAAAATCATTGACAAACGCTTTCGGATTACTTACAGCAGCATTGTAAACCTCTGCCGTAAAAGACATCGTCTTTATCCATTCATTGTTTTCAAGTTGATGACATCTTGTGTAACGAATAATATCAAAGGTCGAAGCATTTCGATAGTGAACCCAGTCAGAATATGGTAAAATGCCTATTCCCTTATAATATATTTGAGTATAGAAATAGCTTGATGAGCCATAACCAAAGTTAGTTCTATACACAACCTTAAGATCTTTGTTCAAATCAAATGAAGGGAAAGACCAGCCTACCATACGATGGGAATAAGCCACAATCGATTTGTCCCTATTCAATTGATGATATTGTTGTTCCATTAAAAAAGGAACCACATGACTTGCTATTTCCTTATAAAACGCTTGCCTAAGACTTCTTTTATAGTTTTTTAATTCTTCCTTATTCCCATCTTTCTCCACTTCACCTACTTTCTCTTGATAATCTGCCAATGAAATGAATTTGACATCTTGTACGCCTTGGTAAGATCCACTTAAATATGGGCAGAAATCAAAAGGCTCCTTCAATAGTCGCAATGGGGTTGCATTGACATAGTCCTGTAACTCCAAGACCGATCTGTTATCATTCTCTGCCATCGCATTTAACTTTTTGAGTAAATCCTGATGGGCATACTTAAGTTCGATGAAATCCATTTTCACCTTTTTACCATTTTCAATTCTGCGAAGGACACACATGTGCGTCTCGTTCACTTTAACATTAGATACATCCATGATAGTTTCTTTTTTTATATGTTACACTCTATTATACCATAACCATGGAAAAGGTAAACATCCTGACTGAAAAAAGATTCTTGTTTACTTTCTTATCTTTCATGGTATAAATAAATGTAATCAAATAAACCTCTTAATTATGGAATCACCTAAAGAAAAAAAGAACAGAAGAGAAAAGACATTCGGACAGCAGGAACGATATTGTTATGTAACCAAATCCATCTTCAATGAGAGACTAAGATGCAAAGAGAATGCTTGGTTGCGCAACATTGACATCACAACAGAAGAGCCAAGAACTACCCGTATAGTCCGCCGTATCGTTGAAAAGCGTATGTGCCAGACTTACCATAAACAGCACAAAAGAGTTTTTCATGATCATGGTAATCGTAGCCGGCATAACATGAAACGTGCCGTGTCATACGAACTCTATATATTAGGACAGGTGGAGAATGTGAACAAACTCAGCAGAGGTAATGCTACCCATTGGAAACGGCAATATGATCCTAATACAGGAAAAGTGGTATTCAAAAAGAAATTCGGTTATGAGACAATAGAAGAAGCAAAGACTTCTGCTATTAAACTTGTACAGGATAAGCCGTGGTGCCACAAAGCAGTCAATGTGTATAAGTGTGCACATTGCAACAAATACCATATTGGTCATGAGAGTAACTTAACCGCCAACCCGATACTAAGTATCTCACCCGTGGCGATAGGCTAATTGCAGTTAAAAAACGTTCAATATGCCAAAATCTCGTTTCTTCTTACTACTTTTGTAGCAAATTAAATAAAGATGAACAAGTTCATACTCATATTGGCTTTCGTTGTTGCATTTCCTTTCATTGGCAATGCACAGCGAAAGCGAGCATTTATGATAGGTATATCCAACTATCACACGAATGGGTATAAGGTATGGAGCAACATACATGGTGCTGAGGATGTTGCGCTCTTGAAACCGGAACTTGAGAAGAAAGGCTTCAAGGTACAAACCCTTATCAACGAACAGGCAACCTATCAAGGAATCCTCAATGCACTTAACTCTTTTATTGCCACTTCTAAGAAAGGCGATGTCGTCTATCTTCACTTCTCATGTCATGGCCAGCCTGTAGAAGATGGCCTCAACGGACTGGCTAAAGATGAAAAAGATGGTTGGGATGAAGCCATTGTTCCAATAGATGCGGGCAAAGAGTATAATTCTACTTACAAAGGCGAGAAGCACCTTACTGATGACGAGTTAAATGGTTACATCAGTAAACTTCGTAAGAAGATTGGTCTTAAGGGGCTTCTTTATGTGGCAATGGATGCTTGCCATGCTGGTACAATGTCACGAAATGGATTTGAAACAGTTAGAGGGACAAATGAAGGATTGACAAAATCAGGCATAAAGTATAATCCCTCAAAGGAAAAAGTAAGGCATTTCCCCGCCATGACATCTAAAGAAATGTCACCGGTCTTGTTTTTTGAAGCCTGCTTGTCTTATGAACGAAACACCGAAATAAGGGTCAATGGTAAGGAATATGGTGCATTATCATATAATATATGGCAGGCTATAAAAGACATGGGTAATTTTGATAAGAACACCAAGGATAAGTTCAAAGCCAATCTTGATGCATCCACTAAAATCAAAGGAAGATGGCCACGAACTCAAACACTTGTAATAGAAGAATAATGCATTTCGCGTATGAATAAGTCAGAAGAAAGAATATTTGAGATATTCATAAAAAAACATGAACAGAGGACGATGAACTTTCTCTCTACGAGATATTCCATACTATCTGAAGAGAACATCCGGGACATCATTCAAGATTCATACGTTACTCTGCATAGGAACATTGAAGCAAGGAAAATATCCGAGCCACAGTATCCCTATTTCCTTAAAATTTGTATGAACCTTTCCTTAAAAGCCATCAGCAAACAGGGTAAGCATATAGTTGTGGGAATCAATGATTCAGATATACAACAGAAAAATACAGTTTCAATGCACAAGGTTGAAAGTATTCTTCAAGTATGCGATGAGCAGGAGACTGTTGTCAACGAAAAGAAGATGCTTGTTCACAATGCACTTGACAATATGGCGTCAAGGTGTAGGGATTTATTATGGAGTTTCTATGCAGACGAATTGAGTTGGGCAACAATAGCTGCCCAATTTGGACTAAAGAATGCAGACACGGCTAAATCACAAGCATCAAGATGTCGTCAGACTTTCAAAGAGAAGTATAACCATTTAAGAATGCAGACCTATGGCAATCAAAGATAATAGTGAAAGAATAGAAAGATACCTCCGAGAGCAAATGACACCAGTGGAAAACGAGTCATTTCTGAATGACCTCAGAAACGACAAGGAACTTCGAGAAGAGGCACAGATGATGGCTCTGCTCGTTAAAGACATGAAAGAAGAACAGGCAAAGCAAGACGAAATCATCAAACAGGAAATTCTCACATCTAAGGGGGACTATACATCCAAGACAATTCGACTTACAAAATGGATCAGCTCCATTGCTGCCATGTTTATCCTCCTCTTTGGTGCTAACCAATGGTACACCTCATACAAGATAGATAAGGTATTTGATGCCTACTATACCCCATATGATGCTTTTATGGCAAGAGGTGGAGATGACGAAGCCATCAAGCAGGAACTTGCAGAATTATATAATAAGGTAGGAACAGAAAAAGATGTCACTCATGTCATAACCCGTCTGCAAACCATCTATGATGGCATCCAGTCTGCCAGCGACGACTACGCCGATTACACCTATTACGAGAATGACATTGCCTGGCATTTGGCTTTAGCCTACATCAAAGACCATAACCTTGACAAGGCAAAAGAATTATTGACACCATTGGCAGATAAAGATAATCCTGAAGCAGAAGAACTACTGAAAGATCTTAATAAACTATAGAATCCAATGGATGTCACAATAAAAACTCCTATCAGATGGCTACTTGGATATATAACAGGTAGATTCGAACAAACGAATGAACATTTTTTTAAACTTAGTGAAGAACTCATTAAAAGTGGAAAACTAAAACCACGAATTAAACTTGATAATGCGCATGAAGGTTTTTCCTCAGGTGTTGCAAAGATTGATTCTAATGGGGTGATGACATATAACGAATGTTTTCTTTGCTATCTATGGTGTATGTGTTACTATGGATTGGTTTCTTTTGAAAAAGCAGTTGTTATACATCAACAAAACAAGAGAAATGGGAGAGCCTTCAAAATAGACAGGGAAGCAATTGCAATCGCAGAAAAGGCACATCAATATGCCATGTCGTTAGTAAGATTCTATTCTGAGTGGCCATCAGAAATACCAACTCCTCAAGATCATGACAATAATGAAGATGTTAATTTTACTAATCAGCTTTTTCTCTATGCAATTAATTATATCATGTGTCATGAAACCGCCCACGTAATTCTTGGGCACAAAGATGGTATTTCCGGAGAAGAATCCTACAAACAAGAGTTCGAAGCAGACATGTGGTCATTCGATGCAATACTAACACCTCCCTATAAAGATTCAAAACTCACTATACAGATGGGAATCCTCATGGGCTTATGCGCAATGATAATGTCATCACCTCAAACAGATGATGGACAGACCCATCCTAGTTCTTTTAAACGTCTTAATGTATTCTTAGAAATGATTAATCCAGAACCAAACAGCCAAATTTGGGCTATGGCATGTTTATATATTGGAGTCTGGGATATGGTTTTTTCCAAAGGATATGATTGGGTTGAGCAATGTGACAATTACAAGGAAATGTATAATTATGTATACAGGCAGATTGTCCTACAATAAGTCATTTGAAATACACCAATGGTTATTATTTTTGTGAGCGTCTAACAAAATAAATGCAGCCCAATACTTAGGTTCATCATACCTTCCACCATCAACTTCACGAAGGTACTTCTGTGCAGACAAAAGTGACTGGCGTTTACTTTGACCAGAAAGCAGATTCTTATAGAACTGAGTCATCAGTATCTGTGTAGCCTTATCATCTACTTCCCAAAGACTCATCAGGATGGATTTCGCACCCGCTTTTTTGAAGCCACGTTGCAAGCCAAAGACACCTTCGCCTTGTGCAATATCGCCTAACCCCGTTTGGCAAGCTGATAGTACGACCAGATCAAGTCCACGCAAATCCACATCGGCAATCTCCTTGGCTGTCAAGATACCATCCTCAACATTATCGGGCAATACCTTGTCTTCCAGTATATGATTGGCCCTTGACATTACTAAGCCCGAACGAGTCAAAGCCTTGTCTTCAGCTGAGACCATATTATTGTCTATAAGCATGAATTTGTAACGCGCATTATCAGCGTCTTCTTTGTTATAATAGAATCCATGAGTTGAGATATGCAGACATCCGACATTCTTTCCAGACAGAGCCTTAAAAGATTCTTCTGTCCCCATCGCTGCAGTGTCTAACACACATTCCCAATTTGCATTGTTAAGTTCTTTCCCTATTATGTCAACTTCCTCTTTAGTATGTTTGAGGAACTCTTTTCCGCCTCGCAGCCCCATTCCCTGCACTTTGGGTCGTTCTATAAACGCTTCATCCAGCATTGCAAGGCTCCTATCTGTTACGCTTTTGTCAAACTCCGCGTCATAGTTCAGCCCACCATATAACACGGCCCGATTCTTTGTCTCTATTTCCCTACTAGTAACCAACTCACGTGTAGATGATAACCGATATATATTATAGTTTTCCATCCCTGGCAGATACTCAATACCTATATTATAAAGGGCACCTGATGGAGAGAAATAAATATTCTTGATTCCTTCAAGCTCTGCTTGCAATGGTTTCCAAACCAAATCCGTCATTTCTTTAGATTGATAATGAAGTGAGTCTGGGAATCCAGTTAGTTGCTTTTCCTCAAATAGAGTTATCATCTTCGGGCTTTCTGAACCCTTTCGCAATAGCAATGCTGTATATACAATACTATCATTGTTTACAGGGAAAGATAAAAACTCTATTGCAACATCTTCTGGGTGGAGATGTTCCTGAATGTCTTTCCATTTCAACTTCATACTACAAGTGATGTCACCATATTCCTTGCATTTCACAATGAGTGAATCCTCCAAACTATATATCACATTCTGCAAAGAATCGGCGTTGAGTTTTCTATATAAGGAATCTTTTTCCAAATTCTTTGCTAAAATATACCTGTCAGCCTTTAGTTCTGCCCATAAATTGTTCAATGTATCATCATTACTCTCTTCAATTACTCTTTTTACGCTATTCTCAGTAATAAGCAATGCACCTTTCATCATTAAAGACGCATTGTAAGCAGCCTCAATAATTGAATCTGAATGAGTATAATAAGCATAGGTGGGTATTTGCTGATTCAGTAAGTCAGAATAACCTTCAATATATTTGGAACGTTCATCGTATGTTAATTCTTGAAATGTAAACAACAAATCCTCACCCGCTAACTTCATGAATTCAGCTGTGTATTTGATTAATTTGTCGATATCATTTAAGCAGAATGAGTATTGTAAAAGGTATGAAAGAGTTCTTTGATATAACTTTCTTTGCCGTTGTTTTTTATAAAACTCATCACAGCATAACAAATGATTAATCGCTTGTTTGAAGTTCCTTTTTCCTCCATATGCGATTCCCAAGTTCATATTAGAATATGCCATGTTTTCGCTGTTTGGTGAAAAATACTTTTCTTTTAATTCAAGGCTTTTCTTCTCATATACTAATGCACTGTCATATTGTTCTTTTTGATTGTAATAAGAGGCCAAATTTGAGAGTTTTGTAGTATAATTTGCATATCCGTTGTAAACATTGCTATATGTTATCGTCGTGGGCTTAGCCTGTGCCAAGCACTCCTTTTGTATTTCTATTGCTTTATCCGTTTCACCCATGGCGGAATAATATATTGCTATTTGATTCAGGTCATCACTAGTCGCAAAAGAAGGTCTATCTTGTATAGCACATTGATAACACTTGATAGCAGACTGAAAGTCTCTGATGCTATAATAGCACCATCCCATTTTCAACAAATTGGGTCCTGAATTATTTATTTCAATGAGTTTTCGGCAAGCCCTAAACGCATCCTTGTACTTTCCTGAGCTATTTAGGACATTTACATAAGAATCTAAAGCTAAGTTGTAATACCACTTCTCCATAGGACTCTTCAAGAATCTTTTTTCCCAAAAATCTGCGCGGTTTTTCTCAATCTGGATTGCTTTATCCCACATACCCGTCTTAGTGTAATAATTAGATAAGGTTGAATAATCAGACAATATAGGAAAATCATTTGAGAAATCAATAAGGAATAACTCTCTGATTCCTAAACTTTGTTCCATATATTTTACGGCAGAAAGATAATCCTCTTCTTCATACGAAATTTTGGCTAATTCTCTTAATGCAGACTTCCCCAACCAGTTTTCTTCTGATAATTTAGATATAATATCGTAACTATGCAGAAGATGTTTTTTCGCATCGGCGAAAAGCCTTTTCGAAGTATATGCTAGTCCTAAATCAAACAGAGACAATGCGTAACGATGACTATTCCTACCAAGTGCAATAGAATCATATTCGCAAATCTTTTTATACCCTAAAACATCTACATTTTCAGTCCAGACATTTTTTAAAAAATTATACAAAGAATCAGATCTTTCAGTCAGAGTTCTGTCAAATGGTTCCAACATATAATCCAGATCTATAGTCTCTGCTTTTTCTTTTTGACCACTTTTATAATATGCACATGCTAACCATATTCGAGAATAGTCACTTCTGTCTCTTGATAAAATCGAGTGATGGCAATAAAGTTTATCAAATGCGAAACATTTTTCAAAACACAAAATGGCTTCTTGATATGCTTCTTTTTTATATAAATGTACTCCTTGTCTAAAGAGAGAATCAGATAAAGCTATAGAATCTTCTTTTGTTTGTAATGTGCTATTTGCATATGGAACAGAGTACCTTACTTCTCTCAAATAACGACTATTTAGCGCTGATATGGAATCATAAAACAAAGTGATAGAGTCAATGTGTAGTGTAGGAGCAAGGCTTATCGAGAAAACAGGTATACTATCCTTCGGAGCAGGAAAGATAATGTTAAAAGTGTCTGTTTGATATGCTTCTGAATGAATAAAAGAAATTGTAGTTTTAGGGAAAAAAGAATGTTTCTTTTCTCCTGTTTTATAATCTTTAAGAAATAACAAGTGGTTTTCTATGGTGAACGAAGAATTCGGTTTCTTGTTTTTTATTACCCATTTAGTTTTTAGACTATCGTTCTTATTCTCAATTGTTTTTAAAGAAAGAAAATGAGCATCTGTTTCTATAATTGCATCAACATCAGTACCTGTATAGGCATTACCAACAACAATATAAGCACCATCCTGAGCATAGATATAGGATTGTGCATAGCATAACAGCAAGATAAAAATACATCTTACAATAACCATTCTAATGCAAATATACAGCTTTATTTTCATAATCAATCATTTTTTTAAAAAAAAACATTTCACTGTTTACCTTTTAGCTGAATAGGGTATAATAAGACGTAAACAACAAATTAGTAACAATTAAAACAAAAGAAAAATGAAACAGTTAGTTCTTACAATCATCGCCATCATGGCAGTCACAACCAGTTTTGCACAGTACAATCCGTGGCCAAACTTCTCATCAAAGTCATCATCGGCAAAAGGTCACACAAGCGTATCAAACAATATGCCGACGTTTCCAAGCAACAGTACAACAACTGTCAGTGGTTACACTCGCAGCAATGGAACTTATGTTGAACCCCATGTCCGTACCATGCCTAACAATACCAACTTTGATAACTTCTCTACCAAGGGAAACTCAAATCCCTTCACCGGATCCACTGGCTATCGTGCCAGAGATTACTCAAGAGATGCTTACAACTATGGAGCTGGTCAAGTCATCCACACAGGTCCTCGCGGTGGTCAGTATTACAACAATAGCAATGGCCGCAGAACTTATGTACCAAAGCGTAATTTGTGGTAAATAAGGATAGAAATCCCTTGAAAAAAACAAGGGATTTCTAATTATTAAGACATCCGAATCAATAATACCATTTCTATATAGTATGACGCAAATGGGAAACCTGACTATTAAGAACAAGAGCGAAGTACTCTACCTATGTATGAACAGTATTCTGTATATCCAGGCAGACGGAAACTATTGCGACATCTATCTTGCTGATGGTAGCGTGCTCAATACACTCACCTATCAGCGGGCGGAGATTGCAAAGATGATGGATGAGCAGATTCCAGAGAACATCAGAAAACGGTTTGTTTTAGTCGGAAAGTCGTATATGGTGAATACGGAATATGTACTTCGCATCCAGCCGAGCAAGCAACTGTTGACATTTATGATCAACCAATTCGGAACAACCCGGAAAGTGACTATAAAAGTAACGACGAAAGCACTCAATAAACTGGTGGAGGAAATGGAAATGCAAATGGACGACCATGCTTTTCGTACACCATAATCATGCTTTTGTACATTGAAGGATGTCTAGGAGATTTGAAAACGAAAGATTATGTAGATTTGCAAATTGAATAATAACAAGGAACGGCAGACAACGGTCTGCAAGTCCCACGTCCCATAACAAAACCGCCAATATCCTGGGATTAATTGGCACAAACAGAATTTTCGTTATGAAGAAAACAAGAGATTTACAATTGAAGAAGGGCTGGATATTCGCCCTCATGTTTTTAAGCGCTGTAAACATGAATGCAAAATCGGAACTGTTCACCATAGTTGAGGGCAGCCTGGACGTTTTGCTCGAACTAAAAAAAACGGCTGTTTTTGAAATTGACTATTCTCAGATGATGGTCACAAACGGCAAGAACCATGAAGACGATGTTGACTTTGCCACTTGGATGCAGGTTCAGGATGAAGATGATGACAAATGGACGACCGACTGGGAAACTAAAGACAAGGAGAAATGCCACAAGGCTTTCAGGGAGCATTACAATAACGAAGTGAAACAAGGATTGAAACTATCAAAACTCGGAAAAGACTACAAAGTTGTTCTCCGGCTTACAATGATTGATTTCGGTCCTGCCGTTAAGTATGGTTTGGGGGGAATAAAAGGTGGTGAGGCTAAGGCCAATGGCATTTTTGAGGTGAGAGACCTCAACACTGACGAAGTTAAACTTATCTTGAAATTTGAGGGATTGAAAGGCGAAAGTAGTTTCAAGCAGATAGGACGCTTAATCGGCATCTTTGAGAACTTTGGTGAAGAGCTTTCGAACTATCTGAAAGACTACCAGAAAGGACAGAAGAAAAAGAAGAATTGACTAATGATTTCCCCCAACTTGCAATTGTGTCGCAACCTGCGACACAATTTGCTTGTCTTTACGCTTATTGAATTGTGGATGTTTCAGTATTCATAGAATAAGGAAATACCTTCGATAGTTCATCATGGCCATGCATGATTAGACCATTTTCCCAGTCAATAGCTCTCTGCGAAGAAACTCATAATTATAAACTGCGCTTTGGTAATACAAGCCTGTTTCTACATCAAGAATTTTCTCGTAGAGCTGGGAATTGTAAACAGCATCCATCGCTTCTGGAATGGAGTAACCAAAATCTTCCATTACCTTTATTACCAGATTCTTGGTGAGCGTGTCTATCAGGTATTTTGTTTCATTATTCATAGTACTATAGCGACATTAGACCCATGGTAAAGAACAATCATCATATTAAAGCTCCTCCGTTGCGATGACAAATAACTGAAAGGTCAGATACGGCATCCTTTATTGATAGTTGATGTTCGGCTTCATAGCATTCATCCAGAAAAGAGATACCCTTAAACCGCTTTAAGTAAGAATATGCCTGCTTTATGCTTAACCCGAAATGAGAAGCAAAAGCGCTGACACAATAAACAATGTATGTAACTCTATTCTGAATATCTGTATTCATAATACTATGAATTGAATGAGATATGTCTCGCCTATAGCACATTACCTAAATTAGTGCATTCAACGAGTTCAATGGCAAAGATAGGGTATTATTTGGAAATATACAAGAAAAAGGGGCGGAAAATTCAAGGGGAATGAAATGTGCGCGTGTATGAAAAGAATGATTGGTCAATTTTATGCCAACATATCCCGTAAATCTCTTGAAACGCCGATGTACAAAGGATTTGAGGGACGGGATATGTTGCTCAAACATATCCCGTAGATCTCCCGTTCATCTAACCTACATCTCCCGTTCAATCAATTTCTCTCATAACCAAATTACCACGAATTGTATTTTAGCGGTAATCTCTTGCCTCTTGCTTCTTAAATTCCATCCCTTGTGAAATGAATTAAACTATGGCAGTTTGCGTTAGAAACTATGGCAGTTTCTGGTAAAAAGTGCCTCAAACGCCAATTGTGGGAACGTCACTCTCTGATAGTGGGAACGTCATTCACTCATAGCGTCTACGGCGTTCAGTGTTTTTTAACAGAAAGATGGTGGTTTGTTAACAGATTTTTGCACGCTATGAGGGGTCGATTTTTGGTCGTCTCGGGATTATTTAGTACCTTTGTACCGAAGAACCAAGATTAGACAGAAGAACTTTTTAGACAAAATAACAAAAGAACGTTTTCGTTAAGCCAGATGAGCAAAGTGAAGCTTGCTTCAACTTTGCCATGGCGAGAAAAAGTAGGATGAAATCCAACAAATTTATATTTAGACAAAAGAACCAAAGAACCAAATTGTTTTTAGACCAAAGAACTAAAGAACCAAAATATAATGTTTAATGCTTAATGTTTAACGTTTAATGTTTAACGTTTAATGTTTAACGTTTAATCTTTAATGTATAAATGTTTTTGTTGGAGATCTACGGGATATGTACGGGAAATCTACGGGAGATCTACGGGAAATGTTAGAGCAACATATCCCGTCCCTCAAAACCTCTGAGCAAAGGCGTTTCAAGATGTTTACGGGATATCTGCAGTATATTTCTATCGTGCAGCGCTAATGAAGCTGAAAAGGAAAAAGGCAATAAGGATTCCCAGGTAAACCGCAATGAAGATGCCGAGAGCGAGGATTGCCCTCCAGATGGTTTGCCAATAGCTATAGCCCGAAAGTTGCTTCAGGGGGATAATGGTCAGCAGCGGGAAAACCGATTCATAATAGTAGTTCATACAGAAGAATGAGGCAACGATGGAATAGAGGTACCACATGTCTGTGAAATAGATCATCGAGACGAAAAACTCCGAAAACCTCATATCTGGTATGTTGGGACAATGACGGAAGAAAAGGTAGAGTGGACCACACAGGAGCAGTACGACAATAAGTAACACAATGGATAGGTGCTTGTTTATCCACACGTTCGCTTTCTTGGCTTTTCCCAGAAAGTCGGCAGTTGCCTGTTTCTCTATCTCATCACCTTGTTGGTCGTTTTCTAAACCATTGTTTTCCATCTCCATCTTGTCGTATAACTCCATGCTCTCCTCGAGGCGGTTGACCCTTCGGATATTAAAGCCGGATTCTACTAATAGTGACAAAGCGATGAGCAGGAAAAACAACTTAAACGGTGGAAAGTAGGCCATCATCATACCCTTCAAATAGTCGTATGCCATATAGCCTGGTCGGACAATCAGGTCACGAAGGGTGCGGAACATTCCTCTGTTGCCTAAGCCCCATACGTCGAGGAACAACAAGAAGGCGTTTTTGAAGGAGTATCTGCCGAGCTTAGACGACTGTCCGCAGCGAGGACAGTAGTTACCTTGGAAATGTGTCTCGCAGGTAGTGCAAACATGTTCCTTTGCTGATAATGGCTTTACCTGATACGGTTGCTTTTGCCACGTACTGAATTGTCTGTATTTCTCCTTTATTCTTTCAAACATCGCCGCAAAGATACGAATAAACGAGGGAAGTACAAAATAAAAAACATTTATTTTTACTTCCGAGTGAGAGTATCTTCGGCAAAGCCAATGTTACGAATAAACGAGGGAAGTACAAAATAAAAAACATTTATTTTTACTTCCGAGTGAGAGTATCTTCGGCAAAGCCAATGTTACGAATAAACGAGGGAAATGCAAAAGGAAAACAAGTTTTTCTCATCATTTTTTTCTCTATATGCGACACCTATGTCAAGGTTCCGGCCCGTTGTTACAATACGGCCTCCATGTCGTAACAAACTCGGACGAAAAGCATGAAAATAGTTGGAACCAGACAAAACCCGTCATAACTTTGCAATTGAAAATTAGCGAGAACAGGCTGCACCTAAGCATAGAACAAGCTCTCTGCATTCGGTTTGCACTGTCCTTGCATCAGAAATCAGAAATAAAACGATTAAATAATAAAATAAGTATAACAATAAAAATATTACGATTATGACAACAAAGAAGAATTTGGTAAAGCAGATGTTCATGAGCATCCTTACCGCAGCGATTTTCAGTTTCTCGTTCGTTTTCACCGCTTGCAGCGATGATGAGTTCGTAAACAACCCAGAGGAAGGTTCAAACATGATTGGCAACTATGCCAATTACGAGCCCTACGGCCTCACCTACCACAATTTCGATGGTGCTGACGACATCCGTATCCTCAACGCCGACACCACTGAGATTGCCGTCAAGAAGTCGCTCGCCGACAAGCTGGGCATCACCAACTTCGAGAACCATCCCCTCGGCATCTGGGACGACCCCAGTCATCTGGCTTTCGGTCGCAAAGCCCTGGAGCAGGAACTCGTAGGCGACACCTACATTATCAAGGTAAAGGCCGCCACCGCTGCCGAACTCATTGGCGACAAGAGTGCTCAGCCGTGACCGTTCGATGGGATGCGAGATGTCGGGAAACTGTAATAATATCCGTCTCCCTAATAGCAATATCGTACTGACGTATCCCATGACGGTAAATGCCGAATTCGAGGAGGCATGCAAGGATCGTAATCCTGGTTTTAAGCCCGATGTGATGATTCCGCTGCCATATCCCGAGCAGTTGACGGATAATATCGACTCCTGGGTTCTGTGGGTGGCTAAAAAAATGAAGAAATAGAACCCCTTGCAACTTTTTGTCAGTTTCCATCGTCTAACAGGTAAATGAATAAAAAACGAAGGATATGAAGAAAGGTTATGTATTATTGGGTATGGCCTTGCTGGCAGCGGTTTTCACTTCTTGTGATTTTTACGTTAGAAGAAGTTCTTCAAAAGGTCAGCGGGTTAGAGTAGTAAACAAGGACGTAGTGGTGCAATCGTTCGAGAAAGTTCAGATTGCCGGCTCGTTTGATGTAACCTATAGGCAGGGAGATTCTTGCACTGTAAGGATTGAGGCTCCTCAAGATGCAATGAAAGAAATTGACATCTATACGGATGGAGAAACCTTGTATATCGGTCCGAAGAGAAAGAATCTGCTCTTCTCGCTGAAGTCGCTGAATCAACATCATAAGATATATGTATATGCCACATCTCCCGATTTGACATCGGCAGAGATTGCTGGAAGTGGCGAGTTCGATGTGAACGGTCATCTGGACACCGACCGCTTGGAGTTGAGTATTGCAGGCTCTGCAGACATGAAGCTTGAAGACCTGATTTGTGACGAACTGGATGCGACGATTGCCGGTAGCGGTGATATCAAAATCAAGAAGATGGTTGCAGGAAAGGCAGAATTCAGCATTGCCGGTAGTGGTGACATAGAAGCTAAGGATATCGACTGCGGTGAACTGAATACAAGTATTGCCGGTAGTGGTGATATGAAGTTCGGCGGTCGTACGAAAAAATATGACGAATCAATAGCCGGCTCCGGAAAGGTGGAAAAGAGCGGATTGATTATAGGTAAGTAATCAGGATAACAAGGAAACAGTAAATTTTGAAAGACTCCAGTGCTCCCTGCAGACATAGTCTGTGGGGAGTATTTGTATGGAAGGCGTTCTGATAAATTAGTTGTACTTTTGACTGCGTCGAAGGTACTTTCGTTTGGAAAAACGAACAAAAACAAGCTTTTGTTTGGTTTTTCGCTCACTTATCTGTACCTTTGCAATTACAATAATGAATCGAGCATGAAATACGCTATTATCGCTGCAGGCGAAGGTTCGCGGTTAGTGGCAGAGGGAATAGAAGACCCCAAGCCGTTGGTGAGGGTAGGAGAAGAACGACTGATAGACCGTCTGATTCGGATCTTTATGGACAATGAGGCAGAACAGATTGTGGTGATTTGCAACGATCTGACCTCTTTGGTCGCCCGTCATCTGTTGCGTATCCAGGAAGATGGTTTGAACGGCCGCAGCGTTCCTTTGTTCTTCCTCGTGAAGAGCACCCCCAGTAGCATGCACAGCTTCTATGAGATCAGCAGTCATCTGACCGCTGGACCCTTTGTGCTGACCACCGTTGACACCATCTTCAAGGAGCAGGAGTTCAAGGATTATGTGAAGACGTTCCGGAAGTGCGTGGCCCAGGATGGTCTTGACGGACTGATGGGTGTGACGGATTACATAGACGACGAGAAACCCTTGTATGTGGGAACGGATGAGAAGATGACCGTTACTGGCTTTTTCGATACGAACAATCCGCCGTGTCAGTATATCTCGGGCGGTATCTACGGATTAACCCCGAAGGCTGTTAAGACGCTGAACGACTGCATCAGCCGAGGTGAACAGCGCATGCGTAACTTCCAGCGGGCACTGATACGCGACGGATTGCAGCTGAAGGCTTATCCGTTCAGTAAGGTGCTGGACATTGATCATGCCTCAGACATTACCAAGGCTGAGGCTTTCCTCAATACCTAAGAGCATGCGGAAGTTCCTGTTGATCTATCGAGCTCCGCAGTTCTCGCCGAATTCCGTAGAGAAAGACAAGCTGATACTGGAAGCAGTGGGCAGTCGGCTGAAGGAACAGGGGAATAGCGTACGATTCGTGCAAGAGGAATGCTTCCGAGAGGAGGATGAGGCTGATGTCTATCTGTCTATGGGACGCCTGCCGGAAACACTGGCGATTCTTAAGTGTAAAGCAGCGGCAGGACGAATAACCGTGAACAGCGGTGAGGGTGTTGAGCGTACGGCGCGTATGGTGCTTGACCGACTGATGCGGGCGAATCATATCCCGGCCGCTCCTTTGTTCGATGAACAGCGGGTGGCCGATGGCTATTGGCTCAAACGTGGCGATGCAGCTGCACAGAGCAGAGAGGATGTGCTCTTTGCCAAGGATATCAAGGAGGTGAACCGCCTTATGGAATCGTTCCGGAAAAGGAAGATTCAGGATGTGCTGATAACCGAGCATGTGAAGGGCGATCTGGTGAAGTTCTACGGTGTGCAGGGCACGGGTTTCTTCCGATTCTTCTATCCCACTGATGATGGGAATACGAAGTTTGACGATGAGAAACGAAACGGTATGGCCAGGCATTACGCCTTCCAGATAGATGAACTGCAAGCAGAGGCGGAACGACTGTCGGAGCTGACCGATGTGGTTGTCTATGGCGGTGATTGCATTGTTCGTGAGGACGGCTCGTTTGTCATCATCGATTTCAACGATTGGCCAAGCTTCTCCCGCTGCAGGGAAGAGGCTGCAGAGGCGATAGTCAATAAAATTGAAAATTGAGAATTGAAAATTGAAAATTACAAGATATGAGTACATTTAAAGAGATGCTGCAGGCATCTTTTAAGTCGAATGATACAGAAGAATGGTTGGACGTACACTTTACACGTCCCATCGGACTCGTTTTTGCACTGTTCTGGAACAAGTTGGGAGTCCATCCCAACGTTATTACAATCCTTTCCATCTTCCTTGGAATCGGGGCAGCCTATATGTTCTACTATACCGATCTGTGGCATAATGTGGCAGGTGTCGTATTACTGATGTTTGCCAACTTCTGCGACAGTACGGATGGACAGATGGCGCGTCTGACAGGGAAGAAGACACTGGTGGGACGCGTGCTCGACGGCTTTTCGGGTGATGTGTGGTTCGTTGCTATCTACATCGCTCTGTGTCTGCGCATGATGTATCAGTATATACCGGGTACGGCAGTCCACTGGGGATTGATTATCTGGGCATTGGCCGTTGTGGCAGGCATATTCTGTCATTCACCGCAAGCCAGTCTGGCCGACTACTACCGTCAGATCCATCTGTTCTTCCTGAAGGGAAAGGCGGGTAGTGAACTGGATAATTCCGACCAGCAGCGAGCTATCTATGACTCACTGCCGAAACATAAGTGGTTTGCCCGTCTGTTCTATTTTAACTACTCGAAGTATTGCAAGAGTCAGGAGAAACGCACCCCACGTTTCCAGGCATTCTTCAAGGAGTATCTGAAAATCAGTGGAGAGGATGCAGAACCTGGCAATGAGTCGTTGGCCGTCTCCAAGGTACGGGCAGATTTCGTGGAAGGGAGTCGTCCCCTGATGAAATACACCAACCTGCTGACATTCAACTCCAGGGCGATATGTCTCTATATCACCTGTCTGCTGAACTGTCCATGGGTATATCTGTTGTTTGAGATTCTGGTGCTGACCGTTTTGTATGTTCACATGCACAGCCGACATGAACATTTATGCGAAACGATGCTTGGAGAATTGAAGAGTTGAAGAATTGAAGAATTGAAAAGTCAACGAAGTTAAAAATTGAAAGGATTGTAGTTTATAGGTCATAGGATATGAATTTGGAATTGAAAAAGTATATTGTATTATTGTTGTCGGTATTTGTGATGATGCCGATGATGGCACAAAAGCTAACCGGTGTTATCGTGGATGATAACGACGGCGAGTACATCCCGTATGCCAGTGCGGTATATCGTGGAAACCACGTGATGGTAAGCAGTAATGCGGAAGGACAGTTTTCCATAGACCGTCATAATGGTTGGAAGCTGACATTCAGTGCTGTGGGCTATCAGCCGCTGACAGTCGAGATCAGCGCGAATACGAAATCGCCGATGCGCATAGCCCTGAAACCTGAGAGGACACAGTTGCAAAACGTGACGGTTACGGGCAGACGAAACCGTTATTCGCGTAGGAACAATCCTGCCGTGGAACTGATGCGACGGGTGATTGCCGCCAAGAAGAAGACCGATTTGGCCAACCACGACTTCTACCAGTATAACAAATACCAAAAGCTTACGCTGGCCTTCAACGAACTGAGTCCGCAGGACGTGGAAAACGGTATCTTCGGTAAGAAACAATGGGTGCTCGACCAATTGGAGCTGTGCCCATATAATAACAAGTTGATTCTGCCGGTGAGTGTGGACGAAACGGTGACGAGGAATATCTACCGTAAGGATCCCAAGAGCGAGAAGAGCATCGTTATGGGACAGAACACCTCCGGACTGAATGATCTGTTTGAAACGGGTGATATCCTCAATACCGTACTGAAGGATGTATTTACCGATGTGGATCTGTATGATAACCAGATGCGCCTGCTACAATATCCGTTTACCAGTCCGATTGCCGACAACGCCATCAGTTTCTACCGTTATTATATAGAGGATACCACGTTTGTTGACCGTGACAAGTGTTATCATCTGCAGTTCATGCCCAATAACCAGCAGGACTTCGGCTTCCGTGGTGATCTGTACGTCATAGCCGACAGTACGCTGCATGTGCGCAAATGTACCCTTACCATTCCCAAGAAGAGTGATGTGAACTTCGTGGATAACCTGCAGATCATTCAGGAGTATCGTCAGCTTGATAATGGCGAATGGGTGCTCAGCACCGATGATATGTTCGTGGAGATGTCGGTGGCCAAGTTCCTCAGTAAGGTGATTGTTATCAGGACTACCCGTACACAGGACTACGATTTCGAGGAGATCAATAAGAAGCTGTTCAAGGGTAAGCAGAAGGAACGTCATGAGGCGAATGCGCAGATGCGTGATGATGACTTCTGGAACCAGTACCGCTCCGTGCAGCTCACCAAGGGTGAGAGCTCCATGGATAGCTTCATCAAGAACATCGAGAACATCAAGGGCTTCAAATACATCATCTTCGGTTTGAAGGCCCTCATTGAAAACTTTGTGGATACAGGAACGAAGGAGCATCCCAGTAAGGTGGATATCGGTCCTGTAAACACGATGATTACCAAGAACTTCATTGACGGACTGCGAACGCGTATCAGTGCGCAGACAACGGCTAACCTGAACCCGCATTGGTTTGCCAACGGGTATTATGCCCACGGATGGGATAGCAAGAAAGACTATTACAAGGCGGAGCTGATCTATTCATTTAACAAGAAAGACTACCTGCCGCGAGAGTTCCCCAAGCGTACGATCACGTTTACCAGTACCTACGATGTGACCAGTCCTTCCGACAAGTTCGTACATACGGATAAGGATAACGTGTTCACGGCATTCAAGTGGGCGAAGGTGGACAAGATGATGTTCTACAACCGTCAGCAGCTGGCCTTTGAATGGGAAGAGGAGTTCGGATTCAAGACCACCATATCCATGAAGGCCGAGGAGAACGAGGCGTGCGGCGGACTGGCATTCGTCCCCATGAACCAGTGGGGGGTGGTGAACACGGGCGTTACTGCCAATGATCCCCTTTCCCTGCACAACGGGAAGATCCGTACCACGGAGCTGATGGCGATGGTGCGCTTTGCGCCTGGCGAGACCTTCATCAATACCAAGCAACGACGACTCACCATCAACCTGGATGCACCTGTCTTTACGCTGGGACATACCTTCGGACTGAAGGGCGTGCTGGGTGGCGACTATGCCTATAACTTCACCGAGGCTACCATGTATAAAAGGTTCTGGCTCCCTCACAACTGGGGAAAGATCGACTGCTATGTGAAGGGTGGGGTACAATGGAACAAGGTGCCGTTCCCGCTGTTGATCATGCCCGCAGCCAACCTCTCGTATATCGTAGAGGACGAGACCTTCAACCTTATCAATAATATGGAGTTCCTGAACGACCGGTATGTATCTGCCGATATGTCATGGGATTTGAACGGAAAGGTGTTCAATCGTATCCCCTTGCTGAAGAAACTGAAATGGCGTGAGTATTTCGGTGTAAAGATGTTGTGGGGTGCGCTGACAGATAAGAATAACCCGATGCTGGAGGAGAACCTTCAGGACAAGACCCTGATGATGTTCCCAGAGGGCTCGTTCGTCATGGATAGTCATCAGCCTTACTTCGAGCTGATTGCCGGTGTGCATAATATCTTCAAGATACTGCATGTGGAGTATGTGCGCCGACTGAACTACTTGGATCTTCCTACAGCCCAAAAGCATGGTATTCGTTTCATGATGCGCATGACATTCTAAATGACACGAAGGATGATAAAAGGTATTATATTCGATTACGGAGGTACGCTCGATACGCGGGGTAACCACTGGGGGAAGGTGCTGTGGCACGCTTACGAGCGCCAACAGATTCCTGTAACGGAAGAGCAGTTCCGCGAGGCCTATGTCTATGCGGAACGAACGTTGGGCAGGAATCCCATCATTCTGCCTACCTATACGTTCAAGAAACTGCTTGATGTGAAACTCCGCTTGGAGATGGAATACCTGTTCACGAAAGGGTATTGGACCATCGACAAGAATACCTATACGAAGATGGAGCTGGCCTTGCTGGACGATCTCTACGGACAAGTGCGACAAACAGTGGCTTATAGTCGTGAGATTCTGCTGCAACTGAAGGAACGCTATCCCATGGTACTGGTCAGCAACTTCTATGGGAACATCGAGGTGGTGTTACAGGAATTCCATCTGGAGGGAATGTTCCAGAAGATTATCGAGTCGGCTGTCGTCGGCATCAGAAAACCTGATGCCCGCATCTTCCAATTAGGTGTCGATGCGTTAGGGTTTGCTGCTGATGAGGTATTGGTGGTAGGTGACAGTATGTCGAAAGATATCATGCCGGCGAAGGAGATTGGGTGTAAAACCGCTTGGTATAAGGGTGAGGGGTGGACCGACAAGCAAGAGGATGAGTCAGTACCCGATGTCGTGATTACCGACCTCCAAGATCTTCTCTCTTATACCCGCTAAATCTCTCTCTTACACCTTTGTACAAACAAAAAGGCCAAGATTGTTTCACAACAATTTTGGCCCGTACTTTTTTCTAACTAACTTATTATCAACTATTCATTACTCATTTTCTGCTGCAAAGTTACGATGTTTCCCGATATAAATAGCATAATTACGCAAAAAAATCTACGTAAACGTTTGCGGAAATCAAATTTTTTTGTTATATTTGCATCATCGATATAAGCAAAGGCTACTTCTACTACCGCATAAATGAGTATCATGAAACAACGGAGAACATCATTGAAAGATCTGGCTGAACAATTGGGAGTCAGCATCGCAACGGTCTCACGGGCGTTGAGGAACTCGCATGAGGTAGGGGATGAGATGAAACAGAAGGTTCAGGCATTGGCTAAGGAACTGAACTACCGGCCGAATCCCTTTGCACAAGGACTCCGCAGTGAGGCACCTAAGATGATAGGTGTTGTGCTTCCCAATCTTGTTACTCATTTCAATGCAGCTGTTCTCGATGGGATAGAAGAATATGCCACGAAGGAAGGCTACTCGGTGATCAGTGCCAATTCCCATGAAGACCATACACGCGAGGAACAGGCCGTAGAGAATTTCGTCAGCATGCATGTGGAAGGCATTATCGCTTGTCTGGCGCAGGATACGGTGGATTACAAACATTTCGAGGTGATTAACGAGATGGGTATTCCTTTGGTGTTCTACGCCCGTACCTGTATGCAAGACCGGTTCTCTTGTGTGACGGGCAATGGGGATGAGGCTGCCCAGGAAGCCACGCAGCATCTGATCGATACAGGCAGTCGTCGTATCGCCTTTCTGGGTGGTCCTAACCACCTGGATATGGTGCAGCGGCGTAAGCATGGTTACCTGGAAGCACTCCGTGAGAACAAGATAGCCATTGACCGTTCCTTGGTGGTGAGCGGAAAGATGGACTTTGTGGAAGCCCGCGAAGCAGCCCTTCGCTTGTTGGATCGGGAGGATCGTCCTGATGCAATCCTTGCCGTGAATGACACAGTGACATTTGCCGTCTTCGATGCTATCAAGACCCGTCATCTGCGTATCCCGCAAGACGTGGCCATCATTGGTTTCACCGAGAATGATGCTTCGGCATTTGTCACCCCTAAGCTTACCGTGATTAAGGATCAGGCGCATCAGCTGGGAGAGAAGGCATGTGAGTTGCTCCTGAGAAGAATCAAGGGAGATACCAGAATCTATCGGGAGATCATTCCCATGACGCTGGAGATTAGAGAAAGTTCAGATAAGAAGAAACTACTATAAACTGTGATGAGAAAGGTCGTTTTATTATTTGCAATATGTTTTTGTGCTGTTTATCTCGGCACTTCGCGAGTAATGGCACAGACGGCGGGACCACATTTCCGTACGATTGGTCTCAGACAAGGATTGTCGAACAGTCAGGTGGGCTGTTTCCTCAAAGACAGTCGTGGCTATGTGTGGTTTGGCACCTTGTCGGGGTTGGACCGCTTTGACGGTTTCCGTTTCAAGAATTTCTATTCCACTTCTGATACCCTATCGTTGCTAAGCGATTATATCACCCGTCTTGAGGAAGATGTCAACGGGGATATCTGGGTGGAGACGATGGCAGGCTATTGTCTTTATCATCCCGCAACTGAGTCGTTCGACAGGAACATGGGGGCGTGGATGAAGGCAAGAGGAATGGAGGGTATTCCCAACAGGGTGCTTGTCGATTCGAAGAAACAGTTGTGGATAGCGGTAAACGGTCGTGGTGTCTATACATTGAAAGAGGGAAGTAAAGGCAGTAAGGCACGACTATTCCCGGTTGGTCAGCAGCATGTGTTTACTGATATCTGTGAGACACCGAAGGGCGTGGCGGTTATTGACGACCATGGGGTGATCATCACGATAATGCCCGACTCGTCGCCTCAGGGAGGGAAGGTGCAGGTGAACAACTACCTTCCGAAACACGCAGCTCCAACATATAAAGCCTATCATCTCCGTGTGGATAGTAAGAACCGCTATTGGGTGAGCGCCGACGGTCTGTCCATGGTTTGCTGTCCTGCTTCCCGTTCTGCATCAGAGCAATGGTTCCCAACCATTGAGCAATGGCTTTCCGCCCAAGGCATTCATTATGAAGGGGGAAAGTTGCTCCTGTCTGACCTGGTTGAAGACAATAAAGGTAATCTATGGATGGCCACCGATCATGCCGGTCTGCTGAAGATCGACAAGGATCATCAGCTGTCTGTTTACCGCGCCGAGCACGGGATGAGCGGCGCCTTGCCCGACAACACCTTGCAGAGCTTGATGCTCGATGATAACGGTGCCCTTTGGATTGGTACACTGAAGAACGGTGCAGCCTATCTGTGGGAGGGGGCAACCCGTTTCCCCTTGCTGCCGTTGGGCGATATCTGTACGATGGTGGAAGATCGTGTAGGCAATCTCTGGTGTGGCACGAACGACAAGGGTATTATCTGCTACCAGCCGCTGACAGGTACGCAGCGTGTCTATCGGAAGAATGAGACGGGCTTGGGGACTGATGTGGTGATATGCTCGTTGATGGCTTCCGACGGTTCGCTTTGGTTCGGTACCTTCCAGGGTGGCATTGCGCATTACAAGGATGGGCATTTCCAGGTTTATCGAGTAAAAGACGGACTGGCCAACGATAACGTCTGGTCGTTGGCGGAGTCACCCGACGGTCATATATGGATAGGTACCTTAGGCGGCGGTCTGCAGGAACTGGATGTGAAGACTGGTAAGTGGACCACCTATGATACCAAGAATTCCAAACTGTTGTCTGATTATATCTCTACGATCTTCATCGACAAAGAAGGGAACATCCTGATCGGTCATTCACAAATCCTCTCACGGATGGATGCCAAGACCCGTCAGTTCACCCGTATGGAGAAAACACGCAGCGGTCAGCCCTTCATCAATTCCATGGCTAACCATATCCTCATAGACAGTCGTGGCTTGATTTGGATTGCCACCTCTTCGGGTGTGAACGTCTATGATCCCCAAACCGATCAGCTGATGACGATGCGAGGTATGAGCTGTTCCTTGGTAGAGGATTTGAACCATAACGTGTGGATTGTCTCGGATAACGGACTGACGCAGGTGAGGGTTATCAAGAACGAGAAGGGCTGGGCGTTGGAAGCCTCCAGCTACGACAGTCTTGACGGTCTGCAGGACAGACAGTTTAACTTGCGCAGTATTTTGGTGACGAGGATGGGTGATGTGTTGGTAGGCGGACAGGATGGTATCAATGTGGTGCCGCGTCATCACCAGCATGAGAAACAGGCAGAATCGCATGCCTTGTTTACGGGTCTCATCCTTTTCGACCATCCTCTGGCAGTGGGTGAGGAATATAATGGAAGGGTAATCCTAAAAGAAGCATTGCAGGAGAGCAAACGCCTGGTGCTGAAATACAGTGAGAACGCATTTACTATCCAACTGGCCGCCAGCAGCTTTGTCTATCCTTCCCGTAAGCAGTATCTCTACCGACTGGTGGGCTTCAACGACCAATGGCTGCGTACGAGTTCATGGCGGAGCGATATCACCTATACCAACCTCTCTCCAGGCACCTATCGCTTGCAGGTGCAGGTGCTCGACCGTTATGGAAAGCCGTATTCGGAGATCAGTGAACTGGAGATTGTCATCCGTCCGCCTTTCTATTTGACGATATGGGCCATCCTGGCATATATCCTCTTAGGCTGCGCTCTGCTGTATTATATCTATTATCGGATCATGACTCGCCAGAAGCAGAAAATGGACGAGATGAAGATGCAGTTCTATACCAACGCCAGTCATGAACTGCGCACCCCGCTTACGCTGATTATCTCACCCTTGTCGCACATGATCAGCAAGGAAGAGGATGAGGAGAAGCGTTCACAACTCTCATTGGTGCACCGTAACGCCGAGAAGCTGCTGACCTTAGTGAACGATATCCTGGATTTCCGCAAACTCGATGCGAAGAAGGTGGAACTGAATCCTGTAATGGGTGATATCGTAGAGCGTATCAGCAGCATCTGTCAGTCGTTCCGTCTGTTGCAAGACAAGCCGATCAAGCTTTCGTTTGAGTCGACAGAGAAATCCCTGCTGATGTCATACGATGATGAGAAGATGACCAAGGTGATGAACAACCTCTTGTCGAATGCTTACAAATATACAGACCAAGGTGAAGTCCGCGTATCCTTGTCAACGGTGGAGCAATCCTCCAAGCTGCAGATATGCGTGAGCGATACCGGTAAGGGCATCAGTGATGAGGACAAGAAGCATGTCTTTGAGCGGTTCTACCAGGTTAGCTCCAAGGAAAAGCAGCCCTATGGGGCAAGTGGCGTGGGACTGAACTTGGTGAAAGACTTTGTGGAGATGCACGGTGGAACAGTATCCGTTGCTGATAACCCGGGCGGCGGCTCGGTATTCACCGTACTCTTGCCAATCAATAAGACAGATGAGGAACCTGTTGTGACTCCTGCAGCAGAAGAGGAACCCTCAGTACCTCAGAAGCAACAAGATGCCGTTAAGGCCGACTTGCTGATCGTTGATGACAGCGATGACTTCCTGGAATTCATGTCAGGCGTGATGGCAGACAGCTATCAGGTCCGTGTGGCTCATGATGGTATGGAAGCCCTGACTTTGGTGAAAGAAAGGAAACCTGATATTATCCTGAGTGATGTGATGATGCCGGTGATGGATGGTATCGAACTTTGTCGTGCCATCAAGGGTAACCACGAGACGGAAAGGATTCCGTTTGTGCTCCTTACGGCACGTATGGCACAGGAGAGTAAGATCGAGGGAATGGAGAGCGGTGCAGATGACTATATCACCAAACCGTTCAACATCGACCTGCTGACCTTACGAATGAATAATCTGCTGAAATGGAAACGCAGCGGCAGAACCAGTCGTTTGGAACCGCAGGTGAAAGAGATAGAGATCACCTCTCTGGATGAGAAACTGGTGAAGGATGCAACGGAATATGTGGAGCAGAACATCAGTGATGATGAATTGTCGGTAGAGACATTGAGCTCCGTCCTGAACATGTCGCGTGTCCATCTGTATAAGAAACTGCTGTCGCTGACCGGTAACACACCTTCGGAGTTCATCCGTCTTATCCGACTTCGTCGTGCTGAGCAGTTGTTGCGCCAGAGTCAGTTGAATGTTGCAGAGGTGTCGTATGCCGTGGGCTTCAACAATCCCCGCTATTTCTCGAAGTACTTCCGTGAGATGTATGGGATGACACCGTCGCAATATAAGGATAAATACAAGGAGAATTAACATCTCATACATTGTTTTGAAACATACGTGACTTTATATGTGCGTTTTTTTCCGTATCTTTGCATCGCTAATTTGATACATTAAACAAAAAACTAATAAAATACCAATAAAAAGAATGAGAAGCGCGAAATTATTCGTCCCAGCCATTCTGCTGTCTGTATCCACCGCGGTACAGGCAGCAGGATTTGAGAAGAATGGAAACAGTATTACTGTTCATGTAAACGACCCGGCTAAAAATGGTGCCAAGATGGTACGGTTGCAAGTGATGAACGATCGGATTATCCGTGTGCAGGCCACCTGTGAGGATGCTTTCCCCACCAAGAACAGTCTGATGATTGTGCCACAGAGCAACAAACAAGTGAGTTTTGATGTGGCAGAGAACCAAGATGAGGTGAGGGTGAAAGCGAAGGGTGTGCAGGCGGTTGTCAACAAGTCGTCGGGCGCCATCACCTTCTTCGACGGTAACGGTAACCAGTTACTGAAGGAGGCGAAGGATGGTAAGACCTTCAAACATTTCACGGTACCCGAGCGGGAATACGGTCTTAAGGGTGGTCCTGCCATCACAGAAGAGATGAAACACGGTCTGCAGTGGCAGATGAAGTTCGACAGTCCTGCCGATGAGGCTTTCTACGGACTCGGTCAGCATCAGTCGGAAGAACTGAACATGAAGGGTAAGAACGAAGACCTCTTCCAGTATAATACCAAGGTAAGCATTCCGTTTGTCCTCTCCAACAAGAACTATGGTATCTTGTGGGATTCCTATTCCTTCTGCCGCTTCGGTAATCCCGATGATTATCTTCAGTTGAACCGTGCCTTCAAACTCTATGATAAGAATGGCAAGGAAGGTCATCTTACGGGAACCTATATCGACAGGATGGGAAAGAAACTGGTGCGCGATGAGGATTCTATCTATTATGAATATGGTTATCCTGCTGCATCGGAGATTGCTAATCAAACCGACAATGGTGGTATCAAGAACCTTCCGAAGGGATTCAGTCTGCAAGGTGCCAATGTGGTGTATGAGGGCTTTATCGAGCCGGAGTGCTGTGGTAAGTGTGAAGGCAAGGAGCAGCTCTATCAGTTTATCCTCTACTATGCAGGGTATATCAAGGTATATATCGATGGTAAGGAAGTGGTGGCAGAACGCTGGCGTACTGCTTGGAACCCCAACACTTATAAGTTCAGTACGATGCTGAAGAAAGGAAAGAAGGCGCAGCTTCGCATTGAATGGCAGCCGGATGGCGGAGAGAGCTATTGCGGACTCCGTGTGTCTGCCCCTCGCTCTGAGGAGGAACGCGGACAGCTGAGCATCTGGAGCGAGATGGCCCGCGATATGGACTACTACTTTATTGCCGGTAATAACTTCGATGACATTATCTCTGGCTACCGCACCCTGACAGGTAAGGCGCCGGTCTATCCGAAATGGGTGCTGGGTTTCTGGCAGAGCAGGGAACGCTATAAGACGCAGGCTGAGGTGGAGGAGACCCTGAAGGAGTTCCGCGACCGTCAGATTCCTATTGATAATATCGTGCAGGACTGGAACTACTGGAAAGAAGATCAGTGGGGAAGTCATCAGTTCGAGGCTTCACGTTTCCCCAATCCCCAGGCAATGCTCGACAACGTACATAAGATGCACGGTCGTTTCATGATTTCCGTCTGGCCCAAGTTCTACGTGAATACCGACAATTACAAGGAACTTGATTCAAATGGATGGATGTACACACAAGCTGTGAAGGATGATATACACGACTGGGTTGGTCGTGGCTACGTGGGAGGATTCTATGATGCCTACGATGCTGGTGCCCGAAAGGTGTTCTGGCGACAGATGGACGAGAACCTCTATACCAAGTATAAGCATGGTATCGATGCATGGTGGATGGATGCATCTGAGCCGAATGTGCGCGACTGTACTCCGATGTGGTACCGTAAGGCTTTGTGTGGTCCTACCGCCCTCGGCACATCCACTGAGTATTTCAACGCTTATTCCACAGTGAATGCCGATGCTATCTACAACGGTCAGCGTTCTGTCTTCAAGGGAGCCAACAACGAACCGCGTGTCTTCCTCCTTACCCGTAGTGGCTTTGCAGGAGAGCAGCGTTACTCTACTGCCACATGGAGTGGTGATATAGGTACCCGCTGGGAGGATATGCGGGCTCAGATGACTGCCGGACTGAACTATTCCATGAGTGGAATACCGTTCTGGGGAATGGATCAAGGTGGTTTCTGTGTGGAGAACCGTTATGTGGCTGCCCAGCAGGAGTTTGACAAGACGGGCGTTGAGAACAGTGATCTCAAGGAATGGCGTGAATTACAGACACGGTGGAACCAGTTCGGATGCTTCATTCCTTTGTTCCGTGCTCATGGACAATGGCCATTGCGTGAAGTGTGGAACATCGCTCCAGAGAATCATCCGGCTTATCAGACTATCGTATGGTACGACAAGCTGCGCTACCGACTGATGCCTTATCTCTATTCCATGGCAGGCTGGGCGCATTTCAAGGACTATACGCTGATGCGCGGACTGGTGATGGATTTCAATGGGGATGAGAATGTGTTGGATATTCCCGACCAGTGGATGTTCGGACCGGCACTGATGGCTTGTCCGGTAGGCTATTACAAGGCTCGTAACCGCAGTGTCTATTTCCCGAAGCAGTGTGGCTGGTATGATTTCTATACAGGCGACTATATCGAAGGTGGACAGCGACTGGTTGTGGATGCTCCGTATGAGAAGATTCCGGTATTTGTCCGCGAGGGTAGCATCATCCCGTTCGGACCGGCTATGCAGTACAGTGACGAGAAACCGGCTGAACTCATCAACCTCTATGTCTATGCTGGAGCCGATGCGACCTTCCAGCTCTATGAAGACGAGGGTACAAACTACAACTACGAGAAGGGCAAGTATGCCACCATTGATATCCGTTATGAGGAGGCAACTAAGACCGTTACTTTCGGAAAGCGGATGGGCTCTTTCAACGGTATGCTCAAGAACCGCCGTTTCAACATCGTGCTGATCGGCAAGGATACTGCTAAGGCACTTAACCTCGACAATCCGGAGGGTAAGATGGTGAACTACAGCGGTAAGGAAGTGCGTGTTGTCCTGTAACTATTTGATGAAACAATCATGAAGAGACTATCTATCCTTGTGGTCCTTACCTTGATAGTAATGGGTGTAAGGGCACAGAAAACTGATGTGGTGAACAACGGCTATCCTATTGGTCAGGTTCCGTTCACGGCAGTAAAGATCATGCCTAATACCTTCTGGGGACAGCGTATCAAGGCCGCCCGTGAGGTGACCATCCCGTTGGCGTTCAGCAAATGCGAGAGTGAGCATCGTTACAAGAACTTCGAGATGGCTGCTTATACCCTGCAGCATCCGGGACATCCTGGATTGGAAACAGCCGAGTGGGATGTGGCTAAGTTCATGGGTTTCTCGTTTGATGATACCGATGTGTATAAGACCATCGAAGGGGCCAGCTATGTGCTGCAGACCTATCCTGACAAGCGTCTAAAGAACTATATCGACTCGGTACTGGATATCGTGGCTGCAGCTCAGGAGTCTGATGGTTATCTCTATACTGCCCGCACCATCAATCCCAACCATCCGCATGGCTGGGCTGGTAAGCACAGGTGGGAGAGGGTAGAGGTGTTGAGTCATGAACTCTACAACCTGGGACATATGGTGGATGCTGCTTGTGCCCATTATCAGGCCACGGGGAGTGACAAGTTCCTGAACATCGCCAAACGATATGCCGACTGTGTGATTCGTGAGGTTGGACCGAACCCGGGACAGGCTTGTGTGGTTCCTGGTCATCAGATTGCCGAGATGGCGCTGGCCCGACTCTATGTGCTCACGGGTGAGAAGAAATACCTTGATCAGGCCAAGTTCTTCCTCGATATGCGTGGAAAGACTACTATCCACGATATCTATTCCCAAAGCGACAAACCTATTCTCGAGCAGAAAGAGGCGTGGGGCCATGCTGTCAGAGCCGGGTATATGTATTCGGGCATTGCTGATGTGGCTGCCCTCACAGGCGACAAAGACTATGTCCGTACCATTGATGCTATCTGGCAGAACATCGTCGGTCGTAAGTACTATATCACTGGCGGTGTGGGTGCCCGTCATTCGGGAGAGTCATTCGGTGCCGACTATGAACTGCCCAATCTGACTGCCTATAACGAAACGTGCGCTGCCATCGCGATGGTGTATCTGTTCTACCGTATGTTCTTGCTTCATGGCGAGGCGAAGTACATCGACTGTCTGGAGCGTACGCTTTATAATGGTGTCATCAGCGGAATGTCCATCGACGGCGGACGATTCTTCTATCCCAATCCGCTGAGTGCTGACGGGAAGTATATGTTCAATGCCGATAACACCAATACGCGCCAGCCTTGGTTCGGCTGCGCCTGCTGTCCGAGTAATCTCTGTCGTTTCATCCCTTCCTTGCCTGGATATATGTATGCTGTGCATCATGGTGGAAAGGATGCGTACTGTCCTTCTATCTATGTCAATCTCTTTGCGGGCAGTACTGCCACGATGCAGGTGAATGGTAAGAAGGTGGAACTGGAGCAGCAGACCAACTATCCGTGGAATGGTGATGTGGCTATCCGTGTGAAGGCGAATCAGGCAGGACTGTTTACCATGAAGGTCAGAATACCCGGATGGGTGCATGGTGAGGTGGTACCCACCGATCTCTATACCTATGCTGATAATGAGAAACTGGGTTATACAGTCAATATCAACGGACAGCAGATCACGAAGGATGGTTCTGCACCTGCCATTGATAAAGATGGCTATGTTTCACTTACCCGTAAATGGAAGAAAGGGGATGTGGTGAATGTTCATTTCGATATGAAGGTTCGCACCGTCAAAGCTCACCGCCGTGTTGCGGCCGACCATGGTAAGCTATCTGTGGAACGCGGTCCGCTGGTATATTGTGCTGAGGCTGCTGACAACACGGGAATGGATATCTTCAACTTCCTGCTGACAGGTAATCCTGGTTTCCAAGTAATCGACAACCCCACGCTTGTTGGAGGTGTCCAGCAGATTACGGCTAATGGTCAAGTACTGGACTATGACAGCAACGGAAAGGTGAAAGTCAGTGATGCGGTCATCAAACTCATTCCTTACTATGCCTGGAACCACCGTGGTGCAGGAAAGATGCAGGTATGGCTAACCAATCAGATCATCAACAATAATTAAAGACAAGACTCATGTCAAACCTAATGAAAACAGCGGTCGTATTATGTGCAGTCATGATGGGACTGACCGCCCAAGCTCGAGACAGACAATGCTTTGACAACAACTGGCGATTCCATCTTGGTGATTCCGTCCAGATGTCGAAAGTGGAGTACAACGATTCCTGGTGGCGCAAACTTGATGTGCCGCACGACTGGGCTATCGAGGGTGATTTCTATGCCGGTAATCCCAGTGGCGCTGGAGGCGGTGCCTTACCTGGTGGCATCGGCTGGTACAGAAAACACTTCCAGGTTTCTGACCTCTCACCTCTCACCTCTAAGTTCTATATAGAGTTTGATGGTGTATATATGAACTCCACGGTCTATGTCAACGGACAGAAGGTGGGATATCGCCCTTATGGCTACAGTTCGTTCGAGTATGATATCACACCCTATCTGAAGGAAGGGGAGAATGTGGTGGCTGTACGGGTGGACAACTCCGACCAGCCCAATTCCCGTTGGTATAGCGGCTGCGGCATCTACCGTCATGTATGGCTCACGAAGACGGATCCTATCCATGTAAAGCACTGGGGTGTGCATGTGGAAACACAAACCGATGGTAAGGTGTTTGTGGAGGCAGACATTGAGAATCCCTCAAACGCCAAACTTACGGTCTCTCACACCCTTTATGATCCTGATGGAAAAATAGTTGCCCGTGGCAATGGTAAAAGTTCAAAGTTCAAAGTTCAAAGTTCAAAGGTGAAACGGTGGTCGTGTGAGACCCCCTATATATATAAGGTACGTACAGAAGTGAAGAGTGGCGGTAAGGTGGTGGATACCTACGAGACCACTACGGGTTTCCGCGATTTTAAGTTCGATCCCCAAACGGGTTTCTGGCTCAATGGTAAGAACTTTAAGATCAATGGTGTATGCGAGCATCATGACTTTGGTTGTCTGGGCGCTGCCCTGAACGAGGATGCCCTGCATCGTAAGCTCTCCAAGCTGAAGGCGATGGGCGTGAACTCCATCCGTTCTTCACATAACCCGCCAGCACCGGAACTGCTGAATATGTGCGACACCATGGGACTGATCGTGATGGATGAGTCGTTTGATATGTGGCGACGCAAGAAGACACAGAACGACTATGCCCGCTTCTTCGAGGAATGGCATGAAAGAGACCTGTCTGATCTGGTGTTACGCGACCGTAACCATCCCTGCATCTTGATGTGGAGCATCGGTAATGAGGTGTTGGAACAGTGGTCGAGCACAGATAATGATGAGCTGACCTTGGAACAGGCCAACCTCCTGCTCAATGCGAGTCGTGATGCTTCCACGCTGGCCAAGGACGGGGAGTTGAGTCCGAACTCCCTGCTGACCATCCATCTGGCGGATATCATCAGGAAGTACGACAAGTCGCGTCCCATCACTGCTGGCTGTAATGAACCAGCCCCGAACAACCATCTCTTCAAGAGCGGTGTGATTGATATCATTGGTTTTAACTACCACCATCAGTGGGTGAAGGATGTCAGGAAGAACTTCCCCGACAAGCCCTTTATTTTCAGCGAGAGTGTGTCGGCCCTGCAGACAAGAGGGTATTATAAGATGCCTTCTGATGTAGTTACCTGGGCACCCGAGGAATGGTACCTGCCATATACCGATCCTTCGTATATGTGCTCGTCGTACGACAATATGCATGCGTCGTGGAGCTCTACCCATGAGGAGACCTGGGATGTGGTGAAACATAACGACTTCGTAGGAGGACAGTATATCTGGACGGGCTGGGACTACATTGGTGAGCCTACGCCTTACGGATTCCCTGCTCGCTCATCGTATTTCGGTATCATCGACCTGGCGGGCTTCCCCAAGGACAGTTATTATATGTATCAGAGTGAGTGGACGGATAAACCGGTGCTGCACTTGTTCCCGCACTGGAACTGGCTGCCTGGTCAGACCATCGATATGTGGTGCTACTATAACAATGCCGACGAGGTGGAACTGTTCATCAACGGTAAGAGTCAGGGTGTTCGAAGGAAGACAGGAGAACAACCTGAAGGACGGTATGATATGCACCAGACCAAGGCGAAGCTGAACAGTGAATACCATGTAGGATGGCGCGTGACCTTCGAACCGGGTGAGGTGAAGGCCGTGGCTCGTAAAAACGGAAAGGTGGTAAACGAACAGGTTATCAAGACCGCTGGTGCTCCTGCCAGCATCCGTCTCACCCCTGATTATCAAGGTAAGACCACCACGTTCGTGAATGTAGAGGTGGTGGATAAAGACGGTAACCTCTGTCCGCTGGCTGAGGATCAGATTTACTTCTCTGTTGACGGCGGTGCGGAGATCATCGGTACCGATAATGGTTGTCAGACCTCCATGGAGAACTTCAAGGCACCCCAGCGTAAGGCTTTCTTCGGCAAATGTATGGTGGTGGTCAAGGGTAAGGGAATACTCAAAGCACTGTCGCCTGTACTGGGCAAGAGTGAATTAAGCATTGTGCATTAAGCATTATGAATTATGAAAAGATACCTGATAACTTTATCATTTATCATTTGTCGTTTGACATTTAGCAGTGTAGCTGCACAGATCCAGACCAACGCAGGTGTTCAGTACCTGCAGTGTATGCCGAAAGATGTGTCAACAGATTTCAGTGATCTGTCGAACACTTATTTCCTGGCTGATTCACTCACGAGCTTCGATGCAGCAAAGGGAGAAGGATCGGTGCAGTGGAAACGTTACCGTTTGTCACCACGCCAGGCTTTCAACCTGAACGGCTATTGGCCTGTGCGCATGCAGATGCTCGACTTTCCTGATGCGGCTTATGTGAATGATCCTGAATTGAAAATCAAGATAGCATTCATCACACCCAGGACAGTCAGAATCACGATGCTGACAACTCCTGTGGAACCGAGAGACAATGATCAGGATGACGTGATGTTCTGTGAGGCATTTAAGAAGAGGTCTGCTCCCGCTCCCTCCATCAAGAGGGGAGAAGATGAGGGGAAGATTACCTATAGTAGTGCATTCGGTTCTGTTGAGGTGCAGAAGTATCCATGGCGCATCGTAGTCAAGGATGCTAAGGGGAAGGTGCTTACGCAGACACGCCATATCATCGATAACGACTCTTCACAGATCAAACTGCTTCCTTTCTCATTCATTAAAAGGGGATCGGATAACAGTAGGAGCGTAAACCCTGTGTTCACGCTTGCTCCCAATGAGCGTATCTATGGCTGTGGTGAGTCGTTCACCTCGCTTAATAAGGTAGGACAGAAGGTGCATCTTTCTGTTACCGATCCGCAAGGACCCGAAAGTGACGGTCAGTATAAGCCGGTTCCATTCTATTTCTCGAATCGGGGCTATGCGGTGTTCATGCATACCTCGGCACCGGTCACCTGCGACTTCGGTCAGAGCTATATCGGTGCACAGCGCCTGTTCATGGCTGATGAGCAGATCGACCTCTTCCTTTTCTTCGGTGAGCCGAAAGAGATTCTGGATGAATATACCAACGTAACAGGAAAGAGTCCGATGCTTCCACTCTGGAGCTTTGGTACCTGGATGAGTCGTATTACTTATTTCTCTCAGGAGGAAGGACTGGAGATTGCCAAACAATTGCGCAACCATCGTATTCCTGCCGATGTGATTCATTTCGATACAGGGTGGTTCGATGTGGATTGGCAATGCGACTATGAGTTCTCGAAGAACCGTTTCAAGAACCCGGTGAAGATGTTGAAGCAGCTGGCTGACGATGGTTTCCATACTTGTTTGTGGCAGCTGCCGTATGTCACGCCGAAGAACCGCTTCTTCCCGGAGATCATCGAGAAAGGACTTCACGTGGTGAATGCCACGGGCGGTATGCCAGTGGAAGATGCGATTCTCGATTTCTCCAATCCCGAAACAGTAACGTGGTACCAGTCGAAGATTCTCGGTTTGTTGAAGCAAGGCGTATCTACCATCAAATGCGACTTCGGTGAGGCGGCTCCCTACAACGGATTCTATCACAGTGGTAAGGGTGGCTTGTATGAGCATAACCTCTATCCGTTGCGCTATAACAAAGCGCTCTGGGAAGCTGTGGAACAACAATACCCTGGCAATGGCATTATCTGGGCACGGTCGGCTTGGGCTGGTTCGCAGCGTTATGCCCTGCATTGGGGTGGTGATGCGGCGACTACCAATACCGGAATGTTGGGTGATCTGCGTGGCGGACTGAGTTTCGGTCTTAGCGGCTTCTCTTTCTGGAGTCATGACATGGGCGGTTTCGTCACAGCCAGTCCTGAGGATATCTATCGACGTTGGCTGCCCTTCGGCTTCCTCTCATCTCATACAAGAGCTCATGGCGCTCCTCCTACGGAGCCTTGGCTGATCTCTGAGAGCTTCACTGATGCGTTCCGCGAATGTGCTGAGATGAAATATAAACTGATGCCTTATGTCTATGCACAGGCAAAAGAGTGCTCTGATAAAGGACTTCCCATGGTACGGGCACTCTTGGTGGAATTCCCCAATGATCCCGGTGCGTGGTTAGTGGAAGATGAATATATGTTCGGCAGTCAGATGCTGGTGGCTCCTTTACTGGAGAGCGGAAACAGTCGTACCTGCTATCTGCCAAAGGGCAAGTGGATTGACTACCAGACTGGTAAGGTTTATGAAGGTGGTTATCAGGAGATCGAGGTGGGCCCGATTCCATGTGTCATCCTGGTTCGCGATGGCTCGCTGATTCCCCATGTACCCCTTGCCCAGCGTACTGACAAGATTGAGTGGGATAAGATTGAGTGGAAAACTTATAAGGCAGATGCCAAGACCTGCAAGGGCTTGCTCTTCAAACCCGGAGACAAGAATTTGCAAGTGGTAGAGGAATAACTGGACAAGGATATGAAATAAATCATTCCTTTTAGAAAGTCTTAGTTCTTTATCGATTCGGAAAAGTCCTAATATTATTTGGCTTTTCCCTTACTTTTTCGTACCTTCGCAGCCATGATGGACTTATTTGATCTATTATTCCTGGCTGTAGCTTTGGCCATGGACTGTTTCACTGTCTCGATGGTGAGTGGAGCCATTCTACAGAAAAAACTCTGGAAGGTGATCCTGCAGATCAGTTTCCTGTTCGGTTTCTTCCAGGCAATGATGCCCCTGATTGGCTGGTTGGGAACAACTTACTTTGTGCAGTATATCGAGGCATACGATCATTGGATTGCCTTTGCCATGTTGGCTTTTATCGGTATTAGAATGATCCGTGAGGCGTTCATGTCCGAAGAGGAGCGGTTCTTCAACCCCCGTAAGCTACGCACACAAATCCTGCTGGCCATAGCCACCAGTATTGATGCCTTGGCCGTAGGAATCTCTTTTGTTTGTACAGGCTATCATACCCTGAGGAGTCTTACTCTTCCCCTATGGATTATCGGTATTGTTTCCTTTGTCTTTGCCATCATCGGAAACCTGCTCGGCATCAGCTTTGGGAAAATAGGGAAACGGTTCAAGCCAGAACTGATCGGTGGTCTTATCCTGATTGGAATCGGCTGCAAGATCCTTTATACGCATTTGGTTTAGATATAAAATGCTTGAATCTAGTATATCATTTGGCTGTTTAAGTGGTTTGAGAAGTGGATTGGGAAACATACAAAAAGCATAAACCTTTTGCGGGTGAGAAGAAAGCATCCATGCTTCGGCGGCGTGTGGGCCACGACTATGAATCGCGGCGTATTTATCTTATTACGATGACTGTAGAGGGGCGTCGTCCTCTTTTAGGTAAACTTGTAGGAGATGCTGAAGCGATGGACGGTAGTCCTGAGGCTCCAAGAATCGAGCTCTCACCTTTAGGTAAGAAGGTAGAAGAATGTTGGAAAGCTATCAGCAGATATTACCCAGAGGTAAGAGTGTTAGCCATCACGATTATGCCCGACCATCTGCACGGCATCCTTTTCGTGGAACGCCGGATGGATGAGCATCTGGGAATGGTTATTAAGGGATTCAAAACAGGCTGCAATAAAGTTTATCGTAGTTGGCTTTTGTCTCAAGTGCACCAACCATGTACCTCTATGCCGCAACAGTGTTGCCGCAAAGATGACGATAGAACACATGGCTTTCTCTTCTCACGAAACTACAACGACCACATCCTTGATAGTCCTGATGAACTAAAGCGGTGGTTCGTCTATCTCAAAGACAACCCTCGTAGGCTGGCCATTAAACGGCAGCACCCCGAATTCTTTACGATTGTCCGAAATGTAAACATCGGAGAATGGTCATGTCAAATGGTAGGGAACCAAGAACTTCTTTCCTATCCTGAAAAGTCGGCCGTTGTAGTGCACAGTGCATATAGTGATGAAGAATTCAAGGAGCGAAAACAAAAGTGGCTCGCATTGGCAAAAAGAGGAGGAGTACTTGTTAGTGCATCTATTTCAAAAAGGGAAAAGGAAGTGATGCGTGAGGCCATGAATTGTGGCTATCGACTGATTGTACTTCGTGAGAATGGCTTTCCTCCATTGTACAAGCCAGCTGGTGAGTCGTTTTCTGCTTGCTCCAAGGGCGTACTCTTGCAGATATGTCCGTGGGAGTATCATATGAACCGTCGTACAATCTCTCGCGAACAATGTTTACAACTCAATAGGTTGGCGGAGTATATTGCCAGTCGTTAACTATTCCATATCCTTATCCAGTCGGTCTTCCCACAGATAATGTCTGGTTTCCTTGACCAGCACGCCGCTGAGGAAGAGGAGGGAGAGGAGGTTCGGGATGGCCATGAGCGCATTCATGCAGTCGGCCAGGTTCCACACAATAGTCAGGTTCATCACGGCTCCAATAAAGATGGCGATGATATACAGGATGCGGTAGATATTTTTTGCCTGGAACTTTGATTCTGGCGATTGCTTCCCGAGGTTTCCTAAGTATTCCACAGCACGTTCCCCATAGAGCTCCCATCCGAGAATGGTGGAGAAGGCGAAGGTGAGCAGACCGAAGGTGAGCAAGGGCGCTCCGATATAAGGAATCTTACTGAATGCCAGTTTGGTGAGGGTTGCTCCGTTCTCATAGGAGATATCCGGATAGGCAATGATACTGCTCACAATGACCAGTCCGGTAAGGGCACAGATCACTACAGTATCCCAGAAGGTACCGCTGGAAGATACTAATGCCTGGCGTACAGGATTGCGTGTCTGGGCTGCAGAAGCCACGATGGGCGCACTACCCATACCCGACTCGTTGGAGAAGAGTCCGCGGGCAATACCATAGCGGGCAGCCATCATTACTGTTCCACCCACAAAGCCACCGCCTGCAGCCTGTGGAGAGAAGGCAGCCTCACAGATCAGCTTCAGTGCCGGCCACACATACGCGCCATTCATGAAGAGGATGACAATGCAGCCGATGACATAGAAGAAGGCCATGAAAGGAACGAGCATCATACAAACCCTTGCGATGCTTTTGATACCGCCGAGAACTACAGCACCTGTCAGCAGCATGATCACAATTCCCGTGATATAGGGCGAAATGCTATAGGTTTCGAAGGTCAGGGTGGCAATGGCGTTAGCCTGTACCGTGTTACCAATACCGAAGGAAGCGATGGCGGTGAACACAGCAAAGAGAATGGCCATACCCTTCCAGCCCAGTCCTTTTTCCAATGCGTACATCGGACCGCCCAGCATGCGTCCCTGGGGTGTCTTCTCACGGTACTTCACAGCCAATAGTCCTTCAGCATACTTCGTGGAAATACCGAACAAACCGGTAAGCCAGCACCATAGAACAGCACCAGGTCCGCCCAAGGCAACAGCTGTAGCCACACCCACGATGTTTCCTGTACCGATGGTGGCAGCCAAGGCAGTAGCCAAGGCACCGAACTGCGATACATCACCTTTCGATCCCTTGTCCTTCCGAACACTCAGCTTGATGGCCGTCCACAGATAACGTTGCGGGAATTTCAATCGGATGGTCAGGAACACATGCGTTCCCAACAACAATATGATCATCGGCCACCCCCAGAGGAAACCGCTAATATCTATCAAAATCTGGTTAATCCTTTCCATCACTATTCACTATTACTTTTACTTGATCGAAGCCCATTGATCGCATGAGCTGGTAGAACTGGCGAGTGGCGTTCTGTTCGGCACTGGCAATATTCTCTTGGGTCATGCAGCGATCCTTCATGCGCTGGTAAGCACGTTTGTACATCAGCTCACGGTCACCATCGGTCCACTTGCCCGACTCAAAGAACGACTTGGTGCGTGCCTCGTCAATGAACCGTTCATCAAGGAGCTTGATGGGCGGTAAGGTCACCACGATACTGTCCTTCTCCTTTTTGATCCAGTCGGCTGCCACCTCATTCATATCGATTCCCAGTCGCAGGGTACCATAATAGATGCGGATGAGCTGATCATCGGTGAAAAATCCGTTGCGCGTAGTATCAATCATCTCCTCGTCGGCAATCGAGAGGAACTCCCATTGTCCGATATCCTTCATCGATTTCACCTGTGTAGGTGTAATCCCGATACGTTGGTCGATCTCGATAGAAGCAGAGGCATCGGTTACTCTATATAAGGTATAGTAGCCAATCCCCACGATGAGAAGGATGATGGCCAGAATGGCGATGATGGTCCACTTACTGGCTTTCCCCAGCATCTCGAACAACGACGTAAGCACATTCTCTATCCCTTTGGTAATCTCCTCTTGTGTGGGATCAGCGTTTTGCTGTGCCTGCTTTTTCTTCGTGGTCTTTGTAGTCTTCTTAGACACCGAAGAAGTCTTTTTGGGAGTAGCTTCCTTCTTGGTCATCGTGCAATGGATTTAGCGTCAAACAATGTGGGGAGGTCCTTCACCGAGAACTGCTTTCTGAAGGACACGGTGATATTTTCTTCGGGGTAGCCCATGGCCACAACCATCGGGATGATGATATTGGCGGCACTGGCTTGTGCCTGCGGAATGATGTTCATCCGGGGAATATCGTTGATGATGGCAGCCCGTCCTTGGTTCTCGTAGTTGGCCATCTCAGCATCCGAGAAGTTGGCACGGAGGATAGACACCTGTTTCTTGATCTCCGCATGATTGATCTTACTGCTGGTCAGCTCCACCTTCGGATCGGGCAGTAATATTTCAATCTTGTCACCATGACGTTTGATGTTCTTCTCTGAGAAGTTACTGAAATCCACCGATGCCTTCAGCGTCGCGTCCATAGGAATAGCAATCTTCCGCTGTCCTACGGGCAGGATGATATTGAACTCCTTCTGCAGGAACGAACCCTTCAGCTTCATCTGATCGTCGTGAGTCACGATCTTGTGTACATGCACTTCAGCAGTATGCAGCTTCGCACATTTCTGTATCTGCATCACCATCATGGGGATGGTGTCGATGGGTGCTGGTTCCTGAGCCGTTGGTTTGTTGTCGGTGCAGGATGCAATGAGGAACATCGTGAGCACGGCAATCAGTATTGTTTGTTTCATGATGATTTATATTTTTACTGCAAAGATAGTAATTTTTCGCCATTCATCACAATTTTCTTTCAAAATGTTAGTTAATATAAGAAATATGATATACATGAAGATGAAACGTGGTTTGGGAATAGCAGCTGCCTTGATAGCAGCATGTTTGGTGTTATCATGCAGCGAGAAGAAACAGTCGAATGTGATTATTGCCCCGAAACCTGTGAAGCAGGCTCCGAAGGCACCAGCCAAGATGGACGAGTTCAAGCATACGGATGATGTGCCTTGGCTGGACAAGACCTACAAAGTGGAGGTACACCGCTTCGTGGCCGACAGTCTGCCGAAGGTGAAGGATGAGCAGGGTAATCCTTATTTCGATAACCTGATCCGTGTCCGTGTGTTGCGAGCCGACGGATCGGAGTTCTTCAATCGTGTATTTTCCAAGAAGAGTTTCAATGATTACCTCGACGAGAACACCAGGAAGACAGGTGCTTTGTTGGGCATCGTGTTCGATCATGCCGAAGGCGACAACCTTTATCTGGGAGCCAGCGTGGGCTCACCCGACCGTCTGAGCGACGAGTATATCCCCCTCATCCTTACCATCAGTCGTATGGGCGATGTAGGCATCAAGCGGGATACACAGATAGACTCAGCTCAGCCCGAGGCGGAAGAAGAGGAAGGCGTTTAAGTTACGCTCTTTTCAAAGCCCTTTGATTCTCCTCAAAACTTTTGGGACACTTACTGATGAAGATGGCATTGATGATGATATTGGCTGCCATCTCCTCATCGGTGAGATCGACATACTGGTCGCGTTTCACTTCCTTACCTAACAGTACATCCCACGAGGTGTTGAAGTTCGAATCCTTCGCACCGAAATAGTTATCTTTCGAGAAGGGATCCTCGATAATCATATACCGCACCGTTTGCTTGCTACTGGTGGCCCTCATCGTGGTGAGCAAGTCGAACGCTTCCTTGAACTCACGCTTATGACGCTTGGCGTTAGGGTACATAATGGCGATGGTTGGGAAGAGGTCGTCGAACTCAAAGGTCTGCAATAATTCTTTTACTTTCATATCTTATTCTTCTCAGCGTTTTTTTCTCTACGAATTAGACAAATTAGACGAATTATCATCTCTCATCTATTACCAGTTCCACCGGACAATGGTCGCTGCCGTAGATTTCCGTATGGATCTTCGCATCCTGCATCTTGTCGGCTATGCGGTTGGAGACTACGAAGTAGTCGATGCGCCACCCGGCGTTCTTCTCTCTTGCCTTGAAACGGTAGCTCCACCATGAGTAGATATTCTCCATGTCGGGGTAGAAAAAGCGGAACGAATCGGTGAAGCCATTGCTAAGCAAGACAGTGAACTTCGCCCGTTCCTCATCAGTGAATCCCGCATTCTTCCGGTTCGTCTTGGGATTCTTCAGGTCGATTTCCTGGTGAGCCACATTCAGGTCGCCGCAGAATATCACAGGCTTCTTCGCATCCAATCCCTTGATATAAGCCAGAAAATCATCCTCCCACTGCATGCGGTAGTCGAGACGTTTCAGTCCGTCTTGCGAGTTCGGCGTATAGACCGTAACGAGATAGAAATCCTCCATCTCCAGGGTGATTACCCTTCCCTCATGGTCGTGCTCGTCAATGCCGATGCCATAGCTCACGTTCAGTGGTTGGTGCTTGGTGAAGATCGCCGTTCCGCTATAGCCTTTCTTCTCGGCATAGTTCCAGTACGATGTATAACCCTCGAACTGCAAGTCCAACTGTCCTGCCTGCATCTTCGTTTCTTGCAGACAGAAGAAATCAGCATCCAATGTCTTGAATGCCTCACTGAAGTATCCCTTTCCTTCACAGGCTCTCAGCCCGTTTACGTTCCAACTGATGAGTTTCATGGCACAAAGTTACGAAAAAACGAGAGCAATGCAAAAGAAAAACAAGTTTTTCTTTTCATTGCCGAGTGCATTGTAAGTCACTCTTTATTTATTGGGTAGAGAACTACATTAATTCTCAAATATTCCCAACGTGGGAATAAAGTGTTCCCACGTTGGGAACAACTTGTTTTATGGCAGTAATCTTACACCCCGCCCCCCTTGCCAGGACCCCGCCCCTAAGAGGGGTGGGGAGCCGAAAGAGCCACCGATACTTCGGGGGTGCGGAGGCACGGTGGCGCGGTGGTGCGAGAACAGTATTATGATCCAGCATCTTAGTGGTAACCAGTTCCCCTCCCATCGTAGGGGAGGGGTGAGCGAAGCTGGGGTGGGGAGATAAATTTTGCGTTTTTTTCAAAGACCTAACAGTTTCACGGCAAAATCCCCTGTACAAAGGTGTTTCACGATTTTCAGACCTAACATAAGACCTAACAAAAAGGTAACATAAGACCTAACCCAATACCTAACATGTTACCTTTTTGTTAGGTTTATGTTAGGTTTATGTTAGGTCTTTAAGAGCTTATTTTGATTGCAAGTTGCTTGTTATTAGGCAATTAGGTTTTTGCAGCGTTAGGTCTTGGGAAAAATGCGTTTTTGTTCTAAAACAAGACAAAGAAAAAGGCGAAGCTCGTTAGAACTTCGCCATTTTTATTGCTACGACAGCGCATTCATCGCCTTTGTTTCCTAAACGACCGCCTGCACGGTCTTTTGCCTGTTGAAGGTCGTTGGTGGTAAGCAGACCGAAGACCACAGGTACTTCGTTGGTGGCATTCAGACGGGCTATTCCATAGGTCACCCCCTGACAGATATAGTCGAAGTGGGGTGTCTCGCCACGAATCACACATCCTAAGATAATCACGGCATCATACCCGTCGTTGCGCGTCATCTGCCGTGCGCCATACACCAGTTCGAAAGAACCTGGAACAGTCTTCACATGGATATTCTCAGGCAGAGCACCATGTTTCTCCAGTGTGCTTACCGCTCCTTCGAGCAGGGCGTTGGTAATTTCCGGATTCCATTCAGAAACCACGATGCCGAAACACATGTTACTGGCATCAGGAACCTGATCGGCGTTATAGTCGGAAAGGTTATGAAGTGCAGTTGCCATTATTTACCTAATGCACGTTCGATGTACTTGTCGATCTCAGCAGCGACTGCAGAATTCACATACTTCTTCTTGATGTCCTGGTAGATCTTCAGTGCCTCATCCTTCTTGTTCTGGCTCTCCAAGATGGTAGCGGCCTGGAGCAGGAAGGTGGGAGAAAGACTGTTATTGGTATTGTCGAGGGCCTGACTGTCGGCCATCTTAGCTGCTTTCTTCAAAGCATCCACAGCCTTGTCGAGTTGCTTTACATGAGCATAAGCATTACCGAGGGCAGCAACGGCAGCAGGACTAACCATCTCGTCGTTTGCAGGAGAGTACTTGTCGAGGAACTTCACAGCATCTTCCCACTTGTCGAGGTTGGCATAGCAGAGTCCAGCATACAGGTTAGCCAGGTTTCCGGCAGGAGTGCTGCTGTAGTCGGAAGCAATCTTCACGAAGCCTGCATAACCAGTGCTGTCGCCGTTAAGAGCTTGGGCAAACTGCTGGTTTGCAAACATGGTCTGTCCCTTAGCCAGTTCTGTGCTGGCCTTAGCTTCACGGGGAGCCTTAACGAAGTTGTTGTAGAGAATAATACCTGCGATGATCACGATCAGGGCGATTACCGCATACAAAATGGTTTTCTTGTTCTTCAGCAAGAAATCCTCACTTTTGCTGATGTTCTCAGCTTTCTGTTCTTTAACGTTTACTTTTGCCATTATTGAATGTATTTTATTTCCAGTTTTCAGGTCTGTCGATGCAGACTGTTCATTTGGGATGCAAAATTACGGAATAAATTCCACTTATTGAAATTTCTTGCCGACTTTTTTTGTTTTTCAGTAATAAAAGGTGTACCTTTGTAAGGAATTTGCAGAAGATAGCAGATGATTCTGAACAGGTTATCCATCATTAACTACAAGAATATCCAGGAGGCAACACTTACGTTTTCGCCGAAGATGAATTGTTTTATCGGACCGAACGGTACCGGTAAGACCAACTTGTTGGATGCTGTGTATTACCTGTCGTTCTGCAGAAGTGCCTATACCAGTGTTGACTCGCAGGTGATTCGTCATGACCAGGATTTCTTTGTGGTTGAGGGGGATTACACCGACGACCGCGGTATGCTGGGTGAGGATCAGGATGAGCTGCGCAAGCTGTCCATCTATTGCGGCATGAAAAGGGGTACGAAGAAACATTTCAAGTGCAACAAGAAGGAATATAAGCGGTTGTCGCAACATATCGGACTGATTCCCTTGATCTTTGTGTCACCCGCTGATACCTATCTGGTGGATGGGGGAGGAGAGGAGCGACGCAGGTTGATGGATATGGTGATCTCGCAGTATGACAACCTTTACCTGGATGCGCTGAACCGCTACAATAAAGCCTTACAGCAACGGAATTCCTTGTTGAAGATGGAGGAGGAGCCCGACCTGGAGCTGATGCGCATCTGGGAAGAGCAGATGGCTGCTGAAGGTGAGGTGATCTATCAGAAAAGGAATGCTTTCGTTCAGGAACTGATTCCTGTGTTCCAGCAGATCTATCAGCAGATATCTGACGACAGGGAGTCGGTGTCGTTGCGCTATGTGTCTCACGGTCAGCGGGGGCCTTTATTGGAAGTGATTCAGCGCGACAGGATGAAGGATCGTGCGGTGGGTTATTCCCTGCATGGTGTTCATCGTGATGACCTGGAGATGTTGTTGGGTGATTATCCCATGCGCCGCGAAGGTAGTCAGGGGCAGCTCAAGACCTTTGTTATTGCCATGAAGCTGGCGCAGTTCAGTTTTCTGAAGCGCACCTGCAGTCAGACTACTCCCTTACTGCTCTTGGATGATATCTTCGACAAACTGGATGCGCATCGCGTGGAACGAATCGTCAGTCTGGTGGCGAGCAAGGAATACGGTCAGATATTCATTACCGATACCAACCGCGAGCATCTGGATAAGATTCTGCAAGCCAATAGTTTCGACTATCAGCTGTTCTCGGTGCACGATGGTGAGGTAACGGTGCGAGGGGAGAAAGGAGGTTCGGATGTTTAGGCGTGACATTCATGATGTGTCCGAACTGGTGAATGCCTTCCTTCGTCAGAACGGTTTGGAGACGCCGTTGCTGCAGCGACGGTTGATTGATAGCTGGGGGAAGGTGGCAGGTAAGACCATCGACCGCTATACGGAAGAGAAATATATCCGTAACCAGGTGCTCTTTGTCAAACTATCCCGCCCTGCCCTTCGTTCCGATCTCTCCATGATGCGTACCGATTTGGTGAACCGCCTGAATCAGGAGGTGGGGGCGAAGATCATTATTGATATCCGGTTCTATTAAAGCACCTCGTTCATCTTGATATCGTTTTCCTCAGCGGGAATACCCGGTAGCTTTTGGAAATCGAAACAAATACCTATCTTATAGACCGTGGGAATCTGCGACAGGAAACGGTCGTAGTAGCCTTTACCGCGTCCCAGCCGGTTATGACGTGAATCGAAAGCCATACCCGGTACGACGGCCACATCAATATTATCATACTGTGTGAACACCTTTCCTACTGGCTCCATGAGATGGAAGAAACCACTCTCAAGGTCCTGTTTACCATGGTACTCCCGCAGTTCCATCCGCGTGTCGTCAACCACGGCAGGAAGAAGAACCGTTTTTCCTTGTGCCGCCAGTTCATTGATTACCTCATGGGTGTTCACCTCATCATCCAGCGAATAGTACATCAGGATGACATGCGCCTGTTTGATTCTGGGGTGGGCAAGCAGACGCTTGACGATAGGAAGGGAGAACGCCTCCAGCTGGGCAGTACTGAACTGTCCTTTCTGCATGCGGATGAACTGCCTGAGGTCTTTCTTGTCCATGGTTAGCTGAGGGCAACGATGTGGTAGCTCTTCCCGATTTCCCTGTTGAAGAACGCATCGGGATGAGAACGTGCCACTTTCTGGTCTTTCTTTTCTTGTACGTCTGTTTTCTGCGGGAACGCAGTCTTGTCCTTGAACACCTTCTGAGCCGCACGAATCACGGGGTCGTCGAGATTCAGGTACTGCACCCATGCGTCCTCGTCCATGATGTTATAGATAATCCTACTGTTGATATACCGCTGCAGGAGGTGATGACTCTTCTGTATCATCAGGTTCCGCCGTTTCAGTCCGCGGTTATCAGCATACGTAGCGAACTTATCCACTGTGTTCTGCTTGACAAGATAGTCTGACAAGGCCATCATCTCGGTGAAGTTATTCAGCTTCAGTCGGTTATCATCCGTGTAGGTGAACGCAAACTGCAGGATCAGTCCGCTCATGCTGGCCTGCTTGTAGTATGACGTAATGCCGAGGGTGTCCTCAGGAACAAAGATATCCGGGGTGATACCACCGCCGCCGAACACCTCACGACCGATACTGGTGTGGTAGGCCGGGCCGGTGTGCTTGATGCTGTCCTGACTGAAGAACTCGCCGTGTTCGTAGCGTTCCAGCAAATCCTCCTCGTAGTTCTTGTCGCCTGGAGAATACGGCTTCTGGATGCAACGTCCTGACGGTGTGTAGTAGCGGGCAATGGTGAGTCGGATCATTGATCCGTCGGGGAATCCAATCTGCTGCTGTACCAGTCCTTTACCAAACGAGCGGCGACCGATAATCGTGGCGCGGTCGTTGTCCTGCATGGCTCCGGCAAAGATTTCCGAAGCCGAGGCACTGCTCTCGTTGATCAGTACGATGAGTGGAATTTTCTGGTAGCTGCCCTTACCGTTACTCTTGTATTCCTGACGCGGTGATTTCCTTCCCTGAGTATAGACAATCAGTTTGTTGTTCGGCAGGAACTCATTGATGATCTGCACAGCCGACTGCAGGTAGCCGCCGGTATTGTCACGCAGGTCGATAATCAGGTTACTGAAATTCTCCTGTGACAGCTTGGCCAAGGCAATCAGCATCTCGGGGTATGTATTCTCGCCGAAGTTCTTGATGCGGATATAGCCCGTGTCATCATCGAGCATATAGGTGGCGGTGACGCTCTTGGTGGGAATCTCGCCACGGGTAACCACATACTGCTGTATCTTCTTCTCCCCATAGCGCAGCACACCAATCTTCACCTTCGTGTCCTTCGGACCTTTCAGACGATGCTGCGCCTCTTCGTTCGTAACGGTCTTACCCACAAACGGCTTGTCGTCAACAGTCACGATCTTATCTCCTGCCAGCAAGCCCGCCCTTTCAGCAGGACCGTTCTTGATGACACCCTGAATATGAATTGTATCCTCACGGATGACAAACTCAATACCCACGCCCGAGAACGAGCCTTTCAGGTCGTCGGTGGCAGTCTGCACATCCTTCGCACTGATATAGACAGAGTGCGGATCAAGGTCGCCCAAGATTTGGGGGATAGCCTTTTCCACCAGTGAATCCAGGTTCACCTTATCCACATATTGGTCGTCGATGATATGCAACAGGTTGTTCAGTCGGTTGCTTCCGCTGTTGATGATGTTCAGTCGCTGACTGGAGAAGTGGTTGGCGAAGAAGGTGCCAATCACTACGCCGATGACGATGCAGAGGGCCATCAACAGGGGCATATAGCGGTATTTCTTGCTTTGTTTCATATGGTAATATTGTGGGCTTAATGGGCTTAATGGGGTTAATGGGCTAAATAGGGGCGTGGGTGATGTTTTTTATTGGTTGTCGGGGTTTAGGTATTCTACCTCGATGCCGGCACGTTTCAGCAGATTGATGCCGTCTTCCAACCGATACTGTTCACCATATACCACCCGCTTGATGCCAGCCTGGATGATGAGCTTGGCACATTCAATGCAGGGTGAGGCCGTGACATAGAGCGTGGAACCGTCGCTGTTGTTCGAGCTGCGGGCCAGCTTGGTGATGGCATTTGCCTCGGCATGCAGCACATAGGGCTTCGTGACATTGTTCTCATCCTCGCAGACATTCTCGAATCCACTGGGCGTTCCGTTATAGCCGTCGCTGATGATCATCTTGTCCTTCACCACCAGGGCTCCCACCTGACGGCGTTGACAGTAGCTGTTTTCAGCCCATATCCTTGCCATGCGCAGATAGCGCAGATCCAGTTTCCTTTGTTTCTCTGTCATCTCACACTTATCACTTGTCACTTATCACTTGTCACTTCTCGCTTGATTCCGTTCCTCTTCAGCAGGGCATCAATCGTGGGCTCCTGTCCTCGGAACCGTTTATAGAGCGTCATGGGATGTTCAGTGCCGCCCTTGCTCAGTATTTCGTCGCGGAACCGCTGGGCGGTCTTCTGGTTGAAGATACCCTCTTTCTTGAACACGCTGAAGGCATCAGCATCCAGTACCTCCGCCCATTTATAGCTATAGTAGCCGGCAGCATAGCCACCCGCCATGATATGCGAGAACTGCACGGTCATACAAGTATCTGTCCTGGGTTTCTTCCGGGTGATCTTCGCCTTTGCCCACGCTTTCTTCTCGAAGGGGATGATATCTTCAGTGAACGCCTCCTTCTGGGTATAGTACGCCATGTCGAGCAGTCCGAAGCTCACCTGTCTGAGACAGGCGGTAGCGGCCATGAAGTTCCTGCTCTTGACAATCCTCTTGATCAGGTCGTCGGGAATGGGCTCGCCGGTCTGATAATGGAAGGCGAATGTTCTGAGGAACTCCTTCTCCACAGCGTAGTTCTCCATGAACTGTGAGGGCAGTTCCACGAAGTCCCACCACACATTCGTGCCGCTCAGACTCTCGAAGCGCGAGTTGGCAAACATACCATGCAGGGAGTGTCCGAACTCATGCAGGAACGTCTCTACCTCACCTAATGTCAGTAGGGCTGGCTTCTCTTCCGTAGGCTTGGTGAGGTTCATCACCACGCTCACATGCGGACGAACGTTCTCTTTTGTTTTGTCTTTCTTTTCTTTGATAAACTGACCTTGGTATTCGGTCATCCAAGCGCCGCCCTGCTTTCCCTTGCGTGGGTGGAAGTCGGCATAGAACACTGCCAGGTACGAGCCGTCTTTGTCGAACACTTCGTAGGCCTTTACGTCGGGATGATATACGGGAATCTCCTTGTTCTCCTTGAACGTAATGCCATAGAGCTTGTTGGCCAATCCGAACACACCGTCAATGACCTTCGACAGTTCGAAATACGGTCGTAGCATCTCTGCATCGAGGTTGTACTTCTTCAGTTGCAGCTGATGAGAGTAGAACCCCTGATCCCACGGTTCCATCTTGAAGTGCTTCCCTTCGCTCTTTTGAGCTATCTTCTCGATTTCAGCATATTCCTTCTTGGCCGTTGGCTTATAGGCATCAATCAAGTCGTCAAGCAGTCGGTACACATTCTTCACCTTACTGGCCATGCGATGTTTCAGCACATAGTCGGCATAGGTGCGGAAGCCCAACAGCTGCGCCACTTCGCGCCGCAGATTGACGATACGCTTACAGATCTCGAGATTGTTCTCGGCATTGTCGTGAATACATACCGAGTTCCTGGCCATGTACATCTTTTCGCGGAGATCACGCTGCGTGCTGTAGGTCATGAACGGACTGTAGCTGGGGGCATCGAGGGTAAATACCCATCCATCCATTTCTCTCTCCTTAGCTGTCAGGGCTGCAGCCTCACGAGCTGTTTCGGGCAGACCGTCCAACTGTTTCTCATCGGTGATATGCAGGATGAATGCCTTGTTCTCTTTCAGCAGGTTCTGCGAGAACTGCAATGAGAGCATCGAAGCCTCTTCAGTGAGCTTACGCAGTTTCTCCTTTCCCTCCTCATCGAGCAGGGCACCACTTCTCACAAAGCCATCGTAGCAGTTGTCGAGCAACATCTTCTCCTCGGGTGTGAGCTTACGGTGATGACGATGTACATACTGAATGCGTTCAAACAGTTTCCTGTTCAGTCGGATATCGTTGGCATGCTGTGTCAGGATGGGTTGTATCTTCTGTGCCAGCGCATCCATCTCATCGTTCGTCTCAGCACTCATCAGGTTGAAGAACACGGTACTCACCCGTCCTAACAGGTCGTAATAGCCGTCCTTGTCTTCTTCTGTATTGATGATGGTATTGTCGAAGGTGGGTTTTTCGGGATTATTGATGGTTTTCTCTATCTGCTCATTATCACGTCTGATACCCTCCATGAACGCCTCTTCGAAGTCGGAAAGGCGAATACGGTCAAAGGGCACCGTGTCGTGCGGTGTCTGGTAGTCTTCAAAAAAGGGATTTATTCTCTTTGCTTCCTCTGCCATATTTTCATGCATACTATATTCAAACTGCAAAGATACACCAAATTATTAAATACCTATTTATAATAGCAGGATTTTTAACTAAAATTACAGAGAAAGCAACTTTTCCAATGCCGGAACGCGAATGATGCCTCGTGTAATACTGATAAGTCCTTCTTGTTGCATGGCATTGAGTTCCCTGGAGACATTCAGTCGACTTTCCGCGATGAGTGTAGCCAGCGTCTCCATCTTGATGTAAAGTGTTTTCTCTCCAGCGGGCCGCATGCTATGCGTCTCCACGAAGCGGATGATCTTGTTCCTGATTCCTTGGGGATGGACTCGCCAGGGTTGGTGGGTGATGCGCTGACTCTGTGTACTGATGATGTTGAGCAGGTTCAGCTGGAAGATCATGTGCTCCTCCGACAGTCGTAGCATCTCTGCCTTACTGACGCTTACCAGTCGGCATTCCGTGAGTGCGACGAAGGTCTTGCTGTATCGCTGTGTCAGTCCGAAGATTCTCTCGGGTTGAATCACGTCAGGTGCTGCCAGCTCTTCCACCATCGAGTAACTATTGTCATCCGCCCTACTGGTTACCTGCAGACTGCCTTCCAACAAGAAGAGAAGGTTCTGGCACGGATCACCCTCGCTTACCACCTTCTTCCCCTTTGCCACGCGGTGGAAAGCGAACTTCGTCTTGCCCGCCACGCTGGTTATCTCGCTGCTGCTCATGCCTTGGAACAGCGGTAACATCAATAGTTTCTCAAAAATCTGCATCCCAACTGTCAACTATCAATTATCAACTATCTTGTCTTTCATACTCGGTGAATACCAAACAGAATAGTCGCCCTTGTCGTCTGTATAGATCAGGTAGGCCATCAGTTCAGGATGTTTGTCGAGGATGCGACGAGTGCCCTCCATGCCCAGTACCATGAACGAGGTGGCATAGGCATCAGCCGTGGCACAGTTGTCGGCCAACACTGTGGCAGAGAGTATGTTGTGCTGCACCGGATAGCCTGTTTTGGGGTCAATGGTGTGGGCATATTTCTTTCCGCCCTTGTAATAGAAATTACGGTAGTTTCCACTTGTAGCCATGGCTTTGTTCGTGACATTCAGAATGGTCTGCAGCTCATTATTCACGCTGATGGTATCATCGGTGGGCTTGGTCACCCCAATGCGCCAGGGCACCCTTTTGTCGCTGACGCCCTTGGTCACTACCTCGCCGCCAATCTCTACCATGAAGTTCTGGATGCCGTTGTTCTTGAGCAGTTCAGCCACCACGTCGCAGCCATAACCCTTGGCGATGGCCGAGCAGTCGAGCATGATTCTCGGATCCTGCTTCTTTACCGTCTTTGAATCGGCAGTAAGAGAAACCTTCTGGAATCCCACTACCTGGCGCAGACTGTCGATGGTTTGCTCGTTAGGCGATATTCCTTGTTTGAAACCGAAACCCCACGCATTCACCAGCGGAGCCACAGTAACATCGAAGGCACCGTCGGTTTCCTGTGAGATCTTCTCTGCCAGTGTGAACACATCGAGGAACATCTTGTTGAGCTCAACGGGTACATTGCGGTTCACCTTGGTGATAACCGATTGCTCGTTGAAAGGTGAAAGGGAGTTGTCAACTTTCATCAGCTCTGCCTCGATCTCTTTCTGCAGGTCGCGGTCGTGCTGATAAGTAATGTTATACACCGTACCGAATACCAATCCGGAGTTATGCTGATAGGGCATTTCGTGCTGCTGTCGGATAATCAGTATCGTACCGATAATCAAGAACAGCAGAAAGGCTAGTCGTAATAGGTTTTTTTTGCTCATGTTATGTTAGATATCGATAATCACATTGAAAGTTCCGCCAAGAACCGATTTCCCCGATTTTCCATAGCCCGGCACGTACCATACATTATCGAGTTCCCCCGCGTCGTGTGATAACCGGTTACGGTATCGTACGCTCCATCCCAGATGAAGTGGTCCCCAGATGGTTGCATCTACGCCGAATACCACCTCCATCCAGTGATACTTGGCCTGCACCCCTTCGGCACGGAACTCCACAAGGTCGCCCCAGACGGGATCTTCCACGGAAGGATGAAACACATCGTATTTGAACGAGGTGAAACCATAGCGTACACCAGCCAGCAAACGATAGGCATCGTGCTTATCCTTCATCAGGTTCAGATCCACTCCGATGCGTCCATAGGGTGCCTTGGTCTTGTAGTTCAACTGCGTACCGTCGTCAGTATGGTCAGCCTTTCCATATCCCAGTTCCACGATGGGGAAGTAGCGGTCGCGCAGATTCAGTCGTAACGCCCCTTCATACTGTCCGTAGCTACCCAGATGCATCATAGCCGCTCCCAGCAGGTCGGCCGACACCTGGAAACCATTGAACAGCGGTACCGTATCAGGTACAATGATCTGCGGCTTCTTTTTTCGGTATTGGGCCGATGCGGTGGTGGTCCCGATGATCAGCAGACTAATCACGAGACTTAAAATACACGCGGAAATGTTCTTTAAACGGATCATAGTTCACTTCTGGGTTATTGATCACAATGGAGTCGATAGCGTTTCGGGTATATGTAACGTTACGGATGGTGTGGAAGAACGAGGGGGTGCAGTCGATTGACTCGAAATGCTTTCTGTTGGTCTTCACAACAGTAACGGTATCGGTGACATAGGCGGCCAATTTCAGGATCGTATCCACCTCTATTCCTTCCTCGTTGATGACTGTTGTCTCATACAGGTAGGGGAATGAGCGTACGAAATAGAGCACATCCTCGTCGCTTTGGTAGCTGATGGGAATATCCATCGTTGTGGTGTTAACCGATCGGTTCAGTGCTACAGGATCATGATCAGCTATCCGCTGTAGGGTAATCACAGTCAATGTATCCCTCAGCGTATCTGCTGTCCCGTCACTCTTGTACAGTCCGTACTTTGTGGAAACAGTAGTGTTCATCGGACAGTCGATGGAGGAGCAGGAGAGGAATAGGAGGAGGCAAATTCCCCCCAAAAGAAATTTCGTGGAGTGTGGAGGGAGGAGTGTGGAGGGAGATATGTTTCCTACCACCTTCTCTTTAATATATGATATGGTCTTTATTCTCATTGATTATTCCATTTCTTGAAATCATTTCTCACTCCACATTTCTCACTCCACACTCCTCAAAGCCAAAGGCTTACAAGTTCACCGTTTTCTCAATCTGGTAGTCGTTCCTTCCTTGGGAGTTCCTACTGATCAGGTCGCCCACAAAGCCGGCAAGGAACAGTTGTGTACCTATGATCATCATGGTGAGTGCGATATAGAAATAGGGTGAATCGGTTACCAGTCGTTGCGGGATGTTGTGAGCCAATGCCCACAGCTTATCGATACCTATCCACGCTGCCGCGAGGAAACCGATGAAGAACATAATGGTGCCCAGGAAACCGAACACATGCATCGGTTTTCTTCCGAAGGTGCTCAGGAACCACAGGGTCAGTAAGTCGAGATAGCCGTTCACAAAGCGGTTCAGGCCCATGAACTTCGACTTCCCGTATTTCCTTGCCTGGTGGTGTACCACCTTCTCGCCAATCTTGTCGAATCCCGCATTCTTGGCCAGATAGGGGATAAAGCGGTGCATCTCGCCATACACCTCGATATTCTTTACCACGTCCTTGCGGTAAGCCTTCAGTCCGCAGTTGAAGTCGTGCAGGTTCTTAATCCCGCTCACCTTCCTTGCTGTGGCATTGAACAGCTTGGTGGGAATGGTCTTTGAAAGCGGGTCGTAGCGTTTCTGCTTATAACCCGAAACGAGGTCGTAGCCACCGTTCATGATCATGTCGTACAGTTCGGGAATCTCATCGGGCGAGTCCTGCAAGTCGGCATCCATGGTAATCACCACATCACCCTCGGCAGCCTTGAAGCCGCAATACAGGGCTGGACTCTTTCCGTAGTTCCTGCGGAACTTGATGCCTTTCACGTTCGCATGCTCCTCACTCAGGTTATCGATCACTGTCCAGGAGTTGTCGGTGGAACCGTCGTTCACGAAGATCACCTCGAACGAATAGCCGTTCTCTTTCATCACGCGTTCTATCCACGAATACAGTTCGGGAATCGACTCGTCTTCATTGTATAAAGGTATGACTACTGATATATCCATGATCATTAGGATTTTGTTTTTCTGTTATTTTTGGGACTTCGCATCATGATCAGTGCAACGGGCACACTAATGAAGAAGCCCATGAACACGTTCGTGGTGAAGAACTGAAGGGCCAGGTCGATGGGGCGCAGACTCGCCAGGTTCTCCATCACTACCTTCCAGTCAACTTCCGACAGTCCGAACCCTTGTGCCATCTGCTTGAAGTCGTCTGTGCTTACCAAATCACGATAGTTGGCGATGAATCCGTTGTCGAGGAAACGGAAATACACATACTGCACCATGGCGAACAGCAGGGCGGCATGCAGGTAGATAAGCATGCTGTAGAGGAATCCCCGTCGGAACGAGAGTACTCCCTCACGCACATCATCGCGGTAACGTCGCACTCGCATGGCGGCAAACACCAGTGATACAGCCCCGATGAGCAGAACCGATGTGGCCAGTGCGGGATAGGTGAAGCTACCCACGAAACAGGCAAAACTGGCTGCCCAGAAAATGGCCAACCATACTCCGTCCACTCGGGAGAACGCCTGCATCTGCTCTATGTCTTGATGTGATGTCATAATTAGTGCAAAGGTACAATAGTTTTTTGAGACGACCAAATTTTCGGGTGTATAGCATGCAAAAAGCAGTTCATTTTCTTGAAATCGACAAAGAATATTATCGATTTTTGGAGAATTATTTGTGGGGATAATATTTTTTTTATACCTTTGCGGCGCAAAAAAACGAATATGGGTAAGTCCCGTACGGCCAGCTCCCTTCGAATCCTCCAGGACGGGAACGTAGCAAAGGTAGTTGGTTGTAGCGGCGCGATACGGGTAGCTTGCCCACCCAAGAGGCTCGAAAAGGAAGCAGGAGATTCTCCTGCTTCCTTTTTTGTTATCTAGTTATTTCGATATCCCGTAATCCCGTTATGATCATTGAGTTTTTACCGACAGCACAAAGCTATAGTGGTGCGGTTTGTTTCCATCAATGGTATATTGGGGTAGCGTGCGCTTTCCCCACGTATCTGTGCCACCCACACCGTGGATGTTTGCGTCGATGTTCAGGTTGACAAAACGGCCGCGAACGATTTCGTTGGGATGGCGCACGCCTTGAAGATCCTCCTCACCATAGTCCCATGCACGAATACAGAGAGGTTGGTTACCGTCGATGCGGAGTTTCTCTGCTTTTCCTGCTGATGAAATCTCAAACCATCGGATGTCACATCTGTTACCATTGTCCTGCGGATGGATATACTCTGTTTCGTATTCGCTGAGGGGCATCTCGTAAATGCCGAGGAAAGCCGAACGCTTGCGGTCGGGATAGTTCTCCCATGGTCCGCGACCATAGTATTTGATCTGCGTGTAATTAGAAGGAATCCGCATGCGCATACCGAATTTCGGCATCACGGACAGGTTGGTAGCTGTAGGCTTATAATCCATCTCCACCTTGATTTGCGTGTCATTGGTGATGGAGTAGGTGAGGGTGAGGTCGGCAGCAACCGTGGGCAACGACATCTCATAGATAATCTTTACGACGTCCTTCTTTTCCTCGGTGCGGATATTCTTCACCACCCGTTTCTCTGTAGCATCCTTCCAGGCAGCAGTACGCTCGGCAAAGTGCGCGGCATGTTGATTGTCGTTCTCGGGCTTCCAGAAATAGGGTTCAAGGGGTGCCTCAAGCAGTTGCTTTCCTTTTACTACCAGACTGCTCATGGCTCCTGTGCCATTGAAGAGGATGATAGCATCTTTGGTGGTTACATTGATGTCGTTGTCGAGCCGCATCATCACAGCCGACTTACCTCCGAAGGCTGGCCAGAATGTTTCTGGTTTGAGTACAAACTGCTCGCGAGCTACCACAAATCCTTCTTCTGCCCAAGGAGTATCATGCCGCAGTCGGGCAGATACATTCAGAATCAGTTCGGGGTCATCATAAGGGTAATAGGGATAGGGAATCTCGAACCTGTCATTCTTTATTCTGGCGAGTTCACCTGAAACCAGTTCACCATTGTGGAATACCTCGCAGTAGTACTCGTATTCATCAATATCGGTAAAGTAATCGCGGTTGATGATACGAATCGTAGAATCGCCCTCTTGCACGAACTGGATAGGTTGATAGACATGCTGTACCTCGTAGTAGTGCGGATGCGGCTTGCGGTCGGGTGCGATGAGACCGTTGATACAAAACTCCCCGTCGTTGGGCTTGTCGCCGAAGTCTCCGCCGTAGGCATAATAACCATCGCGCTCCAGTCCCTGATCCACCCAGTCCCATATGGCAGCACCGACAATGCTGCTATCTGCATAAATCACGTCCCAATATTCTTGTAGATTGCCTACAGAATTACCCATCGCATGAGCATATTCTCGCATCATAAAGGGTTTATCGGTTACCTGCTGAGCATTCTTCTTCAGATCGTCTGGGTAGAGATAGCTGTCGTCCCAAATGGCAGAATAGCGACGGTCGCTATCGTAGAACGGCGGTCGGGTGGTATCCAATTCGCGTACCTTATTATACATAGCCTCGATGTTCGGACCGACACCTCCTTCGTTACCCATGCTCCAGAGGATGATGCAAGGGTGGTTGAAGTCGCGTTTAACCAGTGATTCGGCCCTGTCAACATGTGCCTGCTGGAAGGAGAGGTCCTCGCCCATCACCTTATTGGCATAGCCGTAGCCGTGGGTTTCGTGGTTGGCCTCATCCATCACATAGATACCCCATTTATCACAAAGTTCGTATAGGTACTCGCGGTCGGGATAGTGCGAAGTGCGAAGGAAATTGATGTTGGCTTGTTTCATCAAACGGATATCCTGCTCGTAAGTGGCATCATCCACATAACGACCGGTCAACGGATGGTGGTCATGACGGTTCACACCCCGCAACTTCACGTTCTTACCGTTGATCTTGAATACTTCACCGATGATTTCCACCTTCTTCACCCCTAGGTGATAGTCGAAATGCTCAATGACATGACCATCCTGGTCTTGCAGTTCCACGCTGAAAGGATAGAGATGTGGCTTCTCGGCCGACCATAACAGCGGATTGTTAAGGGTGTATTCCAAAGAAATGGTGGTGGTGTCGTTGGCAGACAGGCGTTTCAAGCTACCCACCATCTCTTGTCCGTCTATCTTCCATACAGCCCGCAAGTTGTTCACTGCTTTTTTACTCACGTTGCACAGACTGATGTCTGCATGCACGGTGGCCTTATTCTCCGCCAGTGAAGGCAATGCCGTTACATGATAGTCGCTGATGTGTACCAAGGGCCTTACCCACAGCTGTACGCTACGGAAAATACCACTGAGTCGCCACATGTCTTGGTCTTCGAGATAACTGCCGTCGCACCATCTGTACACCTCAACGGCAAGCTTGTTCTTCCCTTTGCGGAGGAAAGAGGTCACGTCAAACTCCGCCGGCGACATCGAGTTCTGACTGTAGCCCACCTCCTTTCCGTTCACCCAGACGTACATAGCCGAATGGACACCACCGAAATGGAGGATCAGGTTCTGATTGAGCATCTCGCTGGTTACCTCGAAGAAGGTGACATACGAGCCCACAGGGTTGCGGTTCTCATATGCCGTCCAGTCTTTGGGTGGCTCACTGGTAACGCTGGGTCGGTTACGCTTGAAAGGGTATCCGATATTGGAGTAGATGGGGGTTCCGTAGCCTTGAGTCTGCCAGTTGCCTGGCACGGTAATCTTCCCCCAACCGCTTATATCATAATCTTCTTTGTAGAAGTCGGTTGGTCGTTCTTCCGGATTTCTGCTCCAATGGAACAGCCACTGTCCATCAAGACTCACAATCTCCTTGCACTCCTTTTCTTTTGAAGGCAGTTGTAGTGTGGCATGATAGGGTAGCTTGTTGATACTTAGCACAGCGGGGTTCTCCCAGTCGTGAGGCGTTTGTGCATTCAAGCAAGTTGAGATGCTTACTGCAGTAATAAACAATGCCAGTCTTTTCATTTGTTTATGGATTTTATAATTACTTATTGATACTCAAACCAATCTATGTCTACATAACCTTTGTCGTTGGCATGGCTGCATTGGGCAAAGAGTCCAAGCATCACACCAGTAAAACCGCCGATTGTTTCTGTACTAAGGAAACGGTATTCCATCTTGGCCAGTTCTACGAAATTGATGCCGTCGGAAGATGCCAACATATAGTAGAAATCCTTGTCGGAGGTAATACGCAACCAGGCATGAGTGCCGTTGAGTGCGAATTCCTTCTCGTTATGGTTGGTTTGTCCTAACCGTACATTCGATTTAATATAGATTTGTCCGTTTCGATTTTCTGCCACCACATCATAATGATTCAGAGGTGCTGCGTAGGCCGTGATGCCAGTTTGCATACTCTCTGATAGGTGGGTTAGATCGAACAGGGCGGTAGCCGAAAAAACCAACTCCGTCTGTCTACGGGCAACAAACGTGGGAGATGCTGTCTTACTGAGGTCGGTTGCGGCGGGACGTAGGCGTAGATAACCCTTGCGCTCAGTAAGAGAATAACGGGTATAGTCAGGATTGCACAGACTCATCCAACCCATTGGCAATCCTAGCGAATGAAAACTGTCTTTGGGCGCATTACGTTTGATATAATCAAACTCTTCCTTTATGGGATCTTTTGGCATGGGAACTAACGGCAATGTCTGACATTTCATGTCTGTTTGCAACGTTCCGTCTCCATTCACTATAGGCCAACCGCCTTTTTCCCACGTTACTGGTGCCAGCATGGTCTCGCGCCCCATTACATGCTGCAGATAGCCGCTGGTTCGATAACCCAGACAAATCATCCACCATGTGGAGTCGGGTGCCTGCACCAGGTCTGCGTGTCCAAGACCTTGTATCTGACTATTCTGCATCTTCATGTTAAAGTGCGAGAGAATGGGATTCGCAGGATTCGGCTCGTACGGACCAAATAGGTTTTTACTGCGCAGAATGTTTACATGATGCCCATGCTCCGTACCGCCTTCTGCCAGCAACAGATAATAATAACCATCCTTTTTGTAGATGTGCGGTCCTTCAGGATAGCGTCCGCCAAGACCTACGCCTAAATGATGTATCTCCCCTAACTGTCTACCAGTTTCTACGTCAATTTCGCATATTTTGATGTCACCTTCCTTCCAAAGGAAAAAACACTTGCCATCCTCAAAGTAGAGTGTGGGGTCACAACTGCCGATGGCAAAGTCTATCATGATAGGCTCCGACCACTCCCCAGCGGGATCATCCGTCCATACATAGAAATGTCGTCGGGAAGGGAATACTGTCGTTACCATATAGAAACGTCCGTTATTGTAACGAATGGTTGGCGCATAGATGCCACTATTGCCATCTGTGTTTTTCAAGTCAACCTGTGAAGGACGAGTTATGCAGTTGCCCACCTGCTCCCAATTGACCAAATCCATACTATGAAATACTGGCACACCTGGAAAATACTGGAACGTGCTGTTTACAAGGTAGAAATCATTACCGGCCCTACATACACTGGGATCGGCATGAAAACCTGGAAGTACAGGATTCTTGAATCCCTGTGCCCAACCAGTCAAAGTTAAGCACACAACCAATTCAAATAATAGGAATCTCTTCATAGTTATTTATTCTGTTATAACTTCTATATCGCTAAAAGCCATTCTCTCACCTTCACTCAAATGGTCGGCATCAAGTTTGAGGATGCGGGCCTTGGTGGCAGGAAATTTGATGGTCTGCCAAATGGGGTTGTTCACGATGTTCGAAAATTCACCTGAGGCAAGCTTTGTCCAGTTTGCCCAGTCGGTCGATGCCCATAAGGTATAGTGTGTTATGGTACCATCTTTCGATTCTTGTGGAGGTAAATAGCGGAACGAGGTGATGGTCTGCTCCTTGTCCCAGTCAATCAGCATTTGCTTGGGGCTGCTAAAGAAGAAGTGAAGTCCTGATGATTTCTTCTCACCGCTATTGGGAATATCAGGAGAGAGTTCGGGAGCATGATAAACACCGAGTTTCTTGATGACGGGCTCTGCCCTGGAAGCAGTGATGGTAAACCGCAGCTTTGTGGCTTTGACAGTGGGGAAACAGATGATACGGCGATGACCGATGGTGGTCAAACCGTCACCATTCTCCACCAGTTCATCCTTCAACGACTGCCATTGTCCATCAACAAGTGCTTCAAGGGAGAACTTCTTCACCCGCTGACCATAACGAATGTCCTCTTCTGCCACAAAGCGGTTAAAGGATTTTCCCTCTTGGATGTCAAGCGTATAACAAACAACCCCATTCTCCCTTTGGGGAGTGGATGAGGGTAAGGCTAAGTTATCCCTAAAGCTCTCGTCGATCATCTGCTTGAAGGCGATGCCTCGCAGACTGTCGGTGGGATGGATGCGCCCATTGGGTGCTATGGGGAAGTTAAGCAGCAGGCATGAGTTGCGGCCTACAGATTTATAATAGGTGTCCATTAGTTTCGACAGACTCTTCACATGTTCGTTTTCGGTTTCATGGTAGAACCAACCGGGACGAATACTGGTATTCGTTTCACCAGGGCACCATACGTCACCATCTTCCACTCCGTAGTGCAGCATGTGGTAAGGGGTGTCGCCCTTGCCGGGCATCATACTCCAATTGGTCTCACCAATATTACCTGCTTCCGTGCCCACCCAGCGAAGGTCGCCTCGGTCGCCACCATCGTTCCAGATGACGGCTTGGGGCTGTAGCTCACGAATCATCTGGAATGTCTCTGCCCAACCATAATACGTCTTTCCATCAATACGACGTGTCTCGTTTGCTCCGCCATACCAACCATCACCGCCATTGGCGCCGTCGAACCATACCTCAAAGATGTCACCGTAGTTGGTCAGTAACTCGCGGAGTTGGTTACGGAAATAAGTCACATATTCAGGCTTGCCGTAGTCTTTATGGTTCCTGTCCCATGGCGATAGATAGACTGCAAATTGCAATGCTTCCTCACGACAAGCTTCTGCCAACTCTTTCACTACGTCTCCCTTACCGTTCTTCCATGGGGAGTTCTTCACGGAATACTCCGTATAATCTGATGGCCACATACAAAAACCGCAATGATGTTTGGCGGTAAAGATGATCCCCTTCATGCCTGCCTGCTTGCATACTCGTACCCACTGCCTACAATCGAGATGGGAAGGATTGAACAAATTCGGGTCTTCATTACCGTATCCCCATTCCTGATCAGTATAGGTGTTCAGCGAGTAGTGAATAAAAGCGTACATTTCCATTTCCTGCCAACGTAACTGGTTCTCGCTGGGAACGGGTCCGTAGGTAGTCTTAGCCACAGTCTGGGCAGATACAGTTGTCGCTGTGCTGAACAATAGTAGAATGGTAGTTTGAATAAGTAGTCTCGTCATTTTTTATTAAATTTGGCGCAAAGATACAAATAATAATGTGTATGGGCAACTATTCCATGTTTTTTCTTCCGACTGACATTTTTTCAGTCATGTGGTGACAAAGTGGGTGGCGTGACAGTTTGGCACACTGTTTGCTTGATAGAGGGTAGAAATTTAATCACAACTAAAAAATATCATTATGAAGATTCAACCATTAGCAGACAGAGTTCTGATTCTCCCGGCAGCAGCTGAGGAGAAAATCGGCGGTATCATCATTCCTGATACAGCCAAGGAGAAACCTTTGCGAGGCAAGGTAGTAGCTACCGGTAAAGGTACGAAAGATGAAGAAATGTTCCTGAAAGCAGGCGACGAGGTACTGTATGGCAAGTATGCCGGCACAGAACTGGAGTTCGACGGTGAGAAGTACCTGATGATGCGCCAGAGCGATGTGCTCGCCGTTCTTGAGAAATAAACATTAACGTTATACCGAAATACCGTTATATCGTAATAACGAAAAACAATTAGTATCATGGCAAAAGATATTAGATTCAATATGGATGCCCGCGATCTCCTAAAGAATGGTGTAGATCAGCTGGCTAATGCAGTGAAAGTAACTCTGGGTCCGAAGGGCCGCAACGTGATTATCGAGAAGAAGTTCGGTGCTCCGCAGATTACCAAGGACGGTGTGACCGTGGCCAAGGAGATTGAGCTGGAGGATAAGTTCGAGAATACTGGTGCACAGCTCCTGAAGAGCGTAGCCTCAAAGACTGGTGACGATGCTGGTGATGGTACAACTACTGCTACTATCCTTGCACAGAGTATTATTAATGTAGGTTTGAAGAACGTTACTGCAGGTGCAAACCCCATGGACCTGAAGCGTGGTATCGACAAGGCTGTGAAGGCTGTGGTTGACTATATCGCTTCAAGTGCTGAGAAGGTGGATGATAACTATGACAAGATAGAGCAGGTAGCTACTGTATCTGCCAATAACGATCCCGAGATTGGTAAGTTGCTCGCTGAAGCTTTCCGTAAGGTAAGCAAGGATGGTGTGATTACCATCGAGGAGAGCAAGAGTCGTGACACCCATATTGGCGTGGTGGAAGGTATGCAGTTCGACCGTGGTTATCTGAGCGGTTACTTCATGACTGATGCTGATAAGATGGAATGTGTGATGGATCATCCGCGTATCCTGATCTACGATAAGAAGATCTCGAACCTGAAGGACTTGATGCCTGTGCTGCAGCCTGCTGCTGAGCAGGGTATGCCGCTTCTGATCATTGCTGAGGATGTGGATTCTGAGGCACTGACCACCTTGGTAGTAAACCGTCTGCGTGCTGGTTTGAAGGTATGTGCTGTAAAGGCTCCTGGCTTCGGCGATCGCCGTAAGGCCATGCTTGAGGATATCGCAGTGCTCACTGGCGGTCTGGTAATCAGCGAGGAGAAGGGTCTGAAACTGGAGCAGGCTACCCTCGATATGCTGGGAACTTGCGACAAGGTGACCATCTCTAAGGATAACACCACTATCGTAAACGGTGCCGGTCAGAAAGAGGCTATTGCCGACCGTGTGGCACAAATCAAGAAAGAGATTGAGAATACCACCAGCTCGTACGACAAAGAGAAGCTGCAGGAGCGTCTGGCTAAGTTGGCCGGCGGTGTGGCAGTACTCTACGTTGGTGCTAACAGCGAGGTAGAGATGAAGGAGAAGAAGGACCGCGTTGACGATGCTCTCTGCGCTACCCGTGCTGCTATCGAAGAGGGTGTGGTTGCCGGTGGAGGTACCACTTATATCCGTGCCATCGAGGCCGTGAAGAAACTCAAGGGCGACAACGCCGATGAGGAAACAGGTATCAAGATTGTGGAGCGCGCTATCGAGGAACCGCTGCGCCAGATTGCTATCAATGGTGGTGGTGAAGGTGCCGTGGTTGTTCAGAAGGTTAGCGAGGGTAAGGGTGACTTCGGTTACAATGCCCGCACCGATCAGTATGAGGATCTGCGTGAATCGGGTGTCATCGATCCCGCTAAGGTGGCTCGTGTAGCTCTGGAGAACGCAGCATCTATCGCTGGTATGTTCCTGACAACCGAGTGCTTGATTGTTGACAAACCCGAGGAGCATCCTGCTATGCCAATGGGTGGAGCCCCAGGTATGGGTGGAATGATGTAATGATTGAAAAGAATACATCGAGAATAGAAAAAGAGACAAGTTTTTACGACTTGTCTCTTTTTTCTTGTCGTTTGTAACATTTGCAAAAAAAGTATGTGTAATTTTTGGTGAATTAGGCGAAAAGTAGCTAATTTTGCACCGAAAAGTTGAAAAAGTATCGGTGAACGCCGAAAAAAGATATTATTTTTTGATTTGTTTTAGTAGATTAGTTTTTAAGTAGTTTGTTTTTGAGAATCGGGTGTCGGGATGACATCCGATTTTTTTTTGGTCCTTTCAGTTATTATGACTATCTTTGCAAAGTTTTATGTAAATGATGTACTTGAATGCAAAGACTTGTTGCGTTGTATAAAAGGTGGAAAGGACAAGAACCACTGCTGACCGAGAAACTGATGGGGGCGGGGAGTAACCGTGCCTATTACCGCATGAGTGATGCAGATGGCGGTACGGTAATAGGTGTTGTGGGTACGAGCCGCGATGAGAACCATGCGTTTATCTATCTTGCCAAGCACTTCAATAAGCGTCAACTGCCCGTGCCACGAGTACTGGCTGTTGATGATGATGAATTGAGATATCTGCAGGAGGATTTGGGTACTCTCTCTCTCTTCGAAGCTGTCAAAGGTGGCAGGGACGCAGGAGGAAGATATAACCAACGGGAAAAGGACTTGCTGAAGAAAGTGGTTCGCGAACTTCCGAATATCCAGATGAGGGGCGCCAGAGGACTCGATTGGAGTAACTGCTATCCGCAACCGGTGTTCGATACAGAGAGTGTGTTGTTCGACTTGAACTACTTCAAATACTGCTTTCTCAAGCCAACCGACCTCGATTTCCATGAACTGAAACTGGAGGCAAACTTCCGTCTGCTGGCCAAGGATCTTACTTCGGAACCGGGAGAGAGTTTCCTCTACCGCGATTTTCAGGCAAGGAATGTGATGCTGGTGGAAGATAAAGATGGGGTGCAGAAACCTTACTTCATTGATTTCCAGGGAGGACGGAAGGGTCCGTTCTACTATGATCTGGCTTCGTTCCTGTGGCAGGCATCAGCCAAGTATCCGAATAAGCTGCGTCGCGAACTGATCTATGAGTATTATCAGTCGTTGAGGAACTATGTTGAGGTTCCGTCGAAGCGGCATTTTGTTGATCAGCTATCTCTCTTCGTCCTCTTCCGTACGCTTCAGGTTTTAGGAGCTTATGGCTTCCGTGGCTACTTCGAACGGAAGAAACATTTCATTGACAGTATCCCGCCAGCTATTCAAAACCTGCGAGAACTGCTGGGCGTTACTGATTCACAGATATCTCCGTTCACAACCCACCTGCTGCAACAGTATCCTTATATGATGGATATGCTGAGGCGACTGACGGAGCTGCCGCAGTTTGCACAGATTGAGGAACCGGCATTGAGCAGGGCTGATGGCTATAAGACTACTGAAAGTAATGTCTATCAGGCACATCCCATGGACGGTCCTGCCACCTATTCGAAATATGACAATAAAGGTCCGCTGGTGGTGCGCGTGTTCAGTTTCTCTTACCGCAAGGGCATTCCTGAGGATGAGAGCGGCAATGGCGGAGGATATGTATTCGACTGCAGAAGTACGCATAATCCAGGTCGATATGAGCCGTATAAGAAGCTTACAGGACTGGATGAACCCGTGATCCGATTCCTGGAGGATGATGGAGAGATACTAACATTCCTCGATAGCGTATATAAACTGGCTGATCATCATGTGGCACGGTATATCCAGCGTGGTTTTACCTCTCTGATGTTCTCGTTTGGCTGCACAGGCGGACAGCACCGTTCTGTCTATTGTGCCCAGCATCTGGCAGAACATATCCATCGGAAATATGGGGTGGAGGTGCGTATTTGTCATCGTGAGCAAGAGATTACGCAAGTACTCGAAAGTAAGAACTAATTTATTACTTATTATTATCAATATTACAAACAATGAAAAAGATCTTATTATCAGTTATGCTTTTCGGCTGTGCACTCGCAATGGAAGCTCAGCCTGGTGGCGGTCGTCCTGGTGGTGGCTTCGGAGGCTTTGGTGGTTTCCAGGCTCAACAGGTCAAGTTGGAAACTTCTCAAGAGTGGAAAGATGTGAACTATGTGGGTGATGGCAAGGCTTATCACACCTGTGACATCTATCTGCCGAAGAAGAAGCAGGCTTCTTATCCCGTAGTCATCCATATCTATGGTAGTGCTTGGTTCAGTAACAACAGTAAAGGGGCAGCCGACTTAGGTACGATTGTCAATGCACTGCTCAAGGCTGGCTATGCCGTGGTATGTCCGAACCACCGTTCCAGTGGTGATGCCAAATGGCCTGCACAGATTCATGATATCCGTGCCGTGATCCGTTTCGTACGTGCTGAGGCTGCTGTGTACCACTTCGACCCTTCGTTCATCGCTACCAGCGGATTCAGCAGCGGCGGTCATCTCTCTTCCACAGCAGCAACGACAAGTGGTATAAAGCAGACAAAGGTGGGTACTGTTGACATCGACCTTGAAGGATCATTAGGACGTTATACAGGACAACCCAGTACGGTGAATGCCGCTTGCGACTGGTCGGGACCAGTTGACCTTACCAATATGGACTGCGGTGAATCAATGAGTATGGGCGCTAACAGTCCTGAGGATGTTCTGTTGGGATCAAAACTGGCTGAGGAACCTGACAAGTACCGCAGTCTGAGTGCTACCAACTATGTAAACAAGAACAATCCGCCTATCATCATCTTCCATGGTGAAAAGGACAATGTGGTACCTTGCTGTCAAGGAAAGGAGTTCTATGAGCTGCTGAAGGCTGCAGGCGTGAAGACCGAAGCTACCTTCGTTCCGGAAGGTGGACATGGTATGGGTATGTACGCCGAGGAGAACCTGCAGAAGATGGTGAACTTCCTCAATGCGGTAAGGACGAAGAAATAAAATAATGAAAAAGCTATTTATCATGGGGGTGCTACTCACCACCCTTGCTGTCGGTGTCAAGGCTGACGTGGATCCGAATTTCTATATCTATCTGTGCTTCGGACAGTCGAACATGGAAGGAAACGCCCAGCCGCAAAGTGTCGATAAACAGTATGTTGATCCGCGCTTCCAGATGCTGGCAACCACCAATTTCAACTCTCCCAAAAGGACGATGGGCGAGTGGTACACAGCTACGTGTCCCATCGTTAGTCCTTGGGGAGGATTAGGTATGGCCGACTATTTCGGACGTACAATGGTAGCTGCTTTACCTTCGAATGTCAGAGTGGGTGTCGTTGATGTGGCCATTGGTGGCATTGCCATTGAGGGCTTCATGTCGGATAAGATAGGTGATCTCCTCAAAAGTGCTGATGGTTGGCAGAAAGAAAGGATCATTGCCTATGGAAGCGATCCCTACAGACGACTGGTTGACATGGGCAAGAAGGCTCAGGAGGTGGGGGTGATCAAAGGCATCCTGCTTCACCAGGGCTGCTCGAACAATGGTCAGTCAGACTGGCCAGAGAAGGTGAAGGGTATCTATGAGGGTATTCTGGCTGAGCTGGGACTGGATGCTAAGGATGTGCCCCTGTTCGTTGGGGAGACCTTAAGGCAGGATCAGGGAGGTAGCTGCTACCAGCATAATACGGTGGTGGCCAAGATGCCGTCGGTGGTTCCTACTTCGTATGTCGTTTCCTCAAGCGGCATACCGGGCAATGGTCAAGATCCGTGGCATTTCTCTGCCGCAGGCTATCGTACCTTCGGCAAGCGCTACGCCTATGAGGCGCTGAAGGTGATGGGACGTGAAACGAAAGTTGATGCCGACTATGAGATGAATGATAACCTGAAGAAGTTCTTCCAGGTTACAGGACTGAATGAAATCAAAGACTTCTCGCCGTCGAAAGGAAGTTCACGGGCCCTCAAGGTTACGGCAACCTTTGCTGATAAGCATACAGAAGATGTACTGAACGAGGCGCAGATAACGTTGCCTGATTTTATCACCTATAAGGATGGAAAGATCAAGGTGAATGATGAAGGGGAAGGTGATGTGGTTATCAGTTATACCGATTTCCTTGGAAACACCGTCAACACATCGTTCCATGTATCATGTGTGGGCACAGCTATCCATGAGGTAAACAACGACAATCCTTCAAATCAGCAGGTGTATGATCTCAATGGCAATCGTGTCAACGGGAAACAGCTGCAACCTGGTATCTACATCAGGGATGGGAAGAAACGAGTTGAAAGATGAACGATTAGAGATAAAAGAAGATCAGCCGAATGAAAATTCGGCTGATCTTAGTTTTTGGCGTTTCGATGCCTTACGGTCTGATGGGCACACCCATCTGAGAGTTTTCTACGTTATTCTCGTCCAATCGGAAAAGCATGAAGTTCGGGTTTGCTGCGGTACAGGGAGTCCATTCACCATCTTCCTGTCCATTTGGATTACTGTACTTGGCGAAGTTCGTCCAGGCAGTGAGCATCTTCTCTGCCAGATCCCAGTCGCCTTGTGTCCACGGACGCCAGCAGTGCTTCAGACTCTTGAACACAAACCAGAGGTCGGAAGAGTGGAAAGCACCTTTCAGACGGGATGTGATCTCAGGATGCTTGCCATCATCGGGCAACGGACGGGCAAACTCATAAGCCCAGGCCTTACCGCCCTGACTCTCACGGACCTTACAGAACTCAGCAATGCCAGCAGCCATATCGCCCATATCGTTCAGAGTATAACCAATCATATAAGGTACATCTGCCAGTGAACCGGCGCGGGCAGCCTCGTCAAAGCTCTTCAGACTCACATAGCCGTCAACGATAGGACGGTTAATGAGATACACATCGTTTTTAGTAACAGCATTATAGAGGTCGGCCACGGTGTACATGGTCTCTGTTGATGCAGCACGCAGTTTCTCCAAATCGGTAAGACCGGCCCAGTCCATCACTTTCTTGGTGTTGGCTTCTGATTCCTGAAGAGAAGGATTGTAAGTGAAGAAACGGTTCATTGGAGTGGCTGGCTTGGCCTCCTCACCTTCTTTGGCAGGAACATTGATGCCTCCACCGCTCATGATGACAGCCTTGTGGAACAGACCGCGGGCCAAGGGCGACTCGCAAAGGGTCTTTACACTACCTGCACCGGCACTCTGACCGAAGATGGTTACGTTATCGGGATCGCCGCCGAACTGGGCGATATTGTTCTTAATCCACTTAAGCGACTGGATCTGATCGAGGATACCGTAGTTGCCGGAAACGTTGTTAGGACTTTCCTTGGACAACTCCGGATAGGTGAAGAAACCGAAGACCCCCAGACGGTAGTTGATGGAAACAAGTACGACATCTTTGGAAGCCCACTCCTGACCATCGAACTCGGGCTCTGAACCCCAGCCTTCCCGGTAGCCGCCACCGTGAATCCACAGGGCTACAGGCAGCTTCTTGTTCACATCACCTGGCGCCTTTGTCCAGACATTCAGGTAAAGACAGTCTTCACTGTAAGGTGATTCGTCGCCGTAGCCCCACTCAGAAGCATAGAAACCAGGGTAATGAACGGCTTGATAGCCAGGATGACCGAACTTGTCGCAGATGCGAATGCTGTCCCAAGCCACCACAGGCTGAGGCTCCTTCCAGCGCAGTTCACCAATAGGAGGTGCTGCGTAAGGGATACCACGATAAACGTATACACCAGGATTCTCTGCCAACACACCCTGAATCTGACCGCCTTCGATGGTCAGTACGGGATTATTGGCTTCCTTACTGCAGCTCCAGAGGAGCAGAAGGGGTAAGGCAAACAATAATTTCTTCATGCTACAATAGTTTTTAGTTATTAATAGGGTTCTTTTTTTTTCAATGGATTTTGCAAAGATAGAATTTTTAACGAATTAGGTGTTATCCAAGACTGTCTTTTTTTTTCGATGTAACATGAGGTGTCATTTTTTGATACAAACCATGTTTGTTTTTAAAGAAAAACTAAGTATTTTTCTTTGATTTGTTCTCGTTTATCCGTACCTTTGCAGGCAATAAACTGCTTAAGTATATGAAATCTTACAAGAAACTGGTTGTTTTTGTTTTGTCCCTAATCTTTAATTTGGGCATGGTTACGGCTTCTTTTGCCAAAGGAACGCTGACGGTTAAAACAGTAGCAAGGAACGCTGTACGCATACAATATGCAGAGGGAGAGAATAACAACTTACCCGACTGGGTTTATGTGAAACATGAGGAAGTGAATGCCGACATCCGTGTTGACGTGGATAAAAAACGTCAGCGGGTGGTGGTAAAGGATAAGAAGGGGAAAACCGTGTTCACGGCTCTCAGACACGAATTGGTGAATGGGGAGGCTACGCTTGTCATTGCTTCACCGAAGGATGAGTGCCTTTACGGACTCGGTCAGTTCCAGGATGGGTATAGTAATATCCGCGGACTTACCCGTAGACTGACGCAAGTGAACACGCAGATATCTGTTCCCATGATGCTTTCCAGTAAGGGCTACGGCTTACTGTGGAACAACTATGGATTAACCGATTTCAATCCCAGTAACCAACATGTGGCGTTGACAAAACAAGAAGGCGAAGGCAATAGGGAGGTGGTGAATGTAACCTCTACAGAAGGAACAAGGAGAGAGGTGCGCCAGCGGAATGTCTTCCAGGCAACCATTAACGTGGATAAAGAAGGTGACTATTCACTGCTGCTGGATGTAGGTCAGAAGATGGCTCGCCGTCATCATCTGCAGATAGATGGGGAAACGGTTATCGACCTGCAGAACACATGGCTTCCGCCTACAGCTTCTGCCATCGTTCATCTGAAGAAAGGAAAGCATACCCTTTACGCAGAGCTCTCCAGAGGAGATGAGCCTGTAGTATATTATGGTAAGGTGAAGGATGAAACAGTATTCCATTCTCCTAAAGCCACGGCGGTTGATTATACCATCTTTGTCGGTACTGCCGACGAGATCATTGCTTCCTATCGTGATCTTACCGGTCATGCACCACTCATGCCCCGATGGGCTACGGGTTATATCCATTGTCGGGAACGATTCCATTCACAGGATGAGATTTTGCAGACAGTAGCAAGATTCCGTCAGGAGAACCTTCCTTTGGATGTGATTGTACAAGACTGGCAGTATTGGGGTAAGTATGGTTGGAATGCCATGCAGTTCGATGAGGATCATTACCCCAACCCGAAGGAGTTGACAGATAGTCTGCACCACCAGGGCGTTAAGCTGATGCTCAGTGTGTGGTCGAAGATTGACAAGAACTCCGAGGTAGGTAAGGAAATGGTACGAAAAGGCTATTACATCCCTGACACCGACTGGATTGATTTCTTCTCTCCTGAAGCTGCCCAGGCCTATTGGCAGAACTTCAGTCAGCGTCTCCTCCCCCTGGGCATTGACGCTTGGTGGCAGGATGCTACTGAGCCAGAGAATGATGATCTTGTTGGCCGACGGGTGAACAATGGTCGGTGGGCAGGTGAGGATGTGAGGAATATCTATCCGCTACTGGTGAACAAAACTGTTTATGAAGGATTGCGCAACGACCGACCGGAACAGCGTCCGATGATTCTTACCCGTTGCGGTTATACAGGAATCCAGCGCTACGGAACGGCTTTGTGGTCGGGTGACGTAGGAAACGACTGGGAGACATTACGTCGACAACTGACAGCAGGAATGGGTCTGCAGGCTGCAGGCGTTCCATGGTGGACATACGATGCAGGTGGTTTCTTCCGTCCGAATAATCAATACACCAACCAGGAATATATCGAGCGGATGCTGCGGTGGATAGAGACGAGTGTCTTCCTGCCCTTGATGCGTGTCCATGGTTATATGAGTGAGACAGAGCCTTGGAAATATGGGAAGGAGGCACAGGATATCATTGCTTCCTGCCTCTCAGAACGCTACCGCCTGCAGTCGTATATCTATAGTGGTGCAGCAGCCGTTTCGTTTGATGGCTCTACGCTGATGCGACCGTTCATCTTTGATTTCCCCTATGATAAGGAGGCTTTGCAGCAGAAATATGAGTACATGTTCGGACAGTCGTTACTGGTAAGTCCTGTTACCGAACCTGGTGTTACTTCTTGGAAAACTTACCTTCCCGTTCATTCTCAAGGGTGGTATGATTATTACACAGGAAAGAAGATGGAGGGAGGAAAGACGGTTACTACCGCTGTTGACAAATCAAGAATCCCAGTGTTCGTGAAGGGAGGAAGTATCTTACCCTTAGCCGTTGATCCTCTGATTGCCGCCAAGACGCTGCATACCCCTCTTGAGATTCGTATCTATCCGGGTTCTGATGCCGTCTTTACCCTTTATGAAGACGACGGTCATACGAATGCGTATGAACAGGGTAAATGCTCACGCATCACCTTCCGTTGGAATGACAGTCAGCAGCAGCTGACCATCGATGAACGACAGGGACAGTTTGACTCCATGTCACGCTCTCGCAGCTTTGTGGTACAGGTGGTGAACGGGAAGAATCAGACGGTGAAGTACGAAGGAAACAAAACCGTTATTGCATTATAGGATTAAATGATGATGGAAGAAGAACCTGTAAGACAGGCCATGATATTTGCAGCGGGATTGGGCACACGACTCAAGCCGCTTACGGACACCATGCCCAAAGCATTGGTGAGGATTGGTGGGGAACCGCTCATCAAACATGTCGTTCTTCGCTTGAAGGAAGCGGGATTCCAACGTATTGTTGTCAACGTGCACCATTTTGCCCAGCAGATTATCGACTATCTGGAAGAGAATGAGCACTTCGGACTGGACATCAGGATTTCTGATGAAACCGAACAGCTGCTGGAAACTGGTGGTGGCATCAAGAAGGCAAGGGATTTGTTCGATCCTCACTCGCCTGTGCTTATTCATAATGTGGATATCCTCAGTAATGTGGATCTGACCGCCTTCTATGAACATGCTTGCAGTTCAGGAGCTGAGGCTACGCTGTTGGTAAGTGAACGACAGACGAAACGCTATCTGCTCTTTGATGACGAATACAGGTTGGTGGGGTGGACGAACAAGGAAACCGGTGAGGTGAAGTCTCCGCACAACTGGGTGAAAGATGAACTGCAGTCCTTGCAGATGCTGGCTTTTTCAGGTATTCACGTTTTCAGTCCTGCCTTGTTCCCGATGATGGATCAATGGCCCGACCGTTTCCCCATCATCGACTTCTACCTAAAAGCTTGTGCCACACATCCTCTTTCCGGATATGTGGTAGACAACCTGCGGATGATCGATGTAGGGAAGCTCGATTCTCTTCAACAGGCAGAAGAGTTCCTTCTTGACAAGAATACCTCTATTGCAGGACAATCCTGATCTTCTTTTGTCGGAAAGCCAGGAGGTTCTGTCCAAGACGGGTGTATGACTTGTTGATTGTGTAGTTTTTCTGCGACTGACTCTGGATGAGAGGAACGACGAAGGTAATGGCCGAGCGTCCTTCAGTGTATCGATAATCCATCGGTTCGTTCTTCTCATTCAATAGAATGAGCGTGTCCTCGACATTGGTCTCCAGCCACATACGGATGGTGTCGAGAGGTATGGTAACCTCCCGTTGCTTGAATGACTGATTGGCGGTATTGGCAATCAGGATATTGACGGAATGATTGTTCTCACATGCTATTAGCAGTAAGCTGCACAGCAAGATGAAAGGAATGATCTTTTTCATGTCTTTATATTTCTTCAATGTCGTGTATGCCCTTTCTGCTCAGGCAGATACGGTAACGACGATAACGGGTAGCCTCTTCATATTTCAGTTGGATGATGAAGTTCAGGTAATACACCTTACGTCCTTCCACAGGGATATACTGTCCGTTTCCCTTATTGGCACACAGGGGAACCTTGGGATTATCCATCTTCCGCATGAACTCGGAAAGGTTGTAACGCACAATATCATTGATACCACTCAGCGGATAGGGAGAGAGTTTACTGATGGCCTTTCTGTTCAGGTGGATCTTCTTACGGAATTGAATCACCTGTTCTTCCACACCTCTTCCAATCACCAAGGGAGAGTGGCGGTTGCGCATCTTCCTCACCAGTTGTGTGATCTTTTCGGGATTCATGAAGTCGAATCCTTCTTTACACCAACCCACTTTTAAGAAGCCTACACGTATCTCGGTCTTGTAGTCGAACAGACGACTACTCAGTCGGGTGGCAAAATACACACGAACCAGTTCCTTGATGCGGTCCTTGAACATGTAACTGATGACCAGTGCAATGAAGAAGGGTAGCGTGAAGTTGCCGTATGTCTGCTGGAAAGCGAAAGAGATGACGGTGGCGAAGATCATGGAAAGACCGGCCGCCAGACTGAATACCACCTGCTCCAGGAATACGGCATTCCTGCGTTTATGAGTAGGCAGGTAAAGATTACTCTCAATGTATTTCTTCAGCTTTCCTGCATGATACACAAACTCGGTATTATCTTCAGCAGAACCATCCTTCACACAGAGATATCCTGCCTGTAACCGGTAGTCGTGCTCACTGTCAAGCAACTGCTGGAGATCCGGTTTCAATGCCTCGTAGCCTTGGGAGTCATGCTTACGGAGATGTTGGATCATCCTGAAAACATGCTGCTCTACCACGTTCGACAGGAACTCATCTCCATAGCGGAAATAGAGCATCAGTTCATTGGGAGTGCCTTTCTTTTCCATCTGCTCGCCCAACGAACGGTAGTTCATGAAGATCTGGGCAATACTCCCCAGCGTTTTCCGGCATTGCTCCTGGTCTATTGGAGGTTTACTGCAGAGGGCGGCACGGAACGTATCGCGGATGCTGCTCTTGAAGATCGAGGCAAACATCTTGATCTCACGCTCGTAATTCTCCTGTTCCTTTTCTTTTTCCGACGACTGCGGAGTAAGTGACAGGCACGCATTACTCAGTCGTTGATAAGGCAGACTACTTGTGGAAGCCAGCTCCTCCAGCTGATAGTAGGGGGTAATCAACCGTATGTACGACAAGACGTCACGATAGAAATTCTCCTTCTGATAGGTATGTTTGTTCACATCGAGTGTTTCCGGGATGAATATCCAAGTGTTCATCTCGAAGTCGTGATAGGCAGTACCGTCAGGTGCCTTGTAGCCTACCTTGAACTCCAATGTATTACGGTCGTGTATTTTCGGAAGAATATCAATCATATACTACGGTTTTTATTCATGATACGTTCTTAGAAGACCCCGTTGGTGTAGCCGAACCATTTCAATACGGTCTCACCCCAAAGGATGATCATGAGCCAGCTGATGAACATCATGGTGATGCCGAACTTAAACGTGTCGCTCCAGCTGTACTGGTTCGTTGTGTAGAGCAGGGCGGCAGGCTTGCTGTTGAAAGGCAGTACATAGACATGACCTACCAGCATGGCCACGGGGAAGGCCAGACTCATGATGGGATACCCGTTCTTCTGGGCCACACCGATGGCAATGGGAACGAATATCAGTGTCAGCATGGTTTTCGACTGGAACACCAGGGAGAACAGCAGCATGCCGGCAGTCAGTATCAGGTAGAGTACCCAGAAAGGTGTTTCCTGAGTGATGCCGATATTACTGAACAACGCATCGATGAGTGTTCCTGGAAGACCAGTAGCATCGAGTCCTGCTCCTAAGGTATAGGCACCGGCAGAGAAGAGCAGCAGATGCCAGGGAATATCCACATCATTCCATTTCACTACGCCGATACCCGGCAGTAGGGCAACAACGGCTCCCATGAAGGCCACGGCCGTCTGGTTGATTCCGTGCTGCTTGTCGGTTGCCCAAAGAATGAGAACAACCACGAAGATGGCCACCGACTTCCATTCCTCAGGTTTCATCTTACCCAATTTGTTCAGTTCCTCACGGAGTCGTTCCATACCACCGGCAATCTGCGGCACACGTTCCTCTTTCTTCAGCGGGAAGAAGATCTTCGTACCCACAAACCATGCAATCAGAATCAGTAATACATTCATCGGGAAGGCTGCTTTGAACCAATCCTGATAACTGAAAGAGCCAATACCCAGGGCTCCTGCAATAAGTGATCCAGCCAGTAAGGTAGCTCCCGATCCCGTGAGGAAAGCGTTGGCACCTAAATTGATCTGGAAGAGGTTCTGCAGGATGAGGTTTCGTCCGAAATTGTTCCTGTGTTCCCCACCTGTGGCTCCATAGATGGCTGCCACCACCATGAAGATAGGTAATAAGATGGCCGCCTTGGCCGTTGTGGCAGAGATGAAAGCCGACAAGACAAGGTTGATGATGATGAAACTGATCATGATGCCACCTGCATTCCGTCCGAACTTCAGGACGAACCACAGGGCAAAGCGTTTGGCCACTTGTGTCTTCACCAACATACTGGCCAGAATGAACGACAGGATATTCAGCCACATGACGGGATGTCCCAACTGGGCATAGGCCGTCTTGTCGGTCGTGATATTGGTCAGCACGATACCCAGGATAACCATCAGTGAGGTGAGGTAATTGGGTATAGCCTCGGTAATCCACAGGATGATGGCTGCCACGAAGATGGCCAGCATGGCATAGTTAATGCGGATGAACTTGTTATGGGCAGCATCCTCCACCTGTTCCTCAATCTGTGGAGTAACGGTCTTCTCAGTCTGATCTGCCGTTATCTGCTGCATAGCTGTTTCCGCCAGCTGGTCGTAGCGTTTTACGGCCGAAGAGGTGAGAGTAGTGGTCTCCTTATTGGTATCGATCCGGTTGACGAACGGGATGTCAACCACCCAGTAGAGTAAGATGAATGCCAGGATAGCCAAGGGAGCCCCGATGCGCTGGAGTACCCGCTCGAATCCCGATTTCTTCATCTTCGGCAGTTTCTCGATACGGTAGTTGTTCATATCGAGCGGATCGAATGCCGGAGAAGGTTTGTTTTCGTTGTTCATGATGTGTTGAAGGATTGAGAAGAGTGGCTCCCCAAAGGGAGCACACTCTGACATGAAGAAGGATTACTTCCAGTTCTTATAGGGATTTTTCATGAGCATGGAGTTGTAGAAACGGACATCGCCCGTTACTTCCTCTCCCAGCCATGCAGGACGGTTGAACTGCGTATCCTCGTCGGGCAGCTCAATCTCTGCAACGGTCAGACCGTCGTTATCGCCGTAGAACTCATCCACCTCGAAGGTGAGGTCACCGTTCTTTACCAGATAGCGGGTCTTGTCGATGACACCCGGCTCGCAGATCTTCAGCAAGTCGCGCACCTCATCCACAGGAATCTCCTTTTCCCACTCGAAACGACTGGCACCACTCTCATTACCAATACCTTTGATGGTGATGAAACCCTTGTCGCCCTTTACCCTGACACGGACGGTGCGTTCAGGTACCGAACTCAGGTAACCCTGTGTGATACGCGTACTCTTGAAAGCTTCGCTCTTGAAGTCTCCTTTCACCAGAAACTTACGTTCTATTTCCTGTGCCATAATCTTAGTTTGCTAAAGGTTTATTGATCATACCAATCACTCTCTTGATGGCCTGCAGGTAGTTGATGTTCTCCACACCCTCAAGACCCACATCAGCGATGGTCTTCTTGATATCCTCAATCTCCGTGGATTCAGAGTTGATGGTCTTTACCAAAGCCCCGTTGATATATACATCACCTGTTTCACAGATGGTATCGTTCACCATGTAGCCAAAGCGTACCTTCTCCACCTTCACAGCCTGGAGGTCAGGATGCTCGTTGATCATGGCGAGGAACTCCTCCAACGTGTAGGTCGGCTTGTCGAGCTTAGGCATTCCTTCCACCTTGAAGGCAGGGAAGACATCATTCTCAAGCACCTCCTTGGCGATGGGGAACTCACCCTTCATCAGCGGGTTCCACTGTTCCAGTCCGTCAACACTCTGCACGAAGGTCTTGATGTCCATCTTTCCGTCGCGGATCTTCGTGTTGTTCACGTCGTTGGTGCGACTGACGATATAGGTTTCTGTACTATGTCGCTCCCATACTTTCTCGGGAACAGGTGTGCTCAGACGGGCCATTCGCTTTGCTGCATCACAGAAGCAGCGACCAAAGCTGCGGAACTCAAAGCGTGGCTTTGAGATTTCTCCGATTTTCATTTTCTCTTTTTCCATTATTGATAACTGATCGTTTAAATAATTATTGTTAGGAATGTATGATTATTTCTCATCTTTCATCTTCACTGCACCACCGTCTCATCCTCGGTGCCGGTTGTGGCATTCAAGTCACCGCAGGTAGGATCTGTTACCACCCACTTACCTGTTCCGTCGGGAACACGACTCCAGGAACCTGATACCTTATCCAGTGACTGGTTACCCCAGCCCGTATCTTCTTCACCACGCTGGAATACATCCAGAGGCTTGCCATCAGGATCAAAGAGTTCCACCAATACCGACTTCTTGTTCGAGAAACCGCTTGAGAAGCCACGTTCCGTGGTACCCTTGGCACCAATGATGGCCCAGCAGCCATGAGCAGGAATCACCTCACCTTCGATACCCATCCAAGTATCCTTACCGTCTTTCTTCAGGGAAACCCCTTTGAGCTTGATGGGGAAGTCGCCCATGTTATACAGCTCAATGAACTTACCCTCATCAGTATCAGCAGCACCGAAGAGCTCATTCAAGCGCAGCTTGGTAAAGTCGGTTGGGGGATCACCTACCTGGTATTCGCGTTCAGGAGAATCAGTAGAGAAGCCAGCCTCGTTGACCACCGTCACGAAGTATTTCACCTTGGTGCCGTCTTCCTGAGCAGGAATCACACCCGTGAAAGTGTTTCCGTTTCCGCTCATGGCCACCTCGTTGTAGCCTCCACCGTTGATGCTATATGACAGTGTGGCGGTGCGAACAGCCTGCAGACCAGAGACCACAGCGGTAACGGTCACATTGTCGGTAGATGTAGGAGCAGCGATGCTTGACGCCACCGAGTCGATGCTTGACGGTCCTTCATAGACTTCGTCTTCCATACATGCAGCCATCAATGCCATGACGGTCAGCATGAATAAATATTTCATTGTCTTCATCGTTCTATATTTTTGAAGGTTCAATAATATGATTACTTATGACTTTAGAAGTCAACCTCGAAACGAACGGCAATACTATTATAGCTCACGCCGCCCTTACCTTTCGGCTCAACCGCTTTGGTGAAGTCGGCTGTAGGCTTACCAGTAGCGTCATGACCGATAACCAGTTTACCCTTACCGTTAGCATAGCGGTCGTTGCAGGAATACATGTAGTTGATGGCCATCTTGATAGAGTTGCCCAGGTAGAAGTTCAGACCAGCGGTGTAGTTTTCGCCCGATCCGCCATATACATCGCGGTGGTTCAGGTCGAGATAGTCGTAGCGTAGGTTCAGCTCCACGTCACCCCATTTCTTTCCCGGAGCGATAGAGGTGAACTCACCCTCAGCAACGTTGAAGTGCTGACGACCGCCGAAGAGGGCGTAACCCAGCTGAACGTAGTAGCCACCGAAGTTATAGCCTTCGCCAGGAACAGATACATGCGTACCAATCCATTCCGACTGCAGCTTCAAACCATTCCAGTATGCAGCAGCCTCTGCTCCATACAGCCAGTTGTGGTGAACGTTTGGAATCACGTCAGTATCGATGTACTTCTTACGGTTGATGCTCGTTGAGTTACGGGTGCTGAAGCGCATACCGCCGTAATCAGACGTGCTCACATCGGTCTTGGGCGTACGGTACGAAGCCTTGGCACCCAGGTAGAATCCCATCTTACGGTCTTGGGTATAAGGCATCCAGCCTACCTTCGAGGTGAGCGAATAACCCTGACTGCGCCCGAAGTCCTTATTATTGTCCTGTACATATCCAGCCTCTTCCGATCCTGCAATCTCCTGGAAGAAGGCTCCGAATGAGGCCCTGAAGTGGTCGCGCAGGTAGGCAGCCTGGAAGCCCAGATGACGGGAAGGAGCGAGCGCCTGCGTAACCATTGGTCTTTCAATCAGCTGCAGATAGCGGGAAGAAGTGGTGCGTTCCATGGAGAAGTCCTCCTTGAAGTTACCCGCCTTGAATTCCATGTTCTTCACACCATCGTATTCCACGATAGCATCTTTCAGTTCAAAGAGTCCGTCGGCCATGTCCATATCCACCTCACCATACCAGTCTTTACCAAGCTGTGCTTTCACGGCGAAACGTGCACGGCGGATAGAAATGCCATTACCAATCCTGTCATAGTCGGAGCCTACTCCCCAGAAGGTGGCTCCGTCAACCATTACGCGGTTGTCCATCCAGAGTTTGTAACTTTGGTCATCTGATTCCAGTACCAGGATATTGTTACGTGCCTCGGCATGTAACTCCTTCCTGTCAACAGCCACGCCATACTGGTTGTAGCGGACTTCCTCGTTTTCCTGAGCCATTGCACTGCTGCTAATCAGCAGGAAAGCTCCTAAGGTAAGAATTGCTGTTTTTTTCATAATTGTTGTTGATTAATAATACATATGTTAGTAATAATATTCATACACTTTGTAACTACAGTAGTTGCAGGTAGTTCACCAGATTCTCGCTGCGGTCAAGACGTAGTTTCTTACGTAACCGGTAGCGGTTAATCTCCACGCTCTTCGTCTCCAGGTTCACCATATTGGCTATTTCCTTACTGGAGAACCCCAAGCGTAACAGGATAGCCAACCGACACTCGCGTTTGGTAAGGTTAGGACAGCGCATCTGCAACCGGCACACAAAGTCATGGTGCATCTTTTCCACTTGCTGATAGATCTTTTCCATCTCAGGCGGATAACGGAGCGTTTCCTGCAGATCCCTGTCGATCTCGACAAGCGAACGCCGTATATTCTCTGTGTCCGTGTTCTGAGCCAGTTCCCGCAGTTGTTCTCCCACACCAGTCATGTATTCCCTTTGCTGTCTCACAAATAAGGAAAGATCGATGATCTCCCGGTGCTTGAAGTCGATTTCCCGCGACATACTGTCAAACTGAGAGGTGACCGCCATCACATCGAGTCGGTTGATTTCGTTACTCACCTCATCCCGATGCTTCAGCTCATCATTCAGCATTCTACTGAACAGCTTCCCTTTCTTGTACTGCGTATAGGATAGTCTGACCAGCAGACATACTAATATCACAAACAGTACCAGTACCCAGAAGAAGTAAGGACGGTTATACAGCCACTGCATGATGACACAGATGAGGAACGACAGCATAGGCGTAGCCACAGCGATGATCACTATGTTGAGCAGACGTTTCATCTCCCCTTCACGCTCCAGAACAAAGGTATTCCCTTCCTTCAGCAGGTTGGCCGATACGATGACAGAGGGTAACGGAGTGATGAGAACCGGTAAAACGATGTTGAACAGCATCAACGACAGCGTCTGTCCGTAGAGCGAAGCCAGTTGCTCGGGCATCCTCCCGTTTCTGGGGCGCTGGTATACGTGGATGATGACAGGACTGAGGCACATCACGATCATGATGGCCACCAGTATCCATAGAGTCCAGTTGGAAAGACCGCTATGATATATATAAAGAGGTGAAATCAGTGAATTGATCAGTAACGCATAGTTACATGTCAGAGCAATACCACAGAGCACCACACCGATATAGGCCAGCCATTTGATGTACAACTGCTTGGTAAGCAGGTGCATGGCTTTCTCTTCGATATGACGGCGGATGAACAGGTGGGTTAGCAGAGAGCATGCAATGCTGATGATAGGGGCGATAACCACTGAAAGGAGCACCACCATCCATAATACCGTACTGACGGCATTGTCTCTCATGACCGATAGGGCGAGCAGGGCTCCCCAGAAGGCCGTGACCGTGGAGAAATGCGTGTTCACGGTCGAAAGGATGACGATGGTGAGTACGATGGATACAGCAGCCACCACCACCTCATCGGTTGAATGGAGGAAGCTGCTGTTTTCATGTAAGATGATCAATCCCATACCGACAGTCATGGATATGAGCAAGCAAACCAGGAAAGGCCAGATTCCCAGGACATCCGCCACGTGGATATCCGAGTAGCTGTAGGCCATTTCTTTCCATCCGAAGCAGATGCCTATCAACATGATCAATATGATGGATACTGTCAGCATGGGTGATCAACTATCAGAGTAATAAATAAAAACTATAGTGTTAGAAAGTAGTCAAAACCGTTGTTTCACAGCCAGCACCGATAGCAGGTCGGCTGCTTTCATAGCCTCCTCGGCTATCTGTTCCACGTGAAGGGTGAAGTAGCGCAGGTGGATCTTCTGACTCAGTTTGAAGTTATCCATCTCATGGAACACCTTCCGCTTGATGGCCTGAGCCAGCTTGTCGGCCTCCTTCTCGTAGTAATAGATGCGGTGAATCTTTTCCTGCAGCAGCTGAGGCGAGCGGAAGTTGTCCCTGATGGCTTGTGCGGTAGTCTCGACAGACAGCGAGGCCAGCTCCACCAGTTTCAGGAATTCCACGTTCAGTTCAGAGGGGAAGAACGGTATTTCTATCTCGTATTGCACGAGGTTCTTGTACAATTGACCGACAATCATGTCCATGTGTTCCAGCAGTTGCAGGATGTCCACCCGATTCTCGGATACGAGCGTGTAAGAATAGAGACTATTCTCAATGCTACGGCGCAGGTCGGTGGTATTCTCCCTGATGGTCATCACGGCTTGGATATTGTCGGTAAAAGCTTGGGAGTTCCCTTCCAGGTAATTTCTTATACCATTTTTATATAGCAGAACGCACTCGTCCATCTTGTCGATGAACTGGTCGAGGTCGGCTATAATCTGATTCACTTTGTTGCGTCCAAACATAATACAAAACAGGTTGAGGTTTACGACGACAAAGATAGTGATTTATTTTCAATCTACAAAACATCATATAGAGTTTTTGATACGACGATGTTGGGGTTGTGAAATTTGTATAATGTTGGCTAAATATTTGATAAATAGAATAATAGAACTTTTGCACTAACTTTACACTTAGGGGGTGAATATAGTACATGTAGAGTTTTTGTATAATTATTATTACGCTTTGTAGAGTATTGTTATGCTCTTGTTATAGGCTCATCCGTCGAATCGCATAACTTAGCATGTGGTGGTTTTTAAAATTAGTATTCTACCGATTTGGACAATTGACGGATTTTGCCTACCTTTGCACCAAGATTACAAACACATTATTATATTATATGCAACAGAAAATTGTCATTCTTGATTTTGGCAGTCAGACCACCCAGTTGATTGGTCGTCGCGTACGTGAGTTAGATACCTTTTGTGAAATACTCCCGTACAACAAATTCCCCAAAGATGATCCCTCAGTCATTGGTGTGATCCTGTCAGGTTCCCCATATTCCGTACACGATCCCGAAGCCTTCAAGGTAGATCTGAGTCAGTTTATCGGTCGTCTACCCGTTTTAGGCATCTGCTATGGCGCCCAGTTCCTTTCTCATACCTTGGGTGGAAAAGTAGAGAAGACCGATTCAAGAGAATACGGTCGTGCCCATCTGGAAGCCATCGATCTCAGTAATCCGTTGTTCAAAGGCTTTGAGAAAGGCTCACAGGTATGGATGAGTCATGGAGACACCATTACCGCCATTCCCGAAGGTTTCCAAGTAATAGGCAGCACCAAAGACGTGAAGAATGCCGCATTCTGGTGCGCTCCAGGAAAAGTTCAAAGTTCAAAGTTCTTTGCAGAGCAAAGCGGCAAAGCCGAGCGCAAAGTTCAAAGTTCAAAAGGCGTCTGGGCCGTCCAGTTCCACCCCGAGGTTTACCACACCCTTCAGGGCACACAGTTACTCAAGAACTTCGTGGTAGATATCTGCGGCTCCAAGCAGGAGTGGAGTGCTGCCTCGTTCGTGGATTCCACGGTGGCCGAGCTGAAAGCACAGCTGGGTAACGACCGTGTTATCTTAGGTCTTTCAGGCGGTGTTGACTCTTCGGTTGCTGCCGTCCTGCTGAACAAAGCCATTGGTAAGAATCTCACCTGTATCTTCGTGGATCATGGAATGTTGCGCAAGAACGAGTTCCAGCAGGTGATGGACGACTACAAGGTGTTGGGCTTGAACGTGATTGGTGTAGATGCTTCAAAGAAGTTCTTTGCCGATCTCGCTGGTGTAAGTGATCCCGAGCAGAAACGCAAGATCATCGGTCGTGATTTCGTGGAGGTGTTCAATGCCGAAGCCAAGAAGATCACCGATGCCAAGTGGCTTGCCCAGGGAACCATCTATCCCGACCGTATTGAGAGTCTGAATATTACAGGAAAGGTCATCAAGAGTCATCATAATGTGGGCGGACTGCCCAAGGAGATGAACCTGCAGCTCTGTGAACCCCTGAAGTGGCTGTTCAAGGACGAGGTGCGCCGCGTGGGTCGTCAATTAGGAATGCCCGAGCATCTCATCACCCGTCATCCCTTCCCCGGTCCTGGCTTGGCTGTCCGTATCCTCGGTGACATCACCCCTGAAAAGGTGCGTATCCTGCAGGATGCCGATGATATCTACATCCGCGGACTCAGAGAATATAAAGTAAGGCTATCAGGTGAAGAAGCACGTCGAGTATTACAAGCAGGCGTGCCAACTGTCAACTGTCAATTGTCAACTGTCAACTCTAACGAGATTGAAGTCTCGTTATACGACCAGATATGGCAGGCTGGTGTCATCCTGCTCAGTAGTGTTCGTAGCGTCGGTGTGATGGGCGATGAGCGCACCTATGAGCACCCAGTGGCCCTTCGTGCCGTTACCTCTACCGATGCCATGACAGCCGATTGGGCTCATCTGCCTTACGATTTCATGGCGAAGGTCTCTAACGAGATTATCAATAAGGTGAAGGGGGTTAATCGCGTATGTTACGATATCTCCTCCAAACCACCTGCAACAATCGAGTGGGAATAAATCCAACGAACAATAACCTATGAAACATTATCTTAAAAAACTAGAAGACACCATCCGTGAGCACTGGGACCAGAAAGCCCTGTGCGACTACGAGGGGGAGTCGTTTACCTATGCTGACTTAGCGAAGCACATCGAGATGTTCCGGCTGTTCCTGAACGAATCCGGCATCACCAAACGTAACAAGATTGCTATCTGTGCCCGTAATTCCGCCCGGTGGGCCATTGCCTTCTGGGACATCAACGTGAACGGCTGCGTGGCAGTTCCGCTCTTGGCCGACTTCCACCCCAACAGTGTGTCGGCCCTGACGAACCACTCGGATAGCGTGATGCTCTTCACGGATGAGGATATCTGGAAGAAGCTGAATCCTGCTCAGATGCCTGCGCTCAAGGCTGCCATCAACGTGAAGGACAGCACCTTGCTGTGGCATCGTGATGAACAGGTGGCTCAGGCATGGGAGAACAGGGAGAACCTTTTCCTGCAGCAGCATCCGTCGGGGATGAAGCCCGAGCAGGTGTCGTATTCCACGAAGAACTGGGATAAGCTGGCCATCATCAACTACACTTCAGGTACCACTGGAAACCCCAAGGGCGTGATGCTCACCTATGGCGCCCTTTCCGATACCGACGATTTTGCCAACAGTCATTTCCCCAACGAACCGGGCGAGACCATCGTCTCCATGCTCCCCATGGCCCATATGTACGGATTGGCCATCGAGTTTATCCATCCCAATGTGGATGGTGTTACCGTGTATTTCTTAGGTAAGACACCTTCGCCCACAACCCTTCTGAAGGCGATGCGGGATGTGCAGCCCTATATGGTGGTTACAGTGCCACTGGTCATGGAAAAGGTATATGCCAGCTCCATCAAGCCGGCACTGGAGAAGATGAGGATGCTGCTGAATATTCCGCGAGTAAACAAGCTGATATACAGTACGGTGCGCAAGAAACTGATTACAGCCTTTGGCGGGAAGGTGCGCTGTTTCATCATGGGCGGTGCTGCCTTGAAACCCGAGGTGGAGCAGTGCTTCCAGAAGATGCGCCTGCCTTTTACCGTGGGTTACGGTATGACAGAGGCTTGTCCGCTGTTAGGTTGGGAGTGGTGGACCGATTTCGTTCCGGGCTCCTGCGGTAAGCCTGTTCATGAGATTCGTATCGATTCAACCGATCCGAAGAATGTGGCTGGTGAGATTCAGGCCCGAGGACGGAATATCACTGTGGGCTATTACAAGAACCCTGAGGCCAATGCCGTGGCGTTTACCGACGACGGGTGGTTCCGTACAGGCGACTTAGGTACGATTGATGATGAAGGCAACATCTTCATCCGCGGCCGCATCAAGTCGATGATCCTGAACTCCTCCGGCCAGAATATCTATCCCGAGGAGGTGGAATCGGTGCTGTCAGGTTGTCCGTATGTGGTTGAATCCATAGTGGTTGACCGCAATGGTAAGCTCGTGGCACTGGTCTATGCGGATATTCCTGAAGATATGGATGCAGCATCCAGGAACAGCATCCCCGAGCAGATCCGCACCGCCGCCAACAAGGCCCTGCCTGTGTATAGTAGAATTAGTAAGGTGGAAATGATGGATTTGCCGTTTGAGAAAACGCCGAAAATGAGTATTAAAAGGTTTCTTTATAAATAATTCTTTTCTTTGTAAAGAAACAAACTTTCTTCCCTCTTTTTCTTTGGCGCAAAGAAAAGAGGCAAAAGAAACATCCACCCTAACCAAACCTTCCCCTATATGGGAAGGCTTAACCGCTCCTCCTCGTCGCGGGCGGCTTGTCTTTTTTGTCGGCTTACGCAAGGCCCTCTTACACCCATTTATTACTCCCATTCTGCCCATCAATCCCATCAAACTTATTCTGCCCATCAATCCCATCAAACTTATTCTGCCCATCAATCCCATCAAACTTATTCTGCCCATTAAGCCCATTCTGCCTATTATGCCCATTTTCGTGATCCCGACGTTACGTTATAACGATACAACAAAAAGAGCAGCTACAGCTGCTCTTTTTTCATTCCACACTCCTCATTCCACACTCCACAAATCCTTCCTCCTTCCTCCTTCGTCCTTCCTCGAAATTATTCCTCGAGTTTACCCCTCATCCTTAATGCTATTGCATCGGTCGGTGTAGAACTTGCGGAAATCTGACCATTTATAATAAGGTGCCTGGGTGGTGGGAACGGGTAGGGTGACCTCCTCGCCATTGAGTAAGCACTTCACAAGGATGTCGTTCGGTCCCTTCTTTCCTTTGTAGAACACCACCTGGAGGTTAGATGCCTTACCGGTTTCCCAGTTCTGGTAGCAGTTCTTCACCTCATAGGGATCCACCGGGTCTTTATCAGCGCCGTTGAGGCCCATCAGCACGGTAAGCGGTCCCAGACAAGTGTCATGTCCGAAACGGAGGTCGGCAATGTTATCGCTACTGCCGTTCAGCACGGCGTCGGCCTTCTTGATGATATCCTGCAGGATAGGAATCATGTCGTAGCGAGGTTCGAACACCCAGGTATAAGAACCCAGGTTATCATTCTCCCACTGACTTGCAATCTCCTCGTCGGTGATGATATTGCCCATCATGCCCTCATGTCCGATGCTGGGCAGCGAGGTATAGAGGTTAATTAGGTTACTGCCGATGTGGTTGATGTTCGACAGATCAGCGGTATTGTTGAATACGCGGGCCACGATTCTCTGACGGAAGGTGGTGTCGCTGAACTGGAACTGCTTGCGGTTATCCTCGAAACGCGGTCTTGACTTCGGGTACTTATGTCTGATGGGGTTCTGCCTATCATCCGGCTTCACGCCATCGAGCACCTTACGAGCCGACTCCTGACGGATCTCGATCTTCGGATTACACTGCGTGAGCTCCGAGCAGAACGAAGCCATGCTCAACACACAACGACCCGTGAGCGAGGAGATGGCATACACATTACCGCCCTTCTTGAAGATATCAGGGAAGGTGTTGTACATCTTCCGTGCAATTTGCTGATGCTGCTCCCATCCCAGGTCGCTCAGCTCGCTCACACCGTTAGCCAGCTCATCCTTGGCCACCATGAACTTCTGATAGAAAGCCTCGCCTGCAGCAGTGAGGTTCTTCTTCTCGTGCTGGGCCGTGAGCAGGGTTTCCATTTCCCTATACAGGTTCGCGTTCCAGTAGTAGCGCGAGCCATGACGACCGTAATGACTCAGGTAGAACGCCTTGTAGCCCTTCGGTGCCTTGGTAAGCTGCTTGGTTGTAAATGAATAAGGATAGTCGGTTCCGTAGGCTCTTCTTGGATCAGCCTTGAGCAGATCGAGCGCCGAAACACTTTGTGCCCATGCCATCGCGGCAAGGGGCAACATGAGTACGATAGTGATAATTCTTTTCATAATTGTTATTTTATTCTCTTATTAGTTCCACAATTCGTGCCATCTGGTTGGGGATACGGATCTGCTGCGGACATTTCTTCAGACATTCCTCGCAGTCCATACACTGACTGGCCCATGCTTTCTCGTCGATGGCCTTCTTATAGCCAGTCACGAAGGTCTTCCGCCTGCTGGCATAGTCGGCAGCTGTCTTATCCGGCAGCGGCAGCAGCTTCGTGTTCACGGCCTCGTTATAGTAGGCGAAGTTCCCAGGAATATCCACGTCGTAAGGGCACGGCATACAGTAGCTGCAGGCCGTACAGGGGATGATGGGATAGCCGCTCATGCCGTCGGCAATCTTTGCCAGCAGTGCCTTCTCCTGTTCGGTACAGGGATCCAGCGGCGAGAACGTGTTCACATTGTCAATCAGATGATCCATGTTGTTCATACCACTCAGTGCGGTAAGGATATTGGGTAGTGTACCCACCCAGCGGAACGCCCATGAGGCGACGCTGTCATTGGGTCGCTGTGCCTTCAGCTCGTTGGCAAACTCCTCGGGTACGTTAGCCAGACGACCGCCCAGCAGGGGCTCCATCACCACCGCCTGGATACCGGTCTTCTCCAGCTTGTTATACAGGTATTCCGCGTCGGCATCCTTCTTCCATCCGCCATTACCCAGCGAAGCGTGCCGCCAGTCAACATAGTTCAGCTCGATCTGCACGAAGTCCCAATGGTATTTATCATCATGGTCGAGCAGCCAGTCGAACACCTCCACATTACCGTGGTAGGAGAATCCGAGGTTACGGATGCGTCCAGCCTTCTTCTCTTCCACGAGGAAGTCGAGCAGTCCGTTGTCGATGAATCTCCTGTTGAACTCATCCATACCGCTGCCGCCGATGCTGTGCATCAGGTAGTAGTCGATATAGTCGATCTGCAACCGCTCAAACGAGCGCTCGTACATCCGCTTACACTCTTCGAAGCCGAACGACCGTTGGTTCGACATCTTCGTGGCGATATAATACTGATTACGGGGATGACGCTTCAGGGCGATACCTGTAGCTTCTTCCGAACGACCGTATGCGGGTGCAGTGTCAAAATAATTCACACCATGGGCGAGGGCATAGTCAACCAACTGGTTCACATCCTCCTGATTACGGTGTAGGCGCATCATACCGAATCCCAGCAGACTCACCTTGTCGCCCGAGCGACGGTTAACGCGGTAGGTCATCTTGTTATCACCCACAGGCGTATTGCCATCTTGCTTCTTGGCCATCATACTGAATGGCTCCATTACCATCAGAGCAGCAGTAGAGGCAGTGCCGATACCCAGTTTCTTGATGAAATCACGACGGCTAATAGGGTTGTTCTTATTCGTTTTCATAAGCAAGTTATTGTCTTCTCGTTTGCAAAGATACGATTAAGTGAGAGAAATACAAAATAAATTATGATTTATTTTTTGACAAAAGCTTCAACAGACATGTACATCCCTCCAACACATCACGCCATGTCGCCTCGAAATTCCCCGTGTACCACGGATCGGCCACATCACCAGGGCGGTTGGTGTAGTCGAGCAGCATCTGGATCTTCCCCTCGGGGTCACCGCCGCAGATGCGCGTCATATTGCGGATGTTCCAGGTGTCCATACCAATCAGCAGGTCAAAGCGCTCGTAGTCTTTCCGTGTCATCTGCCGGGCCGTCTTGCCCTTGCAGCCAATGCCGTGCTCGGCCAACTTCCTTTTGGCCGGCGGATATACCTCGTTACCGATCTCCTCGGTGGAGGTGGCAGCCGATTCAATGTAAAAGTCCTCTTCGTATCCCGCCTGTTTGACAAGATCTTTCATTACAAATTCTGCCATCGGACTGCGGCAGATATTTCCATGACATACAAATAATATCTTATGTTTCATGCTATAAAGCTATCTTCATTGATACTGTTCCTTCATTGTTCCCGGTCTCTTCAAAACCCATGCGTTTGTAGAGGTTGTAGGCAACGCCCATCACTGCGGGCTTGGTCGTCAGACAGGCTTCCTTATAGCCTAAATCCTTTGCTCTTTTCAGCATGGTTTCAACCATTAACCGGGAATAGCCTTTCCCGCGGTAATCGGGTTTGATGTAAAGTCGTTTCACTTCACAAGTGTGGTCATCTACCTTCCTGATGGCGATGGTGGCCACCGGAGTCATGTGTTCATAACCAATCAGTAAAGCACCGCCCTGATAAAAGGCATCTAAATCGGCCAGTTCTTTATTGAGAGATACAAAACACTGTTCTGCACCTTTTATCGTTGAGTACTCACGAATGAGTTCTTTCGCCACTTCGTAGTCTTTACAATCGTTGATCTCGAATTCAAAATCTTTCACAATTCAAAACAATTTATGGTTCTGCTGCAAATTCGGGGTCAAATTCATAAGCAGGTGTTTCAACAAGTACTTCTATATTAACTTTGCCACCAAGTCCTTTCTCAACTATATCGTAAAGTGTAGTCAGGGTTATATTGCTTCCGTCATTTTCCACCTTGGAAATGAAGGACCTCTTCTTGTTGATTCTTGCTGCCAATTCTTCCTGAGTCATATTCAGTTGTTTACGGGCCTCACGTATTTTCAGACCGATTCTAAAAGACCGCAATTCGCGTTCGAGCTTATCACGTTCAGCAGACCCTACCTTGCCAAATACCTCATCCTTGATTTCTTCAAAAGTTCGAGTTCTCATCGTTTATCTCCTTTCTTTTCTTCAAAATATTGTTTCATTAGTCTTACCGCTCTTTCTATTTCACCAGAAGGTGTCTTCTGGGTCTTTTTCTGAAAACCAGTTAATAGGACAACAAACTGGTTGCCATCAAAGAAGCAAAACACCCTAAATATATTGTTACCTAACTGAATCCTTGCCTCATACAATCCATCAGTATTTTCAATATACCGAAGATAGTTAGCAGGAACAACAGGTAGCTGCTCAATCGCTTCAATGATTTTCGCAATCTTCACCTGTACTTTTCGGGGTTGTTTCACGTAAAAATCATAAAAGTAGTCACCATAAGTGATAACGGTCCTAACCTTTTCCATGGTGCAAAGGTAACTTAAAAATTACATTTTGCCAAATAATTCTTTCTCTTTTTTCTGCCGAGCTCCAGAAAGATTCTCATTATCTCTCACAGTTTGCAGGTCTTAACCATCTCACAGAATTAATACTTCACAGAAAGCACGGAAATCAGAAACCTGATTCAACTGATAATTTCCGTGTTTCCGTTTTTTTCAGTTTATTCTGTTGTAATTGGCGCGAACAAACAAACGAACGAACAGTGTCTTACCCTGAAACAGTTGACTTCGTACTGATTTTGGTTGACTCAAAATGTAACTTTGTGACATGTGAATTTGTGACAATAAGCACCTCCAATAATCGGAGTAGAATAGTTATATTATAATCGGAGTAGAATAGTTATATTAATATATAATATATTATATATTTATATAAAATATTATTACTTATTATTTGTAATCTCATCTTCCATCCTCATCTTCCTTCCTACATACATATCGAACCTCCTTAATGTCACAAATTCACATGTCACAAAGTATAACTTTCTCAAAATGTACTTTCCTGATTTCGGTTGACAGTTTTCGTGGCGTTCGAACTGTTCGTTCGTTTGTTTGTTCGCTTCTATAAACCCCATGCTTTGCAAACTATGGCACTTTGCGTTATAAACTATGGCAGTTTCTTGTAGAAAGTGCCTCAAACGCTGATAGCGGGAACGTCATTCTCTGGTAGCGGGAACGTCAAACGCTGGTAGCGTCTACGGCGTTCAGTGTTTTTTAACAGTTAAATCCTTATTGTTAAAGGATTTTCACACGCTATGACCCCCTCAAATTTGGTAGTATAAAGATTTTTTCGTAACTTTGTACCGAATAAATAAAGATGAATTTCTAACCTCAGAAAACTACGACAAGATGAAAGGATACTTAACATTTTTGCAGCGCATGGCCTTTATGGCCGTCATGATGATGTGTGTAGCTTTTGGTAAAGCTGCGGATTCAGGGTACTACGCCGTTTACAATACTTCCAGCAAGACACTAACTTTTATTGCATCATCAATATATCAAGCACAGACTGGCGATGTACTATATCGCATTTTTGATGATTATAGACCTAACACTGGTGGATTGTGGGAAATGGAACAGGAAAGAAGAATAGAGGTGGAAAAGGTTGTCTTTCATCCCTCCTTTAAAACAGCCCAGTTTGAGGCTATTAACCGATGGTTTTTAGGATTTATAAACCTGAAAGATATTGAGGGCCTGGAGAACTTTGATATGAGCCAAGTAGTGCATGCGGAGGATTTATTTCATAATTGTTTTTCCCTTACTTCCCTCGATTTGAGCAGTAAGGACATGAGTAGTTTGGTGTATGCAGAAGAAATGTTTGAGGGTTGTTCAAAGCTAAAGTCATTAAAGATGCCCAAAACGAGCAATAAACTGAAAAACATACAATATCTTTTTTGCTTCTGTGAAGCCTTGCAATCCCTTGATACAAGTCTGATGGATACAAGTGGAGTGGAAGACATGAGTGGTTGTTTTTTTTCTTGCAATAGTATGACAATTCTAAATCTCAGCGACTTTGACACCAGCAGCGTTACAACTATGGCTGGGATGTTTCAGGCATGTGAGAATCTGAAAAAGCTTTATATCTGTAACTTCAATACAAGTAATGTGACAACAATGACAAGTATGTTCTATCGCTGCGCAAAACTGACAGACATTGTTGTAGGAGACGGTTGGACCGTTGAAAATGTGCAAGACGGGGGAGATCAAGATGAGTTGTTTATGGGTTGCAAGAGTATTAAAGGAGGAGCAGGAACGACATACTCTGGGATAGGTAAGAAATATGCACATATCGATGGTGGCCCCTCCAACCCCGGCTACCTAAGGAGACTTATATACTACGACCTATGGCTTGGAGGAGTTCAGGTGGACGAGTTGAATCAAGACGGTATTACCTTTGGAGATGGATATGCCCAATACAACCCGAACAACAAACAGCTGTTCCTCAATAATGCAACTATCGATGCGAGCAACGCAGGAATCAAGAACGGTAGTAACTCGTCGAATGGTATTGACGGGCTCACCATTCAGATAAAAGGCAATTGTACCATTAAGAGCAATGCGAACCCGATGATTCTTTATGGCAACACTACCATTGAGGACTGGAGGGATACTGAAAACAAACTGGTGATGGAAGGTGCAAATTCCATAAACGTTTACAAGACGCTGACGTTCAATAACAAGAAGACCAGGGCAACAATAGCAAATGGTAGTTTGTTTAGCGGGCCCACCACCTCTTCGGCCCTTGTCTTCGACAACGGTGCCTCGTTTGGTGGTTTATGTAGCGGGAAGGTGGTGAACAACATGTCATCCATCACTTTAGGCAGCGGTTTGGAATATGTTTACTTGTATGATGACTACCCGATTTCTTTTAACTCATCCGAACATACTCTATATGTGGGCGGCAGTCCGCTGAAAGATATTCTGATGATTGGTGAGTACTACCCGTTGTGGATTGCCGGGTATCATATGAGCTCTGCTTGGGAACTGACGCCTCTTTTAGGTGATTTTATGCCTGTCCAGATTAGTTCGGAAGATGTTTACTCTATGAAAAAACTGACACTGACGGGAACAATTCCATCATATTCTAACAACTCAGCCTTGGTTTGTACGGCACCGTTTTTGGATATCATTGTGACAGATGACTTCTATTTCGTTACGGAAGAAGAAGGTAAACCTGCATTTGATTATCAGGTAAGGGGACAGTGTACGATAACTGGTACGGGAACACTGGTTATCAACAGCAAAAACGGACCGGCAGTCAAGGCAGATGATGGTTCTTCTTTGGAAATAAAGGATGTGGACTTTAGTGTGCAGGGCAAGACTGGTGGTTTCAAGGACGTGAAGACCCTGTATTTCACCAATGCTGAAGGCACGGCGACATGCGAAAGTGGTTATGTGGTTTCCAATGTCAATAATTTCTTCATATCCAGATGCTACATCAACAACAACGTATCGTTCGATAGCAAGAACAAGCGAATCGCCTCAAACGTGTTGAAGATTGGCAGGGAAAAGAACGTCATCTCCACCGACATCGATGCAATTGACAATGGACAATTGACAATGGACAAATCATTGCCGTTGTACAACCTGAATGGCCAGCGTGTAAGTCATCCTGTAAAGGGACAGATCTATATACAAAACGGGCGGAAAATCAAATTCTGATAGACCCCGCCCCCCTTGCCAGGACCCCGCCCCTTAAGGGGTGGGGAGCCGAGCGGCTAACCTCACACAGAGATTTTATTTGTCCCGCTGATTATGAATTTTTAGTCCCGCAGAAATGGCGGAAATGGCAGAAACGACGCACGAGTGAGAACAGAGTAATACTTGTATAAGCTCTGTCGAGCGAGGAGGAGGAAGACAATAGTCAAATCTGCTTCTCGTGGTGATTGGCGCAAGGATATTTATATCAGAATAAACGGAAAAGAAACGGAAAAACGGGAAAATTTCTGCGATTTCTGCAATTTCTGCGGGAAATAACTTAATTAATAATGAAAATATTAGGAAACATTTTATGGTTGCTCTTTGGCGGTTTAGAGACCGCCTTAGAGTATTTTGTGGCCAGTATCGCCATGTTCATCACCATTATTGGCATTCCGTTCGGACTGCAGTCGATCAAGTTAGGGGTGTTCTGCCTATGGCCCTTCGGCTCGAAGGTGAGGGCGAAGGAAGGACAGCCTGGCTGTCTGAGTACCGTGATGAATGTGATATGGTTCTTTGTGGGCGGTGTATGGATATGGCTCACCCATATCTTCTTCGGGGTGCTGCTTTACATCACCATCATAGGCATTCCCTTCGGGAAGCAGCATTTCAAAATGGCACATCTTGCCCTCACACCGTTTGGGAGGGAGATTGTGTAAGTTCTTTCGCTCTCGCCAACGCCAGATCGATGTGATTACAGATGTTCTCCTCGCCTAACAGCTGGTTGAAGCCATTGTTCTTCAAGACGGATTCTACCTTGGGGTTCACACCTGAGAGTACGATGATGATGCCCTCTTTCTGACTCATCAGACAGAGGTTCTCCAGGTTGTGCAGACCGGTGGAGTCGATGAACGGTACCTTTCGCATGCGGATGATTCGTACCTTGGGGCGCTGACCATAACGGGCCATGATGTCCTCAAAACGGTTTCCTGCGCCGAAGAAATAAGGTCCGTTGATCTCATATACTTCCACATGCTCGGGAATGGTGAGGTGCTCCAGGTTGCCCTTCTCCATATCTGCATCTTCGTTCAGGTCGATCTCGTCGATAATGGCGCGTACCTCAGTGGTCTCAGCCATCCGTCGCATAAACAGCAAACAGGCACATATCAGTCCTACCTCAATAGCGATGGTAAGGTCGAAGATGATGGTGAGGAAGAAGGTGAGCAACAATACGGTTACATCGCTCTTGGGATTACGCATCATGGCCAGGAAGGAACGCCAGCCGCTCATGCCGTAGCTCACCACTACGAGTACGCCAGCCAGACAGGCCATGGGGATATATTGTGCCAACGGCATGAGGAAAAGGAAGATGAGAAGAAGTACGGCCACGTGAATGATGCCAGCCACAGGGGTTCTGCCACCGTTGTTGATATTGGTCATGGTGCGGGCAATGGCGCCAGTAGCAGGAATACCACCCAAGATAGGCGATGCGATGTTAGCAATACCTTGTCCGATGAGCTCGGTATTGGAATCATGATGATCGCCTATAACACCATCGGCCACGGTGGCAGAAAGCAGTGATTCGATGGCTCCTAAGATGGCAATGGTCATGGCAGGTCCTGCGAGTCCTTTAATCACCTCCCACGACAATGCGGGCATGGTGGCCTCGGGCAGAGACGACTGGATGCTGAAGCGGTCGCCAATGGTCTCGATGGTGGTTACGCCAGCATAGCTCTTCAGCAGTAATACAACCACAGTAATCAAGATAATAGCTACCAGCGAACCCGGAATCTTCTTCAAGGCGGAAAGTCGCGATGAGCTACTAATGCGCTGGGTGAGGGAAGGCCATAATCCGATGAGTGCCACGCTGCTGATGCCCACCAAGGCGCTCCAGAGGTCAATCTGACCGATATGACTGATGTAGGCAATCCACTTCTCGATGAAGTCGCTGGGTACTTCAGTCATCTGCATACCCAACAAATCCTTGATCTGTGTGGTGAAAATAGTAACGGCAATACCGCTGGTGAAGCCCACCACAATGGGGTAGGGGATGTATTTGATGATGGTTCCCAAATGGAGGATACCTAACAGGATGAGGAACACACCTGCCATGAGCGTGGCAATAGTGAGTCCTTGCATACCATATTGCTGGATGATGCCATATACAATGACGATGAAGGCGCCCGTAGGTCCGCCAATCTGCACCTTACTACCACCGAAGAGAGAAATCATCAGTCCGGCCACAATAGCAGTGATGATGCCCTTTTCGGGTGAAACCCCAGAGGCAATGCCGAAAGCAATGGCCAAGGGAAGTGCTACAATTCCTACGATAATACCGGCCATGAGGTCGGCCATGAATGTTTTTCTGTTGTAATTCTTGATTGCCGACACCATCTTCGGCTTAAAGGCAGGACGTGCGAATCCTGCAATTCGTTCTGTCGTTGTCATCTTCTGTTATCCTAAATATATCCTAAAAACGCTGCAAAGGTACTACTTCCTTTCGACATTCCTTGTTTTCTCCCCCTCTTTTTGCGATAAAGGGGTATAAGATTAATCTAAATCAATATCCTTAAATAATTATAAATAAAACGGTGTTGCGTGGCTGATTGGTGTTTTTTGTTTATTTTTGCGGCGTCTAAAACAATAATGTGATGATGAAAATAAAGACTATGATTGCGGCAGCTGCCATGACCTTGTGCTTTGTCATGACACTGAGTTCCTGTTCCACGAAGTTGCAAGCCATCAATCGTTTGGAGAAATTCTCGTACGAACTGCGCGACAACAGTCAGTACTATACAGTGAACGATTGGCGGGATGCTGGTGAGGAATTCCTCGATATTCGCCGTGATATTAAGAAGCACGAGTTTGACTATACCCCTGAGCAGAAGAAAAAGATCGGCGTGCTCGAAGGAAAGTGTGCCGGCTATATGGCCAAGGGTGTAAAGAACGGCATTGTTGACAAGGTGAAGGGCTTCGGTAATGAGCTGAATGGTATCCTTCAGGGAATCCTGAATGCCGTGACTGATTTCACGGATGATTGATGATCCGATGAAAAAGCGTATATGGAAGCGACTCACCCTGTCGCTTCTTTTTGTCGTTGCCATTGCTCAGTGTGCCTTTTCACAAGATGCGCAACGACTAAAGGTTGGATTGGTACTTGGCGGAGGTGGCGCGAAAGGTGCTGCCGAAGTGGGGGTACTGAAGGTGATAGAGGAGGTGGGATTGCCCATCGACTATATCGCAGGCACCAGCATCGGTTCCATTGTTGGGGGCTTGTATGCCTTGGGCTACCGTTCAGCCGAACTTGAAAAGATGTTTCGTTCGCAGGAGTGGCTGAGCCTGCTGGCCGACCGTGAGCAACGCCATGAAGGGAAGGTGATCAGTGAGGAAGATGGGGTGGTGTATGTGTTGGGCTTCCCTGTTTCCAGAAAGAACAGCAAAAAGGAGGATCCGAACTTCGGGGCAATCCGCGGTGATCATATCGTGGAACTGTTCGATAGTATCACGGGCTTGAAAGACTCGGTTGACTTCTCCACATTCCCCATTCCGTTCCGTTGTGTGGCGGTGGATATGAAAAACCAACAGGAGGTGGTGTTGAGCAGTGGCTATTTGTCGAAATGTATGCGGGCCAGCATGGCCATACCAGGTGCCTTCAAGCCTGTGGAGATCAACGGCAGGACGCTTGTTGACGGCGGTATGCTGAACAACCTGCCCGTGGATGTGGTGAAGGCGATGGGGGCTGATGTGGTGGTGGCCATCGATCTGACGCAGAACAAACATGAGACACGCGACTTCTCCCTGAAGGAGGTAACAGGTATTGGGGGGCTTCTCGACTGGGCTGTATCACGCCCCGACTGGAAGAAATACAACGAGAATGTCAAGTTGGTGGATGTGCATATCAACCCGAACCTTGCCGGCTATGGCGCCACAAGCTTCGGAAAGAAGAGTATCGATGAGATGATACGGATAGGAGAGACGGTGGGAAGGAAACACCGCGCAGCGCTGGTAGCGCTGAAAAAAAGAATTCTACAAAAAAAGCCGTTCTAAACAGAACGGCTTTTTATTTTATTATTTATTCTTCAGTAAATCGCGGATCTCAGTGAGCAGTTTCTCTTCTGCTGGTGGCTCCGGAGCAGGAGCGGGCTCCTCTTCCTTCTTCTTGGTGAGCTTGTTCATGGCCTTGATCATTAAGAAGATACACAGAGCCACAATCAAGAAGTCGATGACATTCTGGATGAATACACCATACTTCAATTCAGCATCGCCGAATTTAGCAACAAGGCCGGTGAAGTCAACACCACCTGTACACAAACCGATTAAAGGCATTAACACATCATCAACCAATGAGCTGATAATCTTTCCGAACGCGCCGCCGATGATTACACCGACTGCCATGTCCATCACGTTGCCTTTCATGGCAAACTCTTTGAATTCTTTAATAAATCCCATAATCTTAAAAGTTTAATGTATAAAATTGTAAACTACATCTTGCAATCCTCTTGATCTGCGTCAGTTTTTTCAACCAGCGCAAGTAATCTTCAATCTTTTTATATTATTTAAGATAGAAATTTGATGCAAATATAGAAAAATATTCGTAACTTTGCGCTCGAAATAAGAAAAAAATGTGAAGAAAGCACGAAAAATCTTACTTTTCGGCATATTTTGATCGGTTTTCGTGTAAAAAATGGATAATAATGAAGGATAATTTTTAACCCTTTTAATAATAAACAAAAAAATGACAAAAGTAGCTATTAACGGTTTCGGCCGTATCGGTCGCCTCGCTTTCCGTCAGATGTTCGAGGCTGAAGGTTATGAAGTAATCGCTATCAACGACTTGACAAGTCCCAAAATGCTTGCTCACCTGCTGAAGTATGACACAGCACAGGGTGGTTTCGCTGGCAAGTTCGGCGAGAACAAGCACACTGTTGAGGCAACAGAGAACTCTATCATCGTTGATGGTAAGGAGATCACAATCTATGCTGTTCCTAACGCTGCTGAGCTGCCTTGGGGTGAGCTCGACGTAGACGTTGTTCTGGAGTGCACAGGTTTCTATACATCTAAGGAGAAGGCTTCTGCACACATCAAGGCTGGTGCTAAGAAGGTTGTTATCTCTGCTCCTGCTGGCAACGACCTGCCCACTATCGTTTACAATGTAAACCACAAGACTTTGACTCCTGCCGACACTGTTATCTCTGCTGCTTCTTGCACCACTAACTGTCTGGCTCCGATGACAAAGGCTCTGAACGACTTCGCTCCCATCCAGAGCGGTATCATGACAACTGTACACGCTTACACTGGCGACCAGATGATTCTCGACGGTCCTCAGCGCAAGGGTGATGTTCAGCGCGCTCGTGCTGGTGCTCAGAACATCGTTCCTAACTCA
>OMXE01000018.1 GCA_900314935.1 uncultured Prevotella sp.
ATTGTTTTAAGAGCCGTCATAAAAAACACGTTCGGGGCAATGGTCTTGATACCCTTGCCAATCTTTACGGTCTGCAGCCAACCATTATTCGAAAAGGCATGTCTTTGAATCTCCTGCACACCGTCAGGAATATTCACAGCATCAAACTTGCACTCTGAAAATGCAGCTTCGCCTATAGTGATTATAGACTCAGGCATTTTCACCTGTTTTATACCGGTTTTATTCCTGAAAGCATTGCTCCCTATAGATGTTACACTATAGTTGCTCCCTTCAAATGTTACGCTTGCGGGAATCTCTAAAACTCCCTGATCGTCTAAAACGCCTGTATAGCTGGTTAGTCCTGTCACCTCAGCAGTCATAGTCTCATCATCCAACAAATAAACAAAGCTGTTTACCTCAACTGCTTTTTTCTCATCATTAGATGCGGATAATGACAAACAGGCGCCCATCATTAAAAAGAATAGTAGTCTTCTCATCATTATAGTTCTTTAGTTTGTTGAATAATCTGTTACAAATGTACGAAAAAGCTGTCAATATCAATTGTTTGTTAACACGGTTTAACTTATTATCAGGTTATCTCCAGGGATCCCTTCATAAAGATAATAGTTCGTCACACTACCAATATATTGATTCTGTAAAGAATTCGATGACCAATAGATAATGTAATCAGAGTTAATTGAAGAACTAAACAGGGAAACATCATCGCCAATGAGGAATATATCAGCGCCGGGATTAGTTCCAATATAAGAAAACGTATTACCTGAAATTGTTGCAGTCATTACAGAGTCTGGAACTGTTGTATCCTGAAAGTTGAATATGGTTCTGTGCGTATTTGGATTTGGAGAATCAGGCAATTTGAGATTAAAAGCATTGTTTATCACTGATAGCTCCACGCATTGGTCTATCCTGATACATTTCTGACTGTCTGATTGTAGCTTGTTAAATGTATTGTTATTTATTACTACATCCATTATTAGTGTCTGGGCTGCTGCCCGAGCACTATAGCCATGACATGGTGTTGAATAGCCAATCATAATATACGTCAGGCCAAACAGATCTCCCGTCAAATAACCCATATTGAAAGTATTGTTACTGATGACAATATTATCTGCATTTCCGTACCTAAATAAATTATCTTCTCCATCCGAGTCTTCAGCAGGTGTACAAGTATAAACCATTATACAGACTCCATTACATGAAGTAAAGGTGTTATATGAAACCGTTACATGAGAAGATTTTCGGGAAACATCAATGGCTGCTTGAGGTGCGCTTTCCGTCAAATTCTTGCGAAATTCAGAAATAGTGTTGTACTGTATCGTATTATATGACCCGTAAGCATGATATATTGCATGACGTTCGCAGTTAGTAATATGATTCCCTACTACCCAACAGTTATAGGCATTGGCAAGATGAATCCCATATCCCTTTCCAGAGGTAGTCCCCAAACAGTCAAATATATAGTTGCCAGTAATTGTACCTGTTACCGTTAGATTCTCGGCTTCATTCCCTAACGAGATGCCGACCGTGAAACCAGTTATGTGGTTATTATAGACATGGATGCCGGAATATCCTTTAGTAGTGTCTCTATCGGTATCGAAGAAATTCTTATCTGAACTGGTATTAGTCGTAGCAACGAAATTACGTACGGTGACATTCTGGGAGCCGTTTTGTAGTTTGAAGAATGGCACATTACAGTGGAAACTATTATTCATTCCATCGAAAACTGTAGCAGTGTTCCCATTTGCATTTACACCACTAATACATATGGTTGATGAAACACTGCTCTCATCCTGATTGCAATATATTGTCATGCCAGAATAGTCAGACAGCCCAAGATTATTAATGCCCCCAATTTGAGATGTATAGATAACCGTGTTCAGGATAGTCCCTACTATTCTAGCGTTTATGCTATCGTCCTCCAAGTTATTGAGCAAAGTGCCGTTCAGACTTAGCGTTCCATTGGAAATAGATCCGCCGTTAAAATACAATGTTTTTCCTGAGGGAATGCTCAGTGTTGCACCATTAAGGGAATAATCATTAGAAATTGAATAGATTCCTGGAGAAGACTCCAATGTTGGCAAAACGGTTTGATTCAATATTTGCATCGTTGTGAATATTATTATAGTATTGTCAACTTACGTAATAACTATAGAACTATCCCCTATTATGTACATGTGAGATGATGTTCGAAATCAATTGTTATAATAGAGAACAGAAAGAATAATAACTATGTATTAAGATCGATATACCCGTAGAAACAGATGTTGCCTTGGATAATCTGGATTTCATATTCTCCAGAAAGAGTAGAGGGTAAAACCAAGCTGGTTGTGTTTGTTGGGATAACAGTGGAATAAACCACGTTGTCATTGGCATCCAACAAACGAAGGATACAACCGTCGCATGGAGTGTAAAAAAACAAGGTGTAGCCTTCAAGACTAATAGAAGGAACGACCACAGGCCCTCTTCCTATTGGCTCGTGAGGTATGGTCGGATCTAATATTTCTACTTGAAGAGGAATCTCATCATCACTTTTCTGTACACTGGCAATACTCATTGTTGCCATCAGTAATAAACTAAAAAACACAATTACTTTTCTCATATTATTTGCATTTAAAATTTTGGCAAAAATATGAGTGATATAATTAACGTCCAAAGAAAGGAATCACTTTCTGTTCATCAAAATTGAGAAGATGCGAGCAATATAACCTTGTAAAATACCGAGAACCACTTGATTATGTATTTTGTTCATCAAAATACATCAAGACCTTCGAAGACTTTGGATTAGGTTGTTTTTCAGTGGATAGGCTTCCTTTTTCCCAAAGAGTTTATAGTTCGCTCGGGCCTTTGCATTCGATACTGTAGAAGTTGAAGTATCTGCCATGATTGATATAACATACTCTGGGATGTCAAGGATAAGTAACATACAAATCCGCTGTTCTAATTGTGACAAAGGCTTACTATCTCCAAATGACTTAAAGGTGGCGGGAAGATCCTTGCTGAATTGTGATACCATCATCTTCCATTCCGCTTCTGTGGGTTTAGTCCTTTCCGTTTTTCCTGTTGCTTTCTTAATAAACAACAGAGCGATTGTACTATTTAGAAAGTCTTCAAGATGATCCTTATCTTTATTGAGAGTAATACCTTTGTATATCCGATTCTCTTCTGCTAGCCTTTTGATGGTTGCAGTGAGTTCTGCTACTTTCTTTTCTTTCGTGGCAATCACATTTTCATAATCCTTCACCTTGAGCTGTCCTAATTCATCTTGTAGTTCATTACGGGTAGTTATTGCAGAAGCCAAATCTTTCTCAAGCTTGATAATACTGTTCTTTCTCCTTTTCTGCTTCCTGTTGTAAGTCCATGTAGTACCTCCTATTAGTGATAAAGCAACTATTATAATGCTTATTACGACTATCCTTGCTTTTCGTACTTTCCTTTTCTCTTCCTCCAGTTTATTCAGATTTCTGTTGTAATTGTATAAAACAGACATCTGATGAATTGCATCAGTTTGCATTTTATCATGCAGGGAATCTTGCGCAGCTTCATACAATTGTGAAAAGAGAACGACAGAATCCATATTGTTCTTCTCTCTATATAGACGAAGCAACCCTCTATACCCCTCTGAAAGATAGCCGTATTTGATAGCCTTACGGAAGTAGGTCTCTGCAGATTCCAAATCTTTTACCGCCAGATTATAAAAACCCTTAATCCAATAATATCCCTCACGTCCTTTTCCGATATTCCCCTCATGATCAAATAGGCCTGATTTCTGTTCATATAGGTTCATGACTTCCTTGGCCTTGGCTAGTTGGTTGCGTTCTATATAGATGTATATTGAGGAAACTAAACATGCTGCTGCCCTTTGCTCTTTTCCTAAATGCATCAAAGAGTGGAATGACCTATCGATGATTTGAAGAATGGAGTCTTTCTCACCAAGGAGATAATATGGTTTTATCAATTGACTTTTGGCAATAATACTCTCTTCTTCGCTATCTGTATGTTTGACACAGTCAATATAATGGTTCAAGGCCCATATTTCATCGCGAGGAAGATTCTGCTTGTGAAAAATCTGCGACATCTGGCCATAGATAACCTTTAATATAGCATAATCAAAAAACTCTTTGGGTGCTCCAACAATATCAATGGCATCATAATATGCCTGAAGTGCCTCCGGTGCTTGACCTATATCACTCAATGAACAGCCGTACAAATAATAGGCCCACACCTTTTCGTCTTTGGTTCCTTTACTGTTGAAATACTCAACCATCAATTCGGTCAGTGAATCATTCGTAAATATATCACCTGTCTTGGCCTGTGCCTTTGTCAAATGCAACAGGTACTGCATGCGGAAGTGGCGGGAGAACCCAGTCTCGTATTGTCCCAAGCTGTCGAGGATCTGCAGGGCAGAGTCAGGGTGCTCGTCCATAACCGTTTCTGCCCGCAGCAAGGCATCTTTATACTCCTTCCTAGTTCCGCAAGAAACAAGGAGGAAAAGGATTAAAGCGAAGAAAGCAATTCTTTTCATCTCCATTCTTTTTGTCTGTGAGTGTAAAGATATACAATTCTTCGCAAACCTCCAAAATAATAAGTACACAAAAGTTCACAAAGAAATGAATGACAAACTATTTGTAATGATAAGTAAAGCGGACGGATCGTTTGAAGTTCGGGATTAGGCATGTGACTGACAAAAAATCGGCACTGCGGATGCAATGCCGATTCTCTATGTTGTATAGTAAGATGTATTACTCTGCAACGAGGGTGAAGCGCTTGAAGTCAACGATCTTCAGCTCCTTGTCCTGAGTAGCGAGCCACTGAGAAACAGTAGCCTTATCGCCATCACCGAACTGGAACTCCTGGTCAACCAGGCAGTTCTCCTTCAGGAACTTCTGAACACGACCCTTAGCGATGTTCTCGATCATCTGAGCGGGCAGGTTAGCAGCCTTCTCGGCAGCAGCCTTCTCCTTCAGCTCGCGAGCCTTCTGAGCCTCCTCTTCAGTGAGCCAGCCCTTCTTGATGTTGCTCTCGATATGATCCTCGCTATCCACCAGGTTCGGGTTGATACCGTTCTTCTTCAGAACAGAGTCAACATACTTCTCTACCTGCTCCAGCTTGGTCTTCTCCACAGCAGTCTTGTACTCCTCATCGAGTACAGCCTGGGGAACGCTCTGAGCGTCGAGAGCCACCGGCTTCATGGCAGCTACCTGCATAGCCAGCTTGTGACCAGCCTCGGTAGCAGTCTTGTTGGTCTGAACCATGGTAGCAAGTGTGTGCTTACCCATGTGGTCGTACACCTCGATATTCTCGCCAGCGAGTGTGAGGTAACCATCCAGTTCCATCTTCTCACCAGTAATACCTGAACGCTGGGTAACAGCGTCGGCCACCTTCTGACCGTCGGCCAGTGTGAGTTCCTTCACCTCGTCGAGGCTCTGGCACTTGTTAGCCACGGCAGCATCGAGGATGCTCTGTGTGAGTGCGATGAAGTCAGCACCGTTAGCAACGAAGTCGGTCTCGCACTTCAAGGCGATAGTAGCGGCAAAGCCGTTCTCAGCCTTTACGAGAACACAACCATTGGAAGTCTCGCGGTCGCTGCGCTTAGCGGCGATAGCCAGACCGCGCTCGCGGAGCAGCTCCTTGGCATGGTCGAAATCACCCTCAGCCTCTGTCAGAGCCTTCTTGACATCAGCCAATCCGGCACCTGTCATGGCGCGAAGCTTCTTAATATCATCAATTGAAATTGCCATAATAACTTTAATTCTTCAATTTATAATTCTTCAATTCTTTAATTACTCAGCAGCAGGTGCTTCCTCAGCGGGAGCCTCAGCAGCAGCTTCCTCAGCGGCAGGTGCCTCCTCAACGGGAGCCTCAGCAGCGGGAGCCTCTTTACGGGCACGTCGTGCACGGGGCTTTGCCTCAGCAACTTCCTCAGCCTGCTCCTTGGCAGCCTTCTCGTCAGCGCGCTCAGCCTTGCGCTCCTCGAGACCTTCAGCGATAGCTGTGCAGCAAGCGTTCAGGATTACCTCGATAGAGTCCTTAGCATCGTCGTTAGCGGGAATCATGAAGTCGATGTCGTTGGGGTTGCTGTTGGTGTCAACGATAGCGAACACGGGGATACCCAGACGCTTAGCCTCTTTCACAGCAATGTGCTCCTTCATCACGTCGATCACGAACAGGGCAGAGGGCAGACGGGTCAGGTCGGCGATGGAACCGAGGTTCTTCTCCAACTTGGCACGCTGACGGCTCACCTGGAGGATCTCACGCTTAGAGAGGTTTCCATAAGTACCGTCGCTCATGAGTTTGTCGATGGTAGCCATCTTCTTCACAGCCTTGCGAATGGTGGGGAAGTTGGTGAGCATACCACCCGGCCAACGCTCGATAACGTAAGGCATGTTCACGGCAGTAGCCTTCTCAGCCACGATGTCCTTAGCCTGCTTCTTCGTAGCAACGAAGAGAACCTTCTTACCAGACTTAGCAATCTGCTTCAAGGCCTCAGCAGCCTCGTCGATCTTTGCAACAGTCTTGTGCAGGTCGATGATATGAATACCGTTGCGCTCCATGAAGATGTAGGGAGCCATAGCGGGGTTCCACTTGCGCTTGAGGTGACCGAAGTGACATCCGGCCTCGAGCAACATGTCAAAATTTGTTCTTGCCATTTTTTTTCTTAATGTTTTAATTGTTTACTTTCTTTTTAATTCTTGTTAGAACCAACCCATGAGTAATTAAAATGAAAATTGACAATTGAAAATTGAAAATTATACAATCCAAGTCTCATTGGTTTAGATACTAAACTGTTCAGTTCAAGATTAACGCTTACTGAACTGGAAGCGACGACGAGCCTTCGGCTGTCCCGGCTTCTTACGCTCAACCTCACGACTGTCGCGTGTCAGGAAGCCCTGATCCTTCAGCTTCTTCTTATCTTCGGCGTTGATCTTTACCAGTGCACGGGCAATGGCGAGACGCAGAGCCTGGCTCTGACCTGTGAAACCACCACCGTCGAGATTCACCTTGATGTCGTACTTCTCAGCAACGTCCAGCAGGTTCAGCGGCTGCTTCACCACATACTGCAGGATGGCAGAAGGGAAATACTCGGTAATATCTTTCTTATTGATTGTAATCTTGCCTGTTCCTTCACTGACGTAAATACGTGCAATAGCACTCTTACGGCGACCTAATGCATTAATTACTTCCATCTTGTCTTATTATTTTAACAGGTTAATATCAATTGCCTTGGGCTTCTGAGCCTCATGGGGATGCTCTGTGCCATTGTAAACATAGAGGTTGTCGAGCAGCTGACGGCCCAGACGACCTTTAGGAAGCATGCCTTTAACAGCATGACGCAGGATACGGTCCATACCGAACTCACGAGTGCGGAGCTGTGCCGGTGTGGTGAAACGCTGACCACCAGGATAACCTGTGTAGCGAGTGTAAACCTTGTCGGTCTCCTTCTTGCCAGTGAAATAAGCCTTCTTGGCATTGATGATGATCACATTGTCGCCGCAATCAACATGCGGGGTAAATGTGGGCTTGTACTTACCGCGAATCAACTTCGCTACCTTAGAAGCGAGACGGCCCACTACCTGGTCGGTAGCATCAACAACCACCCACTCCTTCTGTGCTGTTTCCTTGTTAACGGAAATAGTCTTGTAACTTAAAGTGTCCATTGATAATGAATAAAATATAAAAACGTTTCTAATACGGATATGTCGCCATCCGACCGCGCCTGGCTTCACGCACCTGGAAGCGAGCAGACTCTCCGCCTGCCAGTGAGCAGCGATTCACAAACCACAACGACGGCATTCCTGCCAAGGCTGCTATTTACACGCTACCCTCGGGGGTTCATACGGCCCCACGTAGAATCGGGTTGCAAAGGTACTGATTTTCTTGGGAATACGTATGACTGTCACGGAGCGTGCGTAAAAAATTATGATTATTTAACTAACTGATAGACTAAAATCACTTTGTTGGGTTGCAAGATCCATTGAAAAGCCTTACCTTTGCAACAATGATGCAGAAATAACGAAACTATGCAAGCAATCATCCTGGCGGCGGGAATGGGCCGCAGACTCGGCGAATATACTAAGGACAACACGAAGTGCATGGTCCCGGTAAACGGTGTAAGACTCATTGACCGACTGCTCCATCAGTTGAGCAACTTGGAATTGAGTCGCGTGGTTATCGTGGTGGGCTATCAGGCAGAGAACCTGAAGAGCTATATAGGTACGCGCTATGCTGACCAGCTGACCATTGAATACGTGGAGAACCCGGTATATGACAAAACCAATAATATCTACTCTCTCTGGTTGGCTAAGGAACGGCTGCAGGAAGACGACACACTGCTCATCGAGAGCGACCTGATCTTCTCCGACCGCCTGTTCCCCATGATCATGGAGAACCCTTATCCCAACCTTGCCCTCGTGGCAAAGTACGAGAGCTGGATGGACGGAACGATGGTGCGCATCGACACTGACAACAACATCGTGAACTTCATACCCAAGCAGGCCTTCGACTATAATCATGTGGACTCCTACTACAAAACGGTGAATATCTACAAGTTCAGTAAGGACTTCCTGAGGAACAGCTACGTGCCCTTCCTGGATGCTTACACCAAGGCGGTAGGCGACAATGAGTATTACGAGAACGTACTGCGTATCATCACCCTGCTCGACAACAGTAACCTGAAAGCGCTGGATATTGGTAGGGAGAGGTGGTATGAGATAGACGACAAGCAGGATCTGGACATTGCAGAGGCTTTGTTTGCTGATGACCAGGACGTGCTGCGCAAATATTACGGCAGGTTCGGCGGTTTCTGGCGTTTCCCGCAGATGCTCGACTACTGCTATCTGGTGAACCCCTATTTCCCCAGTAAGCGTTTGAAGGATGAGCTGCGCAGTAACTTCGACACCTTACTCACGGAATATCCCTCAGGCATGAAGGTGAACACGCTCATTGCCAGCAAGAGTTTTGGGGTGAGCGAACCCTATATCGTACCAGGCAACGGAGCCGCAGAACTCATCAAGGTACTGATGGAGACTCTCCCGGGAGCAAGGACAGGCTTTATCCGGCCTACGTTCGAGGAGTATCCTAATAGATATAACAAGGATCATCAAGTAACTTTCTTTCCCCAGAACGAGGACTACCGCTACACGGCCGATGACCTGATGACGTTCTTTGCCGACAAGGATATTCAGACACTGATGCTCATCAATCCTGATAACCCCACGGGAAACTTCATCCCCAAGAAGGATGTGCTGAGACTGGCGGCATGGTGCGAGGAGCGAAACATCCGTCTGGTGGTTGACGAGAGCTTTGTGGATTTCAGTAAGGACTACGCCACCAACTCCCTGCTCAGTGACGCTATCCTTGAGACCTATCCCCATATGGCGGTCATGAAGAGTATCTCCAAGAGCTATGGCGTCCCCGGACTGCGCTTAGGTATTCTTGCCTCTGCCGACAAAGAGCTCATCGCACATATCAAGAAAGAGGTATCTATATGGAACCTCAACTCGTTTGCCGAGTTCTTCATGCAGATCTACAACAAGCACGAGAAGGATTACCTGAAAGCATGCGAGAAGTTCGTTGCGGAACGGGATGAGTTTGAACGCCGACTGCGAACGGTTCCTTTCTTCCGCGTGATGCCCTCACAGGCCAACTATTTCCTGTGTGAGATACTGCCGCCCTTTACGGCAAAGGAGATTGTGATCTATATGCTGAGACAACACAATATCCTGACACGCGACTGCAGTGGAAAGCCCGGTCTTGACCCGAAGAAACAGTATATGCGTATTGCTGTGCGTAACCATGAGGACAATACCCGTCTGGTAGATGCCCTTCTACAATTCTCAAGCCGATGAAATACAGGGTTTGCATCTGCGGTGGTGGTAACCTGGGACATGTGGTGGCAGGATTCCTGGCAGCACAGGACAACTGTGAGGTGAACCTGCTGACACGACAGCCGGAACGCTGGCAGAGACAACTGGACATCACAACTCCCGAGGGGGAGGTGCTGAAAGGACGACTGCAAACGGTTTCTTCAGAACCTGCCGAGGTGGTAAGGGGAGCTGACATCGCTCTGCTCTGTCTGCCGGGATTCTCCATCGCCAGTGTGCTCCGTCAGATTGCCCCTGCCCTCTCACCGCAAACCACCGTGGGTAGCATCGTTTCAAGTACGGGGTTCTTCGAGGAAGCCCTGCACATCCTACCCGAGCGAACACCCCTGTTCGGTTTCCAGCGCGTCCCCTTTATCTCACGACTGGAGGAATACGGTCACTCGGCGCACTTGCTGGGACGACGGCCGCTGATGCGCATCGGAATGGAACGGGTTGCGAACAGGGAACGACTGAAGGAGCAGTTGGAGGAACTATTCCACATTCCTGTGGAGGTGCTGGGCAGCTACTATGAGGCAAGCATCAGTAACAGTAATCCTATTTTGCACCCGGCACGTCTCTATACGATGTGGAAAGACTGGCAGCCGGGTATCACCTACCCGCGAAACTGTGCGTTCTATGGGGAATGGACCGATGAGGCCTCAGCCATCTATATCGAGATGGACAAGGAACTGCACGACCTCCTGAAGGAGTTGCCAGTATCTGCCGACTGTCTGCCAACGGTGCTCGACTACTACGAGAGTCATGATGCACCCTCTCTTACCCGTAAGCTACTGTCAATCAAGGCGTTCCAGGGAATCCTGTCGCCGATGAAGGAGACTGCCGATGGCTTCGTGCCCGACCTCCGCAGCAGGTATTTCACGGAGGATTTCCCCTACGGACTTGACCTCCTGCGACAGTTAGCTAAAGAAAAGAATGTGAATACCCCTACCATGGACGAGGTGCAACGGTGGGGACAACAAATGATACGATATGCAGACAACAACGATTGACCATCAGGCACTGCGCCAACGCTTCAACCCCGACGGCTCCCAGCTGCGGAAGCACCAGCTTCGCATGCTGGAGATTCTGGTGGTGATCGACAAGATCTGCCGCAAGCATCAGATACCTTACTGGCTCAGTAGCGGTACGCTGATCGGGGCTGTACGTCATAACGGCTTCATTCCCTGGGATGATGACCTTGACATTGAGATGATGAGAAACGACTACCTCCATCTGCTGGAAGTGCTGACCAAGGAGTTGCCCGACTGGCTTGCCCTGCAGACCGACGAGACTGATCCGAACTATTTCTTCTTCTATGCCAAGGTGCGCGACCGTCGTTCAGTGCTGAACGAAGGGAACAACTACGACCGGATGTGGAAGGAGAAAGGTATATATATCGATATCTTCCCCATGGAAGAGCATCCCATCTGGCTGCACAAACTCACGGAGCTTTCTGTAGGTCATATGTACAAGGTGTGGCGAAAGAGTAAGGATGATGCCAAGGCCATCAAGCGGGTAAGACGCATCTTCAACTTCAACAACCGCTATGTCTTCCCCTTCTTCCGCAAGTTCCTTCACATTTCACCCTCCTCAGTACACACTCCACAGTCCACACTCCTCACTTCAGGCATGGGCATTCCCTACCACAATCCGCGCTTTGCCGAAGACATCTTCCCGCTGGCCGAGCATGTGTTTGAAGGGTATCAGTTCCCTGTGCCACATGATTATGATCACCATCTGCGCTGCATCTATGGTGACTACACGCAACTGCCTGATCTTGATGCTATCCATCCGCATGTCAATCATATAGAGATCTATGACTAACGATACTGAATCACTGAAAGAGAAAACTGCCAAAGGACTATTCTGGGGCGGTATGAACAATGGCGTGCAACAGCTCATCGGACTGGTGTTCGGCATTATTCTCGGACGACTGCTGTCGCCTGATGATTTCGGTATGATTGCCATGATTACCATCTTCACCGTCATTGCTGTCGAGCTGCAGAGCAGTGGTTTCAAGACCGCCTTAGCCAACATGGAGCACCCTACCGACAATGACTATAACTCGGTGTTCTGGTTCAATATCGCCGTGAGCCTCTGCATTTATGTCATCCTGTTCTTCTGTGCACCGCTCATCGCCAGCTATTATCACCAACCCGCACTCACCCCTCTTTGTCGTTATGTCTTCCTGAGCTTCGTGTTCTCCAGCTTCGGACTGGCGCAGTCGGCCTACCTCTACAAGAACCTGCGCACCAAGCAGCAGGCAAAGAGCGGTATGACCGCCATCATCATTTCGAACATTATCGGTGCTGTGATGGCCTGGAAAGGTTTCTCCTATTGGTCGTTGGCCACACAGAACATCGTCTATGTACTGTTCATCACCCTGATGTACTGGCATTATTCCGACTGGCGACCGAGATGGCACTTTGATCCGGAGCCCATCAAGCGTATGTTCCCCTTCAGCTGTAAGATCATGTTCTCGGCCATCTTCACACAGGTGAACAACCAAATCCTCAATATCCTGCTCGGACGGTTCTTTAAACCCGAAGATGCAGGAAACTACAACCAGGCTTACCAATGGGACTACAAGTGCTTCAACCTCTTGCAGGGTATGGTGCAGACCGTGGCGCAACCGGTATTCGTTGATTTGAAGAGCGATGGAGAACGGCAACTCAGGGCTATGCGCAAACTCATCCGCTTCACCGCCTTCCTCTCCTTCCCCCTGCTGTTCGGCTTTGGCATGGTGTCGCACGAGTTCATCATTACCGCCATCGGCGAGAAATGGAGCACCAGCGCCTCCTACCTGCAGCTGCTTTGCATTGCCGGTGCCTTCATGCCCATCAACACCTTATTATATAATATGATTATCAGTAAGGGGAAGTCGGATACCTATATGTGGAACACCCTGGCATTAGGCATCTGTCAGCTCATCCTCATGCTCGTGCTCTATCCCTATGGGGTGCGCACCATGATCATCGGGTATGTCATCCTGAATACCTGCTGGCTGTTTGTATGGCACCACTTCGTACAACAGCTCACCGGCTACCGTCTGCTCTCCTTACTCAAAGATATTGCTCCCTTTGCCCTGTGTGCCTTGGGAACTATGTTGCTTACCGCCTTCATCACCCAAGGAATCCAAAACCTCGTCCTGCTCCTGATTGTCAGGGTTATCCTGGCTGTCATCATCTACTACCTTATCATGAGGATTGCCGGAGCCCAGATCCTGAAAGACTGTATGCAGTTCATCCTGTCGAAAACCAAAAAACAAGCACCATGAAACACCCTGCTAACATCGATGTAGCCGTATTGATCCTGTTCTTCAACCGTCCCGACCACCTCAAAGAAGTGTTCGATGAAGTAAGAAAGGCGCGGCCCTCCCAGCTGTTCCTCTATCAGGACGGTCCGCGTGGAGAGCGTGACATGACTGGTATTGAAGCCTGTCGGAAGGTGGTGGAGGACATCGATTGGGAGTGTGAGGTACACCGCAAGTATCAGGAGCGCAACTATGGTTGCGACCCCTCGGAATACCTGTCGCAGAAATGGGCTTTCTCTGTTGTTGACAAATGCATCGTTCTGGAAGATGACGATGTGCCGTCACAGTCGTTCTTCCCCTTCTGTAAGGAACTGCTCGACCGCTATGAAGATGATGAGCGCATCTGGATGATCTCGGGGTTCAACATCGATGAGGTAACCCCCGACACCCCTTACGACTATTTCTTCACGCAGACATGCAGCATCTGGGGATGGGCTTCGTGGCGGCGAGTCATCGACCAATGGGACGGAAAGTATTCGTTCCTCGACGACGATTATGCCATGCAACGTCTTCGTGGTGTGGTTCATGCGCGGAAATACAGGAACGAGTTCATCAAGATGTGTTATGATCACCGTGCCGCAGGGAAGGAATTCTACGAGAGCATCTTCTGGTCGAGCATGATCCTGAACAATGCAATGGCCATCATGCCTTCCCGCAACCTGATCAACAACAGAGGACTGACCACCGACAGCACCCATTTCACGGGAAGCATTTACACCACCCCTCGGGCTTTCCGCCGTATCTTCACCATGAAACGCCATGAACTCCAGTTTCCCCTCCGTCATCCTCAATACGTCATCGAAGATACCAGCTACAAGGAGCGTCTCTACCGCATCAATGCCTGGGGACATCCCTGGTTGAAGACTTGCCGTTCCCTTGAGGAACTATGGCTGAACCTCCGTCATGGTAACTTCAAGCAAATCGGACAAGCCATCAGTAACCGTTTCCGTAAATGGACAAAGAAGAAAAAACACTTCTGATTATTTGGCAAGAAGAGGCCATGTCAGATAATGATGGAGCCAATAGCCATGATAGAGCAGCAGATAGACCGTAATGGCAGCAATCATTACCAGCACAACCAGGCGCATCCACCGGTGATTCTCCCTCAACAGCCACGCCATGGTAAGCGGCACCACAAAGAGCCAATGGGCCGCCATGATATACACCTCGTTAATGGCAAAGCCGAGAAGAACATGTAGTACAAGGTTAAAAGTCAGAATACTCATCAACAGCCACACATACCTTTCTTTACGTCCCAGCCAAGTCCCCAGCAGGAACAGGATGATGATGACGGCCTCCACGACATACTGAGCGGGCCATGTGTAACGAACAATTACAGGACGTTTCATCAAGATATCTCCTAACAGATGCTCCCGGTGCAGCTGAATAGACTCACCAAACACATTCTCCACCAGGATATCCAGGCGCGACACATCCGTACCCACCCATTCCATCTGTTCCCCAATGGGGTTTTCTTTTTCCGACGGCACTTTGTCGGTGGTGAGGTTCAGCAGGAAGGCAAAGGCCAGCATACAAATAGAAGGTATCACTACTGCCTTCAGGAAAAACGCTTTCTGGAAGAAACCACGGCCGTTGACGAATAGTACACAGAGGAAAACGATAGCTCCATTACTGAGTGTCACACCTGCCACCACAACAAACGAGCAGATAGTCTCCCGGATACTGAAGCACTCCCCTTTCCGCAGTTTTACACCCGACCGGTATAATATATATATAATAAGGAATAACGACAGACAGAAATGGTCGGCCACAAGAACCGTCAGCCAGATATAGGCGCAACTGAAGAAGAAAGCGGTAAGGAGGAAAGCAGCAAGACGGTCAACCCCCACCACCTCTCGCAGAATCCTGTGCATGAACAGAAAGGTATAAAAGGCGCAGAACACCAGTAAGGCACCCATCACAAATTGTGCACAGTTCACGGTAGTGAGCTGTTCCAGGAGTCCGTTCAGCAAGGAGAAAGGATACATCAGAAAGGCCAGCAACGGGTGTCTCACCACATCATATCCCTGATGCCATTCCGACAGCACCGCATAGCTGATGGGATCGAAGCCCGACATGTGGTAGTTTCTCATGAACGTGTTCCAGCTTTGTTCACTGTAGTCGGCAAACAAACCAAAGAACTTCTTGATCATCAGATACTGAAACGACAGGATGAACACCAGCGCATACACCGCCGGCCACCGCTCTTCCTTGGAAACACACAAGTCCTTCATCATGTCAGCATATATTGAGTCAGCAAGTAACCGTTATGAATCCACAGATACACCGCCAGCAGCAGTACAAGCGTGCGCACAGACAACCTCATCACCTTCGTCTTCGCTTTCAGCAGATAAGCCATGGCAATGGGAATAGCATACAGGTAATGCGGCGACATGATATATATCTCGTTGATGCCGAAGCCCAATCCCATGTGCAAGGCCATATCAACAGCCATGAACGAAAGGGTGAGCCAGAGGAACCGTGAACGCCTTCCACACCAGATACCCACCAGGAACAGCAGTACGGCAACAGCCTCAACCCCATAGTTCCACCAGTGGTCATACCTCACGATGATGGGTCTTCGGCGGAACACATCCCCCAAGAGATGCTGCTCGTGCAACTGCAACGACTCCCCGAAGAGGTTCTCCACCGTAGTCTCCCAACGCGAGGTGGTGATATCCGTCCACCGCATAAACTCCCCCTTACCAATGGGCTTACCGGTATAAACGCGTTTCTTCACAGTCGGTTTCACAGGAGTTGCTGCCGCCATGGTATCCCCTTGAGCCTTACGGATGGAATCCTTTCGGGCAGTCTCCAACCGAAGCACCCTCTCTTTTTCCCTCTTCTCTTCCCGCTCCTGTTTCTTCTGCGCATGACGTGCCTTTTCCTTCTCCACCACAAAGGTCTTGTACTCCCACCGACAGAACAGCCACATCAGAAGGGCAGGCACTGCCACAGTCAGGATAAGGTTCTGCGGACGGAAGAAACGCTTCCCGTTCACGAACAAGTTCGCCAAGAACACCTTGATACCATTGTTCAGCGAGATACCTGCGGTGAAGATGAAGAGCCAGATGGTTTGTGAACGCTTCATCTGTCGTCCCTCCTTCAACTGTCGTCCTGCCAGAAGAAGAGTCAGCAGGAGCATCATCATCGAAAGGATGAAATGATCGGGCACCATCGTGGCCACCATGATATAGGCAAACGAGAAATACAATGTAAAGAGAAGAAGAGCGTCTGTCTTGCTCAAGCCTACGATTTCACGGAAGATGCGATGCAGGAACAGGAACGAATACAAAGAGGCCGCTACCAGGATCAGGGCTGTCACCACTTGCACCCCGTTCAGTCCCGTCAGCGCCATCACCCCCTGGTTCAGCAGATAAGGCAGGTACATGAAGAAGGCAAGCAGCGGATGGCGATACACGTTATAGCGTGTCTCCCAATCAGACAGCACGTAATAGGTGATAGGATCATAGCCCGACACACGGAACCTCCCGATGAACAGTTTCCAGTAGTCATCAGCAGGACGCATAAACAGGTCGCCATACTTATAGATGGTCAGCGCGTTCAGCAGGGCAAACACCAGCACCACCGCCAGTGCCAGCCACCGTTCCTCACGACGGATCTTGAACATGCGCAATATCTCTCTCATCGTTTCAAAAAGAATCTAACCAACAGGAAATTCACGGGCACGCAGATACAGAACATCGGGATGGGAGCCCATGGCTTACTCACGCCCAACCAGAGGAAGAAGTTCAGCAGTATCATCTGCAGTAACCAGTTCACCACATGCGACAAGGCGAAGCCTGCCCCGCGGCGCACATTGGCCTTCACGCGGAAGGTGTAATGGGTAGAGGCAATGAAGTTGAACACAAAGCTAACCAGATAGCCTATGGTCATTGCCACACTGGGATTCAGCCAATGGATGAGCACCCAATAGACAACATACTGGATGAACGTGGCAAGCACACCTACCACGCCGAATCGGACGATCTCACCCAGTCGGTCCTTATCTAAACGGTTTATAATACCCTTCATTTGCATAGTCCAGCATCTCTTTGTCACCCCTACTGTCACCATAGGCCGTGAGCACTATCTCCTTACGATCAGGATACAATTCCTGCAGTCGCACCACCTTCTGCTTCCCGAAGCAGTTCTTGGTAAGGAACCTTCCCGTCAACCTACCTTCCTTCACCTCCACCTTGGTGCAGAGGAACTTCATCGACGAAGCCAGCTCACCAAAGAACGGGCGCACCCAGTCCTCCACGCTGGCGCTCACCACCACCACCTCTGTGTCGGCCTCATTCAGTAAGCTGCGTATCTTCTCCAGTCCTGCAGCACGCATGATGGTGGCCTTCGACTGCGCAAACTGTGTGCAGTAGGCTTCAAACACCGCCTCGGTCATACCGGCGAAGCAATAGCTGAACACCTGTCGTTTCACCTTCCAGTTAGGATACAGTCCCAACTTCATCGCCACCAGCTGGAGCGAATAGCGTAGGAAGCACTTCAGGAATTCCTTATCGCCCTTGACGAAACGGATGAACTCCACGAAAGAGTCGCGCCGTGTCAGCGTACCGTCGAAATCAAATGCATACACTTTCATTGGGGACAAAGTTACGGATAAGTGAGCGAATAAACAAACAAAAGTTCATTTTTATTTGTTTTTCCGAACGAGAGTATCTTCAACGAAGTTAAAGGTACAAATAAGCGGGAACAAAAGCAAATTATCTCCAAAATATTTGTTGGTGTCGAAAATAATCCCTAACTTTGCCACGGATAATTAAAGATTAGACAAGGTAAGGGATTCCGACTCTGGCAAAGGAAGTCGGAATTCTTTCTATTTTGCTTACTTTTTGAAAACAACTAAAAATAAATAGATTATGGCTTATATGTCACAAGAAGGCTACGACAAACTGGTAGCCGAACTGAAACGATTGGAGAGCATCGAGCGCCCGAAGGCTTCTGCAGCCATTGCCGAGGCCCGCGACAAGGGCGACTTGAGCGAGAATAGCGAGTATGATGCTGCCAAGGAGGCACAGGCAAACCTCGAGGATAAGATCAACCGTCTGAAGGTGCAGATCTCCGAAGCGAAGGTGGTGGATGTGTCGCGCTTGAGTACCGATGCTGTTCAGATTCTCTCAAAGGTGGAGATGACCAATCTGGCCAACAAGGCGAAGATGGTCTATACCATCGTGAGCGAGAGCGAGGCAAACCTGCGCGAAGGAAAGATTTCCATTACCACCCCCATTGCACAAGGTCTGCTCAACCACAAGGTGGGCGACGAGGTGGAGATCAAGATCCCCCGCGGCACCATTAAGTTGCGTATTGATAAAATTACAGTAGGTTAAGGCCTACTGTAATTTCTTCTGGAAATTCTCTAGGATTTTTCCTGCGATTTCCTTGAATTCCTCTTCCGTGAGCTGAAGTTTTTCACGACGGAAATCAACATCTTTCTCTGATTGCATAGGAATTAGATGGATGTGGGCATGAGGCACTTCCAATCCTAATACCACCTGAGCTACCTTCTTGCAAGGGAAGGCGGCCTTGATGGCTTTTGCCACTTGCTTGGCAAACACCTGGAAGCGGGCTATCTCATCATCATCCATGTCGAAGATGTAATCTACTTCCCTACGAGGGATTACAAGCGTATGCCCTTTCACCAGCGGATTGATATCAAGGAAAGCATAGAACTCCTCGTTCTCTGCACACTTATAGCTGGGAATCTCACCAGCAGCAATCTTACTAAATATATCCATAATTTAATCTTTAATCTTTAATGTTTAATCTTTAATGTTTAATGTTTAATCTATCAAACAAAGTCGTCTCCGTATTTAATCTGCGCCTCACTGATGTATTTACGCACCAATGCAGATGAGTCTTCCTTCTTGCAGATCAGTAATACATTATCTTGTTCTGCCACGATGAACCCCTCAAGACCGTGGATAATACCCAGATGGTCTTTGGGGAGCTTGATGATATTGTCACGACTGTTCTCGATGATGATCCTATCGGTAATCACCACATTATCATCATCACTCTTCTTCATGCTCTCGTAGATGGAATGCCACATACCCAAGTCGGCCCAGCCGAAGTCGCAGTTCATCACATACACCTCATCATTACCGTCGAGCAGTCCTGAGTCGATAGACACATTGGGATACGAAGGGAATTTCTCCTCGATATACAGCAGCTCCTCATCCAACGTAACCTGTTTGCTGTCCTCAATCTGCAACAGCACCTTGGGGAAGATATGGTGAAGGCAATCACGCATGTGTTTCACGTTCGACAGGTAGATACCTGTATTCCATAGAAACTCCCCACTCTCCATGAACATCTGCGCAAACTGGCGGTCGGGTTTCTCTGTAACCGATTTCACCTCGAACACCTGCTCATTATCCGTTGTGTTTCCTTTCTGGATATAGCCGTAGCCAGGTTCCGGTCGGGTGGGCTTCACGCCCATCGTCAGCACAATATCCTTTGCGGCCACCAGGTCGAGTCCTTCACTGATATTCTCTAAGAACATCTCCTCCTTGAACACAGCCTGGTCGGAGGGAACAATCGTTATGCGGGCATTGTTATTCCTTCGCCAGATGCGATAGGTTGCCCACGCCACGCTGGGTGCCGTATTACGGTGAATCGGTTCGCTCAACACGTTCTCTGGTGGAAGGTCGGGCAGCTGCTCCAACACGTAATGCGCATATTCGTGGTTCGTACTTACATAAATGTTATCTATGGAAATCAGCTTGGAAATCCTGCTGAAGGTGCTTTGTAATAAAGTCTGACCCGTTGAAAAGAAATCAACAAACTGCTTTGGTTTTTTCGAACGACTGCAGGGCCACAATCGGCGACCTTTTCCGCCGGCCAGAATCACACAGTAATTGTCCTTGTTATATGTTGTCATGATAATGATAGGTTACTCTACGTTTATAACGGCACTAAGATATACATTTATTGTGTAGTAGGCAAATAAATAGTATGTTTTTTAGAAAAATTGGCAAAAATCTCCGTTTTTGTTTTGTTCTTTGCTCACTTATTTGTACCTCTGGCTGCGCCGAAAGTACTCTCACTCGAAAAAACTCAAATAAATATTTGGATTTTTACTCGTTTATTCGTACCTTTGCACCCGCATTGAAGCCCAGATGGCGGAATCGGTAGACGCGCTGGTCTCAAACACCAGTGGGGCAACCCGTGCCGGTTCGACCCCGGCTCTGGGTACTTCTAAATCTCGCAAGAAGCTACGAACAAGCAACTTGCGAGATTTTTCTTATACCCAACAAAAGAACCAAACAGTGGATTTTCGCAAAACGTCGGCTAATGCATTGATCGTCCCAAGACTTTGGTCAACGATATCGGTGCAGAAAGCATAGTGCTCTTCGGCCTCTTGCCATATGTGTGTTTTTTAAGGGTAATAATTAAGATTATTGTTTTTACTTAGCCTCCGTTGTGTTCAAATCTTTCAAGTCTGCGCACTACTTGTTGTTTTTCCATTTCTTCGACTTTTGCTCTGCAAAAGTACGAACTTTGTCTGGCATGACAAAATTTTTGTCAATTATTTTCACTTCATGCTGCACTTTTTTGACAAATCACACAAACTGCCATAGTTTGTACCTGAAAATGCCATAGTTTGCACCGTAAAGTGCCATAGATCATGGGTGGGCATTACAGCCCCCTGGAATGGTTGACACCAATGGATAATATGGTTTCATGATAACACCCTATTTAAGTCCCACTTATATTCCTCCACCATATTAGTGTAATTACATGATTACCAAAAGAATAAGGGCGGAGGAATTTAATGGGATGATGAGTGATACCGAGATTATCAGTGAATTAGGTAAGTATTCAAGGAAGACGATGAATGGTGTGAATTGCTCCGCTAACAACCTGTTGATCATAAGACAATTAGGCGTTTTAGCGGAGCTTTCTTTTATTACATCCTTCACACCTCCACCACGTTAGTTTTACTTCGAATTCCTACAAGCCTTATAACGCCCTTCAACTAGGCTTATAACTATGCCTAACCAGCCTTGTAACTATGCCTAACCAGCCTTGTAACTGGGCTTATGCAGACATGAAGCGAATGAGGTCACGGAACAGGGGATTGATGGCGAGGATGCGGGGGTTGCCCGTGATGATGAGCTGCTTGCGGGCACGGGTAAGCACCACGTTCAGCTTACGGTCGATGAGACGGGTGCTGCCGTCGGCATCAGTCTCGATAAAACAGTTGGCAGTGAGGAACTCCAGCTGGTAGGGGTTCTGAATGGTAAACGAGAAGATGATGACATCGCGCTGACTACCCTGATAGCGCTCCACGGTATCAATGGATATCTCCAGAAGCGCAGGGATGTTCAGTTTTTCTATCTCCCTGCGGATGACGGCAATCTGGTTGCGATAGGGAACGATAACACCCACGGTGGTGTTGGGATTGAAGGATTCATGGTATTCCTCGTAGATGCGCTGCAGCTGTTCGGCCACGATCCGTGCCTCATCGGTATTCACCTTGTCAGACAGTCCTGCATTCTTACAGAACTGCGAGGGGATGAACAGAAGGTTGGCGTGGGCAGGTTTCTGCTGATGGGGCAAGGGAACGGGTTCCAGATGCTCGTTGGGGTAGAACATCCTACAGGGGAAATCGGCTATGGCAGGATGCATGCGCCCTTGCTTATGAAGCACACCCTTGACGTTGGCAGGAGCTATGCGAAGCAACCGTTCGAAAAGCGATTGCCGACAGTCGGTGAGTCCGATGCCATGCAGCAGCGGATTGTCTGTACGACTATCCCTTTCTTCCTGCTGCACCACTGCCGGCAGCTGCTTATGGTCGCCAATGAGGATGAAGCGGTTGATACAGCGTTGACCGTTTACATGCGCGGCAAGGAGTCCGATGATGTCGGGCTCGAGTATCTGACTGGCCTCATCGATGACTGCCAGCGAGAAAGACCGCAGGTTGAAGATTTCCGGATGACCCAGTAATGTGGCCGTTGTTCCCACGATGATGGGTGTTTGAAGGATTCGGCTGCTGATGGCGTCCAAACGCGGATTCTGCTCAATGATATGGGCGATGAGATTGCCATGGAACCGTGGATCGCAACGATGGGCACTACCGATGCGAATGAAGTCGTGATGACTGTCGGCCAACATTGAACAGATCTCATCGACGGCACGGTTGGTATAGGCCATGAGAAGGATGGAAGCCCGCGGATCGGTAAGCTCCTCCTCCACCAGAAAGCGAAGGGCCATACTGGTCTTACCCGTCCCTGGAGGACCGGTTATCAGGAAATAGTCTTGAGCCTGCTTGGCACGAAGCAACACCTCATCATAGTGAGGATGATAAGAATGCGACAGGGTGCGGGTGGTATCGGTTTGAGGCTCCCGCTGTCCCAACAGCAAGTCGCGCAGCTCCTGAGGGGCAGAGATAAAGGTGTGCAAGGAGCGGATGGCCGAACCCGACATATCCGAGGAAGCATGCTCAATGGCGTAATTGGAGGAAGGAGGAAGGAGGAAGGAGGGATGTGGAGTGTGGAGTGTGGAGTGAGGAGTGAGGAATGTGGACGAGAAGATGTCGGGGTTCTGCTGTCCTTCGGCAAGGATTACCGTGACTGCATCGCTCTGGATATGCTGCAGTGTTCCCTTGAACAGGATGCTTTTACGCACATCAGGTTCCGTTCCCTCGGGATAGGCATAAAGGTAAACCATGTCGCCTGGACGGAAATTCGGAAGGAAGTCATTACCCTGATCGGGCACACTAAGTGTAAGCGTGTCGAAACCATTGTACTCAGCACTCTTCTCCTTCTTCAGCAGCTGCAGACCCACGAAGATATCCCCCACTTCCCTCTTCTCGTGCAACGGCATGTTCCAGAGGTCGGCTCCGCACCTGCTGATGCCTTCCTGCGCACCCAGTTTACCGACTCGCTGCTCACGATATACGAAGGTCATCATGGTGCAATAATAGGCTCGTTCAAGAGGGGACAAGTTATGAAGCGGGGCACAGATGCGCTGCAACGTAGGCAGTTTCCAACGCTTATAGAATTCGTTGTTGAGATGTTTGACATTCACCGTTTCAGGACGGATCAGATCAATGACCGATTCGAAGCCGTAACGGGCGATATATAAGTCCCATGCCACAATGAGGTTGCGCAGCTGGATGGCCTCGTGGAACAGCTTCTGAAAGAAGTTCACCACTACCAAGCCATGACGGGCAGGATATTTGGAATAAAGCAACCGGATATCGGTCTGGTCGGTACCCAGATGGAAGTTCTGTCGTAACACACCAAAATATAACAACAGCTGCACATAGTTAGGCTCCAGCATCATGCTGCCATGCTCGTCGGGATGTCCCGTCTCGATAAAGAAGTTCTTGCCCGACTTCTGTTCCACCAGCAGCTTCCCGTCGGTGGTCATCAGGTCAACACGCCCCGTAATGCCCAATCGCTCGCACACAAACGAAGGTTCCAGGATGGCCTTATCCCTGTTGTTCTCCTCAAAGAGCGTTTTCACCGCCTCCTGGATATTGGCAGTCTGCCGCTTGGCATCTTCCAGGAACTGCTCGGAATTGAAGTCGGGACAGGTGCAGAAATCCAAGGCTTTCTGCTTGAAGCACTTCATGAGGGTGGTGTTCATGCTGCAGCCTTCATCGTTGATGGTATCGTCGAGCGACTTACTGGCGAAGTGGCCCAGAAGGATGGCCTGAGAGACTGCCGAGGGCGCCATGCGGTTCAGCGTGTACATGAGCGGATGATGCCCGAATTTCTCGAAGCAACGGGCAATGCTGCTGATATCGATGAGGAAGTCGGGCTCGACAACGATGAGAGAAGGAATCAACCGCCCTTCTTCTTTCCTCACCTCCAGCAGATTCAGCTGCATACCTTCCTGCAGCACATCCTTCAGGTAGTTCAGATGCTCAGCAGTATAGTCGATGAGTACCACATCGGTGGTTTCTTCCTGTCCGGTGGTGGCCGTAATCACCTCTTCGTTCCACTCCTGAACAATACAGCGAAGATAATCGTAACGTTTCTCGCTCTTCGTGTCAGGAATCCTGTTCGTGGCAGGAATGCGAGTAACGATTTCGTGAGGGATGGATACATGGAAGACAGCAGAGATAAAGAGACAAAGCGCACGGATGTCGTACATCTGGTCTTCATACGACAAGGGTTCATGGCGATTGCTATGACGGCGCATGGTCTGAATGGCAATCCTGTCGCTGATGGGTACATGGTGCTTCTTACAAAGATAATCCACCTGCGAGAACAGGTTTCCATAGGCTTGGTTGGTGTTGCGTATCGCCTCATGACAGGCAAGGACGAGGAGACGGTGAACTTTGCGCTCGGCTCTGCCGCTTTGCTCTGCAAAGAACTTTGAACTTTGAACTTTGAACTTTACACTCGGCTCTGCCGCTTCGTTCTGAGGAGGGATTTGGGCCAACAACTCCTTGATCTGCGCAAACAAATCGTTGGCAGATATCCTGTATGGCTCATTCTCCATGTGGTTCATTGTTTTACACTTTTTTTCGAGGAGGGACGAAGGAGGAAGGAGGAAGGAGATTACTGTCCTCCTACTCGCTCAAAAAACGTGATGATCTCCTCCCACGTCTTGAAGGTGTCGCTGCCGAAGGCGATGCGTGTTCCCAGGAAATCCTCCGACCGGTTGTTCGAGGTGTTGTCAATGAGGTAATCGCCGTAGAGCAGATCCTTCCTGTGGGTAAAGACCAGATGCTTGTAGGCAGGAACATTCACGTTTTCCTGTACCCACTGACAGACATCCTGCATGGGGGAAAGATCACGGCAGGGCGCCTCGGCCACGACGAACACCTGGTACGTCTCAATAAGATAGCGGAAGGCCTTCATGGCCGAAGAGCGCTGCATGCCCCTGTTGTCACGCAGTGTATCAACGGTGATGTAGATGATCTGCCGTTCCCGTCCTTCCTGCTTATCGTCTATCCAACGAATCAGCGGCATCACACTGTCGTGGAACACCTTGTCGTTGGTGCGGTGCTCCCCATGGAACGAAATGCCTTGCGTGTAGTGCTGCATATAGAGGTCGTAGGTGTCCACCAGCTCGTCTTTGTCGCCAAAGAGCGCCCACACACGATGACGTTCTGCCATTCGCTCCTCGTCAGGAAGTTGCTCAAGATACTTGAAACACTGCTCCTGCATCTCATGGTATTCCTTCACGATGGCTTTCGTAACCATGAATTCCTGAATACCATCCTTACGCGGGTTCTGGAACACCTGCTTACCCGTCATACCATGAGCGCCCATGGTATCGGCAATCTCGAAAGCCGGATTGATGAGGATACGGTCGTAGCCATAGAGCATCTCTGTGTACATACCTCCCATCGATGTGCCGATAATCAGATCGGGGTTCTCCCTTTCAGTCATCGCCTTCAGCATGGCCATTCCTTCAGCAGGATGTATAGGGATATCCTCGGCTACTACAGTGGCGTTGGGCAGCATCTCTTGAATGCGTTTCACCGTGCCCGTCTGACCAGATGAGCCGAAACCATGCACATACATTATCTTCTTCCCTTTCATGACGTCAGGGAACTGTTTGATATAACTGTTTGTTTCCATATTGCTCTACAAAGATACGCTTTTTTTGCTACTTTATTCCCGTTCTATACATAAAAATTACAAAAACATTGACAAAACATGTGTTGATTCGTTTTTTTTTGTATCTTTGTAGCAGATTACTAACCATTATCAATTCATGAGGAGGAAGTGTATGAGGTTTTGGATATATATCATATTAGGATTCATCGGGATTTCCCCCGCCATGGGACAGGCGATGCTGTCTGCCAAGGAAGATCCGACAGTCATGTTGGGCGTAAGCGTAGAAGAGAAAGACACAGCCAAGCTAACGTATGTGATTACTGGTGAGGTGCGCGATGCCTCAACAGGTAAGCCGCTGCAGTATGCAACGGTAATGGTTACCGGTAAACGGTATGGAACGGTAACGAATACCGATGGTGGTTTCATCATCAAGGCACCGAAACGTCCCCGTTCCCTGACGTTCTCACTGATTGGCTATGATACCCAGCAGGTATTAGTAACAGATGACAATACCGCGAACATGCAGGTGAAACTGAAACCGAACACCATTATGCTGGATGAAGTGATTGTGCGCACAGGCAATCCTGAGGATATTGTGAACGAAGCCATCAGCAGGATTCCCGAAAACTACAGTCGTGAGCCTTCTCTCTACCAGTGTTTCTATCGTGAGGTGGCTCAGAAACGGAAGAACTACATCTACATTGCCGAAGCCGTTACGGATATGTACAAATCGTCTTACCGCAACGGACCAGGGGCTGATCGGGTAGCTATTACCAAGGGGCGCCGACTGGTGAGTCCTCGCAAGAGTGATACGCTGACAGTGAAGGTTATCGGCGGACCGGTACAGGCTGTCATGCTCGACTTGGTGAAGAACCTCGACTTCCTGCTCAACAAGGAGGACCTGGATATGTATGAGATGAAGATGGAGGAGCCGGTTATGATAGCCGACCGCCAGCAATATGCCATCAGCATCAAGCCACGCACCGTGGCAAACTATGCCTTGTTCTATGGGACTTTCTATATTGACTGGGAGACGCTGGCTTTTACCAGGATAGAGCTGTCGCTGGATATGAGCGACCGTGAAAAGGCCACAAGGGTGATGCTGGTGAACAAACCTGCAGGCGTGCGTTTCCGTCCGAGGGAGCTCACCTTCCTTGTTAACTACAACTACGATGGAAAGCTTTCACACATCAGTTATGTGCGCTCGGTGTTCCGTTTCAACTGCGACTGGAAGAAACGACTGCTGGCCACTAACTTCACGGCAATCAATGAGATGGTGATTACCGACCGTACCGATCAGGACGTTCATCCCATTCCCCGTCGTGACTCCTTCGGAGAAAGGGAGTCTCTGTACGATCAGGCGCAGTTCTTCGAAGAGTCTGATTTCTGGAAAGGCTACAACATCATCAAGCCCACCGAGAGCTTGGAAGATGCAGTAGACAAGTTAAAGAAGAGGACGAGATAAGAGAAGCATGCTTCTAATTATCTAATAAACAACAGTTCGCGGTATTTCGGCAAGGTCCAGAGTTCATCGGCCACGGTGAGCTCCAGTTTGTCGATGTGGTAACGTATCTCATCCATCTTAGGCTCCACGGTATCGTGGTAGGCAATGGCTTTCTCGCGTTCGTTCTCAATGCGGTTGGCAACCTTCCTGGCATTCACCAGCTCCTCCACCATGGTCTCGATGGTTTGTGTACGCTCTGCTATCTCCTTGATAATCTTGATGTTCCGCGCGCACAATTTCTCAGCCTCTTCGGGAGAGAATATCTCACGCATACTTCCCACGTTCTTTGCCAGACGAGTCTGATAATGCGTAGCCACAGGAATGATATGGTTCATGGTGAGGTCGCCCAGCACACGGGCCTCAATCTGTATCTTCTTCGTGTAAGTCTCCCACTTCACCTCGTTACGAGCCTCCAGCTCCTTTCGGTTCATGATGTTCAGACTCTCGAACATATCGATGCTCTCCTTGTCGAGATAGCGGTCGAAGATCACCGGACAGCTCTTCTCTACGTCAAGACCGCGTTTGGTAGCCTCAACCACCCACTCGTCGCTATAGCCGTTACCGTCGAAATGAATGGGTTTAATGGTGCGGATATCCTCACGAATGATATCAATGATGGCACTTGTCTTATCCTGTCCTTTGGCAATGAGTGCATCCACGCGTTTCTTGAAATCCACCAAGGCCTCAGCCACGGCAGCATTCAGCGCAATCATCGCACTGGCGCAGTTGGCCTCGGAACCTACAGCACGGAACTCAAATCGGTTACCAGTGAAGGCGAAGGGAGAAGTGCGGTTACGGTCGGTATTGTCAATGAGCAGTTCAGGAATCTCAGGGATATCAAGTTCCATCTTCTTCTTACCTGCCACCACGAACAAGTCGTCTTTATCAGCCTTTTCAATATGCTCCAGCAACTCACTGACCTGCTTGCCGAGGAATGAGGAGATGATGGCTGGAGGTGCCTCGTTGGCTCCTAATCGGTGGGCATTGGTAGCCGACATGATGGAAGCCTTGAGGAGTCCGTTGTGGCGATAAACGCCCATCAAGGTCTCCACGATGAATGTTACGAAGCGCAGGTTCTGTTCGGGTGTCTTACCCGGTGCATGTAGCAGGATACCGTTGTCGGTACTCAGACTCCAGTTGTTGTGCTTACCCGAGCCGTTGATACCATCGAAGGGCTTCTCATGCAGTAACACGCGGAATCCATGCTTCCGTGCCACCTTCTTCATCAACGACATCAGAAGCATGTTATGGTCAACAGCCAGGTTCGTCTCCTCATAGATCGGGGCGATCTCGAACTGGTTCGGGGCCACCTCGTTATGACGAGTCTTACAAGGAATAGCCAGCTCCAGCGCCTGGATCTCCAAGTCCTTCATGAACGCCTGCACACGATCAGGAATCGTACCGAAATAGTGGTCGTCCATCTGCTGGTTCTTAGCAGAGTCGTGTCCCATCAGTGTTCTACCTGTCAGCATCAGGTCAGGACGGGCGGAATACAGACCTTCATCCACCAGGAAATACTCTTGTTCCCATCCGAGGTTACTGATTACCTTCTTAACACTGGGATCGAAATAGTGAACCACACCCAATGCAGCCTCACCCACGGCACGAAGTGCACGCTTCAGCGGTGCTTTGTAGTCGAGCGATTCCCCGGTATAGGAAATAAAGATTGTAGGAATACACAGCGTATCATCGATGATGAACACCGGTGATGTAGGATCCCAGGCAGAATAGCCACGAGCCTCAAAGGTAGCTCTGATACCTCCGCTGGGGAAAGAAGATGCGTCAGGCTCTTGCTGTACGAGCAACTTTCCAGAGAACTCCTCGAGCATACCACCCTTCCCGTCATGTTCGATAAAGGCATCATGCTTCTCGGCCGTTCCTTCTGTCAGCGGTTGGAACCAGTGGGTATAATGCGTCACGCCGTTCTCATCGGCCCACTGCTTCATACCCTTTGCCACGGCATTGGCAATACTTCTGTCGAGCGGTGCGCCATTGTCAATCACGTCGATGAGTTTCTCATAGACATCACGCTGCAGGTATTTGTACATCTTGGCGCGGTTGAATACATACTTGCCAAAGTACTCTGATGGGCGCTCCTCTGGTGCTGCCACATCAAGGGGCCTCTTCGAAAAAGCCTCCTCTACTACCTGAAATCTCAAATTTGCCATTTTCTTATACCTTATAATTGGGTGCAAAGGTACGATTAAGTGAGCGAAAAACCAAATTTATTTGGGTTTTTCCGAGTGCGAGTATCTTCGGCATCAGCCTATGTGTGCATATATCTGTGCCGCAATATCCGTTGCCAATCCGCCGTCGTAGCCCACTCCTAACTGTATGGTGGGGCGTTGCGGGTTCTTGGTGGTGATCATGACGACATATTCGTCAATCGTATAAGGCGTAGCCATATTCTTCGGCATCACACTCGTCATGTCGCTGATCCTTAGTTCTTCGCCTGCTGCTATCATCACGTCTTGAGCCGAATAGAACAGAACGAGACAGGGCAATTCGTTGGCTCTTGAGGCATCCAGCACCACCACATCATCAGGTTCTCCGTATTTCGATTCCACGTCCTCTATGGTAGCATACATCACCTTTGGCGGTTCTCTCTTTTCCTTAAACTTAATGGTATAATATGCGAAAGGAAAAACGAGTAACAGGAGAATCAAGCCTACGCCAGCAAAGCATGCCAACAAAAGAATGGCGGTGACAACAATTATGGTGATTCGTTTCATTCCTACACCGTTTCTGAACTACTTCTTGTAACCGATGGGATGGTTCAGCTCCACGATGACACCCTCAGCAAGGTTCAGCTTGGTGCGGACGGCATCTTTGTTCATCATGGCGCGAGCCACCGTACTCAAACCGAGAGCCTGGCAGGCCAGATAGATGTTCTGAGACACGTAGCCTGCATCCATAGCGCCATACTGGTCGTTTCTGCGACGGTTACTCTGATCGCTCACCAACAACAAGGCGACGGGAGCATCCAGCATGAATTTCTGACCGGCTGCAAGATCTTGTCTGATGTCCTCATTCAGCACGAGGGTGAGGGTGTTGTCTTTGGGATTGAAGAGTCTGACATCCTTCTTGGTACATACATACACCTTGATATCCTGCATGTTCACGGCTGAAGGAGCAGTAATCTTTCCTGATGCGGGATCGCTGATGCCACAGGCTGCCCAAAGAAGGGTTGACAGGATTTTCAAGTCAACATGCTTGTCCTGATACTCGCGTACGGAACGGCGCTCTTGGAGGATTTTGCCCAGCGACTTTCCCAACATACCTATTTCCGGTTGTGGTAACTGAACGGTTTCTTGTGCCTTCACGCCCATGCAAAGGGTCAGTACGAAGACTAATAAAAGGATCTTTTTCATATTGTTCATTTATAAGTGAATAGTATCATTTGGCTTTATGACTGCAAATATACTGCTTTTTCTGTAAAAGAAAAAGAAAAACGCACTTTTTCATTTGGTTTTGTCCTCGTTAAGTATTATTTTTGCAAAGCAAAAATTTTTTTTTGATATGCTATCCACAGAAGAGAAGAATGCAATTATAGCATTGATTCACCAAGAGGTGATTCCCGCCATAGGTTGTACGGAACCGATGGCAGTGGCCTTGTGTGTGGCCAAGGCAACAGAGATACTTGGTAGGAAACCCGAGCAGATTGATCTGCGACTCAGCGCCAATATCCTGAAGAACGCCATGGGGGTGGGCATCCCGGGAACGGGAATGATCGGACTGCCCATTGCCATTGCCTTGGGTGCGCTTATCGGCAGGTCGGAACTGGAGCTGGAAGTGCTGCACGACTGTAACAAGGAGGCTGTAGAAGAGGGGAAACGCTTTATCGACGAGAACAGGATAGACATCAAGCTAGAGGAGGAAGACCCTGATAAGCTCTTCATCAATGTGGTATGCATGGCCGACGGTCATAAGGCGGAGGCACGCATCAAGACACATCATACCAACTTTGTCTATCTGGCCAAGGACGGACAAGAGATAAAGGGTGAAGAGACAACTTCCAACGTTGCACTGACCTCTGGTGACGCCAACGTGGGGCGTGCCGTGGAGGATCAGGAGCCTGTGTTGACACTGAGCAAGGTATATGAGTTTGCCACTGAGACCGACGTGGAAGATTTGCGTTTTATCCTGGAGGCGAAACGACTGAATGAGGAGGCAGCCGCCAGCGGACTGCGTGATAACTACGGTCATCAGTTGGGTAAGACCATGTGCTCGCCCTTGGGTCGTGGCATCATGGGTAACAGCATCTTCTCGAAGGTGCTCAGCGTTACCAGCTGTGCCTGTGACGCCCGTATGGCAGGTGCAATGATTCCTGTGATGAGCAACAGCGGAAGCGGTAACCAGGGCATCTGCGCCACCTTACCCGTGGTGGTGTTTGCCGAAGAGAACCACAATACCGAGGAGGAGCTGATCCGTGCCCTGATTATCAGTAACCTCACGGCCATCTATATCAAGCAGAACCTCGGTTCGCTGAGCGCCCTCTGCGGTTGCGTGGTGGCCAGTACGGGCAGCAGTTGCGGCATTACCTATTTGATGGGAGGTACGTTCGAGCAGATATGTTATTCGGTGAAGAACATGATTGCCAACCTCACGGGAATGATCTGCGACGGGGCAAAACCTTCGTGCGCACTGAAGCTGACTACCGGTGTGGGAACAGCAGTGATGAGTGCTATGCTGGCCATACAACATAAGTATGTCACCTCGGCCGAAGGGATTATAGAAGATGATGTGGACCGCAGTATCCGAAACCTTACAGCCATTGGCAGTAAGGGAATGGACGAGACCGACCGTTTCGTGCTCGACATCATGACACATAAATGTTAGAACAAATATACTATTACGATAAACAAGAGAATATGAGAACGATTCGAACATTACTGTCGTTACTGCTGACAGTTGTTGCCGTTTCTTTGCAGGCACAGAACCCTGTGCAGTTCACGGTGAGTCTGAAACAGGTGTCGCCCACCGAGGTGGATGTGGTGTTCACCGGAAAGATAGCACCTGGATGGCATGTGTATTCCACCGGACTGCCTGACGGAGGACCGATAACAGCCTCGCTGACCACTGAGGTGTGTGAGGGTGCCAAGGAGCAGGGAAAGCTGAAGGCGCAGGGCAAGGAGATCAGTAACTACGACAAGATGTTCGATATGAACGTGCGCTATTTCGAGAACGCTGTGACCTTCGTGCAGCGCTATCAGATTACGGGTAAGACCTATCATATCAAGGGGTTCCTGGAGTATGGGGCCTGTAACGACCAGAGCTGTCTGCCGCCCACAGAAGTGGAGTTCGACTACCAGGGAGAGGGGAAAGAGATGAAAGAGGAGATGAAAGAGGAAAAAGGAGAGATGAAAGATGAGAAAGGAGATGTGGAAGATGATGAAGGGGAAGAGGTGAAAGCGGATAGTGTGGCTATTGTCCCCGCAATGGTACCGCTCGACTCTGCTGAAGTAAACAACCTCTGGAAGCCTGTCATCAAGGAACTGCAGACTTTTGGTGGCAATCAGCATCAGAGTCGTTCGTGGCTCTACATCTTCCTGATGGGCTTTCTCGGTGGCTTGATTGCTTTGTTCACTCCCTGTGTGTGGCCGATTATCCCCATGACCGTGAGTTTCTTCCTGAAAAGGGCTAAGGATGATAAGAAGAAAGGTATCAAGGATGCTATTACCTACGGTATCTCTATCGTGGTGATCTACCTGACCTTAGGACTGGCTATCACGGCTCTCTTCGGCGCCAGTGCGTTGAATGCCCTCTCCACGAATGCCGTATTCAACATCTTCTTCTGTGTGCTGCTTATCGTGTTCGCCCTAAGCTTCTTCGGCTGGTTCGAGATTACCCTCCCGTCATCGTGGACGAACAAGGTGGACAGTAAGGCCAGCAGTACCAGCGGACTCCTTTCCATCTTCCTCATGGCCTTTACGTTGGTGTTGGTGAGCTTCTCGTGTACGGGTCCTATTATCGGTTTCCTGTTGGTGGAGCTTACCACAGCCAGTAATATTCTCGGTCCTGCCATCGGGATGTTCGGCTTCGCCCTTGCGCTGGCATTGCCCTTCACCCTTTTCGCCCTCTTCCCCACTTGGCTGAAGAAAGCACCGAAGTCGGGCGGCTGGATGAATATCATCAAGGTGACATTGGGCTTCATCGAGCTGGCCTTCGCCCTGAAGTTCTTCTCCGTGGCTGATCTGGCCTACGGATGGCGATTACTTGACAGGGAAGTGTTCCTTTGTCTGTGGATCGTCATCTTTGGTGCATTAGGACTCTACCTGATCGGTAAGCTGAAGTTCCAGAGTGATTGGGAAGGAGGGGATATCAACAAGCCCATGCCCGTGGTGTGTATCATGCTCGGATTGGTGTCACTGGCCTTTGCCCTCTATATGGTACCAGGCTTATGGGGTGCTCCCTGCAAGGCGGTCAGCGCCTTTGCTCCTCCCATGAGCACACAGGATTTCAATCTCTATCAGGCTCATGAGGTACGGGCAAAGTATATGAACTACGAGGAAGGTATGACTGCCGCAAAGGCACAAGGAAAGCCCGTGCTGATTGATTTCACGGGCTATGGATGCGTGAACTGTAGAAAGATGGAAGCGGCGGTATGGACCGATCCTGATGTGGCCCGTATATTGAACAACGACTACATCCTGATCTCCCTCTTTGTGGATGATAAGACGCCGTTACCGGAGCATATACAGGTGACTGAAGAGAATGGACAACAGCGCACATTGCGTACCGTTGGTGACAAGTGGAGCTATCTGCAACGCTCGAAGTTCGGTACCAATGCGCAGCCGTTCTATGTAGCCGTCAATCCGGATGGTTATCCGCTGACTGCCCCCGCCGTCTATGACGAGAATATTTCAAAGTATCTGGATTTCCTGAAGGAAGGGTTAAAGAATTACAATTCCGCAAACGCGGCAGCTTCTGCGGCAGCGATGATATCCTCGCGCGACTGAGCGGCGGCGGAGATATCCGAGAGGTCGAACTCATCGGCAGACACCTTCGACTGCTTCTGCGACTTCTCCTCTTGTTCCTTTTCTACAGGTACCACCTCGTCAGACCCGTCAAAGCGCTCCAGTCGCTCCACCTCCTGACCTTTCCTCACTTCCTCTGAAGGGAACGGTACCTCTTCCTTGGTCTCAGGCACAGCGGTAGTAGGCATCTCCTCCATCTTGGTGCGTGAAGCCTTGGCGGCAAACACCGCATCGATGAACTGCGGCTCCTTGCGCAGACGCTGCAAGGTAAGCTTACTGGCCATCTGCTGCGATTCCTTCTTGCTATAACCCTCGCCCTTCTCGCCATCAAGACCTTCGATGGCTACCTGGTAGATGAATTTCGAATTACCCTTCTGATCCTTCTCCTCAGACACCAACTTGAAGTCGATCTTCACGCGGTTCTTCTGACTCCATTCAATGAGTTTCGACTTGAAGTTGACTTCCTTGTAGGCCACCTTGTCCAGGTTCAGCAGTTCCTTCAGGATACGCTTCTCCATGAACCGCATGCAAGCACCGTATCCCCTGTCGAGATAGATGGCGCCCACCAGGGCCTCGAACGCATTTCCTCCCATATAGCTGTTATGAGAGGAAGAGTGTCCATTGGACTTAATCAAGTTGATGATACCCATCTCCTGAGCCAACCGTCCCAGCGTTTCACGTTGCACGATCTTCGAGCGCGTATTCGTGAGGAAGCCCTCACGCTTGCCTTCGAAATGGCGATAGACAATATCACCCACCACGGCATCGAGCACAGCATCACCCAGGAACTCCAACCGTTCGTTGTTCATGGGCTTGCCCTTCTCGTTACGCTTGGCCATGCTCTTGTGAAGCAAGGCCTGCTTGTAGTAAGAGATGTTACGGGGGTAGAATCCGATGATTTCGTATAAAGACGAATAAAGCTCCTTCTCCTTGCGGAAAGGGAGCTTTATTCTATCTATCAAGTCATTAATCTGCATATTTCTTGAAGATTACGCAAGCATTATGTCCGCCGAAACCGAACGTATTGCTCATGGCGGCACGCACCTCGCGCTTCTGCGCCTTGTTGAAGGTGAAGTTCAAGTTATAGTCGATCTCCTCGTCCTGATCGTCATCAGCATGGTTGATGGTGGGTGGAACGATGTCGTTCTGCACACTGAGAACGGCAATCATGGCCTCCACGGCACCTGCAGCACCCAGCAAATGACCGGTCATCGACTTAGTTGAAGAGATGTTCAACTTGTAGGCAGCATCGCCGAATACCTCCTTGATGGCCTTGGCCTCAGAGATATCACCCACATGGGTGGAAGTGCCATGTACATTGATATAGTCGATATCCTCAGGTTTCATCTGAGCATCCTCCAGGGCAGCCTTCATCACGAGCTTGGCACCCAGACCTTCAGGATGTGAGGCGGTGATATGATAAGCATCAGCGCTCATACCCTCACCGATCATCTCAGCATAGATCCTTGCACCGCGGGCCTTGGCATGCTCCAGCTCTTCGAGAATCAAGCATCCGGCACCCTCAGCCATGACGAAGCCGTCACGACTGGCGCTGAAGGGACGACTGGCCTTTTCGGGCTCGTCATTACGAGTTGACAGGGCTTTCATGGCATTGAAGCCACCTACACCGCACATACAGATTGCGCTCTCTGCACCACCTGCCACGATGACGTTTGCCTTTCCCAGACGAATCTGGTTGAAGGCGTCGGCCAGCGCATTGCTGGATGAAGCACAGGCACTTGTCGTGGTGTAGTTAGGACCATGGAAGCCGAAATGAATACTGATATGTCCTGCAGCGATATCGCTGATCATCTTCGGAATGAAGAACGGACTGAATTTCGGTCCTTGGTCGATATGCTGACCGTAATATACCACTTCATCCTCGAATGTGCGGATACCACCAATACCAACGCCATAAATCACGCCGATACGGTTCTTATCCTCTGTTTCCAGATCCAAGCCACTGTCCTTTACACCCTGAATGGCACTGATCATGGCCAGCTGCGTGTAACGGTCGAGCTTGCGGGCTTCCTTACGGTCAATATACTCGTTGATATCCAGGTCCTTTACCTCACAGGCAAAATGTGTCTTGCACAAAGAGGTATCGAACTGCGTAATAGGGGCAGCACCGCTCACACCAGCCAACAGGTTCTTCCAAGTCTCCTCGGGAGAATGACCTACAGGTGTAACGGCACCGAGTCCTGTTACAACTACTCTTTTTAATTCCATAATAATAAGGGTATGTGAAAAGTGAAAAGTGAAAAATTTGCTACCGCTCACCTAAGTGAAAACATACGGATTCAGCAAATTCTTCACTCTTCACTTTTACTTTTTACTTTATTTTGCGGCCTCCTCGATATACTTGATGGCATCGCCAACAGTACCGATGGTCTCAGCTTTATCGTCGGGGATGGAAATGTTGAACTCCTTCTCAAACTCCATGATCAGCTCAACGGTATCCAAAGAATCTGCGCCCAGATCGTTAGTGAAACTTGCTTCCGGCTTTACCTCTGCCTCATCAACACCAAGTTTATCAACGATAATAGCCTTTACTTTGCTTTCAATTTCTGACATAATTGTACTTTTTTAATTGTTAATAAAATCTTTCTTCTTTGAAAATTCGGGTGCAAAGGAACAAATTTTTATTCATGTATGCAAATATTTTACCGAAAAAAGCACCCTTGTTTGCACACAACACTATCATTTGTGCAAAAAATCAGTCGTATTTTTACGTTTTTTAGCATTTGGTAACGCTCACACCACCATTTTTGTCACCAAAACCAAGTGTCTATCTTCCTCTGTAGTAGTGCCGAAAAGATAAATATCGCCCCCATCGGCAAGCTTCAATCGTTTACGTAACTCATCTGCCTTGAGCGGGAAATTCCTGACGGCCACATTGGCCTTTTTGATGTCCTGAAGAACGGTCTTCAGTTCCCGTTTATTCATAGCTGAGACAGCCATGATGCGGAATATCCTGCCGGGGAATTGTTCGATGAGGGTATCGCTCACAAACAAATGACTGTTCCTGGCTATGGCCTGCACCTCATACCGGGTGGCACAAGCGCCAAAGCAGCCTACCTTCATCATCGAGGCGTTCGGCTCATAGAGAAACATCCCTTGCTCTATCCGTTCCGCTATGCGCACACCCTCGTTCATCTCATCCATACTGCAAGTGAATACTTGCTCATCGTTTACACAGTAGATGGTTAACGGACGTTCATCAGGATGCTCATGACCATTTCCTTCCATCACCAGCAGCAGCTCCTTGCATTCGTTTCCCACAGAGACAACATGTACCTCAGTAACCTTCTGCAAATCATTCACCGCCTTGTGCCAGTCGAGCATGGGCGACAGCTTCACCACCACCCATCGCGCCTTTTGCAACAGTTCCTCCTTGATCTCCAGGAGATTCGGCGTACAGTCGGTTATATCATAGGTACGTGCCCCATGGGCATCCCTTCTTGCAGGATCCAAGTAGATCAAGTCCGCCTGTCCCATGCGATGCAGATAGGCCACACCGTCGTCATGAACCACTTCCGACTGTCCAAGCCCTAACCTGTTGATATTCTCCTGTGCAATCTTGCATAAATGTTCCTGCTGCTCCACATACACAGCCTCATCGAAGAGAGGAGAGAGAAACGAGAAGTCAACCCCGAAGCCACCCGTCAGGTCTGCCATGTTACCGCCCTTATCCCCTTTCAGCAACCGCTGTACCAGCGCCGCCTTATACCTGGCCATCTGCTCACTCGAGCACTGCTCCATCGAAAGACGGGGCGGGTAGATCATACCCTCAATGGCAGTCCACGAAGGAATCTTCTTCCTGGCCGTCTGCCACCCAGCAATCTGATCGAGCGCATAAGGCAGGTCCACCTGCGGAAAGCGGGCCCCTTGCAGCGCCAGCTTTCGCACATCCTCCTCACGGTACTTATGGATAAACTCTTGGGTGGTCATCAGATGACGGTCTATTTACACTTCATTCCCAAGTGGTACATGATAAAGCCGTAGATGTCGGCCTGCTCCTCGATCACCTTGCTCATCGGCTTTCCACCTCCATGACCAGCCTTACTGTCGATGCGTATCAACACCGGGTTGTCACCTTGATGACACTCCTGTAGGGTGGCAGCGAACTTAAACGAGTGGGCAGGTACAACACGATCGTCATGATCAGCCGTAGTGACCAACGTGGCAGGATAGGCAGTGCCTGGTTTCAGGTTATGCAGCGGCGAGTAGGCCCGCAGGTACTCGAACATCTCACGGGAATCTTCCGAAGTGCCATAATCACTTGCCCAGTTCCAGCCGATGGTGAACTTATGATAGCGGAGCATATCCATAACACCCACCTGCGGAATGGCTACACGGAAGAGGTCGGGCCGTTGTGTCATACAGGCACCCACAAGCAGTCCGCCATTGGAACCACCCACGATGGCGATCTTCTCTTTTGAAGTGTATTTCTCGGCAATGAGGTATTCGGCAGCACCGATGAAATCGTCGAAAACGTTCTGTTTCTGCATCTTCGTTCCTGCCAGATGCCATTCCTCACCATATTCACTTCCACCACGCAGGTTCACCTGTACATAGATGCCACCGTTTTCCAGGAAGGGGATGCGCATGGATGAGAAGCTGGGCGGCAGGGAGATATTAAAGCCGCCGTAGCCATAGAGATACACGGGGTTCTTACCGTTGCGTTTCAGTCCTTTCTTATAGGTCAGGAACATCGGGATGCGCGTGCCGTCCTTACTCTTGAAGAACAACTGATGACTCTCGTAAGCATCCAGGTTGAAGTTCACCTTCGGGGCCTTGTACAACGTACTCTCGTTCTTGTCTATATCATACTGATAGATCGTTCCGGGAACCGTGAAAGAGGTAAAGGTATAGAAACACTCCTTCAGCTCCTTCCTGCCGCTGAAGCCCACACTACCTACCGAAGGGAGCGTGATCTCATGGAGCTGCTTACCGTCAAGATTGTAAACAAAGGCATGGTTGAAAGCATCCATACTGTAGGTGAGCACCATTTTCCCGTTTACCATAGTAACATCTTCCAGCACATTCTCCTGCTCAGGCACCAGCTCTTTCCAGTCGTTCAGTCCCGGATTACCTATCTCTGCCACCATGATACGGTTTTTCGGTGCTCCGTAATTGGTGTGCAGGTAGATCTTATTACCGATGACATCTATCGGAGAATACTGGTAATCCATATTTGAGGTCATCTGGATGAACTGGGAGTTAGGAATGCGGAGATCGCGAACATACAGGTTATTACCTGCCCCCGCCCCACTCTCATAGAGGAACATCACGGTCTCTTCGCGGTTGACGCTCACGCTGTAGAACTGTTTAGGAAAGACGGGATTCTGGTAGAACAGCACATCCTCGCTCTGTGGGGTGCCCATCTGGTGATAGTAGATCTTCTGCGCCTCGTTGACGTTGGAGAACTCCTTTCCTTGGGTAGGAGCATCATAGGCACTATAGTAGAATCCGTCACCCTGCCAGGCAGCACCTGAGAACTTCGCCCATTCAATATGGTCGGGCAACAGCTCCCCTGTCTTGGCATCCAAGACAAAGAACTCCTGCCAGTCGCTACCGCTACGTGAGATGGCGTAAGCAGCATATTTGCCGTTATTTGAGAAATACACTCCCTTCAGTGCCACGGTACCGTCGCTGCTGAGCTTATTGGGATCCAGGAACACCCTGGGAGTACCGCCCAGCTCGTCCATGACATAGATCACACTTTGGTTCTGTAAGCCGTCATTCTTGGAGAAATACCATTTCCCCTTATGTTCCGACGGCGCACTGATCTTCTCATAGTTAGCCGCAGCCTTCAGTCTTTCCTTCAGCTTGACACGCTGGGGAATCTTGTTCAGGTAGGCGGAAGTAACCTTGTTCTCTGCCTCCACCCATGCAGCCGTCTCCGCACTGGTATCGTTTTCCAGCCATCGGTACGGATCAGCCACCTTCACGCCGAAATAGTCATCTACCGTACCGTCTTTCATGGTTTTCGGGTACGTAATCTTCTGGGCATTCATACTCGCGGATATAGTCATTGCCATTAATAAAATACTGATTCTTCTCATCGCTTACTGCAAATTTTGGTTTCGTGTAACATCTATTTACATGGTGCAAAATTACAAAAAGATGCGTGCAAAACAAAACAAATACCGTCAAAACGTACCGCAGTATGATTTTTTTTATTACCTTTGGCTTCGCCGAAGATACTCCCGCTCGACAAAACCAAAGAAAAAACCCCATTTTTCCTTTGGTTTTATGCTCGCTTATTCGTATCTTTGTCCCCGGAAATCATTACCGACTGATTACTTAACCGTTTAAAAGGGAAGATGAAAGAGTATATCAAAAAGCTTCAGGAATTGCTGAAGCAGGTTAACAAGAAGCATTTAATTGCTGCAGCCGCAGCAGTGGTGATATTCATCCTAGGCTTCATCTCCGGATGTAGCTGCTCGGGAAGAGGTGGGGCATTTGGAGGAAAGAACTTAGGCGTAAGCGAAGCCCTCGACAGCTTTGCACAGGTCATCCCTGAAGGCTCGCAGATTGTGGCCCGCTTCACCGATAACCGCCACTCTTTGTTCTACCTGAACAGCGGTCGTTTGATGCGTTTCAATGCCAAGTCGAAGATGCTCGAGGAGGTGATTCCTTACGAGATCAACAAGGAGGCCCGCGTATATTATAATGAAAAAGATGATGTGCAAGGTATCCTGAGTGCACAGCTGTCAGACGATGAGCAGTTTATCATCATCACGGCAGTAACCGACAAGAAGGAGGATGACGATGAAGAGGTGGCGACGGCTACATATAAGCTGAACACCTCGAGCATGAACCTGCTGCCCTTCACCCCACCGCCAGCAAAGGCTGCGCCTGTGAAGAAAGACTCGGTACGACGAAGTGCAGCACCTGTAAAGCAGCAGCAAGCCATTCCTATGGAGGATCTGCCCGAGGTGGGCGATATTGTCCAACCAGAGGACAATACCCCCAAGCCTGCTGCAGAACCTAAGCCAGCACCTGCTCCTCAGCCCGAGGAGAAGCCTGCTCCCCGCGGACAGGAAACAGTCATCGTGCCAGCGCAATAGTTTGAATTGTGGAATGTGGAGTGTGGAATGTGGAGTGAGAATAGTACTGAGATAAAGTATTCATAACTAAACCACTTGTACTTGAAGCATATCTCACTCCACATTCCATACTCCACATTCCACAATTATTTATTCGCCAGCGAATAAATCTCCCTCATCTCCCCTTCATCCAGCACCTTGAACCCACCAATGGTTATGGTTCCTCCCTTGCTGCACTGACTGGCCAGCTGGTCGAGTTCGGCATCAGTGAGCGTTCTGCCCAACAGTTCCGAAAGACAGGTAGGCATTCCTATGGCTCGATAGAACCGTTCCATGGCCTCTATACCCCGCAGGGCAGTTCCCTCTGCATCGGTATAGTCGTTCGCCACGCCCATCACGTTCACAGCAAAGCGAACGAATCGCGACACATTCTCATTCATCACATAACGAGCCCATGAGCCCCAGATGGCGGCCAAGCCAGCACCGTGGGCCACATCGAACAACGCACTGATCTCATGTTCCAACTTGTGTGAGGCAAAGTCGCGCCGGGTGCCACAGCCGGTCAGATCATTGTGCGACAGACTTCCTGCCCACATAATCTGCGCACGATGCCGATAGTCGTTCGGGTTCTTCAGCACATAGAATACACTATCCTTCACATTGCGCATCAACGCCTCGGCAATCTCATCCGTCAGCGTCATATCCACATCCTTCGAGAAATAGCGCTCCATGGTGTGCATCATGATATCGGTCGCTCCGCAGGCAGTCTGATACGGCGGTAAGGTATAGGTACGCTCAGGGTTCATCACGGCGAACTTACACCTTACTATATTATTGTTCACGCCCCGTTTCAATCCCTTCTCGTCGTCGCTGATCACACAGCTGTCGCTCATCTCACTGCCCGCTGCGGGAATGGTCACCACGGCGCCCACCGGATAGCATGCCTTCGGCACCGCTGTTCCCTCGAAGAAATCCCACACATCCCCCTCGTACGGCAGTCCGTAGCCAATGGCCTTAGCCGAATCAATCACGCTACCGCCGCCCACGGCCAGGATAAAGTCAACCCCCTCCTGTCGGCAGAGTTCTATACCCTTACGCACCAGCGACACCCGGGGATTAGGCACCACGCCTCCTAACTGCACAAAGGGAATCCCCTCCGCCTGCAGCAGGCCGCACACCTTGTCAATCAGTCCTGACCGCACTGCGCTCTTACCGCCATAATGCACCAGCACTTTCGTGCCTCCATATTTCTTCACCAGTTGGGCTATCTGCTCCTCCGCATTCTTTCCGAATGCCACCTCAGTAGGTGTGTAGTATGTGAAATCGACCATAATAAAATAGATTAGCTGTTTAACGTGCAAATTATATACTATGCCACAAAGATACGGATAAACGAGCACAAATCAAAGAAAAAAGGTCTTTTTCTTTGTTTGTCGAGTGAAAGTATCTTCGACGAAGTCAAAGATACGGATAAACGAGAACAAATCAAAGAAAATCAGCAACTTTTCGGTCGTTTGTGGCGAAAGCTATGGCAGTTTGCGCCTGAAGCGTGCAGAATTTGACCAAGTCCAAACAATAATATTATTCCAACGTGATATTCTCCACCTCTTCCACATCCTCGTGGAGGAAGAGTTGGGCATGCTTGCGGAAGGCATCGGGGTTCTCGGTGGTGAGATAACGACAGGTGGCGTTCTGCGAACAGCGTGCTTCGAGCTCGGGATGGCGCTGCAGATAGTCCTTCAAGCTGTTGGCCACATACTCACCCTGCGGGATGATTCGGATGCCTGGGTCGGTGTATTTGATGATCTTGGGCATGAGCAACGGATAATGGGTGCAGCCCAAGATGATGGCATCGATCTGGGGATCAAGACGCATCAGCTGATCGATGCGCTTCTTCACGAAATAATCGGCCCCGGGACTGTCTGCCTCGTTGGCCTCGACGATGGCTGCCCAAAGCGGACAGGCAACACCTGATACTTGGATATCGGGAAAAAGCTTTTGGATTTCGAGATTATAGCTCTCGCTGCGGATGGTTCCCTCAGTGGCAAGGATGCCTACATGACGGGAACGCGTGAGGTTGCCAATGACCTCGGCCGTAGGACGGATGATACCCAGTACACGACGGTCGGAGCCTACCAACGGCAGGTCTTTCTGCTGAATGGTGCGCAGGGCCTTGGCAGAAGCGGTGTTACAGCCTAAGATGACCAGTTGGCAGCCTTGCTCGAAGAGTTTCATTACTGCCTGACGGGTGAACTCATACACCACATCGAACGACCTGGAGCCATAGGGTGCACGGGCATTGTCGCCTAAGTACAGATAGTCGTACTGGGGCAATAGCTGGCGTACCTGATGAAGAATGGTAAGGCCGCCATAACCGCTATCGAAAATGCCAATGGGAGTCACTTTAGAATTTCCTTCAAGAGAGGGGTAACATCCTCGCTGGTGGCAGGATCGAGATACGGGCACGCATCGTTGTCGGTGTTCAGTATCAAGGCATAGCCACGCTCTGCTCCCAACGTCTTCACTGCCGTTGTGAGTTTCTCTTTCAAGGGCAGGTAGGCATCGCGGCGTGCCGCTTCGAGCAGCCGCTGTGCCTCCTGCTTGAATGAGAGGTTCTTTTCCATGATCTCCTGCAGTTCTGCCTGTCGTTTCTGACGAATAGGAGCGGCAAAGGTCTGCATTCCTTCAAGGAACTCCTCGTATTTCTTGTTGAACTCTTCCTCGGCCCGCTTCATCTCCTCCTCAAACTGATTTTGCAGCTGAGCAAGGTTCCTTTCGGCAATGGAATACTCCGGCATGGCACGGAACACCTCGCCATAGCTGAAATAGCCATATTTTGCCTGTGCACTCACCAACATGGGTGCAACGATGAGAAGAAGGGAAAGAAAGAGTTTCTTCATATACGAGTGAATGGATTACTTCAACTTGTTCAGTTCTGCCTTCACGTCAGCAGTAACATCCTTGCTGAGTGTATCGCTGATATAGATGGGCTGACCCACACCTTTCTCCATGATATAGACATAACCGCCAGCCTTAGCCACGTTCTCGATGGCCTTCATGATTTTCTCCTGAATGGGCTGCATCTTCTCGGCCTGAGCCTTCTGGAAAGCCTGCTGGTTGTCCTGCATAGCCTGCTGGTACTTCTGGATCATCTGGTTGATGTTGGTCTCAGTCTCCTGCTGTTTGGTAGCATTCATGGTACTCTTGGTCTTCTCATACTCGTCAGCCTTGCGGTTGATCTCGTCCTGCATGGTCTGCAGCTCGTTCTGATACTGCTTACCAAGGGCTTCGAGCTCGCCGTTTACCTTGCTTACCTCGGGCAGTGACTGGATGATAGACTGAGTATCAACATGTCCAAACTTCTGTGCGAATACTGCCATAGGAGCGAGCAGCATCAGCATTACAATAATCTTTTTCATCTTTTCTTATTGGTTAAATATAATTTATAGTTCAAAGTGCAAAGTGCATAGTTCAAAGTTATCGGGCGTAGCCCAGTTTCTTGAGCACCTCGTTACTGATATCAATCTTCGGACTGCCGTAGATGATGCCGGAATCGGTAGAGCGGTCGAGTACCATGCTATAGCCATGGAGTTCGCTGATATCCTTTACGGCATTGTATATCTCGTCCTGGATAGGAGTCATCAGGGCCTCACGTTTCTTGAAGAGCTCACCCTCAGGACCGAAATACTTCTTCTTCAGTTCGCTGGCATCCTTCTCTTTCAGCATGATCTCCTCCTGCTTAGCCTTTTTCTGCTCTTGTGAGAGGAACACCACCTCGTTCTGGTAGTTCTTATACATGGTTTGTGCCTCTGTATTGAGTGCTTCCACCTCAGCCTGCCATTTCTTCGACACCTGATTGAGCTGTTCGTTAGCACGTTCGTAGGCTGGCACATTCTTCAGAATGTACTCCATGTCGATCAGCGCGAATTTCTGCGCATTTGCCGTCATCGCTACTATAGCGAGGAGGGCGGCCATCATTATCTTCTTCATAGGCATTAAAACTATTAGTTCAACGTTTATATAGACGATCATAAAAACAAAAAGTTAATATGCCGCCTTGATTTTTAACTCTTTTCTGCTATTTCCTAACAACTTACTTATCAACTATCAACTAAAGACTTTAACTGTCAACTGTCCGTTCGGCTTTGCGAAGAACTATCAACTGTCAATTGTCAACTGTCAACTAAATTAGAACTCCTGTCCTAACACAAAATGGAACTGGCTGCCACCTCTGCGATAGGAACCATTATCATATACCTTGTCGAAACCGTAAGCCCAGTCGATACCCATCAAACCAACCATCGGCAGGTAGAGGCGGACACCCACACCGGCAGAACGTTTCATGTTGAACGGGTTGAAGTGCTTCGGGTTATACCATGCATTACCAGCCTCAGCGAAGGCCACACCATAGATGGTGGTGTTACCCAGCAGGAACGGATAGCGAATCTCGAGAGCCAGACGGTCGTAGGCATACGCATTAGAGCCGCTGCTACCAGCCTCGCGTGCTGCTGTATAGGAGAGTGATCCGTTTTCGTAACCACGCAGACCCACGGTTTCCTCGGCACAGTTGCTTGAATAGCCACTCATACCATCACCACCTACATAGAAGGTTTCGAACGGAGATTTCTTGTATTTGTTGTAAGAGCCCAAGATACCGAACTCGACACGGGTTACCAGTACGAAACACTTGGTGGCGTTGGTGAGCGCCGTATAGGTCTTACTCTTGAACTTCCATTTGTGATATTCAATCCAGCGGTACTTTTCTTGCATCTGCTGCGTATAGTCGGCTGCCTGGTAGTCGGTGGCCAGATGCTCATAATCCTTCTTGTCGAAAGACGACCATGGTGGAGTCAAGGTTACCGATGCCATGAACTCCGAACCGGAGCGTGGGAACAGAGGGTTATCGGTAGAAGAACGTGAGATGGTAATACCCAAGTTCAGGTTGTTACAGTTACCATTCTGAATCAGGAAGTATTGCCAGTTCTTCAGCATATACCGGGTATAAGCCAGTTCCACGCTCAGGTGGAAGTAGTCATCCGGCCAACGCAGTCGCTTACCCCATGCCACACTGGCTCCAAACAGTTTCACGTAGGTATCGGGGTCCATGAAGTTCTCCATGCTGTAGCCATAGTTTCCATAGCCGCCATAGCCATAGTTACCATAGCCATACATGTAGTTGTACATATTATACTGATAAGCAGTATTGTAGTAGTTACGCGACACGTCGCTCTGCTTAGAATAGAAGGCACCCACGGTGAACTGATTGGGTCGCTTACCGCCGAACCATCCCGTAGAGTACGAGGTATTGTACGACTGGTAGTAGCGGGCGTTGGTCTGGGCACCGATGGAGAGCACCTCACCATCGCCGATAGGCATGATACCACGGTGTTCCTTGTTCTTGTTGAACAGGTTGGCCATGGAGAAGTTATTCAGTTTCAGTCCGACACGAGCAATGACACCCGTCTGCCCCCAGCCCAAAGAGAGCTCCACCTGGTCGTTTGATTTCTGCACCAGGTTCCAGTTGACGTCAACGGTACCGTCCTCACCGTTCGGCTGCACATCAGGACTCACCTGCTCAGGGTCGAAATGACCGATAGAGGCAAGCTCACGGGCAGTACGCATCAGGGCCTCCTTCGAGAAGAGGTCACCAGGCTTGGTGCGCAACTCACGACGGATCACATTCTCGTAAAGACGGTCGTTACCATTGATACGCACATGACTGAGTCGTGCCAGCGGACCCTCCTGTACGCGCATCTCGATATCGATGGAGTCGCCCACGATATTCACTTCGGTAGGATCGATGTTGGAGAACACATAACCATTGTTCCAATACAGGTTACCCACAGCGTCATCGTCGCCACGCAAACGCTTTTCCAGCAATGTCTGGTTATATACGTCACCACTCTTCATGGTGAGCAACTCGTTCAGTCGGTCGGTAGTATATACGGTATTACCCACCCACTTGATGTCGCGGATGTAGTATTTCTGACCCTCATCCACCTTGACATACACATTGACATGCTTGTCGTCGTAGTTCCACACACTATCCTCGAGGATGGTAGCATCACGGTAACCGTTCTCGTTATACTTGGCAATCAGCTTCTGCTTATCCTCTTTCCAACGCTCGGGCGTGTATTTCTTCTTCTTCAGGAAGGTTGACAACTTACCCGCCTCATGGGTAGACGCGAAGGCACCTTTCTTGAACAGTCCGCCCTTGATCTTCTTATCGCTGATCTTCTCGTTACCCTCGATAGTGATCTCGTGTACCTTCATCTTCATCTTCTTATCGACGGTGATATCGAGATACACCTGATTCTTGTTGGCCACATCGTCGCGCTGCATGATGGTAATCTCAGCATTCTTGTAACCCTTGTCGTCGAAATACTTCTTGGCAAGGATCTTGGCGCGGTCGATCATGTTCGGCGTGATCTGATTGCCCTTCAGCAAGCCCAGTTTCTGCTCCATGTCCTCACGCTCGCTCTTCTTCAGACCGATATAGTTGATATCGGTAACACGTGGACGGACGGCCAGGTGGATATGCAGGTAGATCTTATCACCGATGAGCGAGTCGGCAGAGATGATTACCTGTGAGAACAGACCATTACGCCAATAGCGTTTCACCGCTTCGGTAATCTCATTACCGGGCACGGAAATCGCCTGTCCGACAGACAAGCCGGAAACACCTGTAAGGACATAATCCTCATACCCTTCCACACCAGATACCGCGATGCCCGCAATGGTACATTCCCTGGGCATTCCAGCGTAGGTGATATCGGGGTTGACAATCTTTTCCTGAGCAAAGAGAGTGCTGAATGATAAAGGGGAGATGATGAATGACAAACCGATCACCCATCTTTTCCACACCTTATTATATATATTCTTTATAATCATCTATCGTAAGTATGTATTAATCATTCTGAGACATCGCCTCACGTTCTATCTGAGCCTCTGTTTTACCGAACCGGCGCTGGCGCTGCTGGTAGCTGATGATGGCCTGATGCAGGCACTCCTCGTCGAAGTCGGGCCAGTAGGTATCGCAGAAGTATAGTTCTGCATATGCTATCTGCCACAACAGGAAGTTGGAGATGCGCAGCTCGCCGCCCGTACGGATCAGCAGATCAGGATCGGGCATGAAGTTAGTCGTCAGGTGCTGACTGATGAACTCCTCGGTAACATCTTCCGCACGCACGCCTCCTGTTACCCAGTTCTTGAGGATATTCTGGGGCAGCTCCTCCATATCATGCACCTCGGTCACGATCTTCTTCACCGCCTCGGTGATCTCCCAACGACTGGAGTAGCTCAATGCAAGCACCATGCTCATGGTCTTGTTATCCTTTGTATGCTCCATCACACCCGAAAGTTTTTGCTGGACATCATCGGGCAGGCGACTGAAATCGCCAATGACGCGCAAGCGCACATCGTTCTTCATGAAGAGTTCCTCTTCCAGAGCCGTGATAATCAGTCCCATCAAGGCCGACACTTCCTCATCCGGTCGGTTCCAGTTCTCTGTAGAGAAGGTATAGAGCGTGAGGTATTTCACGCCAAGATGAGTACACGCCTCAGTTATGCGGTGGACAGCCTCCACTCCCGCCTGATGGCCGAAGCTCCGGTCTTTTCCTCGCTCGGTAGCCCAACGCCCATTACCGTCCATGATGATGGCAATGTGCTCAGGAATACGGTTCCTATCCAACTGATCAATCATCTTTGTCATTGTTACATGTTTTACATTTCGCCATGAAGCTGTACGTCAGTGTCAGCTGCAATGCAGAGAAGCAGTCGCGGTTCTTGAACAAACCCGTGCTTTTGATACCATAGGGGTCCACCACGCCGTCAAGTTTGTCGGAAGTGGAGAAATGCATCGCCCACTCCACGCCTAAGTTCAGACGGGCTCCCATCTTATATTTGATTCCTGCTCCGATGGGCAGGTTTCCTGCGAATACGCTTCCATCGCTTGTGTCAGCATACGAAACACCCAGTCCGATGAACACGAAAGGGGTGAGTCGTTTGGCACCGCGGTAGTCGAGTCCTGTGCCATAAGGCCAGAAGTTATACTCATAGCGAACACTTAGGTCGGCCAACTGGTTACTGAAGGAAACAGGAAGGTTCTGCTGCTCCGGATAATAGGTAGCAACATCGCGGAGGCTTCCTTTCAGCTTACCGTACGACAGTGTTGCGGCCAAGGCCATATACGGGTTGAAAACCCTTCTCAACAGCACAGAGCCCATAGGTTCCATGTTACTGGTGATGCTCCCGTTATAGTCGCCTTCGTAGCTCATCATGCCTACACCGCCACCAATCTCCATGCGATACTCGTCTTCCCACTGGGCAAACGCTGCCACAGCGGTGATCAGGAGGATCAGGGTGCAAAGGGATCGGCGGAAGGTCATCATTGGCAATTCTCAATTTTCCTTGACACAAGGCGTTATTATTACTTCTGTATGTTGGCCCAACCCAGACGGTTCAGTCGTCCTCGCCATACCTGTCCGTCACCGAAGATGATCCACAGACAGTTGCTGGCATCAACCGTTGAGGTGAACGCCTGATTGCTTCCGGCCATTCCTTCAGGTACAGGATAGGTCTTACTGCCCTTCCAGGAAATACCACCGTCAAGGCTTACATATATCTTCGAGAAGGCACTCTCTGTGCAGGCTCCGATGCCATTACCGCCGAAGGCAAGTAAGACATCACCATACTTACAGATGGTGACGTTGGAGAGACGCGGCAGAGAATAGATATTATCTGTGGTCTGGGTGTAGAACATCCAGCTGTTGTCTTCTGCATCGCCAGACAAATCCTCTACCTTACCCCACACCACTGCATAGCCATCGTTCGGATAGGCTTCTGCGCTGCGGTTACCGGCTATCACCAACCGTTCAATATCCTTGTTCGTACGCAAAGGCAGAACGGCATAGCTGATATCGCCGTCGGGCAACCATTCCGACGGAGTGTCCATCTTCTCTTCTGTCCATGTGGCACCCTGATCGGCAGAGGCCATCAGGGCTCCTGAAGTGCTGATTCCGTAGAGCTTCTTTGTTCCTGCTGCCACCAAACGACTCAGACCGGTGATGCCGACAGCCTCCCAGTTGGAGCCGTCAACCGAACGTAACAGCTGCTGATCCTGCAAGATATAGAGAACACCGTCTTTGGTCAGGATATTCTGATAGGCATTAACCGACTGTGAAAGACTCTCGGGAAGAGAGAGCTCTGTCCATGTCTTACCATTGGTATTGTCGGTAACATATCCCACCAATTTTCCGTCCTTCTGTCCGAAGGCGAAGAGCTGACTGCCACAAGCCACTGCCTTCATACCGTTCATGGAAGAGAAATACTCCTGCTTACCCATGTCGGCCCAGTTGAACACATCGGCCTCCTCCTGATGCACATTTACACGCACCGTATAGTAACGGGTAGCCTTTCCGCTGTTGGCAATGGCCACCATCTGACGAGGAGTTGAGAAATCAATGGAGTCGGTACTGGAATAGGAGAACACGGAATCGCTGACAAGACTCTTGATTCCTATCAATCCGTTGTTCTTGGCAATAACCGTGCAGATGACATGTTTCACATCTGTTCCATAAGGAAGAGAGTCGGGATTGTAGATCTCCCGCTTATCCTGATCGATATAGAACTGATAGCTGCTACCTGCTATGGTTGTCTGATAGACGCTGTCAACACCCTTTGACGACAAGGTGTGCATCGTTCTATTCAACGTTCCTAATGTGAACGACGAGATAGCAGAGTCATCATAATAGGTAACCTCGTTATTGTCTGAGCTCAGACATGACGAGAACGCTACGATGGTTGAAATCAATATCGTGAAAGGTATTAATATCCTTTTCATTATCTGTTCTTTTTGAAATTTGACTGCAAATTTACTGAGAATTCCGCAAATAGGAATCCTTTTAAGTGCTTTATTATGCAAAATATTGATTAAATGAGCATTTTTTAAGTATTCTTTAGAGTTTGGAGAGAAAAGGGCAAAAAAAAAGAGGACGATATGAATCACTCACGTCGGCCTCCTGAAAACAATTCTAACGGATGTTGGTGTTAACTAAAGTAACAATACTAAGTATTGTCATAACAAATGTTACCGCCAGCATCATAGTTGTTTCAAAATCTAATAACATAATCTTTACCTTAAATCTATCAAACTACTAACCTATGAAAACTTTAACGGAATGCATTCTCACGAATGCGGGTGCAAAGGTAATACATTTTTAGAATATATACAAGAAATAACAGGCGATTTTTTTCAAAACCACCTGCTATTTTTGATATATGTCAAATCAACGACTTGACAAAGCTTGCTTTTAGCGCACTACTTTGCGTACGGAACCGTCCTTGTTACAAACAATATTCTTAACTTCCAAACTATTTTTGAATTGCTTTAGCGTTTTTCAGCCCAACATCTAACCCTATGTGCTTGAGAGGCCTTGCTGCAAAGGGTTTGAGGTGGGTTAGATGATGGCTAAACATCTAACCTACATCTAACCTACATCTAACCCAGATATACCTTATGCTACCTTTTGGTGTGCAATTTTGTAATACGAGATGTTTTTACGTAATACATGTTCAAACCCCATTTCCCGCATGGCCAGTCCTAGATGAATTCTTGTACTCCTATCACTCTTTACTGAAGGATACTCCTGCTGAATCTCCTTGAGGATATCCCCGCAGTTCATGTACTTCGGCAGCTCACCTTCCTTCGGCAAGCGGAAGGTGGCATTTACGATCTCGGCTATGTCCTTCTGTTCCATGTAGTTCAGGTTGAGCTCCTGGATTCGCTTCACCTCCGCAGGAGTGAACCAATAGGGCGCCTTCAGCTCAAGCAGCTCGTGGAGCACCTGGGCATACAGCTGTCCGTAGTCTATCTCCCCCGTGTTGTCAATCAGCTGGTTCTTGGGCACTGTCAGACAGATGTATCGTCTGCTGCCCGTGGCATCGGTCAGCGGGTGCGGATTGTTCGTCGTGGCCACGAAAGAGGCATAGCGGGGCCTGTCCTCCTGACTGCAGCCGAAGATGGGTCTTCCGTTCACCTTGCTCTTCGACAGCGTCTGCTTCAGCGCAGGATGCTGACTC
>OMXE01000035.1 GCA_900314935.1 uncultured Prevotella sp.
TCTGTCTCAGAACGCCAATTCGTATCTATCGAGTACGTCAGTGCCAAACTGACAATGTCATATTGACGGTTCGATTACCCGGAAGCCGGTTCCATGAAAGGAAACGGCAACCGCTTCTCGTACTACTTCTCTGTCTATGTAAGCATTTCAAAGATCTATCAGAAACTCCCGCAACTCGTAAAAATAGTGCGAAAGCGGATGCAAAGGTACACAATTTCTGCGAACCTGCAAAATATTCAGCGAACTTTTTTCAGGTAAGGACGAAGAAAGTCGAAATAATTGACAAAAATCAAGAAACCGACAATCTTATCGATATTCTATCCGATATTCCACGAAGAATACACCTTATTATATATATACTACTCGTAGACTTCTTCTATACCATTGAGTCCAAATTCATCTGCCTTAGATGCGCAGGGATTATACCCTTCAGGAATATCAAATTTCTCCTTAGGATCATATCCAAGCGATCTGTCAGCAAACACTTTCTTCATGTAATAGGCCCAGATGGGCAGTGCCATGTTAGCACCCTGTCCCATATTGGTAGAATCGAAATGGATATCACGGTCTTCACCACCAACCCAGCAACCGCTCACCAGTGAAGGTGTAAAGCCCATGAACCAGGCATCAGAGTTACGGTTGGTCGTACCCGTTTTACCACCCATCTCACAATCAATCTCATACTTGTAGCGCATACGACTACCCGTTCCACCATCGATCACTCCTTTCAGCATCACGAGCATCTTATTGGCACTCTCTTCGCTGATTACCTCGTTTACACGCGGTTGGAACTCAGCCAACACATTTCCCTCATTATCCTCAATCTTAGTTACGAAGAGCGGAGCGCAATGAATACCATGGTTCGCAAAGGTTGTATAAGCACTTACCATCTCTCCCACGCTCACCTCGTTCGGGCCAAGGCAGAGCACAATACTGGGTTCTATGCCCGGCGTGTTGATGCCGAACAGATGAAGGATATTCAGGAAGTCCTGAGGATTGATTCTGCTCATCAGGTAGGCAGAGATCCAGTTATTCGACTGTGCGAGACCCCATTTCAGCGTTACCATCTGACCATAGCGTGCCCTGCTACCGTTTCTTGGTGTCCAGTTACCATAGGTACGCTGCACGTTCGGTGCCACATCACAAGGATTCAGTCCGTTCTCCATCGACAAAGCATACAAATACGGCTTGGTAGTTGATCCCACCTGTCTGCGTCCCATGAATGCCATGTCGTATGTGAAGTGCTCATAGTCGAGTCCACCCACATAAGCCTTCACGGCTCCGGTGTGCGGATCCATGCTAACAAATCCCGACCTGAGGAACTTCTTGATATAGCGAATAGAGTCCATCGGCGACATCACCGTGTCTTTCTCACCAGCATAGGTAAATACCGACATCTCCACTGGCGTGCGGAAATTCTCCCGTATCTCTTCATCCGATGCTCCCGATGCCTTTAGCACACGATAGCGTTCGCTCTGAAGCATACTCCTGTTCAGGATTCCCTTCACCTCTTTTGCCGTGAGAGCGCTCGAGAAAGGAGCATTAGCCTTTGTCTTGTTCTCTTTGTTGAATGCCGGCTGCAGATACTTCACCACATGCTTATACACAGCCTCCTCGGCATATTTCTGCATTCGCGTGTCGATGGTCGTGAAGATCTTCAGTCCGTCGGTATAGATACTATATGTCTCTCCATTCTTCTTTCTGTGCTTATTACACCATCCGTACAACGGATCATTTACCCATGCGGCAGAGTCGATCATGTACTGGTTACGGTTCCAGGAAGGATAATTCTTCATATCCGGTTTCTCGGCCATCATATACTGACGTAGGAACTCACGGAAATAAGTAGCCACGCCGTCCTTATGATCGGTACGGTGGAAGTTAAGGGAAATCGGCTTGACACGTGTAGAATCATAGGCAGCTTGCGAGAGATATCCCTGTTTCACCATCTGTGCTAGAACCACATTACGACGTTCGGTACAACGTTCGGGATATCTCACAGGATTGAAGAACGATGGGTTCTTACACATTCCTATCAGTGTGGCTGACTCTTCCAAGGTCAGTTCTTTCGGTTCCTTATTAAAATAAGTATTCGAGGCCGTCTTGATACCCACCGCATTATGCAGGAAATCAAAGTAGTTCAGATACATCGCAACGATTTCCTCTTTCGTGAAATTACGTTCCAGTTTAATGGCGATCACCCATTCGATGGGTTTCTGGAAGATACGCTCCAGTGTGCTCTTTGCCTTCTCTGTATAGAGCTGCTTGGCCAACTGCTGCGTAATCGTACTACCACCACCTGCACTGGCCTGTCCCATCAGTCCGCGTTTCACGATGGCACGACCGAGTGCGATGAAGTCTATTCCCGAATGCTCATAGAAACGCTCATCCTCAGTGGCTACGAGTGCACGCACCAGATCTGGCGAGAGCTTGTTATAATCAACCATGATACGATTCTCGCGTGATGCATTCCATGTGCCCATCACCTTCCCATCTGCTGAGAATATCTGAGATGCAGAACGACTGATCGGATTCTGCAGATCTTCCATGTCAGGCATATAGCCTACCCAACCGTTCCATATGGCAATAAAGCCTATAATAAGCAGGGCGAACACACTGATCAGTGCGCCCCACAGGAACTTGATGAATGCTTTTCTCATGACTTCATTCTTTATTTTTCTGCAAAAATACAATAAATCTTTGAAAATATCCCTCATAAATCGAAAATAATGCGTAACTTAGCGCTCGAATTTGGAAATATAACACGTTACATAGATGGAAAAACGAAATTTTGTAACCATTGCCGACCTCTCCAAGGAGAAAATTCTCTATATGATAGAGATGGCGCAAGAGTTCGAAAAACACCCCAACCGTGAGATTCTCAAGGGTAAGGTTGTGGCTACCCTATTCTTTGAACCCTCCACCCGTACCCGTCTGAGTTTCGAGACAGCCGCCAACCGTCTTGGTGCAAGAGTAATCGGTTTTGCCGATCCCAAGGTTACCAGTGGCACAAAAGGTGAGACATTGAAAGACACCATTCTGATGGTGAGCAATTATGCCGATGTCATTGCCATGCGCCACTTCATTGAAGGAGCAGCCCAGTATGCCAGTGAGATTGCGCCGATACCTATCATCAACGCTGGCGACGGCGCCCATCAGCATCCCTCACAGTGCATGCTCGACCTCTACACCATCTACCAGACACAGGGCACATTAGAGAACCTGAACATCTACTTGGTGGGCGACCTCAAATACGGTCGTACGGTACACTCCCTCATCATGGCCATGCGGCACTTCAACCCCACTTTCCATTTCGTTGCTCCTAAGGAGCTGGCCATGCCCAACGAGTATAAGATCTATTGCAAGGAGCACGGTATCAAGTTCCAGGAACATACAGCCTTCAACGAGAAGGTGATTGCCGATGCTGACATCATCTATATGACCCGTGTACAGAAAGAGCGTTTCTCCGACCTGATGGAATATGAGCGCGTGAAGAACGTCTATATCCTCCGTGCCGACATGCTTGGCAGTACTAAGTCGAACATGAAGATCCTCCATCCCCTACCCCGTGTCAATGAGATTGCCTACGATGTTGACGACAACCCACATGCCTACTATATCCAGCAGGCTCAGAACGGTTTGTACGCCCGCGAGGCCATTATCTGTGATGTGTTAGGCATCACCTTGGAAGAAGTTAAGAACGATAAAACGATCATACGATGAACAAGAAAGAACGTCTGGTTGCCGCCATTGAGCACGGCACCGTCATTGACCATATCCCCGCAAGCAAAACCTATCAGGTGGCCAGTCTGTTAGGACTGTTCGACTTGGACACCCCTGTCACCATCGGTATCAACTACCCCTCCCAGAAAGTGGGAAACAAAGGTATCATCAAAGTCAGCGACAAGTTCTTCACCGACGATGAGATCTCCCGTCTTTCCGTGGTGGCACCGAAAGTCATTCTCAACATCATACGCGACTACGAGGTAGTGGAGAAGAAAACCGTGGAGACGCCCGACGAGATCAAGGGTATCGTGAAATGCAACAATCCGAAGTGCGTCACCAACAACGAACCCATGGACACCGTGTTCCATGTCATCGATAAAGAACAGGGCGTTTTGAAATGCCACTACTGCGACAAAGAGCAGGACATCAATAAAGTGGAACTCGTATAATAATAAGGTGGAGCTCATTTGAGTTCCACCTTATTTTTATATAATCATCTATAGAATCATTACAGGGCCACCTGCAGCATCACAAAGGAGTAAGGTGCAATGTCGAGTGTCATCTTCTTCTGTGCCTTGATGGTCTCACTCTTCGGAGCAATCGGCTGCACGTCGAAGTTGTTCTCATCATTAGGCTGTCCGCTGAGAACAGTCTTCGTCATCACCTTCTTCATACTCTTGAAACGACTCAGGTCGATATTGGCCTTCTTGGCTGTTTCCCCTGCATTACAGATCTTCACGAACAACTGACGGGTCTTGGTGTTGAGCACCACCGACTGTCCGTACGGAGAATTCTCAACAGGCTGTACCACACCGGCAGCATCGCCATCAAAGGTCACACAGTCACCATAGTAGTACTGACCGCTGCTCTGTCCGAAGAACTGCTGTACATAGTAGCTGCAGGTAAGGAACGGACGGTCGTTGTCGAAGTAGATCAAATCGGGATTCCAGTTCGTAGCATTCTTCCTTGCGAACAATGGTGCATAGCTGGTCATGGCCACCACATCACCGTTGCGTTCTACATGCAACAGGTACAGACCCTCGGCCAGTGCATCAATCAGTTTCTTGTCCTTGGCAGCATACTCACCCAGATACACCTTTGTCTTACGGTCGCGAGGATACTTGTCATACTGACGAGTATTCAGGAAATAGTTACGCGGCTCATAGTAATGCTCGTCGAGGATAGGCATTCCCAGCTCGTCGGCCAGCTTCCAACCAGCTTCGAAGTCGCGGTTACCAGGATGAGAACCCGGTCCGGCGGTACCTACGATAACGATCTCCGGATGTGCTTTTGTCACCCGTTCATAGATATACTTGAAGCGTTCGATGAACTCCGGTGATATACGCTCCTCGTTACCCAGTCCGAGGTACTTCAGTCCGAAGGGTTTCGGATGACCGGCCTCAGCGCGGATGCGTCCCCATTTCGTGTTCACATCGCCGTTGGCCCACTCAATCAGGTCGAGTGCCTCGTTCACCCACTCGTCCATCTCACTCATCGGCACCACATCCTGCGCCTGGTCTCTCATGCCCCAGCCGCCGTTCGTACCCTGACAGCTCACGCCACAAGGCAGAATAGGCAGCGGCTCCATACCGAGGTCCTCACAGAACTGGAAATACTCATAGTAACCCAGTCCCATACTCTGATGATAGCCCCAGGTGTTTCTCAAGCCTTTGCGCTGCTCCTTCGGTCCTACGGTAGTCTTCCAGCGATAGGTATCCCAGAATCCTTCGCCACCACCATGTACCACACAGCCACCGGGGAAGCGCATGAACTTCGGATGGAGGTCGGCCAGTGCCTGAGCCAGATCCTTACGCAGACCATGTCCTTTGTAAGTATCCTGCGGCATCAGCGACACCATGTCAATATCCAGATCACCTGTATTCAGTACGAGGATCTGCAGCACGGCGTTCTTACTTTCTGCAGCACAGGTGAGCTCATATTCGTACTTCTTCCATGAAGTAGAATTCACGGTAAACGTTGTATCTGCCAGTATCTTGGGATCAGCGGGTCTGAATCCCTGCTGTCTTGCCTGCTCTACCAAGGCCACGCGCACCTGCTTGCTCTCGCCGATGTTTCTGAAGAAGGCCGAGAAGTTGTATTTCGCACCTTCCTTCAACGAGAAGCCGTCGAAACCATCGTTCTGGATTCCAAAGCCTTTCCATCCACGATAGTCGTAATACTCCTTTGCACGCTCCGTATGGAGTCGCATATAAGTAGGATTGTTCGGATGGATACCATTATCCATGCGTGGTTCCATGTAACCCAGTGAGTGTCCAGGACGGATGGCACGCCATGCAGTACCTGGTCCCCAGCCGTCACGGTCGGACGGCGCATACTCGAACGAGCCGTTCTGCACCAGTTCGGCATACAGACCGCCATCGGCGGCACTACTGATATCCTCGAAGAAGATACCGATCAATTCATCACTGATAACCTTTCCTCCAGGAGGAGCGGTCATTGCCTTCTGGGCAAAGGCACCCATGGTTGCTGTCGCGAAGACAGTCAAAGCAATTAATCTTTTCATACTTCTTTTATGTTAATTAGTTTGATATCTTTATTCTTTTATTTGACGCCTTCCACGGTGTAACCAGCCTTCCGCAGCAGGTTCAGTACGCCCTTTTCACCGGGCAGATGACCAGCACCCACGGCAAAGAGTGTAGGCTTCTGTGCCATGATAGCCGGCATCTTCGTCAGCCAGTCGGCATTACGGTTATCAATGAGCGCAGCCTCCTCTTCAGGGGTACTATCGCAATTGTTGTGCATCTTTGTATCCAACGCCTCCTTGATAGCATCCAGATTCTGTGCAAAATAAGCCTTCACAACACGGTCGGTCATATCATCCATAAAGGCGGCGTTATCCACTAAGCACATCAGCTGTTCCTTCTGTCGCTCCAGCGACATTCCCTGGTAGAGCGTCTTAATCTGGAAAGCAATTGTCTCCAGTCCGCCAATACCCTTTCCCTGAGCAACGGCCTCCTTCTGGAAATAGCTGTCAATACCGTTCTGCACATCAATCCTGCCGGTCCTCTTCATATAGTTGAGCAACGACAATGTCGTACTCAAGGCAACAGGTGTCATCTTTCCCATCTGCTGAGAGAGTAACGGATTGGTCAGATCCATGCCGAGCACCTCTTTCATGTAGGCATTCAGACGACTCATCTCATCGGCCGTGAACAGTTTCTCAAGTGTCATCCCTTCGGGCAGCATCAACGCCTGCTGCAGAACAGCCAAGCTATCGGCACCAAGCATTTCTTCCATCACCAGTTCACCATAGGTCTGCTGACAATCGGCCATGGCCTTCCGCATACCGGGAATAGAGTCAGCGAACGAGGCAGGAGCCAGATGGTAGGTACCTACAATATAAGAGGGAGATGATAATCCCTTACCCGAAATTTTGTACAATAACTGTGCTGATGCGCTCATCGTTACGATGGTCAGCGCAAAAATAACAAACAATCTTTTCATTCTTCTTTTTTTGATAACTGGATGCAAAGATACGATTAAGTGAGCAGAATGCAAAAGAAATACGAGTTTTTCTTTTGCATTCTCGAACGAAAGTATCTTCGGCGAAGCCAAAGTACAAATAAGCGAGCAAAAAGCCAAATTTATAACCCTCTTTCCATACCCTCGCTTATTCTTTTCCATAGGATACAGCGAACGATATTTTATAATCTACTGATTTGCAGCAGATTTTGCTTTTACCTTGTTTGCATCTTTTCCATAGGTAACTGATACAACATTCAGAATAATATCGTATCTTTGCAATCAAGAAGTAATGAAAAGATGATATCAATGTATAAAAGAGCATTGTACATATTTATAATAGGCCTGTTGATGATGTCTTGCAGTCAGCAGTCAGATCCCCAGACGGCAGCACGTTGTCTGGAGGAAGCTGAAACTGCTTTGGCCAACGATAGCATCTATCAGGGAGAGACATTGCTTCGAAAGGCCATACAATTGTCAGAGGCGTCTGAGGATTGGCACACCCATTATATTGCATATCAACGATTGGCGGAAGCATTATCACAAAGTAATCCAGAGGAAGCATTGAAACTGATGAAGAAAGCCCTGTCCGTGTATGAGCAGCACCCCGACAATGAGCGGAATTATGTCATGTTGCTTGATTATGCTGGTACATACGCGGCACAGGTGGCTTTCAACGCAGAAGGCTCTTTCGACGAAGCGCTCGGTTTCATCAACCGTGCTTACGATATCGCAGAGAAACAACAGATGAAGGATATGATGTGCCAGACACTCACCAGTCGTGCGAACATTGTCTGGGCCCAGGAAGACTATCGTCAGGCACTCGACCTTGCCCATCGTGCTGAATCTGTAGCGACAACCAATCTGAAACCTGGCACACAACAAGTGCTGGCCCGCTGTTATCTCAGTCTGAACATGCTCGATTCGGCAGAAACAGTGTATCGGCAGATAGATCCAGGTAATGATGTTCATCTGGCCTATATCGTACAAAGCAACCTTGCCAAGATTGCGCTCAGACGGATGGGTGCAACACAGGTTGAGGACAGTGTGGATGAAGCCTTCCTACAGATAGAGGATTTCTATTACAAGGCGCTTGACCAAAAAGACCAGTACTATCAGGAGACGTTACGTCAGGAAATGGAGAACCAGCAACTGGATTACCGCTCAAAGATGTATGGTCGTACGCTCCTTATTACTATTATAGCATCACTCATTGTCATCTTAGCGATGATACTGGCTGTTCGGTATAGAATGCGGGCACAACGTCGGGAACGTGAATTAGAGCAATCGAAACTGGAAAACGAGCTACTCCTGCAGGAACAGGAGAAACGTCAGCTTCAGCAGGAGGCCGCACATCAAAAGGCTCAACTGCATCAGGCCAACGAAGTGGTAGCATTCCTGCAAAACCACATCCTCGAACGTACCGCGGTGATCCAGAAACTCAACCAAAGCGGTGATTCGCTCATCACCCTCAGTCCTCATGAATGGAGTGAGATAGAGCGTACGCTCAATGCCATTGATAATAACCGCTTTGCTCATATACGTGAGCAGTATCCCGAAATGCAGGAAGACGATATCCGCCTGTGTATCCTCACCCGACTCGGCATCAGCAACCGAACCATCGGCAACATCTACTGCATCACCATCTCTGCTGTCCAGCATCGTAAGCTGAAGCTGAAGAAAGATGTGTTCGGAGAGAGTAACCCAGATATTACACTGGAACAGATACTTACTAGTTAATAGTTCTTCGCATAGCAAAGCGGCAAAGCCGAGCGAAGGGATAATAGACAATAGTTAGAGAAAAAAATAAAACAGATATGAAACGGACATTATTATTTATTATGGCTTTCTTGCCTATGCTGGCGAGTGCAGATGCCATAGAGATTGATGGCATCTACTACAACTTAGACAGCGAGGCAAAGACAGCCGAAGTGACAAGCAGACCCAACCAATATAAGGGTGATGTCGCCATTCCTGAATCCATCACCTACGATGACGTTGTTTACAGCGTGACCTACATCGGTCAGTATGCTTTCTCAGGCTGTAGCGGTATGACTTCTATTACCATACCCAACAGCGTGACCTACATCGGCAGTTATGCTTTCCATGGTTGTAATGGTCTAACTTCGGTTACCATCCCAAACAGTGTGACCTTCATTGACGAATATGTTTTCTATGAATGCAGCGGCCTGACTTCGGTTACCATCCCCAACAGCGTGACCGTCATCAGCCCTTATGCTTTCGATGGTTGCAGCGGCCTGACTTCGGTTACCATCCCCAATAGCGTGATCTTGATCGAGCAAGGTGCTTTCTTGGGTTGCAGCGGTTTGACTTCGGTTACCATTGGTAGTGGAACTAGAGCCATCCTCGATCAGGCATTTACTCGTTGTACAGAATTGACGGATGTATATTGCTATGCTAAGAGTGTACCAATCACTTATGATGATAATTATAGTAATGCATTTAAGGATTCCTCTATAGAATACGCCACGCTGCATGTGCCGGCTGCATCTGTCAGTGCATATCAAGCCACTAGGCCTTGGAAGAACTTTAAAGAAATCGTAGCACTGAAGGATCAAGAAAACATGGCTTATCACCCATTCATCGAAGACGATAAGGTGTGGGCTGTAAGGCTCGCTGATGAGGAGCAAACAGAAGAATATTTCGAATACTATTATTTCGATGGTGATACTATCATAAATGGACAGACAGCCAAACGAATGCTGTATGATAGAATAGGTTCGAACTGGGATAAAAGTGGAGAGTATATTGGAGCTTGGTATGAACAGGACAAAAAAGTGTATTATGCTGGCAAGGGTAAACAACAATTTGAACTGCTCTACGACTTCACGCTTTCTACTGGCGATATCATACAAAATCATGATCGTGTTTTGCAAGTGACCAAAATGTCAGGTAGCATACCAGGCTTCAAAGGTACGTATTTAGATTTACAGTATATAAATACTGCACCTATTGTGGAACGTTGGCTTGAAGGTGTTGGAAGCCAGTATTATCCATGGCTTAATCTATGTGCAAGATGGGCAGGAGTTGGAGTCGGTCTTCTTTTTTGTAAAGCCGGTGATGAAATCATCTATTACAACAGTGAAGAGGAAGATCCATTCAGCATGGGAGCTAAAAAACACCGCTTCGATTTCACCCATACCATCAAGACAAAGCCAAAGGCTAGGACCAGGGAAGACAATGTTGAGACGTTGTATGGTGAATACAACAACCAACTGTTAGATATTCGTCTGAACCCGCTCGATGAGGCCTATCTAGTGCGCATTACAAACGAATCAGACCAAGTAGTCTATGAGAAGACCATCAACGCTGGTAGCATTGTAGGTCTCAACATCGACATCTCTGCCTTCGCAAAAGGTCGATACACTGTAACCATGGAGAACAGTAGCGAGGTCTTCACTGGCGAATTTGAGACAATAACGACAGGAATACAAGAATTGATCAATGAGGAAGAAACAAAGAACTTCAATTCTTCAACTCTTCAATTCTTCAATTCTATTTATAATCTTCAGGGTCAGCGACTCAATCGCATGCAAAAGGGATTGAATATTGTAAACGGTCGAAAGGTGTTTGTGAAGTAAACATTTTATATGCGTTCATTCCGATTCACTAATTTCGTAAATTTGTAACAGATAATTAACAAACTAAAGAGATATAATGATGAGAAGACTACTATTTATTATAATGATGGGCGCCTGTTTGTCATTATCCGCATCTAATGATGAGAAAAAAACAGTTGAGGTAAACAGCTTTGTTTATTTGTTGGATGATGAGACTATGA
>OMXE01000016.1 GCA_900314935.1 uncultured Prevotella sp.
GATCGGTGCTGCTCAGCGCGTTCCGACTCCTACAGGTTCTACCACTATCCTGCACGCTGTTGTTAAGGGTGAGGTAACTGTTGAGGGTATCAACGCTGCTATGAAGGCTGCTCAGAACGAGAGCTTCGGTTACACAGAGGAGAAGCTGGTTTCTAGCGACATCATCGGTATGAAGTTCGGTTCACTGTTCGATGCTAACCAGACTATGGTAAGCAAGATCGGTGATGGCAACTCTCTCGTACAGGTTGTTGCTTGGTACGACAATGAGAACTCTTACACTTCTCAGATGGTTCGCACCATTAAGTACCTCGCTGAGTTGAAATAATCATAGCCAACAGGCTAAAATTATAGTCGCCCGATTTTGTCGGGCGACTTTTTTTTTGTATTTTTGTCGCCGTATGAGAAGAATATTGTTTTTGATCATGCTGGCACTGACCATTTCGGTGCAGGCACAGACTAACGGCCAACATGAGCGGAGCGCCTTTTCGTTCAAGAGTACCAAGGTGAAGAATGCTGAGGGGCAGATCTCGCATGTGAAGGTGGGGGCCTATGTGGGTAACCAGCTTATCCAGGAGTTTTCCTATGAACTGCTCGAACCTATTTCTGAGGAAATGGCGGAGCTTCATGGAACAGTTTCCGAGGAGGACCTGAACTTCGACGGCTATCTTGATGCCGACATCTACTTAGGGTATCTGGGCGGCTACGCCAATAATACCTACCACGAGGCGCTGCTGTGGGATCAGGGGAACCATCGTTTCATCGAGGCAGAAGGTTACAACGGTATTGGTGAGCCTACGTGTGATGCTGAGAAGAAATATATTCAGGCAGTGTTGAGCGCGGGTCCTTTGCATAGGGTTACTACCTATTACCGCTGGAAGGGGCACAAACTCGTGAAGTATTTCGAGAATACATGGGCCATGGAGGATGATGATTACGTTGATTTCAGCGGACTGCTGAACTATCCTTGTCATCGCTTCGATGCGATGCTCGATGGACGGATTCCTGTAAACATCGTCTTCCAAAAAACAGAAGAGGGTACAGTGGCTGGCTATATCTACTATCCCAAGGCAAAGAACCCTGCTCCTATCATGGTGGTAGGATCGGTACAGCAGTATGATGGAACCGATTTCTACTACTTGAATGAATACCAAGCCGACGGTACGATCTCTGGAGTGATGAACCTTCAATATAAAAATGAGAATTGGGACGAGACGATGAAGGGCACTTGGACGAACCCGAAGACTGAGAAGGAGCTGACGATGGGTGAAATGAGCTACAGTTGTGAAATGCCCAAGTGGTTCACAAAGTCGCTCCTTACGCCAGAAGACCCGGGGAATATTGGAAAGGAATATTCCTTCCAGCAATGGGACCAGCGGTATGAGTCGATGATGGGCGGACATATCACCTTCCGTGCGGCAGGTAAGAACAAGGTGCATTTCGACTGTGCCAACGTAAGGCACAATATTGCTACGGGTAAGAGTGCGGATGGACGACCGGCTGAACTGAAGGGTAACGGATTTGAATACCGCAACGTGAACGAATGTGGCTACGGCTTCAAGGCTACGTTCTATCCGCGGTTTGTGGTGTTGAAGAGCATAACCGACCGTGAGACGCTCGACTGCTTCGGAATGGGTGCGGCATTTGATGGTATATATATTAAGGTGATACAATAATAAACTGTTTATGAAAAGATTGTTGATAGGTGGACTGCTGTTGATGGCAGTCGTTGGAGTGCAGGCTCAGAATGTACAGCTGCACTATGATTTAGGTAGGAACATTTATCCGGATGAGGAGGCCGGAAGACCGAAGGTGACCATGACCTTGGAACAGTTCAAGCTTGACTCGTGGGGTTCGTGGTTCTATTTCGTGGATGTTGACTTCAGTAGGAAGTTCACGGAGAGTGCTTATACGGAGATTTCCCGTGAACTGAATCTATATAAGGGATCGAAGTTCGCTGCTCATGTGGAGTATAATGGCGGATTGAGTAAGAGCGGTAGTTTTCAGCAGGCGGCGCTGGTGGGTATGGCCTATAACGGATGGAATCCTGCGCTTTCGGCTTCTTACTCGTTACAGCTGATGTATAAACGCTATTTCAAGAGCTACGACTATACGTCGGCTTACCATAGTATGCAGCTTACCGGGGTATGGAACTTACCGTTGGGGAAATGGGCTTTCACGGGCTTTATCGACCTGTGGCGCGGAGAGAAAGCTAACCATCACGGACAGCTGGTGCTCCTTACCGAACCGCAGCTCTGGTACAATGCCACCGCTAATCTGAGCATCGGTACGGAGTGCGAGATCAGTAATAACTTCATCTACAATACATACAACGACAAATCCTTCTTTGTCAATCCTACCCTCGCTCTGAAGTGGAGGTTCTGAGACACTAACCTAAGAACATTATCAACACCAAAAAGATGAATAATCAGACACTAACCCCGGCAGGCAAGACCATCGTAGGCGTGCAATTCCTGTTCGTGGCCTTCGGTTCAACCGTACTGGTCCCACTTCTTATCGGATTAGATAGAAGAATAAACGACAAGAAACGCGTAGATTCATTTTTTTTGTTTATCTTTGTGCCGTTATTATTACAAATCTCAGCATATGCGGGTAAAGGTCAACAGACGATACGTGGAGGTGTTCGAAGGGGCAAAGGTGAAACATGCCTTGCTCAGATACTTCGTTGTCAAGGATCTCGACAGAGAGAAGATAGCGTCTGTGGAGGTCTTCGATGCATGGGGCCATCTGATTGATCATGATGCGCCGCTGACTGAAAACCAGAAGATAAAATTTAAAGAAAAGAAAATATGAAAAGAAAACTACTAGTCTTATTAACACTGTGTTGGTCGGTAACCCTCTTCGCGGAAAAGAAAGAGGTACATATCTTGTCGGCCAACGACATGCATGCAGCCATTGAGGCTTTCCCCCAACTGGCAGCCATCGCAGACAGTCTGCGCGCGCTTTATCCTTCGTTGCTGGTGTTCTCAGCAGGTGATAACCGTACGGGCGATCCCTTGAACGACCGGTATGAGATTCCTGCTTATCCCATGGTGGCACTGATGAATCAGGTGGGCTTCAATGCCTCGACGTTGGGCAACCATGAGTTCGACTCCCATCAGGATGGTATGGCGAAACTGATCAGTCTTTCCAATTTCCGTCATATCTGTGCCAATATCCAGCCTGACCCGGAATGGGGCATTCATTGCATTCCTTACCAGATCTTCGATGTGGAAGGAGTGAAAGTGGGTGTGGTAGGTGTTGTGCAGTTGGGAACTCGTGGTATTCCTGATTCGCACCCCGATAATGTGAAGGGTATCTCTTTCCTGCCTGTCAAGGAAACGGTGCAAAAGTATGCTTGGCTGAGGGAGAAGTGCGATGTGACCATCCTGCTTACTCATATCGGCTATGAGGATGATGTGGAACTGTCGAAGGATGTGCCTTGGGTGGATCTGATCATCGGCGGTCATACACATACGCAGCTCAAAGGCGGGGAGATGCATAACGGAATATTGATTACCCAGAATGTGAACAAGCTGAAAAAGGTTACGCATACCACACTGGTGGTGGAAGACGGAAAGGTAATCTCGAAGAAAGCCGAGAATATCGATGTGCGTGCCTTCTCCAAGAAGAATAAGGTGGTAGAAGAGATGGTTCGTTTCTTCAGTGAGAACCCTGATTTCCACCGTCAGCTGACCGTTGCTGAAACGCCATTTACATGCTATGAGGAGTTGGGCTGCATGATATGCGACGCCTTTATGAGCGAGTCGGGTGCTGATGTGGCTATCCAGAATACGGGAGGAATACGTTATGAGGAACATGATGCGGGTGCTATCACGGTAAGTGATATCCTGCAGCTGGATCCCTTTGGAAATGATGCCGTAGTAATGGAGCTTACGGGTAAGGAGCTGTACCAGATGCTCATTGCCTGCGGACAGAATGACGGCTATGGCTTCCCACGAGTGGGAGGAATCAAGTGTGAGGTGACCTACGACAAGGGGGATCCGCAGCATATCAAGGATCTGAAGGTATTTACCCCCGATGGTAAGAAACTGAATATGAAAAAGACGTATCGGGTGGTGACCAGTAGTTACGTGACTTCCATCTGCGACTCTCCCAGAAAGGATCAGGGACATAGCATCAATAAGCAGACGGCTGACATGATTATCAGTTACCTGGAGAAACAGCCGAGCGTGAGCTATCAGGGAATGAAGCGTGTTAATCGCATCGTGAAGTAGTGTATGCAGCGGCTGATTACCATACTCGGACCTACAGCCTGTGGCAAGACCTCGTTGGCCGTTGCCCTCGCCGCCAGAGTAGGCGGGGAGATTATCAGTGCTGATAGTCGTCAGGTATATCGCCGTATGGATATCGGTACGGGTAAGGATCTGGAGGATTATACATTAAACAACAAAGATGAAAGATTAAAGATTCCGTACCATCTGATTGATATCTGCGAGCCGGGAACAAAATACAATCTCTTTCAATACCAGCAGGATTTCCTCCAGGCGTATGAGGATATCATCAGCAGAGGGGCACAACCCATCCTTTGCGGAGGAACAGGATTGTATATCGAGTCGGTACTGAAAGGGTATTCACTCTCGCCTGTACCGCAGAACCCTGAACTGAGGGAAGAGTTGGCCGACCGCTCGTTGGAAGAGCTGACGGAGATGCTGGTTGACCTGAAGAAACAGACGGGCTCGAATATGCATAACCGCACGGATGTGGATACGGTGCAACGGGCCATCCGAGCCATCGAGATAGAAACGTATAATCTGCACACTCCCATGGAGGAACGGCAGTTCCCGAAGATACCCTATATAATAATAGGTGTGGATGTGGATAGGGAGGTAAGAAGACAGCGTATTACCCGACGACTCCAGCAACGACTGGAGGAGGGAATGGTGGAGGAGGTGAAAGGACTGCTCGACAGTGGTATTCCTGCAGAAAACCTGATCTACTACGGACTGGAGTATAAGTACGTAACGGAGTATATCATCGGTAAACTCTCCTACGAAGAGATGTTCCGACAGCTGGAGATTGCCATTCATCAGTTTGCCAAACGACAGATGACATGGTTCAGGGGAATGGAAAGAAGAGGATTCAAAATCCATTGGCTGCCTGCTCCGTTCCTTCCTGAAGGAGGGGGAATGGAACAAACAATGGATCGTATTTGTCATATCATAGAAACTGAATAAGATGAAAAGAGTATCGCTCATACTAACCATGGGCTTTTTATCCGTTTTTTCTGTCTTGGCACAGGATATGCGGTTTGAGAGTACACCACTTGAAGTGATTAACAAGGGATGGGCTTCCAAGACCATCGATAATGTTATCAACGGCAGCTTTGGCATCATGCTGGAGCGGTTCGACCAGACTTGGCCTACATGGATGGTGGGATCTATAAGGAATACGATGGAGCAAGGTCTCTCCAAGGAGGTACTTGATGAGGAAACGGAACTTACCGTTACCATCGATAGCAAGAATGGATATGCCTCCGTGGGTGATGGAGGTACCGACGGTGAGTATATGTCGGCTTGTTATTGGAACCGTTCCAACGGTCATAAACTGCTGGCGGTACTTTTGGGTAAGCCCACGGATCCCTGTATAGAGGTACTATGTACCTACGACTACGATCCGCAGAAGAAAACACTCACCCCGGAGCCTGATATCCTGAAGGGATACCGATGGGGCGACAAGGGAGAGAATAAGCAGATATTCTGTAATCTGCCGAAGACGGGTAAGAACGTGACCGTGCAAGACTGGAGTGGCGACGGGCCGGTGGTACATACCTTCACATGGGATGGCATGAAGCCGGTCTATGCCAAAACGGAACCCTATGTCTATGATGATGGTTTGGATGATATAACTGTCAGCTTCAAGGGTACTTCTCCCAACATCAAGGACTTCGTTGCAGCCTTTCTCTCACAGGAGGATGAGACAGATGAGTCGCTCAATGGGATGAGGGAAGCATGGGACTTCTACAAGAATGGTATGAAGCAGATGCCTGGTGATGATCTCATCGTTGATGTACAGAACGGGTATGTGGGCTATGAGTCAACCGACACGGATGATGACAACACCTACCGATTGGTCATTGAGTGCTGCTATTGGAACTATGCCGACAAGAAGCATAAGCTGGTGGCTCTCTCCAACGACCTCTTTATGAATGGGAAAGCCATTGCCGGACAGTACACAGGTGTTACTTTCTACAAGTACAACAATGCTACCCGAAAGATGAAGGTGGTGTATGGTGATGAGCTGGGTCTTGGCTTTGAGGCTCCTGATGGCACCGAGGCTACATCACACGCACTTCCTCGTCAGGGAAAGACCATCGTGTTTTCTTACTATACTCCTTCTGGTAAGAGGGATTTTCGCCTAACCTGGAATGGTTCCAGATTTATCATAACCGACAAATGAAGAAACTAATGCTTGCGGCCATCTGCGTGATGGTCATGATGATCAGCTGTAAGAACAAGAGTCAGATAACCTCTGCTGATCGTACGGATTCAGTGGCGGTCGTTATCGATAGCATCATTGAGGAGAACGATACCACGCCCTTACCGATGTTCCTCATCGGTGGGGATGGGAAATACATGCACATGCTTTATTGGGCAAACATCGAGGAACCGCAGAAAACCGAAGATAATGCGGAGTACTTCGATGTCTGGCGCCGTGTATGGGAACAGCAGGAGATGTTCCGTCGTAATGCTGCCCAATATACCAATCTGCTCACAGCCAATGGGATTGTGAAGGTGAGGTTTGTGGATGAGGTGCTGAAGGATCCCGATGGTAACACGCCGAGCATTGGTGAGATTCACGGTCGTGAAGAGATTCCTGCGCTCTGTGCCCGTTTCGAGTATGTCAATCCTAAAGACAAGACCGAAAACGAGTGGGGTATGGTCATCGCCACTGACAGTTATTTGAAATCGCGTAAGCGACTTGAAATAAAGAGTCTTCGGAAGGAAGATTATAATTATCCGGAACTTCCTGCCGATGTTGTCAAGCAACTGGAAGAGCAGTACGGAATGAAGGCTGAGCGCTCTTACATGACTTGTTCCATAGGCGACCGCTATACGATGGGTGCCATTGAGTTCAAGGGTGAGTATAAGAACGCTCCCAAGGATAAATACGATCCTGACCGTAAGTTTGCCTTGGCGCTTGAGCTGCTGATCGATGGTGATAGCATCTGTAAGTTGGAGAACCTGGGCTATTACGATGAGGAGTGGGGATCAAGCTGGAACGCTGATGCAGATGGCTATATTCCCAACAGCATCGAGGCTGCCTTCGAGGGTCCGAAAGGCTTGGAGCTTTGCTATACCCATAGCGCTCCTGAGAGTTTCGTCATCGGAATGCTCTTCCCCAGAGGGAATCAGCTTGTGGAACTGGAATATGAGTGCTTCCATACCTTGATTGACGAGGATATACCTGTTTGGAAGAAGGATCTGGCAGTGATGGACAAGATGTATCATGCTGACGAAATGGGTGAGAAGGATGTGGTACTGACCAAGTGGAGCCATTGCTTTATTGACTACGACAACGAATGGTTATGGCTGCGCGACAAGGATGATAAGAACGGGGCTTTCTTCATTCGTAAGGACGGGAAGTTCTTACTGGTGGCCATTGAGAATCCTCGGTTGCGTCCATCAAAGTGTGAGAAAGATGGCATCAGCTATCTGAAACTCGCTGGACCTGCCGGAGGACCGTCATGGCAGCGGGAGATACATGCTTTCCAGAACGGTAAGCGCATCTGGAAACTCAATGTCCTCGAAGTGGAGGGTGTCATCAATGAGTGTTCGCTCAACGGGAAGAGGATTTCCAATGCGGAAGGTAAGGCTTATTTGGACAAGGTACCTGAAGGTCAGGAGATTTCTTCCTATTTTAAGGATATTGATTCAAAGGAATAAACAAAAGAGTAACGAGATATGGCGAATAACGAGACAAACAGCCGTTGGGCTATTCTCTACTGTCCGAAACGTGACATCTTCCGTCCACAGAAACGGTGGGAGAGGATCGAGAAGATCCTGAACGAGAAAGGGGTGGTGTTCGATAAGGTGCAGAGCGAGAATTCCAATAGTGTGGAACGTTTGGTGAACATGATGATCAATAATGGTTACAAGACCATTATCATCGTGGGCGGTGACTCGGCATTGAACGATGCGGTAAACTGTCTGATGCAGGTTCCGAAGGAGGTGCGCGATGAGATTGCCTTGGGTGTAATACCCAACGGTGTGATGAACGATTTTGCCCGTTACTGGGAAATCAAGGTAGGAGAGGAGGAACAGACCATCGACTGGCTGATCAAACACCGGGTGAGGAAGATCGATCTGGGATGTGTTCGCTATACTAACCGCGAAGGGGAACGTTGTCATCGGTATTTCCTGAACTGTCTTAATATCGGACTGATTGCCTCTGTCATGAACCTGCGGCGACAAACACGTCGTTTGTTCGGTTCACGTACCTTGTCGTTCTTCACCTCTTTCCTCTTGATGGTGTTCCAGCGCATGGAATACAAAATGAACCTGAAAATCAATTCGGAAGTGATCAAACGGAAGGTGATGACGGTATGTATTGGTAGTGCAAGGGGTTATGGACAGACGCCTAATGCCGTGCCGTATAATGGTATGCTGGATGTGTCGGTGGTGTATCATCCACAGATGGCCCAACTCATTGAGGGCTTCTATCTCTTGTTCACGAATAAGTTCCTGAACCACCGCAGCGTTCATCCTTATCGTACCACCGAGGTGGAGGTGAACGAGGCGGCACATGCCTTGGTGAGTGTTGACGGACGACTGATGAATACGCCCGAAGGTCCGTTTACGGTGGGTATAGAGCAAGAGGTGATCAACTTCTTGATTCCGGGTTAACGAAAGATATCGGTCTTTCGTTAACCGTTTCTGGATATTCTCAGTAATTCCTCTTCATGGAGAATCTTGATATTCCTGCCATCGATGGCAATCAGGTTCTCGCTGGCAAAGGAGGAAAGGGTGCGGATGGCATTACTGGTGGTCATGTTCGAGAGGTTCGCCAGGTCCTCACGACTCAAGGAAATATTCAGCGTACAATGGTCATCTGCCAATCCATAATGGTCTTTCAAGATCATCAAAGCTTCTGCCAAACGCCCGCGGATATGTTTCTGCGTAAGGTTGATGGTGCGGTCGTCTGAATCTCCTAACGCTGTTGACAGCTGGGTGACAATGGCTTGGGTGATACCATGACCGTCGTGCATGAGTTGGGTGACGATGCTCATGGGAATGAAAGCAACAACTGATGGTTCGAAAGCCATGGCATTGGTCTTGTAGCATCCGTGGGCGAAGAAGGCACTGTAGCCGAACATCTCTTGTGGCTTGACAACACGAACAATCTGACAACGGCCCATTCCTTCCTTGAAGATCTTCACCTTGCCTTGCACCAGGCACATCATCTGGAAGGGCTGCTCATCTTCCTTGAAGATCATCTCATTCTTCTTGAACTGCTTGAAAGATAAATGCTGTCCGATCAAACGTCGCTGGGCAGCACTCAACGGCTCCCATATGGAACAAACCATATCGGTGATTTCTTCTTTTCCAAATTCTTTTGTTGCTGCCATAGCTAATACCTTTATCCTGTTAGTGGGCGATTAGTGGTGCAAAAGTACGGTTTTTTCTTGAAAAGAGAAAATTATGTGACAGTTTTTATATTCTAAAACATAAAAAACAATAAGGGATATGAAATTCTTGTTATTTTATTTTGTCTTCTATGTTATTTTTATTACTTTTGAACTGGATTTATCCAACCAGAACAACTAAAAACCTCAATATAGCATCTATGGGTTATTTGCGATTTGAAAAGGCTCTGATGACCAACTTGGAAGAAGCACTACCGCGCGAGTTACTTCGTACCAACCGCTCGGGCGCTTACTCATGTTCCACGATTGTTGACTGTAACACCAGAAAGTACCATGGACTGCTCGTCGTTCCCATCCCGGAGATCGATGACGAGAACCACGTCCTGCTTTCATCACTCGATGTTACCGTTATTCAGCATGGTGCTGAATTCAATCTGGGACTCCATAAGTATCAGGGCAACAACTACAGTCCTAAAGGACATAAGTACATCCGGGAATTTGATTGTGACAAAGTACCTACCACCGTTTATCGTGTTGGTGGTGTAATCTTGAAAAAGGAAGTGGTGTTCCAGCATTATGAGGACAGGATCCTGATCCGTTATACGCTGGAGGATGCACATTCTGCTACTACGCTTCGCTTCCGTCCTTTCCTTGCTTTCCGTAGCGTGAGACAGTTCACGCATGAGAATTCCGTGGCCAGTCGCGACTATCAGTCAGTGGACAACGGCATCAAGACTTGTATGTATGCGGGCTATCCTGATCTGTACATGCAGTTCAGTAAGAAGAATGAGTTCATCTTCCAGCCCGACTGGTACAGGGGGGTGGAGTATCCGAAGGAACAGGAGAGAGGATATGCGTCTAATGAGGACCTCTACGTACCTGGTTACTTTGAGATGGACATCAAGAAAGGCGAGAGCATTGTCTTTGCCGCTTCTACGTCCAGCATCCGCACAAGCAGTCTGAAGTCGCTCTTCGACAAGGAGGTGGATGAACGGGCGCCACGCGACAATTTCTTCCACTGTCTGGTGAATGCCGCTCATCAGTTCCATAACAGGACGAAGAAGGACGAACGGTATATCCTGGCCGGCTATCCTTGGTTCAAATGCCGTGCAAGGGATACGTTCATTGCCTTACCTGGACTGACTCTGGCCATTGAGGAGCAGGACTACTTCGAACTGGTGATGAAGACGGCAGAAAAGGGCTTGCGCGAATTCATGAAAGGTAAGCCTGTGTCGGTGAAGATCTACGAGATGGAACAGCCCGATGTTCCCCTTTGGGCGATATGGTCTGTTCAGCAGTATGCCAAGGAGGCAGGCGAAGAGAAATGCTTCAATATGTATGGTAAGCTGGTTCGTGATATCGTGGAGTATATCGAGAAGGGCGGTCATCCCAACCTGACCTTGGAGGAGAACGGTCTTCTTCGCACGGAGGGTAAGGATAAGGCTGTTACTTGGATGAACTCCACGGCTAATGGTCGGCCGGTTGTGCCGCGTACAGGCTACGTCGTTGAGTTCAACGCCCTGTGGTACAATGCCCTGAAATTCTGCGCCAAGCTGGCAAGGATGCGTCAGGATGCCAAGGCCGAGGAGCATCTGGAGAAGATGGCTGCCAAGACAAAGGAGGCCTTCGTGGATACCTTCCTCAACGACTATGGTTATCTCTTTGACTATGTGGATGGGAATATGATGGACTGGAGCGTACGACCGAACATGATCTTCGCTGTGGCGCTTGATTATTCTCCGTTGTCGAACGACCAGAAGAAGAGTGTGCTGGATATCTGTACTCGTGAGTTGCTGACACCTAAGGGACTGCGTTCCCTCTCGCCGAAGAGCGGTGGCTACAACCCGATGTATGTGGGTCCGCAGACTCAGCGCGACTATGCCTACCATCAGGGAACGGCTTGGCCTTGGCTCGGCGGCTTCTACCTGGAGGCTTGTCTGAAACTCTATAAGCGTACCCGTATCAGCTTCGTGGAACGCCAGATGGTGGGCTATGAGGACGAGATGGTAAGGAACTGTATAGGAACCATTCCGGAGATGTCAGACGGTAACCCGCCGTTCCGTGCTCGCGGTGCCATGTCATTCGCCATGAATGTGGCAGAGATTCTGCGAACGCTGAATATGCTGGAGAAATATACATATAATAGATAAGGAGGCACGACTATGAAAGTATTAATGTTTGGATGGGAGTATCCTCCTCATGTGTTTGGCGGTCTTGCCACTGCCAACTATGGCATCTCTGAAGGACTGAAGGCACAGGGCGACATTGAGATTGCGCTCTGTCTGCCGCATCCGTTCGGTGATGAGGAGCAGCACGCTGCCCGTATCATTGCCATGAATGCGGTGCCCATTGCCTGGCGGGATGTGAACCGTGACTATGTTCAGAGTCGCGTGGGGAATATCATGAACCCCGACTATTACTATAAGCTGCGCGAGAATATCTATGCGGATTTCAACTACATGAATGTCAACGACCTCGGTTGCATGGAGTTCGCTGGCGGCTATCCTTCGAACCTGCACGAGGAGATCAACAACTACTCGGTGATAGCAGGTGTGGTGGCACGCACTGAGGACTTCGATATCATTCATGCTCACGACTGGCTGACATATCCTGCTGGAATCCATGCGAAGAATGTAAGTGGTAAACCGTTGTGTATCCATGTGCATGCAACCGACTTCGACCGCAGTCGTGGTAAGGTGAATCCTACCGTGTATGGAATAGAGAAGGATGGTATGGATAATGCCGACTGCATCATGTGTGTGTCGGAGCTGACTCGTCAGACCGTTATCAACCACTACCATCAAGATCCGCGGAAGTGTTACACCGTGCACAATGCGGTGTATCCGCTCAGACAGGAACTGCAGGACATCCCACGTCCCGATCATACAGGAAAGGAAAAGGTGGTAACGTTCCTCGGACGAATCACCATGCAGAAAGGTCCTGAGTATTTCGTGGAGGCTGCTAATATGGTATTGAAGAGAACAAGTAACGTGCGCTTCTGTTTTGCCGGTAGCGGTGATATGATGGAGGCCATGATCTACCTGGCTGCTGAAAGGGGTATTGCCGACCGCTTCCACTTCCCGGGCTTCATGCGCGGCAAACAGGTGTACGAATGTCTGAAAGACTCTGATGTTTATGTGATGCCTTCGGTTTCTGAACCGTTTGGTATCTCACCGCTCGAAGCTATGCAGTGCGGTACGCCGTCGATTATCTCCAAACAGAGCGGTTGTGCTGAGATTCTGAATAACTGCATCAAGGTTGACTACTGGGATATCCATGCATTGGCTGATGCCATGTATTCCATCTGTACCAATGAGAGTCTCTTCAAGTACCTGCAGGAAGAGGGTAAGAAAGAGGTTGACCAGATTACTTGGGAAAAGGTGGGTCGCTGGATCCGCACCCTCTACAAGAGAACTCTCGGCTGGGAACAGTCCCAATAGTCATTAAGCCTATTAAGCCCATTAAGCCCATTAACCCCATAAATTCATCAAACAATGAAAACAATTTGTCTATATTTCGAGATACATCAGATTATCCATCTGAAGCGTTACCGTTTCTTTGATATCGGTGCCGATCATTACTACTATGATGACTACGAGAACGAACGTAGCATCACGGATATTGCAGAACGTTCGTACATGCCGGCACTGACTGCCCTGCAGGAGATGATTGCCGAGCATGGTAAATTCTTCAAGGTGGCCTTCTCGCTGTCGGGAACAGGTATCGAACAGCTGGAGATGCATGCACCGCAGGTGCTGGAAAAGCTGCAGCAGCTGAACGAGACCGGTAGTGTGGAGTTCCTGGCTGAGCCTTATAGTCACGGTCTTTCGGCCCTTGCCAACGAGGAGTGCTTTGCTGCCGACGTGAAGAAGCAGGCTGCCAAGATCGAGGAGTACTTCGGTAAGAAGCCAACCATCCTCCGTAACTCGTCACTGATCTACAGTGATGATATCGGTGCACAGGCTGCCGCCCTTGGCTTTAAGGGAATGCTTACCGAAGGTGCCAAGCATGTACTGGGCTGGAAGAGTCCGCACTATGTGTATAACTGTGCCCTCGCACCGAGTCTGAAACTGTTGCTGCGCGACGTGGAGCTGTCGGATGATATCTCGTTGCGTTTTAACAACAGCGAGTGGGATGGCTATCCGCTCTTTGCCGATGACTATATCACACGCATTGCTAACTTCCCGGAAGAGGAGCAGGTCATCAATATCTTCATGGAACTCTCTGCCCTGGGTATCGCCCAGCCGCTGAGCAGTAATATCTTGGAGTTCATCAAGGCACTGCCCGTCTGCGCTAAGCAGAAGGGTATCACCTTCTCTACACCTTCTGAGATCTGCTCGAAGATGAAGAGTGTTGGCGCACTTAATGTACCCGACACCTTGTCGTGGGTGGATGAGGAACGCGACGTGTCTTGCTGGCTGGGTAACCCCATGCAGCGGGAGGCTTTCAATAAGTTGTATAGCATAGCCGACCGTGTGCGCATCGCCAATGATCCGCGTATCAATCAGGACTGGGATTACCTGCAGGCTTCAAACAACTTCAGGTTCATGACCACCAAGCCCAGTAATGTGGGTCTCGACCGCGGCATCTATGCCAGTCCGTTCGATGCGTTCACCAATTACATGAATATCCTGGGCGACTTCATGAGTCGTGTACGTGGTCTTTATCCTGAGGATATCGATAATGATGAACTGAACGCCTTACTCACCACCATCCGTAATCAGGGCGATGAGATCAATATGAAGGACAAGGAGATCACCCGTCTGCAGGCGAAGGTGGAGAAGATGCAGGCTGAAGAGGATAAGCTCAAGGCTAAGATCGACAAGGCCAAGGCAGCACCGAAGAAGGCTGCAGCCAAAAAGCCTGCGAAGAAAGAAGAGCAAAAGGCTTAACGTCTTCTCATAATAAGAGGGACAGCTTCTTGATTGGATTTTGGTCATTCAATCAAGAAGCTGTCCCTCTTATTTATAGGTTCTCGTATTACCGAATGCTGGCAACGGTCTTCTTCAGATCTTTATCCCGCGAAGAAGAACCTACTATGATCTCATACGTGCCAGGTACCACTCGCATGGTGTTGCTCTTGTTGTCCCATAACTCGAAGCTGGAACGGGGTAGGGAGATGGATACCGTCTTGCTCTCACCGGCTTTCAGCTGAACACGCTGGTAAGCACGGAGCGTTTTGGCAGGACCGTCCACATCCTTGGGATTACGGACATATACCTGTACTACCTCTGTTCCGGCACGCTTACCGGTGTTCTTCACCGTAACAGAAACCTTACCATTATTATAAGTAGGCTTACTGATCTGGAAGGTTGTGTAGCTCAGTCCGTAGCCGAAGGGGAAGAGGGCATCGCCCTTGAAATAGCGGTAGGTACGTCCCTCCATGCGATAGTCCTCAAAGTCGGGCAACTGCTCCGCATTCTGATAGAAGGTAATGGGTAGCTTACCGCTTGGGTTGTAGTCGCCGAAGAGTATGTCGGCCACGGCATTACCACCTTGCTCACCACCATACCATGCCTGCAGGATGGCATCGGCATACTGACTCTCGCTGACCAGTCCCATGGCGCTACCAGAGCAGTTTACAAAGACCACGCTCTTACCAGCCCGCTTCAGATCGGCAATCAGTTCGCGCTGTACCTTCGGCAGCTCGATGCTGATACGGTCGCCACCGCGGAAACCTTCTTCGTTCACCCGCATCTCCTCACCTTCCAGTCGGGGGGAGATACCGCCCACAAAGACCACAACGTCAGCATCGCTTACCTGCTGTAACAGACTGTTATGGTCGGTGTTAACCCTTTGGGCAATGTCGAAGGCCAGGAATGCCATTCCCACATTCTGCACATAGTCCACTTCAATGGTGTACTGCTTACCGGCCTCCACGTGCTGGGTATACGACTGCTCCCTGACACCATGGGCATTCCATCTGCTTACCAGCGTATCGCCATTGAAGATCACGGCAGTATAGTCATCGGCATTCAGGTTGATCATGATATCCGCATCTTTCTGCGGTGTGAGGATTCCCTCGTACTTCACCGAGAAATGCTCCAGGTTGACACCAGGTGCGAAGGCGGTGTTACCACCATTCACGAGATGGATGCTTGAGGTGTTCTCCACTTGTGTAACGGGTGTGCCTTCAAACTGTTCGTTGTTCCAGTAGGTAGCACGCATACCCTTTCTGCCATCAGGAGTCTTGAGGTCGTTGAACAGACTCACGATGACTTCATTCCGAGTGAGGTTACAGCCTTGTATATAAGGTACGTCTCCGCATTTATTACGGATACCTTCCAGAATGGTTACGGTCTGGGTAGGAGTACCGGTGTAGTTTCCCCACAGCATGGTGGAGTCGTTGGCATTCGGTCCCATCACCACGATCTTCTGGTCGCGCCGTAAGGGAAGGATATTATTACGGTTCTGCAGCAGTGTCATACCTTCGCGTGCCACTTCTAATGCCAGCTGCTTATGTTCCTTACTGGCCACCACGCTCATGGGAATCTTGGTCCATTCCACCATATCGTCCGGATCGAAGTCACCCAGTTCGAAGCGAGCCTGAAGGAGTCGTAACAGACTGGTGTTGATCTGCTCTTCCGTGATGAAGCCGTTCTTGATGGCTTCGGGCAGTGAACGGTAATCACTACCGCATTCCACATCCGTTCCGGCGATGACCGCTTTGGCCGATGATTCGGCTTGTGAGGTGGAGAATCCGTGACGTCCTGGCGCCCAGAAGTCGCGTATCGCACCGCAGTCGCTGGTAACGATACCCTTGAAGCCCCATTCATCACGCAGAATCTGGTGGAGATAGCGGGTCTGGGCGCAGCAAGGTTCTCCATCAATACGCTGGTAGGCACACATAATCTCCTTCACATCGCCTTCCTGCACCAAGGCTTTGAAGGCGGGGAGGTAGGTTTCCCAGAGGTCGCGTTCGGGCAGCTGCTCCACGTTGAAGCTATGACGGTTCCATTCCGGACCGCTATGTACGGCATAATGCTTAGCACAGGCAAAGAGTTTGGCGTAGTTCGAGGTCGGCTTCTTTCCTTCATAGCTGTAGCCTTGCAGTCCGCGCACCACAGCCAGTCCCATCTTCGTGGTGAGGTAGGGGTCCTCTCCGTAGGTCTCTTGTCCGCGTCCCCATCTCGGATCCCTGAAGATATTGATGTTCGGTGTCCAGAACGACAGTCCGCGGTAGCGAGCCATCTCGCCATTCCGCTTGGCTTCCATATTCTTGGCACGTGCCTCATCACTGGCTGCGCTGAACACCTTATATACTAATGCGTCGTTAAAGGAAGCGGCCATGTTCATGGTAATGGGGAACACCGTGGCATAACCGTTACGACCGATGCCGTGAAGGGCTTCGTTCCACCATTCAAATTGCGGGATACCTAAACGTTCGATAGCAGGGGAGCGATCGAGCATCAAGGATACCTTCTCTTCAATGGTCAGACGTGAACAGAGGTCGGCTGCACGTTCCGCCGGACTTAACGCTGGGTTCTGGTAAGGGAGTGTCTGCGCTTGCACGGTCAGTGCGAAGGCCGACATCAGGGTAAGAATTGTTTTCTTCATGTTTTGGTTCTTATTGCCCATAAAATGATTCATCTTTCGTCTGTTTTTTGTTTTCTTTACAAAAGTAGGAAAAAAAAGGCAATACCGAATGAAATATCCTTACTTTAACATTCTTTTTATACTTATCCCTTCTCTCTTTTCCTTTCGTATCCAGCTCTTTGATTCAGTCTGTCAACAGTCAGCATTTATTGACTGCGTTTATTCCCATGCTGGGAACGAAATGTTCCCACGGTGGGAACAAAGTATTCCCACGTTGGGAATCATCTCCAAAACCTATGGTTTTACTGTCCAATACCATAGGTTTCAGCTCCTAAAACCATAGGTTTTAGAATGCAAAACCGCATGTACAAAGGTTTTTGAAGCGTTTTCATGCGGGGTGAAATCACTTGGGAGATAGTGTACGGATGACACTGCTGAAATGTTAAAAAATGAAGATTTTCGTTTAAATATTTGGAACTTTCGTAAATATACCCTATATTTGCAGCATCTCATTTTATGGTTTCGCCTTTTTCACGAAACAACAGAAGAGGTTGTCTGCGTCCTGCAGACAACCTCTATTTTTTTGCCAACAAATAAAAGAGCGATGCTTCACGCACCACTCTTTCACCTAATAAACTTATATAATAATACACGTACGGTTAGAAAAATAACTAACGATTGCTAGTGTCACTACCTATACAACATACCTATTCTGCCTATCGGCAGGATAGTTGCTATTGAATCATTATTTTTGGTTGCCTTCGTCCCTTACATCGAGAGAGTCGGCGAGTTCACATAAGGCAGGTCTTCTGACTCTGTTCCACCCTCAAACGCCTTCCCGCCTTCTGGCAGTGGCCCGTTGCTTGTGGGTATAATGGAACTTACAGCTGCGGGACAGTCGGAGATTTCCACTCCATTCCCTTTTTAATCGCGTCTATAGCGAACCTTACGGGTGCAAAGATATAACGAAAATGCGAATAGACAAAGAAAAATGCGATTTTTTTTATCAGAAGTTTGCATATTTCAACGAAACTATTTATCTTTGCCCCCGAAAATTTATTATTAATTAAAATCAAATGCCTATCGAAACATTGTTACTTCAATACAAATAGATAGAAAAAATGGACAATCTGAAAGGTATGACCGACGAAGAGTTGGCCTTATCGTATGTTGGAGGAAACAATAAAGCATTTGATTTACTGCTCTCACGCACACAATCAAAGCTCTTTTCGTATATCTTATTCGTGGTTCACGACCACGATAGGGCTAATGATGTCTTCCAGGAGACATTTGTCAAGGTGATTACTAAGCTCCATCAGGGGAAGTACGTCAACAGTGGCAAGTTCTCTGCCTGGCTGATGCGCATTGCCCATAACGTGATTATGGACTGGTACCGTGATCATCGTACGGAGAATATTGTGGAGCCGAACGAAGAGAACGACCTGTCGAACATCTCCTCGAGGGATCTGATGGAGGCGAATGTGGAGAACCAATACGTCAACACACAGGTGATGAACGATGTTACCCGAATGATGAACCAGCTGCCGCCTACACAACGTGAGGTGGTTTACATGCGATTCTATCAGGATATGTCGTTCAAGGAGATTGCCGAGACAACGGGCGTGAGCATCAACACGTCACTGGGCCGCATGCGTTATGCAGTGATGAACATGCGCAAAATGGCACGCGAACACCAGATCATGCTCCAGTTGGAGATGTGATCGCGAGCCCTTCGATGAATCAAACTCAGTAAAAAGGGGATTACAGTGCCTTTAATTCCTTAATCGTCTGGAACGGATCGGCGGCTTTGAATACATAGCTGCCGCTGACAAGTACATCCACACCGGCTTTTACCAGTCGGGGGGCTGTCTCTGCCTGTACACCACCATCAACCTCAATCAGGGCTTTCGAGCCAGATTGTACAATCAGCTCTTTGAGTCGCTGCACTTTGGATATGGTGTTCTCGATGAACGTCTGACCGCCGAAGCCGGGGTTGACACTCATCAGCAGTACCATATCAACATCATTGATGATGTCTTCCAGAACACAGACGGGTGTGGAAGGGTTCAGGGTGACACCGGCTTTCATGCCGGCATCATGAATTTCCTGAACGGTACGGTGCAGATGGGTGCATGCCTCGTAGTGCACATTCATCATCATTGCCCCGAGTTTGGCAGTGCGTTGGATGTACTGCTCAGGGTGTACAATCATGAAATGAACGTCTAACGGCTTGGTACATGCTTTGGCTACAGCCTCCAGAACAGGAAAACCGAAAGAGATGTTGGGTACGAAGACACCATCCATAATATCCATGTGAAGCCAGTCGGCCTCACTGCGGTTGATCATATCCACATCGCTGCGGAGGTCAATGAAGTTCGCCGCCAGCAGCGATGGAGAAACCAATGTTGCCATTTCTTACTGCTTTAATGAATTAGTTCAGACAATAGTTGGGGCATTGCCCGTAATGCTTCAGCAGGTTACAAGCATAGGCGAACTGCCGGATGGTGTTTAACGTCTTCTCAGACGGACTGATTGTCTCTTGATGTGTAAAATGTTGCATAGGCGGATTTGTTATATTGTTCATCTTATTAACGCAATAATAGGTATATTTATTACTTCATGCACAAAAAAACTTCAAATTATTTTGCAGATAAAAAGAATTTGTGTACATTTGCACCCGAAATCATTCAAATTAAAAGAAAAAGAGCATGATTAATAATGTATTCGCAGCATGGTGGTGGCGCTACTCAAGATTCAACAAGTCGTGAGCAACGTTGCCGTGTGTATACATTTCAGATATCCAGAGGCCTGCCGTTCTTACGACAGGCCTCTTTTCATCATATAGGCGTCATTGCAAATAACAATAATAATATATAAGGTATGGAAATGAAAGAAATCTTGAACAGGATGCTGAATCACGAGGAGCTTTCTCGTGAAGAAACCAAGAACATCCTGGTGGGAATCACAAAGAGCGAGTTCCCCAACGAGCAGATTACCGCTTTGCTGACAGCAATGCAGATGAGAGGAATAACCGTGGATGAGCTGTTGGGCTTCCGCGATGGTATCTTAGAGACGGGTGTTCCCGTACCGCTCGACTGCGACCGCTATATCGATGTAGTGGGAACGGGTGGCGACAGGAAGAATACCTTCAATATCTCCACAACCAGCTGTTTCGTGATTGCTGGTGCGGGTTACAAGGTGGCTAAGCATGGTAACTATGCGGCAACCAGTACCAGCGGTGCCTCGAATGTCATTGCCCACCACGGTATCAAGTTCACGGATGATATCGATAAGCTGAACCGTTCCATCAACGAGTGCGGTATTGTCTATCTCCATGCCCAGCTCTTTGCCAAGGCCATGAAGTTCGTCGGACCAATCCGTAAGGCGTTGCAGTTCCCGACATGCTTCAACCTCCTGGGTCCGATCGTTAATCCTTCCAAGCCACAGTGCCAGCTGCTGGGCGTGGCCAACCTCGACCAGATGCGCCTGTACAGTCATGTGTACCAGAAAATCGGAATCGACTACGGTATTGTGAACAGCATCGACGGCTATGATGAGATCTCGCTGACGGGTGATTTCAAGGTAACGACGAATAACTACGAGCGTATCTTCAAACCGCAGGATCTGGGCTTTGAGATTGCCAAACCTGAAGAACTGGTGGCAGGTGCCACAGAGGAAGAGGCTGCAGCCATCTTCGACAGCGTACTGGAAAACCGCTGTCTTCCTGCACAGAAGAATATCGTATTGGCCAATGCAGCCTTCGGTATCCAGGTACTGGAGAAAGGAAAGAAGGATATCAGCGAGTGCGTGGAGATTGCCCGTGAGAGTATTGACAGCGGTAATGCCCTGAAGACATTCAAGAAATTCGTGGAGCTGAACAGCTAATCAAGTGCTGTGAGGGAAGAAACCGACCATTGATGAAGTAGAGATATGGATATACTGGAAGAAATCGTAGCACGGAAGAGGGTGGAGGTAGAGCACTTCAAGGAGGCGGTACCAGCCCAGACGCTGCATGTGAAGGTGGAGGAGATGATGATGGAGGGCAATACCTGTCCTTCCATGCGACAGGCACTCATGACTGCCGATTGCGGCATCATCGCTGAGTTCAAACGGAAATCGCCTTCAAAGGGATGGATCAAGGAAGAGGGCAGGGCAGAGGAGATACCTCTTTCGTACCAGCAGAATGGTGCTGCTGCACTGAGTATCCTCACAGATAATTACTATTTCGGTGGTCGTGATGCCTTTATTACGTTAGCCCGTCGTGCGGGTGTTACCCTACCTGTTCTCTATAAGAACTTCGTCATCGACGAATACCAGCTTTTCCAGGCCCGACTTTGTGGGGCTTCAGCCGTACTGCTCATTGCTGCCGACCTGCGTATCGACCACTGTCGTGATTTGTTGCGCATGGCTCATGAGCTGGGAATGGAAGTATTACTGGAGATTCATGGGGAAAAGGAACTCGATTATGTGGAGCTGGAACCGGATATGTGCGGGGTGAACAACCGGAATCTGGGGACGTTCATCACCGATGTGAATAACTCTTTCCAACTGGCTTCGCGCTTACCGAAGGATATGTGTAAGGTGAGCGAGAGCGGTATCTCGAATCCCGAAACTGTCCGTCAGCTGAGAATGGCTGGCTTTAACGGTTTCTTGATCGGGGAGAACTTCATGAAGACGGCCGATCCGGGTGCTGCCCTGAAGTCTTTCCTTGCAGATTGTACAATGAAAAATTTTGAATCATCAATTGTTAGTTCGCTATGATTATCAAAGTGTGCGGCATGCGTGAGCCGGAGAATATTCGCGCAGTGGCTTCTTTAGGGATCGACCTGATGGGCTTTATCTTTTACCCGTCGAGCAGTCGTTTCGTGCAGATGATTTCTTCTTGTGCGGGAATCATTCCTGACTATTCCGAGGAACGTCTGACGGAAGCGAAACGTGTAGGGAACAAGTGCGAGGAGGGTGGCTCTGTACAGGACGGAAATCTGCCCAAGCGTGTGGGGGTCTTTGTGGACGACATGCCTCAGAACATCGTAACACGTGTCTACAACTATGCCCTTGACTATGTGCAGTTACATGGCAACGAGACGGTTGAGATGATTGATAACCTGCGTAGAACAATTGATCCAGATATTCGCCCGAACATAAAGATCATCAAAGCGTTAAGCATATCATCTGAAGAAAGTCTTCAAGCATGCAAACAGTATGAAGGACATGTGGATATGTTCCTCTTCGATACACGATGTGATAGTTATGGCGGAAGCGGTGAACAGTTCAATTGGAAGGTTCTCGCATCATACGATGGTCATACCCCATTCCTGTTAAGTGGAGGTATAGGACCCGAAGATGCAAGTCGCATCAAAGCGTTCTCTCACCCACAGTTCGCAGGCATCGACCTCAACAGTAAGTTTGAGACCGCTCCTGCCTTGAAGGATGTGGAGAAACTCAAGACTTTCATCCAGGAGATCCGACAGGATGCTTGAGGTGAGAAGAGTGAGAGAGTCATCATACTACATGTGAAATAAGTTTAAACAACAATGAATAAAATCAACAAACTCTTTAGTGAGCAGAAAGTAACAGGTAAGAAAATCCTGTCGCTTTATTTCTGTGCAGGGTGCCCCACGCTTGAAGGTACAGCCGAGGTCATCAAGACCTTGGAGAAGCGTGGCGTCGGTATGATCGAGGTAGGCATTCCTTTCAGTGATCCGCTGGCCGACGGTCCGGTCATCCAGAGTGCAGGAACCGTAGCTTTGAAGAACGGTATGACGTTGACGAAACTGTTTGAGCAGTTGCGCAGCATCAAGGACGAGGTGCAGATACCGCTCGTGCTGATGGGATACCTGAACGTTGTTCTTCACTTCGGCGTAGAGAAGTTCTGTCAGCAGTGTGTGGAGAGTGGTGTGTCTGGAATGATTATTCCCGACCTCCCCTTTGCAGATTATCTGAATGATGTGAAACCCATTGCCGACAAATATGATCTGCGGGTGATCATGATGATAACTCCTGAGACGAGTGAGGAGCGTATCAGGTTCATCGATGACCATACCGATGGCTTTATCTATATGGTGAGCTCTGCCAGCATCACAGGTGCTCAGCAAAACTTCGATGAGCAGAAACAAGCCTACTTCCGTCATATCCATAGCATGAACCTGCGGAATTCTCGCATGATAGGCTTCGGTATCAGTAACAAGCAGACGCTGGAGAGTGCATGGCAGAATGCAGCCGGTGCCATTATCGGGTCGAAGTTCGTTACCCTGTTGAATGAGACTCAGGGTGATGCCGACAAGGCCATGGACTTGCTGCAAACTGCTTTGCAAAATTGAGAATTGAAAATTGAGAATTGAGAATTGCAATTAATGACACTAAAAGATTTTTTGAATAACGGGGATGTGTTTGCCAGAAATATGGGTGCAAGCATTACAGAAATCCGTGAGGGATATGCACGGGCAGAGATGGTCGTAACCAAAGAGCATCTCAATGCCGGTGGTGTTTGTCAAGGTGGAGCCTTGTTCACACTGGCCGATCTGGCCTTTGCGGCTATTACCAATAGTCGGGGGAAGCTTACCTTCGGATTGGAGAACTCCATCGCCTTCCTGCATAGTGCCGCAGAGGGGGATACCTTGGTGGCTGAGGCTGTAGAGACCTTGAACCACCATAAGATTCCGTATTGCGAGATCAAGGTAAGAAACCAGCACGGTGATTTGATCTGCACTATGACAGGTTTGGCGTATAGGAAGGATAAACCTATGGCGTTCGACTCGTTGATGTAATAATTATGATGTTTATTTTATAGAAATAGTTGTATGAAAGAGAGTTTTTATGTGGATGAGCATGGCTACTACGGAGAGTTTGGCGGTGCTTATGTTCCAGAGATACTGTATAAATGCGTGGATGACTTACAGAAGTCGTATCTGCCGATCATTGAGAGTGAATCGTTCAAACAGGAGTACCATCAGTTGCTGAAAGACTATGTGGGTCGTCCGTCACCGCTGTATTATGCCAGTAGGATGAGTGAGAAGTACGGCTGTCAGCTGTATCTGAAGCGAGAGGACCTGAACCATACGGGTGCTCATAAGATCAATAATACCATCGGACAGATCCTGATGGCGAAGAGAATGGGTAAGACGCGTATCATCGCCGAGACCGGTGCGGGGCAGCATGGGGTTGCCACTGCCACGGTATGTGCCTTGATGAACATGAAATGTGAGGTGTTCATGGGCGCTACTGATGTGGAACGGCAGCATACCAATGTGGAACGTATGAAGATGCTGGGGGCAGAGGTTCATCCGGTTAGAACGGGAAACATGACTTTGAGTGATGCCTGCTCGGAGGCGATACGCGACTGGTGTTGTCATCCTTCTGATACCTTCTATATCGTGGGATCGACCATGGGACCGCATCCTTATCCGGATATTGTGGCCAGGATGCAAAGCGTGATCTCGGAAGAGATCAAATGGCAGCTGCAGGAGAAGGTGGGGCGCGACTATCCCGACTATCTGATAGCTTGTATCGGCGGGGGTAGTAATGCGGCAGGAACCATCTATCACTATATCGATGACGAACGGGTGAAGATCGTATTAGCCGAAGCAGGCGGTCATGGTATCGATACCGACTATACGGCTGCTACCATCCATCGTGGCACAGTAGGAATCCTGCATGGTGCGAAGATGCTGGTGATGCAGACACCCGACGGACAGATCGAGGAGGCGTTCACCATCTCTGCAGGTCTGGATTACCCTGGTGTAGGACCGATGCATTGTAACATGGCTGTGAAGGGACGCAGTAAGGTACTTGCCATTAACGACGATGAGGCCATCCGCGGTGGGTATGAGCTGACCCGCATGGAGGGTATCATTCCTGCTATTGAGAGCGCACATGCCATTGCTGTGTTGGAGAAGATGACCTTCAAGCCTGATGATGTGGTGGTACTGACCGTCAGCGGTAGGGGTGACAAGGATATCGAGACTTATTTGAATGCTTCGCGTTCCGTCTTCGAGGAACAGGCATAACGTATGAATCATCAAACAAACACAAATATGGATATACGTTTTCATTATACAACCGAAAGCAGAACCATCCTCGGCGACCTCTATACACCGGTGGGTGTGTATATGCGGTTGCGCGACCTCTATCCGCAGAGCGCTTTGATGGAGAGTTCCGATTACCACGATGCCAACAACAGTCGTTCGTTCATTGGGGTGAACCCGATGGCCTCGGTAGCGGTGAGTCATGGCGAGAGTATCTGTACCTTCCCCGATGGTAGCGTGGTCCGTCGTCAGCTGGATAAAGACTATCGTACGCATCATGTCATTAACGACTTCCTGGATCGCTTCCAGGTGGAAGGGGAACATGCGGCGTACTGCGGACTGTATGGCTATACTTCTTTTAATGCCGTGCGCTACTTCGAGGATATCGCCGTGAAGGATGAGACCCAGGAGAAGAACGATGCCCCCGATATGTATTATATCCTCTATCGGGATGTGATCGTCTTTGACCACCATAACAGTAAGATTACACTGGTCACGCTCTGTCAGGAGCAATCCGCCACAGGACAGGTCTTAGACGACCTCCTGCGTGCCATGAACCGGGGGAATATCAATGCCTATGACTTCCATCCGGTGGGCGATACTTCGTCTTCCTTGACGGATGAGGAGCATAAGGAGAATATCCGGAAAGGTATCCGTCACTGTCTGCGCGGCGATGTGTTCCAGATTGTACTGTCTCGTCGCTTCATACAGAAGTATGAGGGTGATGATTTCAAACTCTACCGCGCCCTGCGCAGCATCAATCCATCACCGTATCTGTTCTATTTCGATTTCGGCGGCTTCCGTATCTTCGGCTCTTCACCTGAGACACATTGTAGGATAGAGAAGGTAACAGAGGGTTCCCAAACAGCTTATCATGCCTTCATTGATCCTATTGCCGGTACGACGCGACGTACAGGGGATGAGGAGCAGGACCGTAAGAATGCGGAGTATCTGCGTAACGATCCGAAGGAGAATGCGGAACATGTGATGCTGGTGGATCTGGCTCGCAACGATCTCTCCCGAAACTGTCATGGGGTGAAGGTGGAGTTCTACAAAGACCTGCAGTACTACAGTCATGTGATTCATCTCGTGAGTAGGGTGAGTGGCGTTCTCGACGATCAGGCTGATCCCATCAAGACCTTCATAGACACCTTCCCGGCAGGAACGCTTTCGGGTGCTCCCAAGGTGCGTGCCATGCAGCTGATCTCTGAGTATGAGCCTCATAACAGGGGTGCCTATGGCGGTTGCATCGGCTACATCGGTTTCGACCGTTCTCTGAACCATGCCATCACCATCCGTACGTTTGTCAGCAGGAACGGCGAACTGTGGTTCCAGGCCGGCGGCGGTATCGTTGCGAAGAGTAATGAGGAATACGAATTGCAGGAGGTGAACAACAAACTCGGTGCGCTGAGAAGAGCTATCCTGCTGGCAGAATCCATGTAAACAATGAAGCCATGAAGAAGAATAAGATTATTATTATCGATAACTACGATAGTTTTACCTATAACCTGTCGCACTTGCTGAAGGAGTTGGGTGCTGATGTAAAGGTGTTCCGTAACGACCAGTTCGAACTGTCGGCACTGAATGAGTTCGACGGTATCGTACTGAGTCCTGGTCCTGGTATTCCGTCGGAGGCAGGACTCCTCTTGGATGTGATCCGCACCTATGCCGGTAAGAAACCCATCCTTGGCGTGTGCTTAGGTCATCAAGCCATCGGAGAGGTCTTTGGAGGAAAGCTCGAGAACCTCTCGGATGTTTTCCACGGCGTGGCCACAGAGGGCTGTCTGGTCATGGAAGACGGGAAGTGCATCGATCCGATCTTTGCGAATATCAGTGAGCGGTTCACGATGGGAAGATACCATTCATGGGTTGTCTCCACAGACAACTTCCCCGCATGTCTGGAGATTACAGCATTGAGTGATGAAGGTCAGATCATGGCTCTCCGTCATCGTGAATACGATATCCATGGTATTCAGTTCCATCCCGAGAGTGTGCTTACTCCAGATGGGCGCACCATCTTGCAGAATTGGTTAAATGGCTAATCCCCAACTCTCTTCCACTTCCCTTACTCCCCTCCCTTGAAGGGGAGGGGCTAGGGGTGGGGTTACCTTTACCTTCATATTATTTCGATTTACTAAAATTCACGCAAGGTACACAAAAAAACCCCGAAACCCTAATAAATAAAGGGGAAACTATCAGTTCCAACATACACGTAACATACACCAACATACACTATACGGGCTTCAACATACACGCAACATACACGCTGATGAGTTATTGCAAAGATAAGTGGCAGTTGTTGTTAAGACAACCATGAGTAAACTGGCACTTTACTGAGAGTTTGTAACGTTCAAACTCAAAAATTCTCTAGAGAATTATCGAGTAAGTGGCCTGTTTACTATGAGAAAGAGGCCTAGTTTCTATGAGTAAGTAGCCTGGTTCCTTCTTATTCCCACGTTGGGAACTAACTATTCCCATGTTGGGAACAATAACTCTTATGTGAATCTCACGTGTATGTTGAGTGTATGTTGAGTGTATGTTGAGGCCCGTATAGTGTATGTTGGTGTATGTTTCGTGTATGTTGAAAATACTCATTTTCCTCGTATATAAAGGCTTTTCCCGTAAAATTCGTGTATGTTGTGCCAGTTTTGTGTTCAAAAATAGTTAGGTTTTGCATCGCAATACCTATGTTTTCAGACGCCAATACCTATGTTTTCAGACGCCAATACCTATGGTTTTACAACTCAATACCATAGGTTTCAGAAACCAATACAGTTGCCCCTGATGCCATCTTAATTTCACTATACTGGTCGTTATGCTTTCGTAGATCTATTAGGAACGACTCGTTATAGCGTGTGTGAATCGTCGCCTCTACTTCATCATCCCGTTTGTCCAGTAGCGTTAGTACACGGTCATCTACAAAGTTATCTTTCCGCCGCGTCTTTCTATAGGTTTTGATGTCGCATTTTGCGATATCAAAACTCTTTCATTTTGATTTCCTGTAATGATTGACGTCACAGATCGAAGTCAATCATCACCTTCTGTCCCCTGATAGTATAAATCAGGTTCTCTATGCAAAGGTACAACTTTTTTACCTACTAAACAAACTATTTCTCTATTCTTTCAAAGAAATGATGATTGTCACGCTTTAGCGAAACTCTTCTCATTTGCGAACGAAGATAATCCCACGAATGCTTACGATTTACTGATAATATGGCTGATATTTAACTCAATAAACCCGAGTGGGGTTAATAAAAAGAGGATATGCCAGTTGACATATCCTCTTTTCATTTATTATTCCTTTATTATTTCTTCTTGAAATAGGGTAGATCACCCTTTGTCCAGTTCGTTCCTTCGCCCCAACCAGGATTCTGCTCCAGAACACCTTCTGACAAGATTACCTGATCTTCTGGAATCTTGAAGAAACCACCACCAGTTTCATTGTAACGCTGCATGAAGTCGTTGGTGAACGCATACTCGCCCGGGGAACCTTCGTTCAGGATGGGGTTACCCGCCTGGTTCTTCACCAGCTCTTGTACATCGCCCCAACGACGGAGGTCGTTCCAGCGGAGAGCCTCGAAGCAGAGCTCGTAACGACGCTCCTTCTTCAGCAGTGTCAGACTATAGGGAAGATCTCCCAGTCCTGCACGCTGACGAACAGCGTTCAAACCACTCTTGCCATTGTAGATGGTCTTACCGTCGGTCAGCTCAGAGTGCATCAGCAGTACATCAGCAAAACGGAGCCATACGAGCGACTGTGTCAAACCAGTCTGACGGTTGTTCTCACTACCATAGTAGTAGCCGTAGCTCAGATAACGACCGCTGTGGTCCTCGTTCCATGCCTCGCAGCCGAGGTATTTCTTAGCCAGCAGGTCGGTGTTCTCCACTTCCTTGGCAGCATCACCCTTATAGTCGGGGATCTCATCCGCACGTTTACAGATAGAGCCTAAACGACGGTAGTCGCCAGCGTAGTCGGGATCCTCATCCCAGTCGGTCCACAGCTTCCAGCACACAGGACCGTTGGAATAGCCCTGCACAGAGAACGGGAAGGCAGCCTCGGTGGTCTTACGCGGATTGTAGAACTCCACGATACGGTTGTGGCGCAGCAAACCGTCAGCACTCCATCCGGGAACATTCGACATCTTCACAGCGAACATGCTCTCGATGTTCTCGTCGGTCTCCCAGTTCAAACCATTCTCAAGGGCATAGGGATAGTCCTTGGCGGTGTAGGGATTGGTATAGGGCCAGAGGTTACGCTGGTCGCTGACAAGACCGTAACCGCTGTTCTGGATACAATCCTCGAGCCATGAAACAACCTGTGACTTGGAAATGCTTCCACCTTCAGCGAGGGGCAGTTCAGACTTACCATAGAAGCCAGTGTAGAACAACCATACGCGAGCCATCATACCCTCGGCTGCCCACTTAGAAACACGTCCGATACCAAATTCGGGATACTTGGTGGATGGACCGGCCTCGATAGAAGCTTTCAGGTCGGATGCAATCTGTGCATACACCTCATCAGGTGTGGATTTGGGCAGATTCAGAGATTCAGTAGTTAACCTAATTGGTACGCCATTGAATACTTGTGCCAGGTTGAAATAATAGAAGGCGCGGAGGAAATAAATCTCGCAGAGCAACTGACTTTTCTTGCTTGCAGAACTCCATTCCGTTACGTTGTCTATGGTTTCCAAGGCATTGTTGGCACGGTTGATACCGGCATAGCGTTGCTTCCAGAGGGGTTTCATCCAGTCCAGATAAGCGTTCATCAGACGGTCGACACCTTGTGCGCCGATGTTACTCTGGCTACCACCACCCAGACGGTCGTCTGAAGCAATGTCAAAGACAAAGAAAGGATCTTCCTCCGGGTCGGCCAGATTTCGGTTCATTACGGCATAAATACCATTTACCATCTGAACGGCATCACTCTCGCTGACCGGGAAATTCGATGTGTCCTTCTTCGTAAGGTTATCTGTGTCGAGGAAGTCCTCACAAGCACAGAAACCACAAATCACGCATAATGCGCAGATTAATTGATATATTGTTTTCATAACTTCAATTCTTTTATTTTGCAAATCTTCATTCTTTAGAAGTTAACGTTCAGACCCACCTGGAAGGCACGTGACGAAGGATAGTAGCCACAGTCGATACCAGATGCCCAGCTGTTTCCATTGCCGAAGCCAACCTCAGGATCCATACCAGAGTAGCCAGTGAAGGTGATGAAATTACTGAGAGATACATAGAGACGACACTTCTGTACCGGCAGCTTCGAATAGAGACGTTTGAAGTCGTAACCGAAGGAGATGCGAGAGATCTTGAAGAAGTCTGCATCCTCGATCCAAACCTTTGAAATCTCAGACATGTTAGCATTCTTACCGTCAGAGAAGCGCGGATAGCGGTTGGTGCTGCCTTCGCCTGTCCAGTACTTGGTATAGACATCTGTACAGTAGTTGTCATCGGGATGGTCAGAGAACTGACGATAGCTCTTGGCAACCTGCTGTCCGAAGGAACCATAACCGTTGATACCCAGGTCGAAGCCCTTATAAGCGATATTGATATTCAGACCTACGGTATAATCGGGATTCGGATCACCGATCATGGTCTTATCACCTTCTTTCGTGATCTTACCATCATGATTGAGATCTTTGAACATCACGTCACCAGGCTGTAATCCCGCACCCTGCAGTGAATTCTTCTTATCACCGCCGCAGTTACGGTCGAGGTAGTCCTGCAGCTGCTGCTCGTTCTGGATGATACCTTCCATCTCGTAACCCCAGAAGTAACCGATAGGATATCCAACCTGTACACGGTTGATCTCTGCTGTGTTCTGTGCAATGGCGTTTTCACTACCGTGGATGATACCCTCGGCGTTAGCCAGACGGGTAACCTCGTTCTTGTTATGCGAGAAGTTGGCAGAGATGTTGTATCTGAAGTCCTTACCGATTCTATCGTTCCAGGTCAATTGAACCTCATAACCCTTGTTCTCGATATCACCACCGTTGATATAAGGCGGTTCAGTTCCGTCGATGAGTCTTCCCGGAGCTACTACCAGCCAGTCCTTGGTGGTCTTCTTATACCAGTCGAACACAACACCCAAGCGGTTGTTCAGCAAACGGGCATCGAAACCGAAGTCGAGCTGTTCAGAAGTCTCCCACTTTACATCCGGGTTGGGAAGGATATCGGGGAAGGCACCCAAACCTGGGGTGTCCTTGCTGTCAAAGTAATAAGGTTCGTTGATGTTGATGGTGGCCAGATACTGGAACGTCCTGATATTGCAGTTACCGTTCTGTCCCCAGCTGGCACGCAGTTTCAAGAAATCCAACCAGCTCTTGGTTGATTCCATGAATGACTCGTTGCTGATGACCCAACCTGCAGAGATAGAGGGGAAGTAACCCCAACGCTTGCCACGTGCGAAGTTGGAAGAACCATCGGCACGGAGCACGAGTGAAAGCAGGTAGGTTTCGTCGTAGTTGTAGTTGGCACGACCGAAGAATGATGCGATGGCACCCTGTGCTTCTGGACTACCGCCTACTGAGGTCAACGATTTGTCTATCACATTGGCATTGTCAATAAAGGCATGGTCGAACGAACCCGGGAACTGTGAGTTGCCGTTGGTTACATTGACACCATTACCATAACCCCACTTCTCGACAGACTGTCCGAGGAGGGCATCGATATTATGGAGTCCGAACGACTTCTTCCAGTTGATGGTATTCTCCAAAGACCAACGGATGCTGTATGACTGGTTCTGTCTAACTTCATCATTGGCTTGCATGTTCTTGGCGCTGAGCTCATAGACAGGAACATAGCTGCGGCTCTCTCTGTGGCGGTAAAGCCAACCGGCACTGGTACGCCATGTAAGACCCTTGATAGGTGCGAACTCCAAGAAGAAGTTTGTCTGCAGACGGTGGCCCTTGTTGTACCCCATGCTATTGTTATACTTCATCGATGCCAGCGGGTTGGCTGCCTCGTCGAGGAGGTTCCAGTTGTCGGCCAGGATGTCCTTATACTCGTAATAGCTACCGTCACTGTTGTATGCTGGCAGCAACGGGGTCAAAGCCAGCAGCGTACGGATGCTGTTTCCATAGATACCGCCCACAGAGACACCACGCTTATCGGTAACAGAGAAGGTAATGTTCTCACCAACCTTCAGTACGTCACGACCGTGCTTCCTGATCAGAGAATAATCGGAGTTCAAACGAACGGTATAGCGGTCGAACTTCGGATCGGCAGGAGCACCCAGCGTACCTGTCTGGTGGTACTTTGTGAAACCAAGTGCAAAGCGAGACAGATCGCTACCACCGTTGATATTGATAGAGGCATTGTGCATCGGAGCATTGTCAATCGTTGTCTCATCGAGCCAGTTGGTACCATCCCAGGTGCCATTCATGATCAGTGGATACTGTGTGGGGATCTTCTCGGCATAGTTATAGGGTTCGATACCCTGGATCTCACGAGCCTTGTTGACAATCTCCATATACTGCTTGGCATTCAACGGGGTTACACCATTGGTGTTCACGTTCTGCCAACCCAGATAGCCGTCGAATGACACGTTTACATGTCCTGCACCGCCTTTACCCTTCTTGGTGGTAACGAGGATGACACCGTTAGATGCACGGGCACCATAGATGGCGCTGGATGCAGCATCCTTCAAGATGTCGATGCTCTCAATGTCGTTCGGGGAGAGGTCATCGATATTGGCACCCGGCACACCATCCACTACATAGAGCGGTGTATTGGAACCTACGGTACCCATACCACGGATTACAACCTTGTAACCCTCACCAGGCTGTCCAGAGTTCATCACGATGTTCATACCGGATGCCAGACTCTGCAGTGCACCGAAGGCATCTACAGCATTGACGGCCTCGATGTTCTCTGCGGTAACATGAACCGTTGAACCTGTAACGAGTTTCTTCTGTTGTGTACCGTAACCCACAACCACCACATCGTTCAGAATCTCGGAATCTTCTTCCAAAGTAACCTGAACCGTTCTTCCTGCCGTTGGCTTAACGGTAACCGTCTTGTAGCCGACGTAAGAAATTCTCAGACTTGCACCTCTGGTAATGGAAATGGTAAATGAACCATCAGCCCCCGTCAGGGTTCCATTACTTTCTGTGCCCACTTCAACAACAGTTGCACCGATAACCGGCTGACTGTCAGAGTCGAGTACGACTCCCTTCACCTGTGTAGTCTCTTTACCTTGAAACACTTGTTCCTCAGTTGTGACTGGTGTAGCGGAGACAGTTCCTCCAAACACCATCGTACTGACACAGATGATGGATAGAAATTTCAAATAGTTTTGCATAATGTTAATAAGTTTTGCATAAAAATATAATAGGTGTTAGAATTATTTGATAGATAGTTTATTGTAAATACAATGATCATCTTCTTGCAAAATGAAGTGCAAGGGATCATTGATTAGTAGTTTTTTGCATAGATTCTGTTGCAAAGTTAATTATTATTTTTCAATCAACAAATTTTTTTAGTGTTTTTTTTACGCTGTTTCTTGTAATCTATGATCGACAGTGTTTTGAAAGCAGTAATATATTATAAATAAGGTGTAAGGTTTTCAGATATACGAAGGTTCAAGACCATATCGTTAAAGATATTTAATTTTCTAAATTTATTTAGTACCTTGCATTACAAGGTACTTATATTTTACCTATCTTTGCAGCAGAATAAGAATATAAACGTATATAAACAGAATGGTATGAATATCGAGAATGCTAAGTCGCAGATGCGGAAAGGGATGCTGGAGTACTGTGTGCTACTACTCCTGAAGCATCGGCCTTCGTATGCCAGCGACATTATCCAACAGCTGAAGAATGCGGAGCTGCTTGTGGTGGAGGGAACGCTCTACCCGTTGCTGACGCGTTTGAAGAACGATGGACTGCTGCAATACCAATGGCAGGAATCTACGCAGGGACCACCCCGTAAGTACTATGCCCTCAGTAAAGAGGGCGAACAGTTCCTCGAAGGCCTCGACTCGTCTTGGATGGAACTCTCTAATACGATTAACTACCTGAAAACGATTACTCCGAAACTGTTAGAAATGAAGAATTAAAGAATTAAACAAATATGAAGAAGAATATCACCATTAACCTGTGCGGGCGCCTCTTCCAGATCGACGAGGATGCCTACGAACTGTTGCAACAGTATATTGAGTCGCTTCGTCAGTCGTTCGGACGAAAGGAAGATGGCGACGAGATAGTGAATGATATCGAGGCACGCATTGCTGAGCTGTTTGATGAACTGCGCCAGCAGGATGTTGAAGCCATCACCATCGATCATGTTAAAGACATCATCACCCGTATCGGAAAGCCTGAGCAGCTGACAGGTGAGGATGAGGGGAAGGAGGAGGAACACAAGACAAGTTCTGAAAGTTCTAATGCCCAGAGTATCTTTGACAACATACGGGCGAGAACAGCCGGCAAACGACTCTACCGTAATCCCAACGACCAGATGGTGGCAGGTGTACTCTCTGGCTTGGCATCCTATACGGGAACGGATGCCACTTGGTGGCGCATCGGCTATGTGCTGCTGATATTAGGTTCCAACATCTTCCTGTCGCCCTTGTTCAAGTTCTTTTTCCATAGCGGATTCTTTTCAATCAATCTGGGTCTGATCATTCTCTATTTCGTGCTGGCCATTGCCATGCCTACCGCCAATACACCTAAACAGGTATTAGAGATGGAAGGGAAGGACGTGACACCGCAGAACCTGGCCGATGTAGTGGTAGAGGATAAGCAGCCCGTACAGCAACATCGTGGATGCTTGGGGGCAACCCTCACAGTGATACTATCCATCATTGCAGGACTCTTCGTGGGATTTGCTGCCATCTTCGGACTCATCTTGTTGGTCTGTCTATTACTGATTATTGTATCTATCATCATCGTCTTTACCGTTCCTTCGGCTATGCATATTCCCCTGCCTTTCGATATCAACTACCTGAACCTGGCTGAGATGTATGCCAGTCATCCCTGGGTGGTGGCCGTGTTCATTGCCGGACTCTTGCTGACACTGTTCATCCCTCTCTATGCCATCGGTCATATGCTACTGTCGAAATCGGGTAAGATTCAGCCCATGGGAATCGGACAACGCATTCTGTGGATTGTACTGTGGTTAGCAGCTTTGTTCAGTATGATACCTTCGCTCGTCTGGGTTCATGAGCAGGCATCAGAACGTGAGCAGGCTCATTATCGGAAGACACATACCTACCAAGGGGTGGTGATGAGTTCTGCAGACAAGGATTTCCTGCGCCAAGGCGATTGGAAACTGATCAAGGCAGAGAACTGTGCGCACCTGACCTCCAGTGGGGAGCATTGGAGTGGCGACCCTAATGCCCGTTATCTTGATGCATGGAACGGAGATTGCGAAGAGGTGTATCAGGCAGAGCATACAGGACAGGTAGAGCCAGGCATCTATCGTCTGGACTGCTTAGCCCGTGCCGAAGGTCCTGGCACTTATATCTATGCTCAAGCAGGTCAACGAACGATGTTCAAACAGATTCCCGCATATGGCAACACGGGTGGTGAGTTCGTAGAGCAGGTAAGGGAGAAAATGGCTGACGTACAGATAAAGGATTCTGTTGGGGAAAGACTTGTCAGTACCACAACGGTAGAATTCATGGGTATGAAGTTCCATATCAATGATTATGAAAGGAATGGCAGCAAGAGTTTGTCCGACTATTTCGGTGAGGGTAAAGGCTGGTCTGTGGTCAGTATCGACAGTATCGTTGTTTCCAACGGTAGCATTACCTACGGTGTTTCCACTGACGCGACCTTCACCGGTCAGCCCTGTCATGCCAAGTGGTTCTCCGCATCCGATTTCAAAGTAACGCGCATTGGTGATCTGCCAAAGAATTGAAGAAACAATTGAAAATGAAGAAGAATATAGAGGCTATCAAAGTATAAAAAGTATTCTCACAACCTGCAAATGAAAAAACTATTATTTACACTATTGCTTGTTTTCGTAGCCATGACGGGACAGACACAGACAAAAGTCTGGAACGATATCGTAACGAGCTTTACCAACGCTTCAATAGCGAAAGTGACCCAAGTAGCGTTCTATAACGATCGTACGGAACTGTCGTTTCACATTGATTACAGAGCTGGACAATGGATCGGTATGAACGAAAACACCTATCTGTTAGCCGACGGGAAGCAGTATGCTATCAAGGATGCCACCGTACTGAAACTCGGTGAGCAATATACCCTGACAACTGATACGCTCGACTTCAAGCTTATCTTTGAGCCGGTGCCGCAGAATGTACAATCTGTTTATATGGTAGAGCCGAATGGCTGGCAGATTGGGAATATCCGCAGTGCCAGTATATTGCCACAGGGAATTATCGACACCTATTGGCGCGACGAGGCGACGGGCGACTGGCTCATAGGCTTTGCAAAAGACCATGTCATCTATCAAAATGCGGTGTGGGATATCGCTAATATCAAGGAGAAGAAGGATGCCTATACATTTACCCTCCTCATCAGCAACATGCCTGGAGTGAGATGTGCTTTTCTTTCGAAGGACTTTTCATTAAAAGCCAAGATGGTCAAGGTAAGCAAAATGAAGAAAGGCTTGCGCACCATCACCATCGATGATGGGAAACCTGTGACATGCAGTCCCATTACCACTGCTTCACTGCCCGACTATCCCACGAAGGATACCCGCATAGGTTTCGTAGATAACGGATTCCGTATGGGTGATAGTGTAACCATTATAGGCTGGCTGAAGAATATGCCCCCGGGACTTCTCGAGCAGACCCCAGAGTTCACAGTCCACTACGATAACATCCTCACCGGTAGTCAGGAAAGTGTTTACACTAAGTTGGACTCCCTGGGTCGCTTCACCCTCAAGATGCCACTGATGAACACATCGGAAGTGTATATCGACTGGGGACGTTCCACCGTGAGTTCTGTCTTGGAACCTGGCAAGACCTATTTCCTTCTTCATGACTTCTGGACAGGACAGAAACTGTGGATGGGCGACGATGTCAGGGTACAGAATGAGTTGCAGGCGCAGGCCCTTTCGCGAGCTAAGAATAATGGAGCCGAGGTGCCTTATTACGAGAAAAACATTGATCTGATGGCTTACTGGGCGCGATGTGATAGTGTGCGTCTCTTACAGGAGGCGAATCTGAAAGCCGTGCAGCAAAGCCATCCCACACTCTCGCAACGGTTTCTCGACTATGAGTCTGGTTACTATCGTATACGGCAGGGGCGTAACATGATGCAGGCCAGTTTATGCGTCCAAAACAGTTCTGTGCCACGGGAATACGTCGACTATGTGGGTGAGAACTTCTGGAAGAAGGCACCGAAGCCTTATACCCTCCATGGTGACTTCACCACGCTGAACAACAACTTCATCAATCAAGCAGAACTCAATAAGGGTAGTGTTGACATTGCTGTTGTCCTCAGGCGGTTTGAGAAAGAAGGGAAGCTTGTTCTGACCGATGAAGAGAAGACCATCGTGGCGAGATATGAGAAGGAACTTCCCCAGGTGCTGGCTAACATCAATGCTGCTGAGACTGAGGAAGAGAAGCAGTCGATTGCCGATGCCTTTAATACCAGTGAGACGATTACCCAATTCGATGCTCTTTTGAAGAGAAACATTTCGTTGCTGGATACCTTTGGCTTCCTGAACTTGATGGATCTTGTCGACTCTCTTGGCGGCGACCGCAAGCTGCGTGACATCATTCTCGCCCAACGTATGATACAGCGAATAGATGGCACGCGGACGCCTCTTGACTCCACCATTCTGGCTTTCGCCGAAGAGAATATTCAACTGCCTGCTGCCCTGACACCTGTCAAAGCGCTCAATGACAAGTACCTCGCCATCCAGCAGCGCGACATCTCGAAATTGCCGAGTCTGAAGACCGCCGATGACGTAGCCAATATGAGCGCTGGTGAGGAGATCTTACGCAAACTCATTGAGCCTTATAAAGGTAAGATCATCCTTCTTGATGTGTGGGGAACATGGTGCAGTCCTTGTAAGGAGGCCCTCTCGCATAGTCAGGAGGAGTATGAACGACTAAAGGATTATGACCTTATCTTCCTCTATCTCGCCAACCGTTCCAGCGATGAGTCATGGAAGAGTGTGATCAAAGAGTATGAAGTGCTGGGCGACAATGTCGTACACTTTAACCTGCCCTATGGCCAACAGCAGGCCATCGAGCATTTCCTCAATGTGACGGGCTTCCCCACCTATAAGCTCATCGACCGCGACGGAACCATCCTGGATGTGAATGCCGATCCCCGCAACCTCGAAGCACTTGCGCGGTTGATTGAGCAGCTTAAGTGAACTTTTTTGTGTAATCAACTTAATAATTGATGGTGTCTTGCGTATTATAGGTGTATGACACGCTCAGAATTTGAACATATCGCCGCGCAGTTGCGCCAGAGAGTACTGAAAGTCGGACTCGACTTCTTCGGTTCCAGGGACGATGCTGAGGATGCAGCCCAGGAGGCAATGATCCAGCTCTGGCGCTACTGTGAGCATATCGATGCCGAGCGAAACATCGAAGCACTGGCTGTCAGGGTGGCGAAAAACTGCTGCGTGAGTATGTATCGGAAACAGCAGCATGTAGCCGACACACCGAAGGGAACGCTTTCTGATAGGACGATCGACCGTCATCAGACTGCCACTCCACACGATCCGCAAGTGCAGCTGGAGGCTAAAGAGACACAACGGATGCTGACAGAGACCATCGACCTGTTGAAGCCGCGAGAACGACAGCTCTTTGAGATGCGGGCGGTTGAAGGTCTCTCGGCAGAAGAAGTATCGAAGCAGACCGGCATACCCAAGGCATCAGTCGCCGTCATGGTCTCGACAGCACGAAAGAAAGTATTCACAGAACTAATGAGGAGGATGAAGCAATGACAAACAAGGACATACAGAAACTCATCGATAAGTATCTTGCAGGCGAGACATCGCCAGCGGAAGAGAAGCAACTGGCTCTGGCCATCCATCAGTGTCAGGATCTGCCGGAAGAGTGGCAAGCTGTTCGTATGATGCTTGGAGAGCTGACGCTCGGTGAAGCTGAATACGATGCCATCATGGCAAAACGGAATAAGAAACCTTCTGCCATCCTGATCACCCTGCGGGTTATCTCATCCATCGCAGCCATCTGGCTCGTCGGACTGTTCTTCTACCAGCAGAGTTCCGTGTCAACACCGGATATCCCATCGAATGAAGTACCTCATCATATCTCTCATTTCTCATCTGGCAGCACCCTAAAGGATGTGTACACAAGCCGTCAGCAACGAGATCAACTCATCAGTTACACCCAATTAAGACAAATGCGTTATGAAAACAAGTAGTTATTTCGGAATCGTATTAGGAGCAGTCCTGCTTCTTACATCCTGTCAGGAAGATGCCAACGTGAAGATGCATACCATCGTCCACAAGGATGGCTGGTGCGATCGTGAGATCAGTTATAGTACCATCATGTCGAAGGAAGAACGTGATTCCATGATGCAAGGCGAAGGAGCGGTGTTGGCTCAGCCTATTCCCTCCTGTCTGAACCAAAATGCTTTCATGGGAACACATACCGAGATGGAAGGCGACACGGTTACCACTACCTTCTCACGTTCGTTCCGCACCCCGGAAGATATGTGCAAAGAAACTCCCTTGCTACTCAACGGCACCCGTCTGCGCTCAACGGCCAAAGTGGAGAAACATTTCCGCTGGTTCTATACCGAATACACCTTCACTGAGGTATTCTACTGCGTGGGCGACACCTTTAAGATCGCTCCTACGAACTATGCCGACAAGGACATCGTCAGCTATTGGTTCACGGGTCAGCCGAATCTGGTTGAAGGAATGAGCGGTGCCGAGGCATTACAGAAGATCGAGGGGATGGAGCCCTTCGTGAACAAGTGGCTCAACGATAATCTCTTTCAGACCAGCTTCGACTTTATCGTCAATCACTACGACTCCATTGCCAATCCGCCGGTCAGTCGTGAACGCTTTGTAGAACTTCGCGACTCTTTGGCTCACCACGTGTTGAAAGGTCAGAAGGACATCCTTGATGTCAATCCCCAAGAAGTCATGCAGTCGTTCTTCCACTCAGATGCCTATGCCATCTTCTTCGATGATGAGACACCTTGCGGAAAGGAACTGAACAAGGAGCTTACCAACAGTCTGAACATCTTGTGGTTCAACGTGCCCTACACCCTGACGATGCCAGGAAAGGTTACCCAAACAGGTAATGGAACGCTGCAACCCGACGGTACCGTCTTCTATCCCTTCACCGGTGAGCGACTCATTCCACAAGACTATGTCATCACTGCCACCTCGCATGTCACCCATATCTGGGCCTACATCTTAACCCTTCTCATCATCCTTATCGCCATCGGCAGTTTCCTGATTTGCAGACGACATCGGTAAAGATACTTCATCATATATCAATAGAGACGTCACATCTGTGGCGTCTCTATTTTGTTCAAAAGTGTTTTTAGGCTACAAACACTTTGTTTATACGCTACAAACACTTTGTTTATACGCTACAAACACTTTGTTCGCACGTTGGGAACTTTTCTTAACGGATAATCTTTCTGCTCTGTTTCTTACCGTTCACATCCGTGCTTTGCTCAATCACAATGCCCTTTGAGGCGTTGTTGTTGATACGGCGACCGGAGAGGTCGTATAGCTTACTGTCAGACGACTGTGTAGGAACAACCTGCTGAATGCCGGTGGTCTGCTCTGCACTGAACTGCCAGGCATCGAACTGCACCTTCTCGGCAGCGGTGAAGACGAAATAGACATCATGAACACCTTTGAAAGGAGTAGGGTCAATGTTCGTGTCATGCTCTTCCATCGAAGTAGAAGAGAACTCAATGGTGGCAGCAGGCTCCGCTGTCTTCTTGTCGAGGCGGATCTCCAAAGTACCGGTACCCTGAGCAGTGAACTTGAACGATTGCGCTCCCGCTTCACCGAAGTCGGCATTGCGCACCATGGTCCAAGCACCTGGTTTCATGGCTACCTGCAGGTTTCTGGAAGCATCATTACCGAGAGCACTGATCTTTGTATCCTTTTCGATGTTCTTATAGTCCTCGTACATCACCCCGCCGCTGTTGGCTGTTGTCTCGGCTTGCTGCAGATCGTAGGGGTCCAGGTTCTTGATGGCCGTGACACCGGTAAGATTCTGATTAACCGAACTGATCTTCTGTGTTTCCTCATCTACCGTAGCCATGTTCACGCAGATGGAACGATAGCCGTCGCAACTGCTGTCGATGGCTTTACCGTCTAACATACTCTTCATCAGGGGAGCCCAATGGTAGAGGTAGTAATAGTTGCCCTGGAATTTGTGCAGATGGGAATGGTTGTTGGGGGAGGGGAATCCCGGATGCTTTCCACAAACACCTTTGTACTCCCAAGAGTTGGGATTCATTGGATCGTCGGATACCATATAGCACATCGTACAGGTGTTGGGCTTACCGATTTTGATATTCTGTTCTTGCTTGTATGCGTTCCATTCGGCATCCTTGCGTTCTGCCCACGAAGAACAATAGGTATAGACAAACTTCCCGTTCATGATGTTCAGTTCGCTGGCCTCGAAGTGATAGGGTGCAGGAATCCTGGCTGGCTTACCATCCAGAGCCGTCATAGACGCATCGAGCTTGGCAAAGAGGGCGTTGTTGGGCTGTAGGGTGGTACCTTGTTCATTGGGATCGCCACCGCCGAAGGAGATCCATCCCGTACCGTTCTCATCAATCACTACACCGGGATCGAAGATCCATGAACAGGGAAGCACGCCCGGGGTATCTCGGTTAATCATCGAATGGCTCAGTGGTGAAGTCCACGGACCAACTGGTGAATCGGCCTTCAGAACACCCACACCATGACTGGTATTGGCAAAGTACAGGAAGAATTCCTCCTTGCCGTCCTCGGTGGTGCGCCAGGTCACTGATGGTGCCCATGAGTTCATAAAGCCTTTGTACCATTGACCTCCAGCCACTTTCCATGTAGAACAGATCTTCTGCACGTCAATCGTTCCATGGAAGGTCCAGTTCACCATGTCATCGGTTGACAAAACAACCAACGACTTGATGTCCCCATAGCCATTTCCATCTTTCTTGTTGTTCTTGATGAACTGCTGATGGTCGTTCGAACCATAGACGTACAGTCGTCCGTTATAGTCCAATGCCGTAGGATCGGCACAGAACACACTGGCACTAATGGGGTTGTTGTTATTGTCTGCCTTGTAATTTTGGGCGATGCTCTGGGCATGTAGTGAGATCGCAGGGATCTGCAAAAGCAAAATGGTGATAGATAGAATAATACGTTTCATGTGAATACTTGATGTTTTAATTGTCTGACAAAGATACGATGAAACGAGCGAAATACCAAATAAAAACGTGTTTTTTATCCGTTTCTTTGGCAATCTCCCAGATTATGCTTATTTTTGCCTTCTAAAACCAAATCATGATCACAACGTATGAAAAGACTAACGGTTATATGTGCCATTGCACTATTGGTAGGTTGTACTACTAAAACCTCGGAAATAGAAAAGCAGGTTGACAGTCTCTACGACAGGATGTCGCAGGAGGAGCGCATTGCTCAGTTGAGGAGTATGTATATGGACGACCTCTTCGACGAGCAGGGAAAACTTGACACCACGAAGTGCCGACAGCTGATTCCTAACGGCATCGGTCATTTCTCACAGTTTGCCAGTCAGAAACCCATGGATCCCAATGTGCTGCGCGACCGTGTATCTGCCGTCCAGGAATGGCTGATGAACCATACGCCCAATGGTATTCCGGCCTTGTTCCACGAAGAGGTGCTGACGGGTGTGAACACCTTGGGTGCCACCATCTATCCCCAGCAAATCGGACAGGCTTGTTCGTTCAATACCGAACTGGCGGAACTGAAGACCTATCAGACAGGTATTGCCATGCGTAAGATGGGTGGTGTACTGTCGCTTTCACCGATGGTGGATGTGTGTCGCACACCGAGTTTCAATCGCTTGGAGGAGTCGTACGGTGAGGATGGCTACCTTTCTGCTGCCATGGGCGTGGCATTCGTCAAAGGTCTCCAGCAAGGCGACCTCAAGAAAGGGGTTGGTACCTGCTCCAAACATTACCTGGGCTATGGCGGCGGTGGTGATGCCGAGGAGAAGGAACTCATGGAAGAGATCCTGATGCCCCACGAGACCATGATCCGCTTAACCAACAGTAAGGCCGTGATGCCTGGCTATCATGCCATGCTTGATGAAAAGGGCGACACCGTGAACTGTGTGACCAATAGCTGGATCCTGCAGGATATCCTGCGCGACTATCTCGGCTTCGACGGAATGGTGGTGAGCGACTATACCGCTATCGACCAGATTCCTAATCTACAGAGCCCTGTAGAGAAGGCGGCAGCTGCCATCAATGGGGGCTGCGATGTGGATTTCCCGCATGGGGCCAACTACAAGTATCTACAGGAGGCCATTGATAAAGGACTGGTGAAGCTTGAGACATTGGAACGTGCCGTGAAGAACGTGCTCAGGTATAAGTATCGTGCTGGTCTGTTCGACAAGGATCCTTATCTGTACGCCTCAGAGAAGATTCAATTCGATTCTCCCGAGGAGCGCAAGACGGCTTACGATATCGCCACACAATCCATCGTTCTCTTGGAGAACAACGGTATCCTGCCGCTGAAAGATAATCAGAACATTCTCCTTACAGGACCCAATGCTAACTCCATGTGGGCCATGTGCGGCGACTACAGTTACCCTGCCATGTCGTACTTCTGGAAGATGCTGGAGGATGTGGATAAGATGGACCAGCCGCATGTCGTCACGCTGCTCGAAGGCATGAACAACTACCTTGATTCTATTTCGCCCATTAACCCTACATCGCCCATTAAGCCCATTAAGCCTATTAACCCCATCAACCCCATCCTCTCTTACTCCCGCGGCTGCGACTGGACCGAAGAGATCGAAACCATCTTCAACAAGGGCGGTGATGAGCGCGCCTGGGACTATGATATCCTGCACCGAAAGGTTAATTCCGGCGAGAAGACCGACAAGGCTGAAGCGTTGAGGCTGGCCCAGCAGGCTGATGTGATTATTGCTGCGGTGGGTGAGAACGTGATGCTGTGCGGTGAGAACCGCGACCGCCAAGGACTGCGCCTGCCGGGTAAGCAGGAACAGTATGTCAACGAGCTGCTGGCCACTGGTAAGCCTGTTGTATTAGTGGTGTTCGGCGGTAGGGCACAGGTTATTTCTGGTATTGCCGAGAAATGTGCGGCAGTCATCCAAGCCTGGTATCCGGGTGAGGAGGGTGGTAATGCTTTGGCAGATATCCTCTTTGGTAAGGTGTCTCCGTCGGCCAAGCTTTCCGTGAGCTATCCGTACACAGAGATCAACGAGCCTATCTGTTATAACAATCCTTCATCTCTCGTTTCTCACTCCTCACTTAACACTCCACACTCCTCACTCATTCAGTGGCCGTTTGGCTACGGACTGAGTTATACGACGTTTGAATATAAGAACCTGCAGGTTAACAAGGAGGTGAAGACTACTGCCAAGGACATGACCATCTCGTTCGAGGTGACGAATACAGGGAAGATGAAGGCTGATGAGATTGCGCAAGTGTATCTGTCGCCTACAACAGTCGACCAGCCTATCCGTCCCATCCAGCTGCAGGGCTTTGCCAGAGTATCGTTGGAACCTGGTCAGACCAAGACGGTGAAGGTGAAGCTCTATACCGAGCAATTGGGCTTCTACAGTCATGAACAGCAGCGCCAATGGAATATCCTTCCCGGTACCTATATCATTAAGGTGGGAGCATCATCAACGGATATCCGTCTGCAGGAGAAAGTAACCTTGACGGGTAAGGCGGTTAGTAAGCCGTTGCGTGAGTATTATTTCTCAGAGAGCAAGGTGGAATAAACTTATTCCGCCTTCTGACAGCACCAACGGGTTACCTTCATCATCACGGCCATGCCGGGAATCTCTTTCAGTAGGTAGTACTTGCCGCTCGACCGAACCAGTCTGCCCGACAAGCCTTTCAGCGGACCGTGTGTCACCACCACACGGTCGCCTTTCTTTAGTTTGGCTTCGCTTTCGCTGAGGAACTTCTTCATGAGGAGGTCGGGATTACACATAATCATGAACTCCTGCATCTGTCGTGCGGGAATCTGGTAGAACACGATGCTACCACGACTCTTGCGGATGATATAGAAATGTCCTTGATAACGGTCTTCGAGAAGCGACTGTAACTCCTTGTCGTCCATCTGTTTCTTGATGAACAGCAGGTTCGAGACAACAGGGCGCAGCTCATGCCGGCGTTTCCCTTCACGGTCGATGAAGTCCACATTCTGCATGGGAACGAAGCTCTCCACCCCCTTCTCCGTGAGATAATCAGTCATCTCCTTCTGGCGCAAGCCAAACAGCTGTACGCCATACCAAGGAGTGGTGTCCTGATCGTTCAACGCGCCCTCATCATATATCGGCTTCTCATCCATCATCTCTTGCTTCTCACCTCTCACCTCTTGCTTCTCACCTCTTATTTAGAATTCACTCGTAAAGTGGAACTTGATATGCTCAAAGTCCTGCTGAGCCATCTGCAGCACATAACCGCTATCGGCTAAGAACACATCACGTCCGTCCTTGTCCTTGGCCATATACTGGTACTTGCGTTTCTTGAATGCCTCCAGCTCTTTCTCGTCATCCGACTCAATCCAACAGGCTTTGTACAGGTGTACGGGTTCCCAACGGCACTTGGCGTTATACTCGTTCTCCAAGCGGTACTGGATTACCTCGAACTGCAGCTGTCCCACCGTACCGATAATCTTGCGGTTGTTGAACTGGTTGACGAACATCTGTGCCACACCTTCGTCCATGAGCTGGTCGATGCCTTTGTTGAGCTGCTTGGCCTTCATCGGGTCGTCGTTCTCGATATATTTGAACATCTCAGGCGAGAAGGAGGGCAGACCGCGGAAATGGAGTTCCTCACCCTCAGTCAGGGTGTCACCGATCTTGAAGATGCCATTGTCGGGCAGACCAACGATGTCGCCGGGCCATGCCTCCTCGATGGTACTCTTTCGCTGTGCCATGAATTGGGTGGGGGAGGAGAAGCGTACAGTCTTACCTTGTCGTACCAGCAGGTAGGGCTGGTTACGTACGAACTTTCCGCTGCACACCTTACAGAAGGCGATACATGAACGGTGGTTAGGATCGATATTCGCGGTGATCTTGAAGATGAAACCTGTGAACTTCTGCTCCTCAGGCGATACCATGCGCTCCTCTGCCTTGGTGGGCTTCGGACTCGGTGCGATCTCCACGAAACAGTTCAGCAGCTCCTGTACACCAAAGTTGTTCAGGGCAGAGCCGAAGAATACCGGTGCCACCTCGGCCGAACGGTAGGTCTCCACGTCAAAATCAGGATACACACCATCCACCAGTTCCAGGTCCTCGCGCAACTTCTCTGCATCTTGCTCTCCAATCACATCATCAACATACGGGTGAGAACTCCCCTCGCCCGTTGGAGAGGGGTTGGGGGTGAGGCTTACCTCCACCTTCTCTGTCACCCGCTGCTTGTCGGGTGTGAACAGGTCGAGCTTGTTCTCATAGATGTTATACACTCCTTTGAACTTCGCTCCCTGGTTGATAGGCCACGACAGCGGTCGTACCTTGATCTCCAGTTCCTGTTCCAGCTCATCGAGCAGGTCGAACGGATCACGTCCTTCGCGGTCCATCTTGTTGATGAAGATAATCACCGGGGTATTCCTCATTCGGCACACGTTCATCAGCTTGCGTGTCTGTGCCTCTACACCTTTGGCGCCGTCAACCACGATAATGGCGGAATCCACGGCGGTCAGCGTACGGTAGGTATCTTCGGCAAAGTCCTGGTGACCCGGGGTATCGAGGATGTTCACCTTATATTCAATGCCCGACTCCTCTGGCGTATAGTCAAACTCCATCACAGAGGTTGATACCGAGATACCACGTTGCTTCTCGATATCCATCCAGTCGGAGGTAGCTGTCTTCTTGATTTTATTACTCTTCACCGCACCGGCCACCTGGATCTGTCCGCCAAACAGCAGGAACTTCTCCGTCAGGGTGGTCTTACCGGCGTCTGGGTGCGAAATGATCGCAAAAGTGCGTCTTCTTTCTATTTCTTGATTCATAGTTTCTCAATACAATCTTTGAGGCTTTCTTCCCAGTAGGGGACTTCTATGTTGTATGTTTCCTTGATCTTCGTTTTGTCGAGCACCGAGAAGTGCGGACGGTTTGCTGGGGTGGGGTATTCCTCGGTGTGCAGGGGTTTTACCTTACAGGTGGTAATACCTGCAATGCGATGGATAGCCTTGGTGAAGTCGTACCAGCTGATCACACCCTCGTTCGAGAAATGATATACGCCGGGGATGACACCCTTGTTGATGATGGTCATGATGACCTGTGCCAGGTCACGAGCGTAGGTCGGTGTACCGATCTGGTCGAAGATCACGCCCAGCTGCTCCTTCTCCTTTCCCAGTCGTATCATGGTCTTCACGAAGTTATTACCGAAGGTGGAGTACAGCCATGCCGTACGAATGATGACACTGTCCTTGCAGAACTTCTGTACACCCAGTTCACCCGCCAGCTTCGTACTGCCATACACACTGTCAGGACAGGGCGTATCAGTCTCCACATACGGAGTATGCTTTGTTCCGTTGAACACATAGTCGGTAGAGATCTGGATCATCCAACCACCGCGTTTCCCGATAGCTGCTGCCAGATAAGCAGGAGCCACCGTGTTCAGGGTTGTACACAGTTCCTTGTCACTCTCCGCCTTGTCCACGGCGGTATAGGCGGCACAGTTCACAATGCCGTCGATCTTGTTCTGTGCCACGAACTGTTCCACCGCCAGCTGGTTGGTGATATCCAGTTCATCCACGTCGGTGTTGAACCACACATGTTGTGTATTCACTTGCTCCAGCAACTGCATCTCGTTGCCAAGCTGTCCTTTACATCCAGTAATCAGTATATTCATCTTTGATCTTTGAACTTTCAACTGTCAACTCTCAACTTCATAAACTCGTCATTCAGCATCCCGATAAAGGTGGTAATCTCTTTGATGGCATGCTGTGTGTCAGGACTCACCTCTTTCTTCTGCAACCGCAGCATCATCATGCCATAGAGGGCGTTGAAGCACGTCTCTATCTCCGATTCCTCCTTCGTCTCTCCTTCATCGCTTCCTCCTTCCTCCTTCGTCCTTCCTCGTCTTCTGAGTTCCACGATATACGGCAGCACCTTATAATACTCGCTTGTATAGAACGGATGGTCGGTACCGTCGAGCAGTTCGGCATTCAGCTCCTCCAACTGCTGCATCACGATCTTGTTGATTTGCAGATGTCCGCTCAGCCGACAGCCCTCCTGGTTCATCATCCGGATCAGGTCGCCATACCAGTCGGCCATCTCCTCCTTCTGTTCGTCGGTATAGTCAAACCGGTCGATATACTCCCGTCTGATCCTACCCAACGAGCAGTCGTAGGCCCGCAACAGATCTTCCACCTGCCACATATACAGCAGGTACTCCGCAATATTCTTCTTCCTTAATTCTTTAGCTATATACATTTCTCACTCCTCACTCCACATTCCACACTTCACAAATCATATCTCGCACCCCCGCGCCTTCGATTCCCCCTTCCCTTTGGGGAGGGTCGGGGAGGGGCTTTCCTTCGTCCTTCCTCCTTCGTCCTTCCTCCTAATAATAGTTCGGCAACTTATACAAGTTAAACACCGTTCCGAAGAGCACGATCAGGGAGAAGATGATCACCACCGAACCGATTACCTTATTTATTATAAGAATGCCGCTGGTATCGAAGATGCCTCGGATCTTATCCACCAGCCACGTCAGACCATACCACCACAGCAGGGCACCAAATGGAATACTCAGATAACCCAGACACATCTCCACGGGATGGTTGGGCACCACGAACGAGAACTGGGCATACAAGGCGATGAACAGGAAGATGATCAGAGGATTGGAGAAGGTGACGAAGAAGGCTGTCACGCCGTTGTGTATCAGCGTACCCTTCTGCTTCCCGCTCACATGCATGTTCTTCATCGGATTACTGCGATAGCAGTAGATACCGAAGGCCAACAGCATGATACTACCAAGAATCTGTAACAGGAACTGGTATCGGGAGTTGTTCACCATGTTCATCACGAACGACATACCGAAACCGGTAATCAGGGCATAGATGATGTCGCTGATGGCAGCTCCGATGCCTGTCACAAAGCCGTACCACCGTCCTTTGTTCAGGGTGCGCTGGATACACAGAATACCCACCGGTCCCATCGGTGCACTGGCGATGATACCAATCAGTATACCCTTGAATAACAGGTTTACAAAGTCTATATGAAAGTCAAATGGTAGCATATCGGGTGCAAAGTTACTACTTTTTTTGTATATTTTGTGCTATTCCATTACGACATTTCAAAAAAAAACACTAACTTTGCCCCATAAACATTCAAAACATACATAGAAATGAATAATCAGACAGAGATGAAGCCGTATGTAATCGGCTTGGATTTAGGAGGTACGAACTCTGTGTTCGGCATTGTTGACTCACGTGGTGAGATCAAGGCTACCACCGCCATCAAGACACAGGGGTACGACAAAGTAGAGGACTATGTTGATGCTTGTGTGGAGGCTCTTCAGGTGATTATCGACCAGGTGGGCGGTATCGAGAAGATCAAGGCCATGGGTATCGGTGCCCCTAATGGAAACTTCTATAATGGTACTATTGAGTTCGCACCGAACCTGGCATGGGCACACAATGGTGTGGTTCCTCTGGCTAAGCTGTTCAGCGAGCGGTTGAACGACATTCCCGTTGGTCTGACCAACGATGCTAATGCTGCTGCCATCGGTGAGATGATCTATGGTGTGGCACGTGGCATGAAGAACTTCATCGTGATCACGCTGGGAACAGGTGTGGGATCAGGTATCGTGGTAAACGGACAGCTGCTGTATGGTAGCGACGGCTTTGCCGGTGAGCTGGGACATGTCACGATGGTACGCGAAGGCGGTCGTACCTGTGGCTGTGGACGTACAGGCTGTCTGGAGGCTTACTGCTCGGCTACGGGTGTGGCACGCACGGCTCGTGAGTTGTTGGCTACCACCCAGGAACCCTCTTTGCTCCGTGAGATGGATCCCGAGAAGATCACCTCATTGGATGTGTCTATCGCAGCTGGAAAGGGCGACCGACTGGCTAAGGAGATCTACGAGTTTACGGGTCATATGTTAGGTGAGGCTTGTGCCGACTTTGCTGCCTTCTCTTCTCCTGAGGCATTCATCTTCTTCGGAGGTATGACCAAGGCTGGTAATCTGATCATGGATCCCATCAAGCGCAGCTACGACGAGCATGTGCTGAAGGTGTTCAAAGGAAAGGCTAAGTTCCTGGTCAGCGGTCTCGATGGCGCATCTGCCGCCGTACTCGGTGCATCTGCAATTGGTTGGGAGCTTTAGTGGCTTCGCCAAATTGAAAATTGATAATTGAAAATTAACTGCGTTGACTTTTGTCACGACTCGGCCAATTATGCTAGCATATTGGCTCTCGCTGCTCCAAAAGTTGAGAATTGACAATTAAAATTGGACTATTCTAAGGATATAGAGGCAGCGGTAAAGGTGCTGCGAGAGGGTGGGGTGATTCTTTACCCCACCGATACCGTATGGGGCATTGGTTGTGACGCGACCAATGCCGCTGCCGTATCACGGGTGTATGAGATCAAGCAGCGCGATGATTCCAAGGCGATGATCTGTCTGGTTGACAGTGATGTCCGTCTTCAGCGCTATGTGCGTAATGTCCCCGAGGTGGCATGGGACATCATGGAGCTGGCCACCAAGCCTACCACGGTGATCCTCGACGGAGCCGTGAACCTGGCACCGAACCTGATCGCTGAAGATGGTAGTATCGCCATGCGTATCACCCGTGAACCGTTCTCGCAGCAGCTCTGCTACCGATTCCAGAAACCGCTGGTCAGCACCAGTGCGAACATCAGTGGCGAACCACCCGCCCAGAACTACTGCGACATCAGTCAGCAGCTCCTCGATGCGGTGGATTATGTCTGTATGTCACGCCGACAGGAGCATAATCCTCACACGCCGTCGAGCATCATCAAACTCACCCGTGAGGGAGTGGTTACGATTATCAGGAAATGACAGATCAACATACCGATATCAGTCATCACACGCCCTTGCAGCGTTTCCTGCAATGGCGTGAGAAGCATATTACCGATAAGCAGTTCACCCTTCTGCTTAGTTTCTTCGTGGGCTTCTTCGCGGCAGTGGCTGCCTATGTGCTCCACTGGATCATCGATGAGATTGGGAAACTGCTCATGGCCGACTTCGATATCTCGTCCATCAACTGGCTGTATCTGTTGTATCCGGTAATCGGTATCTATCTGACTTCCTTGTTTGTACGACATGTCGTTAAGGATAATATCTCACATGGTATTACCCGTATTCTCTATGCCATTTCCCGTAAGCAAAGCCGACTCCGTGGTCATCACTGCTGGAGCTCGGTCATCGCATCTGCCATCACCATCGGCTTCGGTGGTTCGGTGGGAGCAGAGGCACCTATCGTACTGACGGGCTCTGCCATCGGTAGTAACCTCGGACAGGTGTTCAAGATGGATAACCGCACACTGATGCTCCTAGTGGGATGTGGTGCGGCAGCGGCCATCGCTGGTATCTTCAAGGCGCCCATTGCAGGACTGGTTTTCACGCTCGAGGTACTGATGATCGATCTGACCATGGCCTCGCTGTTGCCGATCCTGGTGGCGAGTGTCACGGCTGTGCTGTTCAGCTATGTGTTCAATGGTAGCGACTCCCTGTTCGTCTTCACCAATGTAACCTCGTGGCAGCTGGATCGTGTACCGGCGTATATCCTGCTGGGCGTGTTCGGCGGACTGGTAAGTTTATACTTCATCCGTACCATGACGGCCTGCGAGAATATCTTCGCCAAGTTGGGCGAAAACCACTATGCCAAGCTGGTATTGGGCGGTGTGGTTCTCAGTACGCTCATCTTCCTCTTCCCGTCGCTCTATGGTGAGGGTTACGGCAGCATCAATATCCTGCTGAACGGTAAGACCGAGGCTGATTGGAACATGGTACTGAACAACTCCCTGTTCTATGGTAATGGTCAGCTGCTCGTGCTGTATATCGCCCTGGTGCTGCTCACCAAGGTGTTTGCTACCTCTGCTACCAATGGTGGTGGCGGTTGCGGTGGTACCTTCGCTCCGTCGTTGTTCATCGGAGCCTTCGCCGGTTTCCTCTTTGCCCGTGTGTGGAACATCGAGCAGATCGGGGTGTATATCCCTGAGGGGAACTTCGCCATGCTGGGTATGGCAGCGGTGATGGCTGGTGTGATGCATGCGCCGCTCACGGGTATCTTCCTCATTGCTGAGCTCACAGGCGGCTATCAGCTGTTCATCCCCTTGATGGTGGTAAGCATCTTCGCCTATCTCACCATCATCATCTTCGAACCCCATAGCATCTATGGTATGCGACTGGCACGCGAGGGTAAACTCATCACGCACCATACCGATAGGGCAGTGCTCACGCTGATGTCGTTGAAGAGCATCATCGACCATACCTATACTGCGGTGAATACCGACATGAAACTGGGGGCCTTGGTGCACGCCCTGAGTAGGAGTAAGTCGAACCAGCTACCGGTGCTCGACGATGCGGGAAACCTCCTTGGTGAGGTGGATATCACCAAGATCCGCCATGTGGTGTTCCGTTCCGAACTCTATCAGCATTTCACGGTGGCTCAGCTAATGTCTCAGCCATCTGCCATCCTGGGTGTGAACGACTCGATGGAGGAGGTGATGGCGCAGTTCGACCGCACCCATGCACAGATGCTTCCTGTGCTGAACACCGATAACCATTTCATTGGCTACATCTCCCGCACCCACATGTATGCCACCTACCGTCAGATGGTTGCCGACTTGTCTGCCGAGTAATTCCACTCCCCGCCCCTCCAAAGGGAAGGGAACGTCGGGAAGTCTGTAACTCCCCGCCCCTCCAAAGGGAAGGGAACGTCGGGAAGACTGTAACTCCCCGCCCCTCCAAAGGGAAGGGAACGTCGGGAAGACTGTAACTCCCCGCCCCTGCAAAGGGAAGGGAAAGCCGGGAAGTCTGTAACTCCCCGCCCCTTTAGGGGAGGGGTGCCGAAGGTGGGGTGGGGTAAACACAATCGAAAGTGAAAAGATTATTATCGATCATCGTTTGTATAGTCATCTCAAGTTCCGCTTTCGCCCAGAAGGAGTACAAGGGCGATGGACCAGACGACTACCTGCGACTGGTTCCGCTGGGAGCGACAGTCGTACTAAAGGCATGCGGTGTGCAGAGCAGGGACGACTGGCAGCATCTGCTCTTGAATGCTGGTGTTTCCACGCTGATCACGGCCGCCACCACCTATACACTGAAGAACACCATTCATGATACTCGTCCTGACGGTACCGACCGTCATGCCTTTCCTTCCGGTCATGCTGCCATTGCATTCTCAGGAGCCCATTTCCTTTTTAAGGAGTACAAGGATGTTAGTCCGTGGATCGGTATAGGAGGATATGCAGTGGCTACAGCGGTCTCGTGCGACAGGGTCCTTCGTAACCGTCATCACTGGGATGATGTGGCAGCTGGTGCTGCCATCGGCATCCTCTCCACCGAACTGTCGTACTGGCTGGGCAGCAAGTTGTGGCCCAACAACAAGGAAAACCTCCAGGTTTCCGTCACCCCCTCATCCCTCCAACTTACCTATAATCTGTGAGATCTGTGAGATCTGTGTGAGTATAGAATTTCTGCCATTTCTGCGATTTCTGCGGGACAAAAAAATAAACCTTTCAGTGGGAAAATAAATAATCTGTGTGATCTGTGAGATCTGTGTGAGTATAGAATAACTATCTGTGAGTAATAAAAAACACGATTTCTGACGGATATTCACAAAAAAAGCAGTACTTTTGCACGCAGATGATAAAAGAAGACCTCAGAATCGTATTCATGGGAACCCCCGAGTTCGCGGTGGGAACCCTGCAAGCCCTGGTGGAGAACCACTACAATGTCGTGGCGGTTGTCACCCAGCCCGATAAGCCCGTGGGACGCCATCAGGACACCCTTCAACCCCCGGAGGTGAAGAAGTATGCCCTGGCACACGGAATCCCCGTATTGCAACCGGTAAAGATGAAGGATCCCGCTTTCGTGGAGGAACTGCGCAGCTATCATGCCGACCTCCAGATCGTGGTGGCCTTCCGTATGCTCCCCGAGGTGGTATGGGCCATGCCCCGTTTCGGCACTTTCAATGTCCATGCCTCCCTGCTACCGCAGTACCGTGGGGCAGCACCCATCAACTGGGCCATCATCAACGGCGAGACCACCACAGGTGTCACCACCTTCTTCCTCGACCATGAGATCGATACGGGCAGAATCATCCTGCAGAAGCCGTTACCCATCCCCGATGAGGCCGATGTGGAGTATGTCTATGATGCCTTGATGCACCTCGGGGCAGAAATCTGTCTCGACACCGTCAACCTGATCATCGATCATGACGGTCAGGTGAACACCATCGCTCAGAAACAGCTCTCCCAGGAAGACAACACGAACAAGGTGCTCCATCCCGCCCCGAAGATCTTCAAGGAGACCTGCGAGATCAACTGGGAGCAGTCGGCCAAGCAGGTATACGATTTCATCCGCGGTCTTTCTCCCTATCCCGGTGCATGGACCACCCTTGTGTCGGAAGACGGTAAGCGCACGGTCCTGAAGATCTTTAAGACCGCCAAGACCACCCTCACCACCAGTCTGGCAACAGGCAAACTCAAGGAAGAAAATAAACATCTGTACGTAGCAGTGCAAGGCGAACTCCTGGAACTCCTGGAGCTCCAGCTCACAGGTAAGAAACGCATGTCCGCCCGTGACTTCCTCAATGGATTCCGGGCCATCAGCAAAGCTGAATTGAAAATTGAGAATTGAAAATTTTTCTGTGGGGCAGTAATCCGGATGTTACGACATCCCGCGCCAACGGCCTGGCGTAAGCCGAAAGAAAATACAAGCCGCCCCTTTGATGGGGCGAGCTTACCTTAATGAACGAGCGACGAGTAGGAGCGGTTAAGCCTTCCCATATAGGGGAAGGTTTGGTTAGGGTGGTTGCCTCTTTTCTCTGCGCCAGAGAAAAAGAGGGTAAAAAAGTTTCTTTTCAAAGAAAGAATTATTAGAGAATTGATAGTGATTTTTATTATATAAATTTCGACAAAGTCAAAATTTTATGAAAATAGCAGTAGCAGGAACGGGATATGTCGGCCTATCCATAGCGACATTACTCTCCCAACACAATCAAGTAACAGCAGTAGATGTCATCCCCGAGAAGGTTGACATGATCAACAACCGTCGTTCCCCCATTCAGGACGACTACATCGAGAAGTATCTCGCCGAGAAGGAGCTCAACCTCACCGCCACCCTCGATGGTGCTGCGGCCTACAAGGATGCCGACTATGTTGTCATAGCCGCCCCCACCAACTACGACCCCTTGCGGAACTTCTTCGACACCCATCACATTGAGGATGTCATCAACCTGGTCCTCTCGGTCAACCCCAATGCCGTGATGGTCATCAAGAGCACCATCCCCGTGGGTTACTGTCGCAGTCTGTACCTCAAGTACGCTCAGAAGGGAGTCAAGCAGTTCAACCTCCTCTTCTCTCCCGAGTTCCTTCGTGAGAGCAAGGCCTTGTACGACAACCTCTATCCTTCGCGCATCATCGTGGGCTACCCCAAGGAGATTAGCGGCTATAAAGAGGAGAACGAGGCCATCCGCAAGGTTACCGATGTGGAGAAGATGAAGAAGGCTGCTGAAACCTTCGCCTCCCTCCTCGTGGAAGGCGCCATTAAAGAGGACATTCCCGTTCTCTTCATGGGTATGAAAGAGGCCGAGGCCGTGAAGCTCTTCGCCAATACCTACCTCGCCCTGCGTGTAAGTTATTTCAATGAACTCGACACCTATGCTGAGGTGAAAGGACTGGATTCCCAGGCCATTATTCAGGGTATCGGACTCGATCCGCGTATCGGAACGCACTATAACAACCCGTCGTTCGGCTATGGTGGCTACTGTCTGCCCAAGGACACAAAGCAGCTGTTGGCGAACTACGAGGATGTACCGCAGCAGATGATGTCGGCCATTGTCGAGAGTAACCGCACCCGTAAGGATTTCATTGCCGACCAGGTGCTGAAGAAGGCAGGCTACTACGATTATACCACGGGCAGTCGTTACGATCAGGCCGTGGAGAAGCAGGTCACCATCGGTGTATTCCGTCTCACCATGAAGTCCAACTCCGACAATTTCCGTCAGAGCAGTATCCAGGGTGTGATGAAGCGCATCAAGGCCAAGGGAGCCACGGTCATCATCTATGAGCCCACCCTCCAGGATGGCACCACCTTCTTCGGCAGTCTTGTGGTGAACGACCTTGCCAAGTTCAAGGCCCAGAGCGATGCCATCATCGCCAACCGCTACGATTCCGTCCTCGACGACGTAGAGTCCAAGGTATACACCCGCGACCTCTTCCGCCGCGATTGATTTTTACCCCGTTGATAATGTTTTTTTATTGTCCCGCAGAAATAGCAGAAATAGCAGAAATTTAATCTTTTTGGATAACCTGTTTACTATCCGCATGGCATGGGGCGTAGCCCCTTTCTGCTATTTCCGCTATTTCTGCGGGACAAAAATACAATTCTATTTCTGCGGGAATAATTAAAAATAAAAATTCTGTGGGAAATAAAAAAACAGTTATCTGTGTGAGTTATTTTTCCTTCTTTTCCGTTTCTTCCCTTTATTTATTTGGCATTCTCCCAAAATTATACTAATTTTGCATCCAAAATAAGTATTGTTCTGCGAACCCATAGGGTTCCCATGCGGAGGCGTACCTGTTTGTCATGCCATCCTGCTTCCATAAGTAGGATACAAAAAGTATGTCTGCGCCTCCCGGCTGTAAAGCCAAAATAATCATTTGTGGTATAATTATTTTAATTATACAAATTTCTTTCTAAAGATAAATCCTTTCTGTCCTTTCTGATATTTCAGCGGGACATTTTAATAATCTGTGAGATCTGTGTGATCTGTGTGAAGTTTTATATTTTTCTGTGTGAAATATATGAATTGCGTAAACAAATTTTTTGAGATATACAAGCGCGAGCCCGAAGGTACCACCTTCTGTCCCTACCGTATCTGCCCCATTGGCGCCCATTCCGACCATAACCTCGGAAAGATCACCGGCTTAGCCATCGACAAAGGTATTCACATCGCCTATTCCCCCAAGCAGAATGGGGTAGTGGAGATGGCCTCCCTGCAGTTCCCCAAGCGAGCACAGTGGCATATCGCCTCCGTACCGGCACAGAAGCAGAACGACTGGGCCGACTATCTCCGTGGTGCCACCCTGTCGCTCTCTAAGCAGCACCGACTGTCTGTGGGCCTCTGTGGTGTCATCGAGGGTTCCCTGCCCATCGGCGGACTCTCCTCTAGTGCGGCCGTCATCATCAGCTTCCTCACCGCCCTTTGTAAGGTGAACAATATCCAGCTCTCCCAACAGGAGATCATCGATATCGCCTACGATGCCGAATTGAACTACGTAGGCGTCAGCGTGGGTAAGCTCGACCAGAGCTGCGAGGTGCTCAGTAAGAAGAACCATCTGCTCTATCTCGACACCAAGGACAACCACTACGAGCTGATTCCGCAGCACCCGGCGATGAAACCCTATAAGATCGCCATCTTCTTCTCCGGACTGGAACACAGTCTGGCGGGTTCCAAATACAACATGCGTGTCGATGAGCTCCGTGCAGGTGTCTATGCCCTCCAGGCCTTTGCCGGTATGGAGTACGGAAAGTTCAACGAGGCCAACGCCCGTAACGTTCCCCGTGAGATCTACGAGCAGTACAAGAACCGTCTACCCGAGCCCTGGGCCAAGCGTTGCGAGCATTGGTACACCGAGTTCGAGCGTGTGGAGAAAGGAGCCGAGGCATGGCGCCGGGGCGATATCGAGACCTACGGCAAGCTCTCCTTCGAATCCGGTTGGAGCAGCATCCATAACTGGGAGTCAGGAGCCCCCGAGCAGATCCGTCTCTACGAGATCATGACGCAGACCGACGGTATCTATGGCGGTCGTTTCTCCGGCGCCGGATTCAAGGGCTGCTGCATGGCCCTCATCGATCCCGCCTACGAAGAATCCATCACCCGCCGTGTCACCGACCTCTACCTCACCTCCTTCCCGCACCTGAAAGACAAATACGCCGTCTTCATCTGTGATAGTGCCGATGGCGTCACACTCTGAATTGAAAATTGAAAATTGAGAATTGAAAATTATGGCTAACGCTGTTCAAGATAAAAGTCGAGATTTTGCTATACGAATCATAAAGTGTTACAGCTATCTAACGGAGCAGAAAAATGAGCATGTCATGTCGAAGCAACTGCTCAGATGTGGTACTAGCATCGGTGCCAATACGAGAGAGAGCAAAAACGCGCAGTCTCGCATGGATTTTCTCAATAAGCTCAACATTGCATTAAAAGAAGCTGACGAAACAGATTATTGGCTCGATTTGTTACATACAACAGGTTATATTGAAGATAGATTATACAATTCGATAGAGGCCGATTGCAAAGAGTTAGTTGCCATCTTAGTCTCAATCATAAAGAAGTTAAAAGAGAAGAAAGAACTCCAATAGTTGAGTAAATTTTCGATTTGATTATTTGAGTTAATTTTCAATTTTCAATTTTCAATTTTCAATTTGTTAAGATGAAATGTGTTATTTTGGCCGCTGGCTACGCCACCCGCTTATACCCCCTAACCCAGAACTTCCCCAAGCCCCTGCTGGAAGTAGCGGGCAAGCCCATCCTCGACTGGCTCATCGACGACATGTCCCAAACCGGACTCATTGATGAATACATCATCATCAGCAACCACAAGTTCGCCCCCATCTTCGAGCAGTGGGCCGAGAAGAAAAAGGAATTTTCAATTTTCAATTTTCAATTTTCAATTTTGGACGATGGCACATCGTCCAACGAAACCCGTCTCGGCGCCGTGAAGGACATCCAGTTCGCCATCGACCAGCTCCACTTAGACGACGACCTCCTCGTCATGGCCGGTGACAACCTCCTCGACTTCAGTCTGAGCCACTTCATCCGCTTTGCCAAGGAGAAGAACGCCACATGCGTCATGCGCTATTTCGAGCGCGACGAAGCACGGCTCCACAAGACCGGTGTGGCCGAGATTGATACCGACGGTCGCATCCTCTCCATGGAGGAGAAGCCCGCCAACCCCAAGAGCAACTGGTGCATCCCCGCCTTCTACTACTACACCCGTCAAGACGCCCGACTCATCAAGAAAGGCATCGACAGCGGCTGTGGCGTAGATGCCCCCGGCAGCTTCATCGCCTGGCTCTCCACCCAGACCACCGTCTACACCTACGAGATGCCCGGTCGCCGTTACGACATCGGCACCCTCGAAAGCTACGAGGCCGTCAAGCAAACCTACACCGGTCCTACAACATAACTTAAACCTTACCGATATGTTTACATTACTCAACCTTCCGTATCAGCAGGAAGCATTAGATCCTGTGATCAGTGTCCAGACCCTGTCGTTTCATCATGGCAAGCACTTGCAGGCCTATGTAGATAACCTCAACAAACTCCTCCCCGGGAGTGAGTTCGAAAGCTTGTCACTCGAGGACATTGTAAAGAAAGCCCCCGCTGGAGCCATCTTCAATAATGCCGGTCAGATACTCAACCACGAGCTGTATTTCAAACAGTTCCGTGCAGTCAGCGACGCTGTCCACGAACCCACAGGTGCCATTGCCGCACAAATCATCAAGCAGTGGGGTAGTATAGACGCCTTTAAGGCCGTCTTCGAGTCGAAGGGCGTCAGTCTATTCGGCTCAGGCTGGGTATGGCTGTCAGCAGAAGCAGATGGAACCTTGGTCATCACCCAGGAGCCAGGAGCGTCTAACCCCATCGCAAAAGGTTTCACCCCCCTCCTCACGTTCGATGTCTGGGAGCACGCCTACTATCTGGACTACCAAAACCGTCGAGCCGCCCATCTCACCGCCCTCTGGCAGATCATCGACTGGCAAGTCATCCAACGCCGCTACCCCTCCCTTTAACCTTTGCCCGAGTCCCTTAGACCGAATTTACTATCATGCCAAAGAAACCCTATTCCCCCATTGAGCCCCAGAGCGATTCCCTCAAGGAACCCGCTCCAGCAGCTCCCACCGTGTTCAACCCATCCCAGAAAGTATTCCGGGATATGACTCCTGAGCAGTTGTATGATGTCATAGCCAAGGAGATCGATGACATTTACGCAGTTGGCTGATATGAAATACATTATCAGGCTAACACCGACAAGTGGTACTTTGCCTATACGATAGAAGGAGACACCATTACCATCGTTGATGCCTGCCATGCTCAAAACATGCACTAGATCTTTCTGCCATTTCCGCCATTTCTGCGGGACCATTAAATAATACTGTTAGATTTGAATCAGATTTTGTTCAATTTCTCGCCGCAGGCGATCCAAATAAATCTGTGAGATCTGTGTGATCCGTGTTCGAATAAATAATTTCTGTGCTTTCCGTGCTTTCTGTGTGAGCTATAACTAGTATTCTCCGTGTGAGATATAATTCTGTGAGATCTGTGAGATCCGTGTTCGAATAAATAATTTCTGTGTGAGACAAAACAATAATTTTTAAGAAGATTTCAAATGAAACGTAAACAATACCCCCAGCCAGCATCTGATTCGGAGATGGTTAAGGAACCAATGCCCGTAACACAGATGACAACAGTATTCAATCCATCCCAGATGGCATTGCTGCGAATGTTTGCCCGTGACCAATCAGAAGAAACTGCTTTGGAAATCAAGCAGGTTCTATCAAAGCATTTTCAGACAAAGGCAGATGCAGCATTGAATGAGTTATGGGATTCTGGTCAGCTTGATCAGGAGAAACTGGACGAATTGCGTAATATGCATATTCGCGATATCTTACACTAATCAATCTGATCAAGATGAGTAGAATCGTTATTGATACCAATACACTTGTTCAGATTGTCTCTCCCAAAAGTCGCTACCGCGAAATATACGACTCTTTTTTTGATGGAAGAAATACGTTGTGTGTATCGACAGAGATACTTGAGGAATATGAGGAAATATTGTACAGGCTTACCAATAAGGAAGTAGCAGCTAATATTATTGATGCCATCGTTAATAATCCATATACGTTGGAAGTTCAGCCATTCTACAAGTTTAATCTTATTCAACAAGATCCTGATGACAATAAGTTCGTTGATTGTGCAATAGTATCCCATGCTCGATATCTGGTAACAGAAGATAAGCATTTCAGAGTATTAAAAGACATCCCATTTCCTTCCGTCCACGTAATCGGAATCGATGATTCCCTCAACGAGATAAGGAAGCACAAAGTGTGAATTCAGTTCTAAGGTCGAAAGTTTCGACCTTTAACACATTTCTGCCCTTTCCGCCCTTTCTGCGGGACCATTAAAAATCCATGAGTCTGCGGGACAAATAATTAAACAATTCAGCGGGATATAAAAATCTGTGAGATCTGTGCGATCCGTGTTCGAATAAATAATTTCTGTGTTTTCCGTGCTTTCTGTGTGAGCTATAACTAGTATTCTCCGTGTGAGACAAAACAATAATTCTTAAGAAGATTTCAAATGAAACGTAAACAATACCCCCAGCCAGAATCTGATACGGAGATGGTTAAGGAACCCATACCAGCGGTTTCGTATAATCATAGCGTCTCTCCGTTAGATGCGCTTTGGTCAATATATCAGTCTCAAGAAGAAAAGGCTGATAAACACGAATCAGAGATGCGAGCTTACGAGCTACAGTTACCATCCGAGACAAGGGAGTCTGTTTGTCTCTTTGCAAAGACAATTAAGAAGGCAGTGAAAGATGTGCGTCAGGCCGCCGCTGATCATACTCATGTAGGTCGAAAAGCTGATGATTTCCTGTCAGAGTTAGAACAAGAAGAGGCATGAAGGTCGTTGTCTATACACATCCGGAATTTGAGCGTCAGTTCAAGCGTTATAAGAAGAAGTATCATTCACTGGTTAATGATTATCGTAGTTTTCTTGAATCTATAAAGGAAAATCCTTTTCAGGGTGTTAGTCTAGGTAATGGCATTAGGAAGGTTCGTTTTGGTGTTGCTTCCAAAGGAGGCGGTAAAAGTGGAGGAATGCGTGTCATCACTTTTACCTTGAACAAGGTAAACGATGATATATATGAGATAACGTTACTCTACATATACGATAAAAGCGAGATGGGCAATGTTTCCGACAAATATATCCAGTACCTACTAGACAAAGAATTATAAATCTGTGAGTGAGATACATTTGTTCAATTTTGAATCAGATTTTGTTCAATTTCTCGCCGCAGGCGACCCCATAAATCCGTTCAATCCGTACAATCCGCATGGCAATTTAAATTTCTGTGTTTTCTGTGCTTTCTGTGTGACATTTAATAAATCTGTGCGATCTGTGCGATCTGTGTGCGAATTAAAGAATCTGTTTTCCGTGTGACAAACAACAACCCCGATATATCATGAGCAAAAAGTATAAACCATTAGAATCTGATTCCCCATCCATGGCATCAGAACCAACATGTACCTACAACAACCAAGTAAGTCGTCATACATCAGTGAACAAAACCACTGCCAAAGAACAAGTGATGTCAAGTACAGTGTCTGTTGATGAGTATTTTGACGAGTTGATATCTCTAGTTCACAAGGATTATGCAAACTTATGAAGTAAGAATTAGTCATGCTGCACTTGCAGACATGGTTGAGTTACGTTTGTTCCTTGATTCAATGTTGTCAGAAAAAGGGGCAATACGTTATGCTAACAATATGCGTGACGAGATTAAAATGCTTGCTGTCTTTGCAGACTGTTATGGCCGTTCTACTTCAATGACATTGCGTCAAATACATCCGAAAGCCCGACGGATGGTCTCTCACAACCGTAGGTGGATATACGTATTTCATATTGATGGCCCTTTTGTTATAGTAGATAGAATTCTACCAGCAAAGATGAACAAAGGATAATTTCCGCCATTTCCGCCATTTGGCTTCCCCTAAAGCGCCGACCTTTGATTCTGCGGGACCTAAAATTCATTATCTGAAGGACATAAAAACAATCTCTGCGGCACCTCTGCGTTCTCTGCGTCTCTGCGTGAGAATAATCATGCCGCATGGCAAATTAAAATCTGTGAGATTTGTGCGATCCGTGTTCGAATTAATAATTTCCGTGTGAGACATAACAATAATTCTTAAGAAGATTTCAAATGAAACGTAAACAATACCCCCAGCCCGAATCTGATACGGAGATGGTTAAGGAACCCATACCAGCGGTTTCGTATAATCATAGCGTCTCTCCGTTAGATGCGCTTTGGTCAATATATCAGTCTCAAGAATGATGTGCGTCAGGCCACCGCTGATCATACTCATGTAGGTCGAAAAGCCGATGATTTCCTGTCATCACTTTTACCTTGAATAAGGTAAGCGATGATATATATGAGATAACGTTACTCTACATATACGATAAAAGCGAGATGGGCAATGTTTCCGACAAATATATCCAGTACCTACTAGACAAAGAATTGTAAATCTGTGGGATCTGTGAGATCTGTGTGCGTTATAAAACTCTGCGCCCTCTGCGTCTCTGCGTGAGAATAAAATTTCCGCCATTTCCGCCATTTCTGCGGGACAAATAAAAATCCGTTCAATCCGTACAATCCGCATGGCAATTAAAATTTCCGTGCTTTCTGTGCTTTCTGTGTGACAATCATCAAACATACAGTCAAACGTATCCGCAAGGAAGAGCCCCACAAATAAAATTCTGTGTGCCATTAATAAATCTGTGAGATCTGTGTGCGTTATAAAATACTGTTCTCTGTGTGAAATAAATTATCCGTTCAATCCGTTCAATCCGTGTTCGAATAAAACTCTGCGCCCTCTGCGTCTCTGCGTGAGAATAAAAATTTCCGCCATTTCTGCCATTTCTGCGGGACAATTAAAAAATCTGTGAGATCTGCACAATCTGCATGACATAATCAAAATTTCTGTGCTTTCCGTGCTTTCTGTGTGACATAAATAAACACATCTCAGTGTGAGCCAAACAATATGTTCAATTTTGAATAAGATTTTGTTCAATTTCTCGCCGCAGGCGACCCAAATAAGTCTGTGAGATCTGTGCGATCCGTGTTCGAATAAATAATTTCCGTGTGAGACAAAACAATAATTCTTAAGAAGATTTCAAAAGAAACGTTATAGGAGCATGTCAAAAGAAATAGATAGTTATAAGGTTGAACTACCTGATCCAGATCTGTCATCTTTGGCCGACAAGATTGTGCAGGTGATAGAAGAAGGCAAGCAGGCCTTGGTTATCAGCATTAATCAAACAATTAAGAATACATATTGGAAGATAGGTCAATACATCGTAGAGTTTGAACAGCAAGGCGGTGCTCGTGCTAAGTATGGCTCGTCATTGTTGTCGAATCTTGCTAAGTTGCTTAGGGCAAAGGTAGGGCGTGGTTACAGCCATCCAAACCTGAACAACATGCGTAAATTCTACCTGCTGTATCCAAATTTTCAGATATCTGATAATTCAGCCCCAATTATTCAGACATCTGAAAAATCTGCATCAACATGTCAGACGTCAGACAAGTTGACTTGGTCGCATATCTGTGAGTTGGTGACAATAGATGACCAACTCGAACGTGACTTCTATGAGAAAGAGTGTATCTCTGAGGGATGGACAGTAGATGAATTACATCGCCAGAAAGAAGATGCCAGGGGGCATAGATGCCTGAGGACAGGTTCCTGGCATCACATATGGCATGGATTCAAACCTTTTTGTCTCAAAGTATGAATTATTCTTACCTAATAAAGAGGAGTTAAGAAATATGGTACGTGGTCTTGTTGGTGAAGCAGGAACTAGATAGACCACATCCTCCCTTTGACCAATCCGCAATAGAAGAAATGTGCCGTGACAGTTGGAATTGGCAAAGTAAGAATCCCAAAGGTTATTAGTAACAAGAATTAGAAATCCTGACAGTGTCCTCTGTCAACTTTACTTTGAAAAAGATTCAATATTATAAAGACTTGCCCGAAGGAAAAATCTGGTTCTCTGGCTCTTTTAAGACAAAAGATGGAGGACTAATGGCTACTTCTTCTGCCCAAATACTGGAGCGTGAAGGATGGATACCATATGAGCCAGATTCCCCTTCATTATATGTTGGCAATGAACCCTTATTAGAAGACGTCAAGCTTAAAAAACTATTTAGTAAGCACCCTGAAAGTAAAGACATCGTTAAACTGATTAATACTGGCCTTGTATATCATTATTCTACTTGGGATGTGCTATTTAGGGGGATCCTTTCTTCTGATAATGTTAATAATGGACGTGCAGTTCTGCGTGCTTACAGCGTAAACTACATGAATGATGCCTTAGAGGGTCTAACAATTCCAAGAGGGTTGTCAAAATCAGAGGATCGAAGTATAGAAGGGAAAAATGCAGTATTAGTAACAGAAGACGGAAAGGAAGTACTCTGTCCTGCAACAGAACACCCATCTTACAAAAGATGGAAAGAGATGGAAGAGATTAATGCTCGTCAAAACAAACAAAAATTGTTCTCTGTCTCATTCTCTAAAGTATCAGATTCGGTGCCGATGTGGAACTATTATGGACATGATGGACATGGCTTGTCAATAGGATTTGATGCTCATCATATTGTAAACCAAGGATACGATATAATTGAATGCATCTATAATAAAACGGTGTCTGATCAATTGGCGGATTATATATTTGACTCTTGTTATTGGATTTCGGAACCAGAACCTATAAGCATAGATTTAGACATTATTTCCAAAGATCCGCACTTTGAATATGAGAAAGAATGCAGAATCCCCCTTCGTCAACATTATGGGAACTATTGCATAACAAAGCGGAATCAGTTTCTTCCTATTATGTATGATATAAAGAGAGGGGTTATATCCCCGTTTGTTGAAGTATTCGTACCTCTTGAAGCAATTCAGGAAATCTGGATAGGTCCAACCAATGACATTGATCTCGCAGTAGATTCATTAAGAGGTTGGTTAGAAAGTATCGGAATGTCTTGGGTCAGGATAAAGAAATCTTCAGCGCCTCTCAAATAGAGTTTTGGATGATTAATGATGATAAATATTTTTTCATGTTTATTTAATTTTTTGTATTTATGTCACAAATTAGCGTAAGGTCTGCTACTTCTAATATTACGATTCTACAGTATGCTATTGAATGTCCATTTTGTCATACCAATATCATTCCTAAGTATTTGTTTTATGATGATAATTGTGTTTTTGCCAAGTGTCCCAACGAGGCTTGTAATAGGCATTTTGTATTATCATCAAATGGTCAAAATTGCTTTGTTAGGGTTAATCCAAATTCTAAACCTGTGAATAAGGAGTTTAGCGAGATTATTAATACAATTTCTCAATCATTTGTTTCAATCTATAATGAGGCATATCATGCAGAACAAATAGGTCTTAACCAGATATGTGGAGTTGGTTTTAGGAAAGCGCTCGAGTTTCTGATTAAGGATTACCTTATTTCTAATGAGACGGATGAGAATAGAATTGATAGTATAAAAAATATGTTTTTGAGCAATTGCATCAAAGATCATGTTCAAAACGAAAACATCAAGAATGTCGCGAATCGTGCTGTTTGGCTTGGAAATGATGAAACTCATTATGTTCGTATATGGAAGGATAAAGATGTTAATAACCTTAAGCAATTGATTGAACTAACAGTTAGGTGGATAGAAAATGAAGTCGAAACAGAACAAGTCTTACAAGAAATGAATAAATAGTTTCTCACCGTTAAGATCACGATGACAGGCGACACCTTAGACCTTTGACCGAGTCCCTTTGACCTGTCTTTATCTGTGAGATCTGTGCGATCTGTGTGCGAATTATTAATTTCTGTGTTTTCCGTGCTTTCTGTGTGAGATTAAATAATCTGTGGGATGGTTAAGATCTGTGTGCGTTATAAAAACTACTATTTTCAGTGTGAGTTACATTTGTTCAATTTTGAATCAGATTTTGTTCAATTTTTCTGCGTAGCAGACCCAGATACCCAATGACCCTCTACCCATTACTCTTCCAACCCAACCTCCACCCAGTTATCTGGGGCGGTAACCAGTTAAGACCATACAAAGGTCTTGAGCCTTCCGATGAGCCGATAGGCGAGAGCTGGGAAGTAAGTGCAGTGCCATCCAGTTCCAGTGTTATCAGTAATGGAGAGTGGGCAGGTAAGGACATAAACTCAATAATCAGAGATTACCCGGAACAGATATTAGGAAAAGAGGTTAATAAGAAATACAACGGACAGCTCCCCCTGTTGGCCAAGTTCATTGATGCCAAACAAGATCTCAGCATTCAAGTTCATCCTAACGATGAAATGGCCATGCGCGAACACGGTCAGCGAGGCAAGTCAGAGATGTGGTACATCATCAAGGCAGATAAAGACAGCCACCTCTATGCCGGCTTCAAGAAACAGATCACCCCTGAGGAATACCAGCAGCGAATAGCCGACGGAACCATCACAGAAGTCCTTGCCGATCATCAAGTCAAAACTGGTGATGTCTTCTACCTCCCTGCTGGTCGTGTCCATGCCATCTGTGGTGGTATCATATTGGCAGAAGTTCAGCAGTCCTCCGATGTAACCTATCGTATCTACGACTATCATCGTCCAGGCTTAGATGGCAAACCCAGAGAGTTGCATACAGCTCTCGCTGCAAAAGCCCTCGACTATCATGTAGAGAAGAACTACACAACTGATTACAAAGAATCGAAAGACCAAGCCATTCAGGTTGTTGACTCTCCCTATTTCGATGTCCGCATCATTGAACTCACAAAGTCTTTCCATCGCAACCTCTTAAAATACGATAGCTTCATCATCTCCATGTGCTTAGAAGGAGATTGCAAGATACGAGTTAGAAGCACAGGATATGAGATCCTGCTTCACCAAGGCTCAAGCACATTGATACCCGCAATTATTGCAGATTACGATGTTATTCCTATAAATGGAAAAGTACGCATCCTCGATGCCTTTATTGACAATATGGACAGAAGCATTAAAGGGAAACTTTCAAGGTTCATTCATATAAAGAACAACAAGTATAGTTGATGCCTGGTACAGTCCCCTATAGCATCACCGTTGGTTCTCTTCGCAGCAGACTCCATACCTTAATTATCAATTATCAATTATCCACAATTAACAACCCAGTTATGAAAAGAAGTTACTTGTTTTTGTTTTTGATATTACTCAGCATTGTTCATGCTTGGGCAGACGAACTTATTTATACAGAAAACAATGTCAATTATTATTTGGCTAGCAACGGATATAATGCATATGTGGGCAAATCTCCTTCTGCTTCAGGGGATATAATCATACGTGATAAAATTCCATTTGAAGGATATGATTACCGTGTCACTAATATTAGTGATCGTGCATTCTATGAATGTAGTGGTATTACAGGTGTGACATTACCAAACTCTGTTACAAGAATCACTGATTATGCATTTGGTTATTGTACAGGTCTTACTACAATTAATCTTCCCAATAGTGTTACTCATATTGAGAGTGCATTCTTTTGCTGTCGGAATTTGAAGGAAGTGACATTTGGGAACAAAATATCAGTCATAGGGGGTCAGGCATTTGAAGGTTGCTCTAGTTTAACCACATTGTTAATCCCTAAAAGTGTTTCGTCAATCTCCAGCGATGCATTTGATGCTTGTGACGATTTAACTTCTATAATTGTAGAGGATGGAAATTCTGTATATGATTCTAGAAACAATTGTAATGCAATAATTGAGAAATCAACGAATTCACTAATTAGAGGGTGTAGAAACACTACCATTCCTGAGGGTGTTAAATCAATTGGACCACATGCATTTAAACAATGTGGTAGTTTAAAGGCACTATCTATCCCTAATTCCGTTACTTACATTGGCTCATCTGCTTTTTTTAGATGTTCAGGATTAACCAGTATCACAGTACCTAATAGTGTAACAAAGATAGACTCTGATGCTTTTTATTACTGTACAGGCTTGACCTCTATATCAATTCCTAATAGCGTAGAAACAATAATGTACGGTGCTTTTATGGGTTGTACAGGTTTAACAGAGGTAACTATAGGAAGTGGAGTCACATCTATGGGGTTTGAATATGATAGTACATTTAAGAAATGTTCAAATGTAACAGATGTTTATTGTTATGCTGATCCAAGCTCGCTGACTTGGATTCATAGTGAGTCTGACTTTTCTACAACAACGAAATTCCATGTCTTTAATGATTCTGATTACAGAACGAAGTTTTCCTCAGCTATTGTTAGTTTTGTTGGTGATTTAGCCGCTAAACCTAAAACCGTCTCATGTAAAGGTTCATATTGGGCAACATACTATAATAGCAAAGTCAACTTGGTAGCAGATGAGAATACGATAGTTTATAAAATAGTATTAACCAACAATGAATTAACTTTAGCTGAGATTAGTGATAGAGTAATTAATGCAGGGCAGGGAGTATTGTTGAAATCTTCATCTCCTAAGATATCACTTAGTTATTCATCAAAGAAAAGTGCGACAAGGTATAACGATAATTGCTTGACGGGAACAGACAGAGAATTATTTAGTCCAGATGACGTTTATGTTTTAAATTATGACAATGGTACACTTGGCTTTTATAAGATTAATGATACAGAAACAATTGGTGAGAACAAAGCATACCTAATAGATGTTGGAACTCTCAATCAAGATTGTTTCGTTCTCGATGAGAGTCGTATTACAACAGAGATTGATCAGAAGACAAGTGATTGTTTACCCTCAAAAGTTGTTCTATATGATATACAGGGAAGACGAATAAAAGATTTGAAGAGAGGCCTATATATCGTGAATGGTAGGAAAGTGGTACGTTAACAGTATAGCATGGCGGTGACAGGAGTCACTTCCAAACAATAATCATCCCGTTATCGGGCCACCTATATAGATTCTATATTATCAATGAATAACAGTTCAGTTAAGATATCTGTAGCCGTACCCTGTTGTAAAGGAAGCATAGAACCTGCCCCCTGTCACCCCATGAAGACTTTCAAGGTTTATGCATATTAAATAAGATGAGTATTGCTGATGATAGATGATATCGCTATAATTCCCAATTATATTTGGTTATCTCATATTTAAGTGTTAATTTTGCACCGATTTTCGACTGGGAAATATTAGCAGGGCACTACACCTCATGGTATCATGACATACATAAGAAGACAATAATTTATCATTCTTCGTACATAGACATCGTTTCATGCTCAACTCTTATAGTCCATTGTTTCACCCAGTCATTGTTGACAGATGATCGTTCTGCGAGCCTGTAAAAGCTCCTATGTGGAGGCGTTTCTGTTTTCATGTGATCCTGCTTCTATAAGTAGGAAAGGAAAAGAAGTCTTTGCTCCATACACTCCTTAGACCTTTCATCTCTGATCTTTCATCTTTCATCTTTCATCTCTCATCTCTGATCTTTCATCTATCATCTTGATCACCTCTCCCGCCTTTTACCTCTTCCTCCTGCTCCTGGCAGCCTATGTGTTTCGCCGCAAACATCGTACGAGGAACGTGCTTATAGTTACAGCAGTCATATTCACGCTGTTCTTCACTTCTCGTCCCATATACAACTACGTATCTATGAAGTGGACGAATGGATATACATCAGACATAAAGGAAGGTCGGGTCTATCATTACGGCATTGTGCTTGGAGGATACGGCGCATGGGATTCAGAACGGAATCGACCCGAATTCGGTCATACCGTTGACCGCTTATTGGAAGGCATCCAGCTCTATCACAAGAAAACGATAGAGAAACTTGTCATTGCATGTGATGCAAGTAATAGGATGTACGAAGATTCAGATATGCCGAATGGTAATCCAGCAGCCATGCGAGCATATATTGAATGTTTGGGAGTAGCACCGGCAGATTTGATTTTAGAGAATAGTGCAACTACAACCCGTAGAAATGCCCAGACTCTGTTAGCGCTGTTAGGCGATTCTTTAAAAATGGAGCGTCCGTTGCTTATCACCTCTTCAGAACATATGCGTCGTGCGTTAATGACCTTTGAACAGGAAGGAATACCGGCTGATGGTTATGTCACCGATTGTATTATTAAGGAGAGACAGAGATTCACACTCATACCATCATTGTCAGTGATGAATAACTGGCAATATCTTCTGCACGAATTCATAGGGTATATCTATTATTGCTTATAAAGAACAAGTTCCTCATGCAGACAGTAGGAATCATAACCACATATAGACAAGCCAATTGGGGCTCCGTATTACAGGCTTATGCCCTACAGCAAGTCATAGATAATATGGGGTTTGAATCCCACATCATTGACTATGCCTATCCCAATGAGTTCCACTACATCCGAGGCTGTAAGCGTTCCCGTTCTTGGCTACGCAATCTACCAGGTAATACCATTGAGCGCATAAAGATCTGTTTCAAGCAACTACCGCCTCACAAGATGGATCTGCTGAACCGTTTTATCAATCAGCACATGCGTTGCACAAGACGTTACGTTTCATACGAAGATTTGCATCAGGATCCCCTTCGGTTTGATATTTATGTAGCAGGCAGCGATCAAATATGGAATCCCAACACCATGTTAGGCGATATGAGCTACATGTTGGATTTCGCACCCAAAGAGGCACTTAAAATATCCTATTCCTCCTCTTTTGCCTCATTGACGATACCAGAGCATTTACAGTCGGATTATAGAGAGAATCTCTCCAAGTTTGCCTATATCTCAGTCAGGGAAAAGAATGGAGTACCAGTAATAAAGGAACTCTTGGGAAGAGAAGCAACCGTTGTCCTCGATCCAACCTTGTTGTTAGATCGTACCCATTGGGCAGCCATTGCCCAACAAGCAGTACCAGTATCCCTTCCCGACAAATACATCCTTTGTTATATGTTGGGCTATACCTATAATCCCGACAAGAGCATGTCGCAGATTCTCCATCAGCTTCAGGACCAGTATCAAATGCCTGTCATTGCCATGAATCAGTTACCCTCATCCTTCCATGGTGAAGAATACTGCCTTCCCAGATCGTATGGAAAAGGCATCGAAGAGTTCCTGATGTTAATGAACAATGCATCCGTGGTGGCTTCCTCCTCTTTCCATGGCACAGCCTTTGCCTTGAATTTGGGCCGTCCTGTCATTGCTTTGGCCGATGGATCATCGAAAGCCGACGACCGCATCTCTTCCCTCATGAGTGGGGTGGGGTTGTTAGATCATATAGTATATTCCAACACGTCCTTTCCTCAGGAACTCCATCCTGAGTACGATGTGGAACAAGAGCAGCGTTCCCTTGCCTTATTACGCTCCGCCTCTTTGGATTATCTTAGTAGAGCACTGAGGAATAATTGATACAAAAATGAATTAGTACTATTCTATTGAAATATGCAAATATCTATTATATCTCCCATCTACAAAGGTGAAAAAATGATCGAAGAATTAGTGTCTCGTGTTGAAACCTCTGTTGAGTCCTTTACGGATGATTACGAGATTGTTCTTGTAAATGATTGTTCTCCAGATGATTCATGGAGTAAGATTATGGAAATTTGTCGGAAAGATAAAAAGGTTAAAGGCATTAATCTCTCGCGTAATTTCGGGCAACATTATGCAATTACTGCAGGACTTGCTAATTCTATAGGCAACTGGGTTGTAGTCATGGATTGTGATTTGCAGGATAGGCCTGAGGAAATCCCGAATCTATATAAGAAGGCACAAGAGGGATATGATTCTGTTTTTGCACAAAGAGTAGATAGAAAAGATAAGTTCTTTAAGCGGCTGTCATCATCTCTATTTAATTCTGTATTCGCATTTTTGACAGATCAAGAGCAGGATAAAACCGTAGGTAATTTCGGTATCTATAAAAGGAAAGTGATTGAGGCGGTGCTTTCCATGGGCGATTCTGTCAGGTGGTTCCCAATAATGGTTAAGTGGGTAGGCTTTAAAATTGGATATCTCCCTGTTGAACATGCAGAACGTATGGAAGGCAAATCCAGTTATTCTCTACGTCGTTTGTTGTCAGTAGCATCAGATAATATGATTGCCTTTTCCAATAAGCCCTTACGATTGATGTTACAATTTGGCTTTGCCGTTGTCGTACTTTCTTTACTGATTGCGTTATTCTATTTGATTAGATATCTTACCGGAGGAATTGCTGTTGATGGCTTCACAACTATGGTCATATCCATGTGGCTATTAGGAGGCATCATCATCATGTTGATAGGAATGACAGGTATCTATATTGGTAAGATTTTTGACAAGACGAAGGATCGTCCAATGTATATCATAAGCGAAAAACTCAACTTGGAATAAATGCAACAGGGCATGACTTTTAAGTGGCTTGTTGGCCTATTGTTGGTTTTCTTGGTTTATTCAAGTGCCAATATTTTCATGAAATTCTCTTCGTCTGGAGAGGGTATGATAACCGCATTGTTCTACCTTGTTTGTGCGTTTGCTGTGTTAGGCATTTATGCTATTTTATGGCAGCTGGTCCTAAAGCATATTCCTTTGACAACAGCATTTATGTTCAAAAGCATTACAGTTTTATATGGTATGTTTTTTGCAGCTGTCATATTCAAGGAACATATCACAGTGAATAATATGATTGGAGCATTGATGATTATCACAGGTATTATAATATTAGGATGGAGGTCTTAACGTTCTACATACTTGTTGTTATAGGGGTGTTCCTATCTTCATGCTCTCAAATACTTCTCAAGAAGAGTGCCGAGAGAGAGCATACATCAAAAGTGTCGGAGATCTTAAACAAGCAAGTAATCATAGCATATAGCGTATTCTTCATCTCTGTTATATTTAACGTAATTGCATTAAAACATGGTGTAAACGTAAAAGATCTTCCAATTCTAGAAGCTTTAGGTTATGTTTTTGTCCCAATACTATCTTTTGTTTTCTTGAAAGAAAAAGTAACAAAAAGAAACGTATGGGCTTTATTGGTTATTATATGTGGAATCCTTGTTTTCTATTTGTGATATGAGAGTAATTAATTGCCATTGGGAGCAAAAGAATATCGGCAAGAAAACTGTTGAGATAACAATCGAAACAACGGACCATTTTGATTATCCTTTGATAGAAAGGCGGACTCGAGGATATGAATATGCAGTAGTCAAAGTCCCCATGAACATTCCTTCTTTTAATATTGGTCTTTCCAGGATGGGCTATACTTGTATAGAAACCCAAATGAATGTAGGTATTGATTATAATAACTTCATTTTCTCAAAGGTGGCTCATTTGTATGACGACACATCATATGAAATTGTTAATAATGCTGATGATTTCAAATCAGTAGTATCTCACATCGAGCCAGGAATGTTCTCTACCGATCGTATCTCCATAGATCCAGAGTTTGGAGAAACCATAGGTTGCCAACGATATATCAACTGGTTGACTACAGAATATGAGAGTAAACAATCACAGTTAATAAAAGTCATATACAAAAAAGAGCACGTAGGTTTCATGCTGATAAAAATAGAGAATGATACTATAGACTTGCTATTAAATGGCTTGTATAAAGAATATCAAGGTAAAGGGCTTGGAATTTTAACTCCCGCTTCTCCAATGATGTATATTAAAAAGAAAGTCCTTAAAGTATTAAGAGAAAAGACAAGTATCTCCTCGAATAATATACCTGTCGTTAAACTATATAATAAATTACACTTTGATCTATTTCAGCAAACATATGTATTTGTAAAACATCAACAGATATGATACCCTTTAACAAACCCTTTTTGACGGGCAAAGAAGCTCATTATATGTACCAGGCTGTTTATACCGGTAAACTGTCTGGTAATGGTGTGTTTACGAAAAAATGTCAGGAGTATTTCGAAACGAAATATGGCTTTAGGAAATGCTTAATGACCACTTCATGCACAGATGCGTTAGAAATGGCAGCCATTCTTTGTGAGGTACAGCCAGGCGATGAAGTAATCGTCCCTTCCTATACATTCGTTTCATCAGCATTAGCATTTGTCCGTCAAGGTGCCAAGATAGTCTTTGCTGATAGTTGTGCCAGCAACCCGAATATAGATCCTGATAAATTAGAGGATTTGATAACAGAAAGGACCAAGGTGATTGTTCCAGTTCATTATGCTGGCGTTGCTTGCGACATGGATAAGATTATGGAGATTGCAAACCGTCATAATCTTTTAGTCGTAGAGGATGCTGCGCAGGCAATAGATTCGTATTACAAAGGTAAACCCCTTGGAGGAATAGGCCATTTCGGTTGTTTTTCCTTCCATGAGACGAAAAATGTGACTGCTGGCGGTGAAGGTGGTTTGTTAGTGATTAATGATGATCGTTTTACACGTAGAGCTGAAATTATTTGGGAGAAAGGAACCAATCGTGCAGAGTTCTTCCGTGGAATGGTTAATAAATATGGATGGGTAGATACAGGCTCTTCCTTTTTGCCATCAGAAATCAATTCTGCTTTCCTTCTTGCTCAATTAGAAAATCTTGATGTAATTCAAAACCGTCGCAAGAATATTTGGAATATGTATTATGATGGATTGAAGGAATTAGAGATGCATGCCCTTATCAGACTTCCAGACGTCCCTGATTATGCAACCAATAATGCTCACATGTTCTACTTCGTGTGCAGGAATCTGGATGAGCGTACCAAACTGATTGCTTATCTGAAAGAGAATGGTATTTTAGCAGTCTTTCATTACCTAAGTTTGCATCTCAGTGAATATTATAAAGATCATTCCGACTCAATTCCTGTATTAGTCAATTGTGATTGTTATGCAGACTGTTTGGTAAGATTGCCGATGTTTTATGAGTTGGAGGACGAAGAGGTATCAAAGATCGTTCAACTTATTTCTGCTTTTTTTGATTGTTCAGAACATTAGAAGCAAAGAATCATGAATAGACTGTTTGGTATATTACGCAATGTGCATTTTCAATATAGTGTATTAGCGCTATTGTCCTTTTTTGTTGTTTTTAGTTTTGTCTTGTGTGCTTATAGATATTTTGTTCATCCAGACGCTTTCTATTACATTGGTGTTTCATATTTGTTGATGGATGGTAATGTGCCTTTTTTGGACTTTAATTTGGATTATGCACCATTGAGTTTCTACCTGATGGATATTCCATTTTTATTGTTTGGAAAATCTTTCACATGTGCCATTATCATTCTATATTTGCTTCATATCATAAATGCTTTTTTAGTTTATTCAATTCTTAGACATCAAAAGGTGTCAATGAAATGGGCGTGGTTCGGCTGTTTATTATTCTTAATGAATTGTTTTGTGTTTGAAGGCCTCTTTTATGTTCTCGAGCCCTTTGTCTTATTGTTCGGACTTTCTGCTTTGTATCTTGTTCAAAAGAAATCGGGAAGAACTAATTTGTTCGTAGTTGGTCTGCTGTGTGCATGTTCATTTTTGTGTAAACAATACGGTTTAGGCTTTTTGTTCTTGACAATTGTTTATGTATTAGTTCAGAGCGATTATTCCAAATCTTGCTTTAGAGAGACTGCATATATTATGTTTGGATTTGCATTAGGATTAGTTATCTTCGTCTTTTTGATGATGTTGCAAGGCATAAATCTCGAGCAGATGCTTTCCCTGTCTGGAACAGGATACGAAAAGAAAGGATTGAACGGTTTTTTGTTAGCATGGCTTTATATACTCAAAAGAGTTTCTCCATTCTACTTGGCATTGTTATTGGCAGTATGGAAATACAAGAGAGTTTTTAAAGATAGTTTTTGGTTGGTGTGTATATGTGGATTTTTGGGTTTCATGCTTCCGTGTTTAGTGCGTTTTTATGTGCACTATCTGCTTTTGGCATTACCTTTTATAGTATCTCTCACCATTTATACAATCTATCAGATAAACAGGTCAAGAATCAGATTTGTTTTTGTTCTTATTCTTTTCATCACAACAATTCGCCCCATATATTATATTGCAAAGACCGATTGCGATTTACTTATCCATGATTATAGATCAGAGCAAAAACAATTATCCTCAAAGATAGCAGAGTACATACCAAAGGGCAAGAACAACGTTTTCGCATCCTCACGCGCTTTGCCAGTTTCTTTGTTAAATATGTATGAACCACCACTTATAAACAAATATGGTATGAGTAATGGTTTCGTAACATCACCCGAAAGCGTGATGGATATGTTGAGAAGTGCAGATTATGCAATCATAACCAATGAAGATATTAATGCACAAGAGTCAAGATATACATCTTTAGTAAAACAGTTTTTGGCTTCTTCCTTCAAAATGAATAAAGTTAATGACGGCAAAGACAGTTATTATGTATATATAAGGAAATAATTACCATCATGCCCTTCAACAGTTTTAATTTCTGGCTTATCTTCCCTCTGCTCTTCGGCCTTTATTGGCTGATACCAAGCAGATTCCCTTCATATAAGAAATGGTATCTGATCATTGTCAGTTACCTGCTCTATATGAATTGGAAGCCGGCATTTGCTGTTGTCTTGCTGTTCGTTATTGGCATTACCTTCTATGGAGCCAAGGTATTGGCTGTTGATGACAAGCAAAGACGATATGGCATGATATGGATATTTGGTCTTTTGTCGTTGTTTCCACTGTTAATCTTCAAATACTATAATTTTGTCAATGAGACTATTATAGCTGGACTTGAAAGAATAGGATTGCATTTTGCCATGCCTGGTTTGAACTGGGCAATACCCGTGGGCATATCCTTCTTCACCTTTCAGGCTGTCGGTTATCTCTTCGATGTTTATTACAAGAGAATTGAAGCAGAGAAGTCTTTGACAGACTATATGCTGTTTGTGTCCTTCTTCCCACAAGTCACATCAGGCCCCATCAGTAAGGCTTCTGAGCTTCTCCCACAAATCAAGAATCCCCAACCATTTAACTATGAACAGGGCGTTGCAGGATTGAAACTTTTGTTATGGGGTATGTTCCTCAAAACGGTTATTGCCGATCGGATGGGCATGTATGTGGACTCCATTTATCCCAATTATATTCACTATTCAGGTAAAATCTGCTTGTTAGGTAGTTTCTTCTATACTATGCAGATCTATGCAGACTTTGCAGGATACTCGTTCATGGCGATGGGCATCGCAAAGACATTAGGCTATAACCTGATTAATAACTTCCGCAGACCCTATTTCTCGTTGAGTGTAACCGACTTCTGGCGAAGATGGCATATCTCATTGTCGCGTTGGCTGAAGGATTATGTATATATCCCAATGGGAGGAAGCCGCTGCAGTAAGATCAAGAATTACTGGAACATATTCGTAACTTTCCTGGTAAGTGGTATCTGGCATGGTGCCAACTGGACATTCATCGTTTGGGGAGTCATGCATGGGCTTGCTCAGATTATCGAGAAAGCCCTGGGTCTTCAAAAGTATGAAGGAAAGAATCTGGCAGTGAGGACGCTCCGTATTGCATGCACTTTCATGGTGATTAATTTCGCATGGATCTTTTTCCGCATGCCCACGCTGACTGATGCTTGTGGACTGATTGGTAGGATCTTCTCTCACTTTGGCGATACCTGTTCATTGGCTGATTATAAGCTTTCTGTCTTGCTGGCGATACCCCTGTTTAAAGATGTCTATGATGAATGGTTTGTAGGAAAGTTACAAGCACTTAACCGTCCGATAGTCAGGATGCTTGTATTTGTATTCTTGTTCGTCTGCATCCTTTTGTTAGGAATCCTCAGTAGTGGTCAGTTCATCTATGTGAATTTCTGATATGAAGAAATACCTGCTCTATATACTCCTTTTCTTCCTGTTGGTCGCTGTCGTCGATGTTACGGTTGGGAAGTCTTTGGATTATTGCCTGAACCATCTCAAAGGTGGGGAATACCATAGTTTGCAATATGCCATGAAGGAGACAAAAGCCGATGTGTTGGTTTTCGGCTCATCTCGCGCCATCAATCATTATGTACCAAAAGTCATTGAAGACTCGTTGGGCATGACCTGTTATAACTGCGGGTTCCATGCTCAGGGCATCATTTTCCAGTATGGTCGTTTACGTTATATCTTGAATCGATATAAGCCCAAATTGGTGATTTACGATGTGGAATACCATTTTGATTTGGGGAAGGGTGACAACGAGCGTTACCTTGATATGCTTAAACCCTATTGCTCCGATACCTGCATTGCCAATTATTTCAAAGAGTTCTCTTGGAAAGAATACATCAAAAATTATTCCCGCTTATATCGATATAATTCCAATTTCGTGGATTTGCTGAAAGATTATTCTTCAGGCAAAGATAAATCCATCAAGGGCTTCGAACCAAGGAAGGAAGTAATGGATTATGATGTGGAGAAGACAACCGTCAGCCCTGTTGAAATAGACAGTGTAAAACTTTACTATCTGAAGAAGTTTGTTCTGGCATGCAAGACTCATCGCATCCCCTTGGTGATGTTTGTATCACCAAGATACGATGTCACATCAACTACAGTCCACGAACCGATAAAAGCATTCTGTGTGGAAAACGAGGTGCCCTTCTATGATTATTTTACACATACCTATTACCAGAGCCACAAAGGTCTTTTCGCAGATTCAAAGCATTTGAATGAAGAAGGAGCATATTATTATACAAAACAAATAGTTAAGAATCTCACACAAGTTAATAGTACTCATGATTGAGGTTTATAGCAGGTCTCTACTATTTGAGGCTACTTGCTTGACTAATGATTAGACATGAAAGAACGAAAACATTACATTGAGGGACTAAAAGGCTTGGCTGCGCTGATGGTGTTTGGTAGCCATTTTAAATTGACCTTTTTGAACTCATCAAGTCTTTTCTCAAATAATATATTTCTATCTTTTATAACTGATGGTAGTTTTGCGGTTTATATTTTTCTATTGTTAAGTGGTTATTGCGTATCACTTTCTTTAGATAGGGTAGAATCAGTATTACCATTGAGGGGTTATGCACTTAAACGATATCTTAGAATAGCTTTGCCTATAGCTCCAATTATTCTTGTAGAAGGGCTGCTATATTTGACGGGCTGTTTTGGTTATCATGATGTTTTAGTCCATCTACAATCAAACGATATAGCCATGCAGGCATATACTGATTTGAGTTTTAATGGTTGGGTGCAAGCAATATTTTTATCACCCTTAGGCAAGTGCTCTGGTTGGCTTGATCCTACTTGGATGATGAAATACATTTTTTTTGGTTCATTTGTCGTCCTCGTTTTAAAGTTAAGCATAAACCGGACTAGTAAAATTTGTACTTTACTCATTCTGTCTTTATCTATTATAATATTAGCTTTAAGCTCTCTTTATTTTGTAGCTGTAGTTTTGGGCTGTTGCATTTTTGAAGGTAAAAAGGCGTTTCATATTCTTGATATAAAATGGTGTAAAAGCCTCTCATTTGCTTTCATGCTAATTGCATTGTTTGCCTATTACTTACATTTACATAAAATCGTTCCTGCGACTTCATTGGTGATAGGAGTGGAATTGTCTAGTGTCTCACAGAATATATTATCATGGGGCATATTTAGAAAATTAGGAGCAATTTCCTTTCCACTATATTTAATCCATTGGCCACTAATATGTACGTTTTCCTTGTGGTTCTATAAATGTTTTTGCGGTATTTTTTATGAAAGTACAGTATTAGTTGTATTTTTAGTGACCTTATTCGTGTTATTACTGCTGTCGTATCTGTTCTCTCGTTATGCGGAGAGCAAACTAAATCGTTTTTCCCATCGATTTGTTATAAGTGCAGCGGGGGAAGATAAATCCTTTGCTTCTTGTGGGGAGAATCACCAACATCAAACACGTTGAAATAGTATTTATGTATTGTTCTACATATAAGAAATAAGTTATAATGACAAATAAATCGCAAAATTGTCAAGGCGTGGCTTTGATGATAACTAGAATGTGTTATGAGTATTTCAATAATTACAATTAATCTGAATAATAAACAGGGCTTATTGCGGACTATAGATTCTGTAATTCATCAAACATGGAAGGACTATGAATGGATTGTGATAGATGGAAATAGTACAGATGGTAGCAAGGATATCCTAAATCTTAACAAAAAGCATTTCGCATATTTGTGTAGCGAACCTGATGATGGTATTTACTATGCCATGAATAAAGGTATTAGCTATTCTACAGGTGATTGGATCATTTTTTTAAATAGCGGTGATTATTTTTATTCTTGTCATACACTTCAAGAAATTATGAAAGAGTGTTCATCTGTGAACCCTGTTGATGTTATTTATGGAGATAGCGTAGAAGATAACAAAGGATATAAAAAGATAAAAAGATCGCATGAGAACCCTGACGTTATGAGGTATTATCCAGCTTATAGGCATGGATCTTCGCTTGTCAGAGGAGATTTACAAAGAAAAGAACTTTTTGATGTTAGTAGAAAGGATTTAGGATACGCTTTGGATTGGGAACTAATTCATCGACTTTATAATAAAGGAGCTTCTTTTAAGAAAATCAATTGTATCATAGAATGCTACGAAAAAGATGGAATATCCAATCATGAAATACGAAACAGGTGGTATAACTATAAAATTACTAATAACGGCTCTTTTAAAGATAAGGCAAAACTCATAAAAAGCATAATTCTATATTTAATTACCAAATCATTATTATTTAAATTCTATTATGCCTTTAAGACGGAGTACTTGATTAACGATATCCTACCACATTTCCCATTTTGGACTATACGACGTTATATACTGAAAAGATCGGGGATGAAAATTGGAAATGGATGCTTTGTAATGAAAAAGGTATATTTTCAGAATGTGTTTAGTTTGAAGATAGGGAATTATAGTCATATAAATCGTGGTTGTGTGATAGATGCTAGAGGTGGAATAGTAATAGGGGATAATGTGAGTATTTCACATAATGTATCTATTGTTACAGGTAGTCATGATTGTCAATCCTCAATCTTTGCTGGTAGCTTCAAACCGATTATTATTGATGATTATGTATGGATTGGTTTTGGAGCTACTATTTTGCAGGGTGTACATATTGGTAAAGGTGCTGTGGTGTGTGCTGGTGCTGTTGTTACTAAAGATATAAAAGACTATGAAATAGTCGGTGGCGTTCCTGCTAGGAAAATTGGAGAAAGGAACCATGATCTTGAATATCATTGTTTGTGGCAAACGCTGTTAACATGATAATAGTAAGAATGAGGGGAGTTATCTCGTAAAAACAGTTACATTTTTTAATCTGGTAATGGAATCAAGTGATTTTCATAACTCAATGGTCGGTAGAATGGATATTGTATGTTGTTTCGACCACAACTTTGTAATGCCAACAGGCGTAATGACGTACTCATTATGTGTCAATAACAAGTCTAGTGGAGTTGTATTTCATTTTATTACAGATGAGAGTGTCACACAACAAGATAAAATAGATCTATTTAACATAACCTCCAAATTTGTTGAAAAGAGGATAGAGTTCTACCCTATAGATAGTACATTCTTCAAAACCCTACCACAATTAGATGGGCGACTGCTGACCCAGGCTACCTACTATCGTTTGTTCTTGTCCGAGATCCTTCCAAGTACCCTTAACAAAGTTTTGTATCTTGATGGCGACATGATTGTGTGCCAATCATTGTTAAAGTTATGGAATATCGATATCAGTAATGTTGCGTTAGCAGGTGTCCCAGATTTATTGTCAAATAAGGAAACATGCAAAAGATTAGCCTGCCCTTCACAACTGACCTATTTTAACGCAGGTGTATTGCTGATAAACTTGGATTATTGGAGAAAAAACCATGTCATTTCACAATTCATGGATTATATCAACTTCAATGGAGATAATCTTTACTATCATGATCAAGATGTGCTTAATTATGTGTTTAGAGAAAGAAAACTTTTGTTACCCTTAGAGTATAATATTATATCTGTTTTTCTATTTAGGTATAATCAACAACAGATAAAAGAAATGGGCTTAGATGTGAAAAGTGCATTGAAACATCCGTTTATAGTTCATTTTACAGATGTTACAAAGCCTTGGCAACGAACAGAAAATACTCCATCTGATCCACATCCTTTTGCCAAAGACTATGTGTTTTATCAGAGTAAAACTTTATGGAAAGGTGCCTTCAATGATTTGCGTCCTTTCAAGATTCGCATTCGTCGGTTCTTGGGTGATTTTTTACGCAAAATAGGACTAAAGGCAGAAATAAAAAATACATACATAAGTCTGCAAGATGATGTTTGAATTAGGTTCTTTTTGTTTCATCGTGTTGCATTGTGTGACAAAGAGTTTTCTGTAAATTCGTTTTGATTATACAGAACAAGTTGTAAAATAAATTATATAAATCAAGTTATTGGAATCAAAACAGGCAGGATTATGAAGAAAAGTATTTTGTTTATATTACCATTCTTTCCATATCCATTAGTCTCAGGTGGTCACCAGGCTTTATACAACGGAATCATTGCTGTAAAAGATGATTTTGATATCTATATCGCATATCGAGCTAGAAATGATGAAGTTTATAAAAACGCGGTTGAGGCTTTTAAGAAGAAAAACCCAAGTATTAAGCTTTTTCCTCTTCTTTCTGAAGTTCATAAAACTAATTTACTAATTTCATTATTGAGAAAGGTATGCCACTATGCGAGTAATCCATTTAGAAAGCGTCGTTATAATAATAGCAATAATGAAAGTGATGGATTGTGTCTTGCATGGTTACGATCTATTTCTCCTTTAGATAAGCATTGGCTGAGGCACATATCAGATTTGACTACAAATCGCGAATTTGATATTATCCAAGTTGAAATGCCATGGATGGTTTCACAAATACTTACCCTTCCTCTCAACTCAAAAAGGGTATTCATCCATCATGAAATAGGTGTAACAAGAAGATCATTAGAGATATGTGGAAAGGATCAGAGTGAGTATATGATTGCATGTAGAGCTTTTGCAGATTACAACGAAATAGCTTTGCTTAATAAATATGATATGGTTGTAACATTATCTTCTGTAGATGCTCGAAAACTAAAAGAATACGGTGTGTCTGCCCCCATATCGGTATCCATGGCTGTCGTTAGTACATCTCATCAAACAGATTATGTCCCAAGTAATGGGAAGCGTCTCGTTTTTATTGGTCCTGAGGAGCATGCTCCCAATTTGATAGGCGTCGTTTGGTTTTTGGAGAATTGTTGGGCGCGGCTAAAAGAAGAATACAATGATTACTCGTTGGATATTATTGGAATTTGGAGTGAGCAGAAGAGATCTGAAATAAGCAAGAAGTATCAAGATGTAAGTTTTTGCGGGTATGTCGAAGATTTGGCAGAAACACTAAAAAATGCTATTATGATAGTACCAATAACTATAGGCAGTGGTGTCCGTATGAAAATACTAGAAGCTTCTTCACGTGGTATCCCATTCGTGAGTACATCAGTTGGTGCAGAAGGCCTACCTGTTGAAGATGCAAAGCATTGTTTTATAGCTGATGATCCAGATACTTTTATTAGGAGTATTATAAAACTACAAAATAAGGATATTCAGAGAAAGTTTGTGGCTAACACCAGAAACATGATAAAGGATTATTATACTCTTTCCTCATTAAGAAGGAATAGAATAGACATTTATTCGCAATTATTAAATCTTAATCAGTTATGATAATTCGTTTTTATGGCTTTTCTTCTTAATTCAAATGAGTTCAACAATTGAATACAAACTTGCTGTGGTCATTCCATGCTGGAATTGTAAGAATGAAATCGCAGCTATGTTAGATTCTATCCTATTGCAAGGCTTCAGCGACTGGAAGTTGTTTTGTGTTGACGACCAGTCTACTGATAATACCCAAAGAATAATAAAGGATTATGCAGAAAAAGATCATCGTATTCATTTAATAATAAGAAAAAGAGAACCTAAAGGTGCTCAGACTTGCAGAAACATAGGGCTTGAACTGTCCAAAGGGGCGAAATATGTTATGTGGTTAGATAGCGACGACTTAATTGCCTCATATTGTTTTGAGCAAAGGGTTTTATATATGGATAGTCGCAAGGATATAGACTTCGGAATTTTCCCGGCTAAAACATTTGTTAAAGATCAATGGGAAGAAACAGATACTTGTTATGGATTCCCAATTTATTCAGATTCATTAAAGGCGTTATTAACATGGACTCTTCCAATGGTTGGCTGGACTAATATATACAGGAGAGAATCTATTGTCTCTTTTCACCTTTCATGGGATGAGAGATTACTGTCTATGCAAGATTCAGATTTCAATATTCAAGCTATATTAAAAGGCCTGAGTTTTGCCTACGCATATAATGAGGGTGCCAAGGTTGATTATTTTTATAGAGTCATGGTTGATAGTTCTATAACAAGTAAACTATACACTGACATGCATTTTCAAAGCCATTTGTATTTATTAAACAAAATTACAGAATCTTTGTCTTCTAACCAAAAAACTAAATACAAGGCCAACTTGGAGATCTATTTTCTGATTTTTGCACGGCTTTTCAAGTATGATAAAAACATTTTCATACAATTCTTGAAGATTCGTTGGGTAAAGGAGAATCCTTCGTTTCGAATAAGATTGATAGCTTGGAGGTTTTTGGGTTTTCATTTTACTTATAAGCTCTTTTTCCGTAGAATACACAAGAATGAGATAGACTCATTATCCGAATGGAAAGAAAAAATGAAATCATATTTGACTTCAGGGATTGTTTCTAAATAAATCAGCAACAATTAATATTTTTATTAAATAGAGTTAATAGTATAATAAATACAATTGTATGAGAAAACCGTATGTTTCTGTTGTTATTCCTAATTATAATCATGCCCATTATTTGGATTGTCGTATACAATCTGTTTTAAACCAGACATTTACAGATTTTGAAGTAATCATACTTGATGATAAGTCAACAGATAATAGTTTACAGATAATCAACAAGTATAAAGACAATCCTCATATCACACAGATTGTACTTAATGAAAAGAACTCTGGTTCTCCGTTTATTCAGTGGAATAAGGGCTTTAATTTGGCAAAAGGCGAGTTAATCTGGATTGCAGAAAGTGATGACTCATGCGAAGCCACTTTTTTAGAGACTTTAGTGAGAGAGTTTTCTCACGATAATAGCATGGCTTATGCTTTTTGTCGGTCGAGATTGTTAACAGAGAATGGTGAGAAGAAACAAGTATTGCAAGGCATGTTCAATTCGAATATGCATTGTAAGGGTAGTGTTTTTATTCAGAATTATCTTATATGGGGATGTCTTGTCTATAATGCAAGTTCTGTTCTTTTCAGAAAGTCATTAGCGTTGTCTGTTGATCCTTTGTTTTCAACGTTTAGAGCCGCAGGCGATTGGTTGTTTTGGATAGAAATGGCAGAAAAGGGAAATGTTGCTGTTGTATCAGAGCCATTAAATCATTATCGTGCTTTTGGAAATAATACGACAAGCAGGACAAGGTTAAATGGAATAGCTGATATTGAAGATAGGAAGATTTATGAATATGTTAAATCGCATGGGTATTTGAGTTGGATTAATGATCTTAGAATCCAAAAAAAGTACGTTAAGAGTATCAAATATGATAACAAGTATGAAGACGAATCAATAAGGGAAAGGTCGTTAACATTATGGCATCCTACTTTGCTCGTGCAAAGCATGGCACATCTCAGTTTTTTTTCCAAGTATTTGAAAAAGCATTTCCGTAATTTTTCATGACAAACAGTAGTAACAAAACAATAGCAAAGAACACGATCGTCTTGTATTTCAGGATGATTGTGACGATGCTGATTTCATTATATACCTCTCGTGTGGTCTTGCAGGTCTTGGGCGTGGAGGATTTCGGTATATACCATTCCGTAGGTGGTGTGGTAGGTATGTTTGCCTTCGTGAATGGAGCCTTGGCAACAGGCTCGTCACGTTTCTTAACGGCTGAGTTGGGAACAGGGAACTTCGAAAAGCTGAAACGGACATTCTCTACTGTACTCACTGTTCATGCAACATTGGCTATACTCTTTGCCATTGTATTAGAGACGGTGGGAATGTGGTTCCTGAATAATAAGCTGATTATTCCTGCAGAACGAATGGATGCTGCCAAATTCTTGCTGCATCTCTCAGCCTTGTCTTCGTTGTTGAGCATTACACAGGTCCCTTACAGTGCCTCGATTGTCAGTCATGAGAAGATGGGTATCTATGCCTATACCACCATTACCGATGCTGTACTGAAATTGTTGATTGTATATGCGTTGACCATTGCACCATTTGACAAACTGAAGTTCTATGCGTTGTTGCTCTTTGTTGTCAACATAGGTATGCTGCTGTTCTACCGTTTCTATTGTCTCAAGCATTTCCCCGAGTCACATTATCAGTTCGTTTTGGATAAAAAGATCATGAAGTCGATACTTGGCTTTTCTGGATGGGGCATCTTGGGGTCGATAGCCCGTATGTTGCAAATGCAGGGGTCAACAGTGTTAATCAATATGTTCTTCTGTCCCAGTGTGGTAGCAGCCAGGGCTGTGGCGAACCAGGTGAACTCAGCATCGCTGCAGTTTATTAATAATTTCCGTACGGCAGTTAATCCTCAGATTATCAAACGTTATGCTGCCAATGAGAAGGAAAGCAGTAAGAAGTTACAGTTAGAAACGGCAAAGCTTGCCTATTATATCATGTTGGTCTTGGCTTTCCCTATATGCTTGGTGGCTCGTCCTTTGCTACAACTGTGGCTGGGACAAGTACCCGAACATTCGGTTGCCTTCTTACAAGTAACTATCGCTACGAGTCTGATAGATGTCTTTGATATTTCTTTCTTGTCAGCGTTGTGGGCGAAAGGTAGAATCAAAGAGAATGCCTTGGTCTCGCCATTCGTGTTATTCGCAGCTTTCCCAATAGCTTACGTCATGTTCCGATGTGGGATGCCACCAGTTTCCATTTGTTGGGCATTCTTGGTGAGTATTGCCGTGATGGGTTTTATCGTAAAGCCGCTGCTGATTATCAAGTATGTGGATTATACATGGAGTGAAATCATTCCCGTGTTTCTTACATGCGGTAAAGTAACGTTGGCAGCGACCCCCATACCTCTTTTCTTATATATTTGGTTAAATCCGTCTTTAGAAAGTGACTGGTTGAGGTTCTTGGTCTTTGTTCCCATCAGTGTATGCTGTGTCGTGGTAAGCGTATGGTTGGTAGGATTAGATAAGAATATGAGAAATGCAATCATTTCGTTTGTCAAAACGTCATTTCATAAATAGAATAAGTCATGATGGTATTTAATAAGCATTTTTATTTCTTGGGCAGTAAGACTATCAAAGGATGGAGAAGCTATCCGTATCTCCTTCTCGCCTGGATGGAAAATCTCTTTTGGCACGTAGTTTTGCATTTTTCGGCTCAAAAGCCCAATGATGAGGCCAAATATCGAGTAACGATCTGTTGTATGTTTAAGAATGAAGGAAAATTCCTCAAGGAGTGGATCTTGTACAATCAGATTATAGGCATCGATCATATCTATCTGTACAATAACAACTCGGATGACAACTACTTGGAAGTCCTTCAGCCTTTTATCAATCAAGGGTATGTCACATTGATAGATTGGCCAATGCCACAGGGTCAGATTCCTGCTTACGAAGATTGGTATCAGAAATACCGGCATGAAACACAATGGAACTGTTTTATCGACATTGATGAGTTTATCTGTCCGTTCCACGATACCAACGTTTATCAATGGCTAAAGAAGTATTCCAAGTACCCAGCAGTGAAGATGTATTGGAAGATTTTTGGTACTTCGGGTGTTATTGAGCATGATGATAGTAGATTGGTCACAGAGCAATATCACGTTTGTTGGGACAAGCCTTGGAGCATAGGCAAGCAGTTTTATAATACGGCATACGATATCTCTGCGTTCAAAATCAATGTGCATCATTCCATGAACTGCGATGTGCGGTTTTGTGGAAAGACCTTGCACATGCCAGCGGTGAATGAATTCAAGAAGTTCGATAACCACTTTGGGGTTATATTAACAGGGAAAGAGTTTACCCTTCAGTTGAATCACTATCAGAGTAAGTCGTATCTGTCGTATGTGGGATTGATGCAAAAAACAGATTCGGCCCACAAAAAAAATCCAAGAGGTAAAGCACATTTTCTACCTCAGGAGTATCTGAATGTGACGACAGATCATCATATATATAGGTATATCACTCAATTGAAGGTAAAGTATTACGGTGTAAAACCAAATATATTTGATGAACAAGATTAAGGTTCTCTATATATCCCATGAATCCAAAGAGATTGCAGGTGCAACGCTATCATTGTATAATCTGATCCATAGCGTAGAAGAGTGGGTGGAGCCAGTCGTCTTGTTGGATCGGAAGGATGTTGTCTATGATTTCTTTCAGGAAAGGGGAATCCCATGTTTGGTCTTTCCCTTTAAGAGAGTGTTATACAATTATGGCTTTATTAAACGTGTTCTGTTATCTCTTCCAAGACTGATACGGGATTCTGTGTCCAATGACAAGTGTTTGCAGTTCGTAAAGAACCAATTGGGAAGTCAGGGAATCGATATCATTCACTCTAATTCCAGTGCAATCACCGTGGGAGAGTATTTAGCCAAAGGGTTAGGTGTTAAGCATGTATGGCATGTTAGGGAGTTCTTGGACAAAGATTTCCGTTTCCACCCTTTTGGCGGGATGGATAGGCTTCGTAAAAGGATTAACCGTGCAGATGCCTGTATCGCCATCACCTCACAAGTGGCTCAGCATTGGAATATGACAGGTGCGAATGCACACGTGATTTGGGATGCTGTCCGTAAAGAAGAAGATGTTTGTGCCATTTTGCCTAAAGAAAAGTATTTCCTCTTCTGTTGTGCTTCTTTAAGTGATTCCAAGGGGGCAGATACGGCAGTGAAGGCATTTTGTATGTCGGGATTATCTCAAAAGGGTTATAGCTTGAAAATGGTGGGTAATTGTACAGAGGGGTATAAAGAGAAACTGGTACATATCATACGGTCTTTTTCAGACGGTATGGTGGAGAATGTCGAGTTCTTGGGCTACCAGAAAGATGTCACTCCATTGATGAAAAGGGCTACTGCCTTTTTGATGTGTTCCCAGAACGAAGGTTTGGGAAGAGTTACCATAGAGGCCATGTGTTATGGTTGTCCTGTTATCGCACGGCATTCGGGTGGAACTGTTGATTACCTAAAAGATCGTGAAACAGGTTACTTTTTTACTCATGATGAACAATGTGCTTCTTTGATGAATGAGGTTTCATCGATGTCAGCGCCGACCACAATTTATGCTGCTAATGAATTCTTTAAGCTGCATTTTACTGAGGAAGTATATGGTATCCAGATCAATTGTATCTATCAAGAATTGTTAAGTCAACAAAAATATGAATAATCAAAAGGATTATAACGAACCTATTATGTTGACCGTTCTGTGTCGTACATATAACAAGATTGAGTTCGTAAGACAGAGCTTGGAAGGAGTTGCTATGCAAAAAACCAACTTCCGTTTTCTGGCACTTGTATATGATGATGCTTCAACAGATGGAACTGCAGAAATTGTGAAAGAGTTTGCTGGCAAGTATCCAGATATCTTTAAACCTGTGTTGAGAAAAGAGAATCTGTTTAAGAAAAAAGACGGTTCTTGGGAAAGGGAGAATAACGCAGATTTGCCAGGTAAGTATTTGTGTTTCTGCGATGATGATGATTATTGGACTGACCCCTATAAACTACAGAAACAAGTGGATTATTTGGAGAGTCATTCTGATTGTGGAATGGTTTATACGCAGGTCCGGATATTGAACCAAGAAACGCAGCAGCTTTCCGAAGGATGGTCTGCTCAGACTGATTTTGAAAAACTATTGACAGGTGCTAATCCCATATTGAACTTTACAGCCTGCATGCGGACTGATTATTTTGAATCCTATTTCAATGAAATGGGAAGACGTAATCACTGGGAAACGGAAGATCTTCCTGTGTGGTTTTACATATCTCATCTCTCAAGAATCCATTTTATGGATGAGGTGATGGGCGTATATAGAATCCTTCCAGTTTCATGGAGCCATGATAAAGACATTAATAAGCAATGCGCTTTTTCAAAGAGCACTTTCGAGTGCCGATGTTTTTTTGCCAAGACATATAATCGTGAAGATGCATTACCAGTTATAGCAAGAAATGAAGTGAACAATCTCTTCAGGTTGTCCGTTCATAAGGACAAAAGTATTTCGTCATATATTTATCAGTTTGCCAAGGAACATGGAGTGAACTCTGTAGGGGTCATGGTGAAATGTCTTCTTTACTCCACAAAATGGGGTAGGGCTTACCATCGTAAGAAATACCCGTCCCTTTATTAGTATGCAATTAGAAGTGAAATGAAGCCTAACGTTTCCAAATTTGACTATTGTTTCGGTTGTGGCGTATGTGCTGTTGCATGTAAGCACAAAGCCATTACCATGCAGTATGACAAGGAGGGTTTCTACCATCCAGTGTTGGATCAGTCCGCTTGCGTGGATTGCGGCATCTGCCTGGATGTGTGCTCCTTTAATCACGATGATGTGATGAAGCCGAAGGAGCAAGAGCTTGGGTCGTATGCAGCCTGGAGCAAGGATCGTGATACCCGTATCTATTGTACATCTGGCGGTTTGAGCTATGAATTCGGTAAGAAGTGCATTGGCGATGGTTATCAGTTCTGTGGGGTGCGGTACAATGTTGAGAAGAAGCGTTCTGAGCACTACTTGGCTACAACCGTGGAAGAACTGGCTGCCAGTAAGCAGAGCAAGTATATTCAGAGTTGGTCGGTAGATGCATTCCGGCAGTTCAAGCGAGGACAGAAATATTTGGTGACAGGTGTACCTTGTCAGATAGATTCTTTGCGCCGGTATTTACGGAAGTTCAAGATGGAAGATGACTTTATCTTGTTGGACTTCTTCTGTCATGGCATTCCCTCCAAATGGATGTTCGACCAGTACCTGAAATATGTGGAGAAGAAGGTGGGAAAGGCCTCGTCTGTGACATGGCGGAATACCATCATGCCCGATGGCTCTCCTTGCTGGCAGGAAAGCACCAATGTGAATATCCGTGGAGAGCGGGGCCTTTGGCAGTCAAGGACCGTGAAGGGTGATATCTTCTTCTGTCTATTCTTTCAGGAATATTGCAATGGGCGGCACTGTCATCAGAATTGCAGGTTCCGTATGTTCAGCAGTGCTGCTGATATCCGTCTTTGTGATCTATGGGGCGGCACCTACAAAGATAACAAGGAGGGGGTGAGCGGTGTGATGTTGTTCTCCGAGAAGGCCAATCGTTTGTTTGAATCATTAGATAATATTGAGTTTAAGAAAGAACCCAAGGAGATTGTGGGGGAAGGACAGATGGCCGAGAATGTGAAACCACATCGTTTACGTAACTTATCTATTTGGATGCTGCGGCATCATTTCCCTGTTACATGGGTAAATGGGCTGCGACATGTTTTTAGCTATGTTTACCGTACAGTATAATAAAGTATTTTAGGTCAATTATGGTTGTTGTTTTATATATTGTTTTTTTCATTTTCTGTATAGCAGCAGAGAATTCGTCAAAGACACAGAAGAATGTCTTTCTGGCCATCACATTAGTGGCTGTTTCCTTGATGGCAGGGTATCGAGATGTCGCCTTTTGGCCTGATACTCCAGGTTATCGGGCTGCTTTCTTAAGTAATACTCCTTCATTTAGTAATTATGTCTTTGGAAGTAATCCGCCTGATTACCAAGACAAAGGATTCTTTTTCTTGAGCGTCTTGATCAAAACGCTTACTTCTGATTGGGTGGCGTATGCTACGATTATAGCATTTATTGGTCTGTGGATCCTTATCAAGGGAATTAATAAATATAGCATGTTCCCACTCTTCGCCTTTGCGTTGTATATGAGTAGGTTTATGTTCGGTCGTCAGTTCATCCAGATCCGTGCCGGTGTTTCCATTGCTATTGTTTTCTGGGGTATGCAGTATGTGGCCAAACGAGACTTGAAACGATATCTTGTAGTGATATTCGTCGCTTCTCTGTTGCACATGAGTGCATGGATTGCCCTACCGGCCTATTTCCTTCATAAGATCAAGCTGAAACCCAAACATATTTATTGGAGTATCGGCGTAGCTTTTGTATTGGCAGCATTCTTTACTCCTGTCATCAGAAGTTTTATTTCTGAATCAGCTGCTGATATCAATGTAGCCCAAAGCTATACCACAGAGGAATATGGGTATAAAAGTACTGGAAAGGGATTGGCAAACCCGATGGTGTACTACCAAACGCTGATTCTTGTCTTGTTTACTTTCTGGGAAAAGAAACTGTCTAAGGTAACACCTTATTATATAACTCTGAGGAATGGCTATTTCTATTCCACAATTTGGCTCATCACCCTGTGTTCCTATTCGGTGTTGTCGGCTCGTGGGTCAACTATCTTGGCAACTTATGAGATTCTTATCATTCCTTCGTTTGTGAGAATCTTTCATAAGAATAATAGAGTTTTAGCCTATCTGTTAGTAGGCGCGTTGTCCGTGTTATGGTTCTATCTAAATTTGAGTAAGCGTGCATAATCGATGAAAGTTTTCTTTGTATCATCTACTTTGACTTCTGGCGGCAGCGAGCGTGTCATCTCTCTGATTGCAAACCACATGGCTGAAAAAGGGCATGAGGTGGAGATTGTTTGTCTGCTCGAACCCATTGTGTTCTATCCCTTGCATCCTGCAGTGAAGGTTGCGTTCGCTGAAAAGGAAATTAAGAACAAAAGTCTGCCAGCAAGGATGCTGTGGCTGCGGAAGCATGTGAAAGAGGCACGGCCTGATGTGGTGGTGTCGTTTATGATCTTAGTGTATATCACGACGTTGTTTGCCTTGATGGGAGTTAAAGTACCCATCATCACTTCCGAACGGAATGATCCTGCATCATTTAGTTGGTGGAAAAGGGCGTTACGAAGAGTGTTGTTGCCACGGACTACCTGTCATGTGGTACAGACACAGAAGATCAAGGACTACTACACAGAGGATATCAAGAGAAAGACGGTAATCATTGGAAATCCTGTTACGAACAAGGTGTTCGATGTTGTGCCTGTGGAGAAAAAGGATGTGATGATCAATGTGGCTCGTTTGTTCCCCCAGAAGAACCAGAAGATGCTGATACGGGCATTTAATTCTATCAAGGACCAGATACCTACCTATCAGTTGAAGATATTTGGTGAAGGACCGCTGAGGCAAGACCTCCAATTGCTCATTGATGATTTACAATTGACAGAGAGAGTGGAGCTGTGCGGACGGTCTGAAAAGGTGTTGGACGAAATGAACGCATCCAGGATATTTGTGATGTCGTCCAATCATGAAGGACTGAGCAATGCGATGATCGAAGCCATTTGTATCGGTCTGCCTATCGTGTCAACCAAGGTGTCAGGAACGGAAGAACTGATAGAGGAGGGAAAGAATGGTCTGCTGACAGATGTAGGTGATGAACAACAGCTGGCAGATGCATTACTGCGATTAGCCAAGGACGAAGCGCTCCAGGACTCTATGGGTAGGAATAATAAGGAAAATGCTAAGAGGTTCAAGGAATCTGAGGTGTTGAATCAATGGGAAACATTGATCTGTAAGTTCCAAAACAATTCTTAGTTTTCAGTCTACGGACTTTATGGACTCCAAGGACTAACTATATAATAATAGTCCCCCAAGTCCCATAAGTCCTGTAGTCCGTAGAAATAAAAGAACAATATAGTCTACGGACTTTTCGGACTCTAAGGACAAACTAGGTAAATATATAGTCCCCCAAGTCCAATAAGTCCTATAGTCCGTAGAATTAGAAAAAAACTATCCGTAGAAATAGAAAATAATATTATCCGTAGATATAGAAGTTAACTTTTAAAATAATGAATAGAGAATACACATATAGAATCCTTCACTGTGCCTACAACGTCTATGATGAGTTAGGCCCAGGTCTTTTGGAGAGTATCTATGAAGAAGCTTTAGCCCGTGAACTATCAGATAATGGGTTCATTGTCGAACGCCAGAAAAGCGTTCCTGTGTTTTATAAAGGAGAGCAACTTTGTAACGATTTGAGGTTGGATCTTATTGTTGATGGTAAGGTCATCTTGGAACTAAAGAGTGTAGTGGAATATAGGAAGCTTTTCGAGAAGCAACTATATACCTATTTGCGGCTGATGAACTGCGAACTAGGGTATGTAATCAACTTCAATGAAGAGGATCTCCGTGATGGTATCCATCCTGTGGTGAACCGCAATTATTCTCTTTAGTCTACGGACTCTTTGGACTCTAAGGACCATAATATATAGTCTCCTATGTCCCTCAAGTCCTATAGTCCGTAGAGATAGAAGATAAAAAAGTCTACGGACTTTTTGGACTCCAAGGACAATTAGGAGTAATAATTTATCCCTCAAGTCCATTAAGTCCCTTAGTCCGTAGAGATAGAAGATAAAAAAGTCTACGGACTTGATGGACTCCAAGGACAAACTAGGTAAATATATAGTCTCCTATGTCCTTCAAGTCCTATAGTCCGTAGAATGGAATAATAGTAAGTAGTAGAGGTAGAGATAAAGTTTGTAGATAATGACAATATCTGTTCTAATGTCTGTCTATCGCTCAGAGCAAGCTGCATGTTTGCAGCGGGCTCTGCAGAGCGTGTGGGATGACCAGACGCGGAAACCCGATCAGATTGTGCTGATAGAAGACGGGGCGTTGACGACTGAGTTGTACGAGGTCGTTAACAGGTGGAAAGAACGATTAGGAGAGACACTCACACTATGTGTCAATGAAGTGAATTTGGGATTGACGAAATCATTAAACAAAGGAATCATGGCTGTGACCTCCGACTTGATAGCTCGCATGGATAGTGATGATATAGCGGCACCTAATAGGTTTGAACTGCAGGAGCGGTTCCTGGAGGAGCACCCGGAGATTGATATCGTGGGGGGCTCCATGCAGGAGTTCGACGATGAACATGAGTGCCTGAACGTACGGCATTATCCGCAGACGCATGAGGAGGCATGTAAGTATATCGTGAAGGCGTGTCCGTTGGCACATCCCGCCGTGATGATGCGGAAGCGGATGTTCGACGAAGGACTGAAATATGATGAGCGGTACCGGATGAGTCAGGACATCAAACTGTGGTATGATGCGATCCTGGCAGGGTATAAGATGGCGAACCTGCCTGATGTCTGCCTGTATTTCCGTCAGCAAGGGGATGTGTTCCGTAGGCGGAGTAGGGTGAAGGCGTGGAATGAGTTCAAGATATACATGAACGGAATCTATCGGATTCACGGATTATTCACCCTCGCCTATCGTTATCCCATCGCCCGCTACATCTTCCGTAACCTCCCCCCGTCGCTGGTCAAGCGGATCTATGAGAGTGGAATGCGGAAGAGAGTGCTAGAGGCAAAGCCTAATTGAAAATTGAGAATTGAAAATTGAAAATTAACTACGTTGACTTTTTTAATAGTCATGCGGATCTGGCGGATATAGCGGATAACAAAGTTAGTTACTGTATGAGATGAATAAATCCGTATAATCCGCATAATCCGCATGCAAAAACATGCAAAAATATAAAGAAGCAGTATATTGGAGTTAATAGTCATGCGGATCTGGCGGATATAGCGGATATTTAATCAGTCTCACTTTTGAACGCGGCTTTGCCGCTTTTAAACGCAGCTCTGCTGCATAAATAGATTCCATGAAGGAAGTTATATTTTTTGCGAATGGCGACCCCGAGAGCGCGCAGACATGGTCTAACGTGCCGAAGTGCTTCGTCGATACCCTGCGAAAGAAGGGGATCACGGTGCACCCCGTGAGTCTGGCCAACGAGCGCGTGCAGTACCTCTACGACAACTTCTTCCGCAAGGTGCTGAAGGTGCTGATGCTTTGGTACGACGAGCCACGGTACTACGGCTACACCTGGCTGCACCAGTGGCTGGGCAACCGACGGATCAAGAAGGCGGTGAATACCTGGTCGCAGGCCGACTACTGCTTCTTCATCAACTACGGCTTTTATAACAAGTATAATGATATACCCTCTCTGCTGCTGAGCGACTGGACCGACGACATCAGTCTGCGACGCCGGGGTAAACCCGTGGCACGGTTCCAGAAACGGTTCTGTCTGCAGCAGAAGAATGCCATTGAGCATGCGGATCATGTGATTTCCATCTTCCCGCTGTGCACGGAGGAGATGCGACAGCTCTATCCCACTGCGAATATCAGCTATTTAGGAGGTAACGTGATCAACGACCTGTCAGGAGAGGAGATCCAGCAGGAGGCGATCCTCGAGCAGAAACGACAGTCGCGCCATATCCTGTTTATCGGGAAGCCCGACCGCTACAAGGAGAGTGCCATCAAGCTGATGGAGGCGGTAGGTCTGTTGCGGAACGAACAGGCATACCACGACCTGGAATTAGATATCATCGGCATACAGAAAGCGCAGCTGCCGAATGTGCCGGATTATGTGCATTGTCACGGGTTCCTACGGAAGGATAGGGAAGAGGAGTGCAAGAAGTTCTACGGTCTGCTGAAGGGGGCGAAGATGATCGTGAACCCCACGCCGAAGTGGGCTGCCTATTCCTCTATCATCGAGGCGATGTATTTCTATACCCCAGTGGTGGTGTCTCCCTTCGATGATTTCGTGCAGGAGTTCGGACAAAAGATCGGGTTCGGACGGTATAACGAGGTGTTCACGGCAGAGGGTATCGCAGATAGTATCCGCCAGATCTTAGATGCCGATAACTATACCGACATTTGCACCTGTGCGCACGAAACCGTGAAGGACTATACATGGGAACGGTACGTGGACAAAGTAATAGAGCTATTAAGTAATAGTCATGCGGATTCTTCGGATTAAGCGGATTATTCTTTAATCTTAAACTAATCAATAAAAAATGTTAAGCAACAGTTATGAAAACCAGATTTCATACAAGATAAGAGGTGCCATCTATAAAGTGTTCAACGCTCTCGGACCAGGACTACTGGAAAGTGTTTATGAAGAAGCTTTAGCCTATCAATTAATAAAGGATGGATGTAAGGTGGAACGTCAGGTTGTAGTTCCTCTTTTCTATGATGGGCAACGGCTTGAAACAGATCTTCGGATTGATTTGCTGGTTAATGATAAGGTAATAGTTGAACTGAAGTCTGTCCTTGAAATGAGAGAAGTTTTTTTCAAGCAGACGAGAACATATCTGAAACTGATGGGTATAAAACTTGGTATCTTGGTGAATTTCACCACCGATGATATTAATGAGAGTATTTATCGCATCTTGAATGGTATGGTAGATGATAATCCGTAGAATCCGTATAATCCGCATGCAAAAAAAGAAACAAGTTATAGGAGTTAATAGTCATGCGGATCTGGCGAATCTAACGGATAACAAAGTTAATTTCTGTAATTTCTGTGATTTGGCTTCCCCTAAAGCGCCGACCGTTGGTTCTGTGGGAAATAATAGAACAATTCTGTGTGAGATAAAAAATCCGTATAATCCGTGTAATCCGCATGCAAATAATAAGAAACAGTATACTGGAGTTAAAGGTCATGCGGATATAGCGGATAACAAAAATAATTCGTCTAATTTGTCTAATTCGTAGAGAAGTAAAACAATGAAGATATTTCTGGTATGTAATTCCTTGGGCGGTGGTGGCGCAGAGCGCGTGCACGTGAACCTCGCCAACGGCTTCGCCCAGCGGGGCCATGAGGTGTACCTGATTGCCGACGTCAATCAGCCCGCATCCTATCCCGTGGATGAGCAAGTGCATGTACTGCCCCTATGTCCCCAATCTACCAATAAACTGAAAAAGTGGGGTGGAGCAGTCTCCATGCTGCGCAAGAACATTAAGAAATATAAGCCGGATGTGGTGATAGGGAACATGCATTTGTGTTCACTTATATCTAAAATCGCAGCATTGGGAACAAGAATCCCTGTTATTTTAACTATACATAATGCTTTAGAAAGGCCTGCATCATATCAGGTAAGTAAAATGACTACTTTTAGTGATGAGTACTTATCCTACTTATATAAGAAAGTCACTGTTTTGACCGAAGCCGACAAGGAGTATCTGGGCGGAAGGAAGAATCTTGTAGTTATGCCAAATCCTTTGACTTTTCCTCCTTCTTTCCATCCAGAAAAAAAAGAATACTATGTGCTTGCTGCAGGTCGGCTGGATAGTTGGTATGTTAAAGGGTTTGATTTACTGATTGAAGCATGGGGTAAGGTCTTTAATGGCTTGAATGAAGAACAGCGCAGTAAATGGCATTTGTTTATAGCAGGTCAAGGTTCTGATACAACTTTAAAACAACTTAAAAAGCGTTGTTTGGAAATCAACGTTGGGAATTCTATTGTTTGGGGAGGATACCAGTCAGACATGAAACAAATATATGGGAAAGCTTCTATATATGCATTAAGTAGTAGGAGCGAGGGCTTTCCGATGGTACTTATAGAAGCGATGAGCCAAGGATGTGCTTGTGTGGCGACAGATTTCAAAGGGCGTACGCGTGAAATATTGCGTAACGACAACGATGGCATCATATGCTCACCTAATAATGTTGAAGGATTGAGTATGGGGCTTATGAGGCTTATTCAAGACGATGAATTAAGGAATTCTTTACAGCATAATGCATATTTAAGGTCATATGATTTTACGACGGAAAAGGTTGTGGATAAATGGGAATCAATGATTACTAATATACGATAATATACTATACAATGAACATTATTATAGCTGGGGATTTTACTACAGAAGATCGAGGAGATGATGCGGTAAGGAAGGAGAATGCAATATCTGATGATATAAAAGGTTTATTACGCTCTTCTGATTATTGTATAGTCAACTTAGAAGCTCCTGTTGCTAATGATAGTCATAAACCATTATCCAAATCAGGTCCAAATCTTAAAACTAGAGATCAAACCATTAAATATTTAAAAGATTGTGGCTTCCATGCAGTAACTTTGGCAAACAATCATTTTTGTGATTATGGAAAAGGTGGAGTTCAGTTGACCATAGAAAAAATAGAAGAGAATGGATTAGACCATGTCGGAGGAGGCAGGACGAAAGAGGAATTAGAAAAACCTCTCGTACATCATTCTAAAGAAGGTACGATAGCCATTTTAAACTATTGTGAACATGAGTTCTCTATACAAAGTGGATATGGGTCTAATGCTCTTGACCCAATTAAGGTCTTCTATGATATACAAAAGGTAAAAAACGGAGCTGATATAATTATCATAATAGTTCATGGTGGTTCTGAGGGGTACCAATTACCCTCCCCTAGAATGCAAAAGCTTTATCGGTGTTTTGTTGATATGGGGGCAAATGCTGTTGTTAATCATCATCAGCATTGTTATAGTGGCTATGAGAAATATCATGGTGGATTTATCTATTATGGATTAGGTAATTTCTTCTTTGATGATAAAAACGCGAATAATTCAATTTGGAATGAAGGCTATATTGTCAAGTTTGACGTTAACAATAAAAGAATAACCGAGCAGACAATCTTTCCTTACGAACAGTGTTTGAACGATAGGATTGATGTCCACTTAATGGCAAAAGGAAAAGAGGAGCGTTTCTATAAATCTATAAGCAAGTTGAATTCAATTATTGCAGATGAATCAAGATTAAAGAAAAAGTTTCATTCATTTTGTCAATTGAAGTCAAAGAATTATTATTCTGCCTTTTCTCCATATTCAAACAAGTATCTACGGTATCTATGCAAACATGGATTACTTCCTTCTTTCGTGGGAAAATCCAAAAGATTAAAGTTGTTAAACTATATAGAGTGTGAATCCCATCGGGATATTTTAACATATTTATTAAAATCAAAAACACAAGAAAGAAAATGAATCCAAAGATAATGAGGGCATTACGAGATCCGTATTTTGCCTGCAATCTATTGTTGAACCGTATAGGTCGGTTCGTTAGTGATAAACAGTTTGTGAAGTGGAGTTATTATTTGACATTTCATAAAAGACTCAATTTGGATAATCCGCAATCCTTCAGTGAAAAGTTACAATGGCTGAAGTTGTATGATCGCCACGATGAATATACGCAAATGGTGGATAAATGTGAAGCCAAGAAGTATGTTGCATCTAAAATTGGAGAGGAGTATATCATTCCGACTTTAGGAGTTTATAACTCATTTGATGAGATAGATTTCGACAAACTCCCTGATCAGTTCGTCCTCAAATGTACACATGATTCCGGTGGTATAGCAATATGCAGAGACAAAAACACTTTCGATATCAATGCCGCCCGTAAGTTGCTATCACGTAATAAAAATAGAAATAAGTATTGGTCGAGCCGTGAATACCCTTACAAGAATGTGGAACCGAAAATCATAGCTGAACAGTACATGGAAGACTCTTCTGGTGGATTGGTTGATTATAAGTTTTTCTGTTTTAACGGTTATGCAGATTGTGTGATGATTTGCTTGGATAGGCATCTCGCGGATCCGAAGTTCTACTTTTTTGATAAGAATTGGGAACTGGTTCGGATTAATTATCGGGGAAAAGAAGCTCCAGAGGGCTTTACTGTACCTAAACCAGAGAACATGGACAAGATGTTCTCTATTGCTGCGGAACTATCTAAAGGAATGAGGTTTGTTCGTGTTGATTTGTATAATGTGAATGGTAATATTTATTTTGGAGAATTAACCTTTTTCCCACAGTCGGGATTGGATCCAAACCTCTTACCCGAGGCAGAACAACGTTTTGGAGATCTTATAAATGTGAACACTAAATAATTAGTATATGAAAACAATTGGATTTGCTATTTCTCACAAAGAGAATGAGAATAGACGGGCATTGATACCCGATGATATAGAACGTATTTGTCATCCTGAATACATCTACATTGAAGAGGGTTATGGGGATGTCTTAGGATATGGAGATGAGGATTACTTACGGCATGGAATAGGAGGTATTTGTTCTCGAGAAGAATTGTTGAAGAAAGATGTCATTTGTGATCCTAAAATCGGAGATGCTGAGTATTTGGAGCAGTTGGATTCACAAACCATTTTTGGATGGATCCATGCAGTTCAGAATCGGGACATAACTGATAAACTGATTCAATCACGGCTAACGGTTTATGCATGGGAGGATATGTATGAAATGGGACGTCATGTATTTTGGCGTAATAATGAAATTGCTGGTGAAGCAGCTATTATGCATGCTTATCTTCTACATGGTATTTTCCCATATAATACAAAGGTGGCAGTTTTAGGCCGAGGTAATACGGCCCGCGGCGCCATGAGAATGCTAAATGATATGGGCGCTCAAGTATGTACTTATGATAGAAAATCAGAGAAGTTGTTCCAGAAAGAATTAGGAGAGTTTGATGTTGTCGTCAATTCCATCTTATGGGATACTTCGCGCAAAGACCACATCATCTACAAAGAAGACTTAAAACGAATGAAACCTGGGGCAATGATTATTGATATCAGTTGTGATAGGGCTGGGGCAATAGAAACAAGTATACCTACGACAATTGAAAAACCAGATTATGTGATAGATGGGATTCGTCATTATGTGGTAGATCACACCCCGTCATTATTCTATAAGAGTTCATCAATTGATATTAGTAAGGAGGTTGTAAGGTATGTTGACTTTTTTGTGGAAGACAATGCTATCGAGAGCTGTATACTTAAAGGCGCTTATATCATTGATAAAGGAAGAATACTTGATGAGAGAATTGTACAATTCCAAAACCGTATCTTATGATATATGTAAACTTTCGATAAGCTAAGGGTAAGTAATACAGAACTATAACAACGGCTACAATCAAAATGATTGTAGCCGTTGTTGTTTTTATACTCATTCGCTAGTGGTTCGTAAGTGGCTGAATACCAGATGGTTGGGTTGTGGCCTTCAAAACATGTCATTTTGCCTTCTAAAACCATAGGTTTTGGCGCCTGAAAACATAGGTTTTGGAACCTAAAACCATAGGTTTTTCTTCCTCTTTTTCTCTGGCGCAGAGAAAAGAGGCAAAAGAGACATCCACCCTCACCAAGCCTCTCCCTATATGGAGAGGATGTAATTGATTCCGGGCAGGAACCGCCCTTCATCAAGGTTTTGGTATGGCTCACCAGCCTTTGCCCCTTCGGGGTGAGCCATGATTTTTAATACCCTTCCCTTCTGAGGGGAAGGGTGTCAATGGTGGGATAGGGCAACAGTCTTTATCGAATGCTTACGTTTTCTTCACATTAGGGTCGTATGATGCGTGTACTTTATTCTGATTACTGATAGATAATTGATAAGTTTCGCAACCTCCTAGTGGGTCATTTTCTATAAAACCGACACCATAAATGACGCCCTTTTGTGTCTGAAAAACAAAATCGCCATCATCTGCCCGTTTTACCAGATATGGCGATTTTATATTAATATAATCTAAGGAAAGATCATTCATGGCTTCTATGCTGTTGTATATAGATTTTTAACATCAGCATATTTTGCTTCGAATTTATCCTCCCAAGCTTTCTTACGATCAAGAGCGTTCTTAAAACGCTTCATAGCTTCTTCTTTTGTCAATTTCATAGTTCTTCATCTTTATTTTACACTGCAAAGTTAGACATTATATTTGAGATTCCCAAATATTTTATAACTTTTTCTTCCTCTTTTTCTCTGGCGCAGAGAAAAGAACGACTAAGCGAGAACAGACAAAGGAAAGCTTGCTTTCAGTTTGTTTGTCGAGTGGGAGTTCTTTATGTAGACAAAAGAACAAAAGGACCAATTTTTTAGACATAATAACATAAGAACATATTTTTTAGACATAATAACATAAGAACATAATGTCTTGATGATAAGTATGTTTTCTTGTTAGAAACTTTGAGAGCAAGCTCTCCCGTTTCTTCCAATCAACCATACCTTTGTTTCAAAAAACAAAGCAGTTCGACGAACTGTTATCATCAATACACCCCGCCCCCCTTGCCAGTACCCCGCCCCTTAGAGGGGTGGGGAGCTGAACGTGCCATCGTGCCTGCAAGTTTGGGTGGGGAGCCGAACAAGCCATCGTGCCTGCAAGTTTGGGTGGGAAATCGAGCGAGCTGGCGGTGGTAATCAACTCCCCTCCCATCGTAGGGGAGGGGTGAGCGCAGCGAGGGGTGGGGTCAGTAACCTCTCATCATCAATCCGTGGAATCCGGTAGATCCGTGTTCGAAATAAAATCTCTGTGTGACCTCTGCGCTCTCTGCGCCTCTGCGTGAGGATAATCATGCCGCATGGCCGGGCGAAGCCCATTTCTGCCATTTCCGCTATTTCAGCGGGACATATAATACTCATCATTGGGAGATGAAAAATCTGCAGGATCTGCGTAATCTGCATGGCATAAATAATATTCTCTGTGTGAGAAAAATGATTTTATCAAAAGTTTGATAATCAAAAGTTTGATAATTATGAGAAAATGATTATATTTGCAGCGGTATAATACTAACATTTTACAAGATGAATAAAATAAGATATATCAACATGTGTATTGTCGAGTTTGGGAAGAAATTTGGCATGACAGCTCAGTTGTCATATCAGTATTTGAAAAAATATAAGGGGATTTCCTTCCTTGACAAATGCTATGAAGCAGAGCATCTCTTATCACTGAATGATGCATTAACAGATCTAAAGGTATATTGTAAGCGTAATGGGGGAACGATCGAATGAAACTATATCATGGAACAAATATCGTTTTTGACGAAATCCTCCTCTCTAAGTGCCGACCGAATAAAGATTTCGGTCGTGGCTTCTATTTGACCAACATCCGTTCACAGGCTCAAGAACAGGCTATACGCCGTTGTGAATTTGAAGGGTGGGGAGAACCAACAGTCCTTGAGTATCAGTTTGATAACAAGTGGTTAGAAGATCCTGAGATGAGCGTAAAAGTGTTCGATGGAGTAAGTCGTGAGTGGGCAGAATTCATCCTTAGTAATCGAATGGCTCGTGGTCGGCGAATTCACGAATACGACATTGTCGTTGGTCCAGTTGCTGATGATGGCGTGGTTTATCAGTTGAATTTGTATATGCAGCGCCTTATTACGCTTGATACCCTTATTAAGGAGCTGACGTTCAAACGTTTGAATAATCAATACTATTTTGGGACCGAGAAGTCTATTAGTAAATTGCAGCGAGTATGAAACTAACAAAGAGTCAATTCCAGTTTATAGTAAACAGTGATGTAGAAGCCATCGTATCCTATCTTCAAGAAGACCAGAACATGTCTCTTCTGGATGCTTTTGACAAAGTATACAATTCTCGCATCTATGAAAAACTTATAGATGCTAAGACAGGTTTATATCTACAAAGTGCTGATTACATATATGAGTATTTATGTGAAGAAATAGCCTCATAATCTCATAGATACCACTAATTTCGCAGATATATATAACGGATGGAGTGAAGAATCTGCATGACCATTAATAATTCTGTAAGATTTTGAATCAGATTTTGTTAGATGTCTCGCCGTAGGCGATCAAAAGAATAAAGCACGCTAAGCGTGGATATTGTACAAATTTGGTCCAAATTAAACAATATATATAGTTTCATAACGGAAGAACGGAAAACAAATCTGTGCGATCTACGGGATCTGTGAGAGGTTATAATAGTTTTCTGTGTGAGCTCAGCGCTCTCTCTCTGTACACCAGATTCCGAAAATCTTATAATATTTTTGGATTCAATTCCAAAAATCTTAAAGAATATTTGGAATTCTCCAATTATTTAGTTCATCATTCCAAGTTGTAACTCCACAAAGTATCGATGAATTCCTTTTGTAAATAGACAAAAGAACTTTTTAGACAAAATAACAAAAGAACATGTTTTTAGACATAAGAACATAAGGACATATGGGAGCCTCCCTTAATCCCCCCAAGAGGGGGAAACTCCCCACTCATCATGGCATACCTGTCATGCGCTTGTAGTAACTAGCACTCCCCTCCCTTCGTAGGGGAGGGGTGAGCGAAGCGAGGGGTGGGGTCAGTAATCTTTCTCGACTGTATTACATCACCCCGCCCCCCTTGCCAGGGGCCCCGCCCCTAAGAGGGGTGGGGAGCTAAGATAGCAGACGGTGGTTCCCCAAGGGGTGGGGAGCCGAGGAAGCCTACCGATTTTGTCTTTTATAAAAGATAAAACTTGTATATTTGCATCGAATTCCTTTCATAAAAGATAAAATTATCATATGGTTCAGATCTGTTTGAGGTAACAATTATCCAAAAAGGATAATCTTTTTAGGATAATTATTTGCTATTTGTTTGAAAAGTGTAGTTTGGGAGCGAGATTTTTCATTGAAAAGTGTAAATAATAGCACAGAAATTGATCGAAATGGCTGTTTCGGAAATGGCCGTTTCGGAAGTTAAAGCGCAGCATTACAACGATTTAGAACATTAAGAAAACAATATCACGTAGAAGAATAAAAGAGAATAAAGGAGAATAAAAGAGAATAAAAGCTGCCGCTATGGTGATTGGCGTAAAGAAAAATGGAGTATTTCTTTGTGATTACATTTAAAAGCTTTATCTTTGCACAAAGAAATAACACTGCATATGGAAGCACAAGATAAGAAATACAAAGAACACGAAACAGATTCGCAGATGGTATCGGAGCCCGTTACCCATTTGGACAGTTATGCACCTGCTATCTCAGTTGTTCGCATGCCAGATGAAGTTCCACACACTTTAGAAGAGGCTCTTAAGGATATTGAAGAAGGAGAAAAAGAGTTTGAGCACGGTGAGACCTATACTCATCAGGAAATGATGCAAATGATTTGGGACAAAATTGATGATTATGCAGGTTGAGTATAATGCCAAAGCGATCAAACACATAAGTAGCACATTTGATTACTACCTTAAAAACTATGGGAAACAAGCCACGAAGAATCTCGCAATCGCGATTGACGAGAAAGTGAATAAGCTGATGCGTTTCCCTGAAATGGGATTTCCGGAACCACTTTTGCAAGACAGGCGATTCCTATACCGTTCAATTCTTATTGATAAGAATCATAAGTTGGTCTATTATATAAAAGGTGAAACAATCAGAATTGCTGCTTTATGGGATATGCGGATGCATCCTCAGAGATTACGTAGAAAGATCTAATGGATACCAACGACCCTTCCATTGTTATATTTTTACCCCGCCCCCCTTGCCAGGGACCCCGCCCCTAAGAGGGGTGGGGAGTCGAGAGAGCCGACGTGGGTTTCCCAAGGGGTGGGGAGTCGAAAGAGCCATTGTGGCGATTCTTGACACGCGCTAGTAGTAACTAGAACTCCCCTCCCTTTGTAGGGGAGGGGTGAGCGTAGCGAGGGGTGGGGTCAGTAATCATAAAAGACCGAATTTTATCACCCCGCCCCCCTTGCCAGGAACCCCGCCCCTAAGAGGGGTGGGGAGCTGAGGAAGCCAACGGAGGCTCCTTTATGTGGGGAGCTGAGAGAGCAAACGGGTGCCTTAAGAATGGTCGGGGAGCGTGGAAGAGCATCATGGCATACCTGTCATGCATTAGTAGTAACTAAAACTCCCCTCCCATCTAAGGGGAGGGGTGAGCGAAGCAGGGGTGGGGTAAATAATAAACACACAATAAAAAAAGAAAAACATGCATTACAAAACCGCGAAAGCAAACGAATCAGAACAGAAGATTCTTCGTAAAGAACTACGTAGTCATGCTACTCCTGCAGAAGCAGTACTCTGGAAGATGCTGAAAGGTCGAAATGCCGATGGTATGAAGTTCCGGCGTCAGCAAGGTATCGGTCCTTATGTGTTGGACTTTTATTGTCCTGAGTTGCGTTTGTGCGTGGAGCTTGACGGTAGTTCTCATGATTATAAGTATGAATATGATGAGCAGCGTACAGAGTTTCTTCAAAAGCAGGGAATACGTGTGTTGAGGTTCAGCAATGAGCAGGTGTGGCAGGGTATTGATTCTGTCGTGAATGAGATTGTGCGGGTTGGAAGGTTGATTAAAGATGATGCTGATTTTTCACTTAGCCCTTGATAATACCCCGCCTTTGTTAACACCCCGCCCCCCTTGCCAGTACCCCGCCCCTTAAGGGGTGGGGAGACGAGTGAGGCAACGTGCCTATATCTTGAGGTGGGGAGACGAGTGAGGCAACGGAACGATAAAATCTCTGTGTGAACTCTGCGCCTCTGCGTGAGAATAAAAATGGACGCTGATGAATGGGTTCAGCGTCCTAGACCATGGGATTCCTACGGGTCGTGTAGGTGACGAAGTATCCAGCGGATTTTGGCCGGCTTGGAATACAGTTCATACTTGCATTTCCGACAGGTCTTGCGGTAGGTGCCTGTCTTCATGCGTTCTAACTCTCGGATGGGTAGGTCGCGCCCGCAGTGGGTGCAGACCTGGTGGTCGGGAAGGGTGTCCCGGTTAATTTTGGCCTCATACTCTACGAATTTGACTAATTAGACGAATTTGTTCTCACACAGAAATCTTTATTTTCTCACACAGATATTATTATTTTTAGCTCCCACAGAATATTTTTTTAGCTCCCACAGAAATCACAGAAATCACAGAAACGACGAACGAGTGAGAACAGAGTTATACTTGTATAAACTTTGTCGAGCGAGGAGGAGGAAGACGGTAGTCAAATTTGATTCTCGTGGTGATTAGCGCAAAGTTTTTTATAACGGAAGAAACTGAAAAATAAACGGAAAAACGGAAAAGGAATCTGCGTGATCCGCGTAATCCGCATGAAGATAAACATGCCGCATGGCAAATTTCTGTGATTTGGCTTTGCCTTCCTCCATCGCTTTAACTTTGCAGCTGAATACCAAGAGTCTTAAGAACTCTTAAATATAAAACGTTAAATACTACAATTATAGATGCTAAGAATATCAGTTTTGCTTAC
>OMXE01000015.1 GCA_900314935.1 uncultured Prevotella sp.
TCTATAATTGTAGTATTTAACGTTTTATATTTAAGAGTTCTTAAGACTCTTGGTATTCAGCTGCAAAGTTAAAGTGAAGGAGGAAGACGAAAGTCAAATAAACGGAATAACGGAAATAGAAATCCGTGCTATCTGTGCTTTGGCCTTTTCCGTTCTTCTGTACAACCTTTGGTCTCTAATAAAAACCTATCTTTGCAGCAGAATCCCCGGTTCCCCTCCTCATGGAGGGGTCAGGGGTGGCTCCCTCTTTCTTTGTTTGTATCCCTTTCATCCGTAATCCGTTTTCGTTCTGAAAGAAATTATCATAATTACCATAATTACTCCAGAAATACTATTCTTACTTTTTATCTCACACAGAACCAACGGTCGGCGCTTTAGGGGAAGCCAAATCACAGAACCGACAGAGCAGCGAATGCCATCAAGCATGCTTGAATGGCTGAGTCGCAATGGAGGAAGACAATAGTCAAATCACAGACATCTTTTCCGTTTTTCTGTTTTATTTCCGTTTCTTCCGTTATAAAAATATCCTCGCGCCAATCACTTTGAGAATCAAATATGACTATTATCTTCCTCCTCCTCGCTCGACAAAAACTATACAAGTATAACTTTGTTCTCACTCGTTCGTCGTTTCCGCTATTTCTGCCATTTCTGCGGGACCTAAAAATACCCGTCAAATCCGCATCATCCGTGGTCATTTCTTCTCTACGATTCCCCTTGGAAAACATAAAGTGGTTACGATTTGAAACTAGTGCTGAAATTTTGTAAATATTTAAGAACAAAAAGCTGACGCCCCATAGAGCGTCATTTTTTTGCCGTTTTTTCAACACGACAATTTTGGCGTTTTGCTAATTGTTACTGCTTGAAATGCTGTGTATATCGGTATCTTACAACATAAACGCCTGTTCCCTTCCGTAAATGGTTATAATCTCCAACTGACACTCCAATTTTCCGAGTTGCAATGGAAGAAGACGGAAGTCAAATTTGAATCTCGTGGTGATTGGCGCAAAGGATTATTTATAATGGGTGAAACGGAACCGACAGAATAGCGAGAGCAGAACAATGCTTGCCGTAGGCGCTGTTCTTCTCGTTGTTGTTCTTGTACTTTGCAATAAGTAGTCTTGCCATAATAATTAGATTTAATGTTAATAAATAGGGTTAACGATTTGTGAGATGGTCTCCGATTCTCCAAGCTCCCGGTCCTTCAAGTCTGCGCACTACTTTTTGGCTTGTTCACTTGTTGTCTCGTTGACTTTCACGCTGCATCTTCAAATGCGTTGCAAAATTACAACAAATAACAATAGCCTCCAAATTTCGACCCTCGTAGTGTGCAAATTTCTGTTAAGAAACCGCCACATTCGTGTTAAAAAACATTGAACGCCGTAAACGCTATGAGTGATCAAGGCAAACGCTCTTAGAGAGCACGGCATTTACAATGGGTGAATGTACCAGGGTTAATCATAGCGAACAATACAAACGGACGAACAGAACATAATTAGCAACACACATATATAGTGTTAGAATAATAATAAATAATTATTTATTATTATTCTAAAGGTGGATATATGTATGTGGACAAATTACTGTTCGTTCGAATGTTCGTTCTGGTTGGCGATGATCTTTATAGTTGATCAGCAATCCAGAGGATCCACTCGTCGCAATTATCTGTAAGCTGTTGCGGATAAGGCAAATCTATGCGCACATCGGGAGATAAGCCTGAACTGCCTTGGGAATCATCATGAAGAAAGAGTGATGAGATACATGTGGGATAATATACCCATATCTGACTATGGGGTAGTGGTGTGCCAATGATGTTACCAGAGTGCTGTGCACCCCATGTGTTCTCTTTGCCATATACCTTTGTGCGCGTGGTGTCGCAATACATCTTGGCAAATCTTACTAACGATTCGGCTGAACTGGCAGTACTTTTATCAATCACAATAGCAGCTTTCTTGGGTAAAGGGGATATGGGTAATTCCTCATCCTCAGAATCATCATCTATTTTAACCATTTCTTCTTGACTCTTACTACAATGATCCACCAACGATTGTGCCACATCATCATCGGGATGATCATTGAGGATACGCTGGTAGAATGAAAGATTCTTTGGCGTGTTTCTGAATAAGGTGTATTCAGGCACTTCTGGCTGATGGTCGAACAACAGCGGTCCAACAGGTTCCCAAATAGCATCGCTGCCGCCTGTATTTCCTCTTATGTCAATAATCAAATTACTACAGCCCGACTGCAGATATTGCTGAGTAGCATCTTCGAGCCATTGGAAAGTGGGATTCTGACCATTACACGATGGAACCCGGATAAGCCATGTGTCATCGTTGACCTTACACGACACAGGTTTGGGGGCGTATTCAAATAGTTCTGCATAACGAATGTGACATTTGGGGAAATAGGTGTTCATGAATAGGGGATTGTCAACATATACATGACCATCAAACCTGCTGAAGAACCAATAGCAATACTCGCAAACCGCCTGATGAATTCCCATCTGTCCTGTTGATACTTGCTTACTGATATCAGACTTCATCGTCTGATAATCATTGCTGTATCCCTTTTCCATGATGATGGGGTAGCCTGCATAATTGGTTTCAATCATCAGGATCAAAGAATCCAGGTCGGCTTTATTTTTACTGATACTGTCGGTGTCTAATGCCCATACACTTGGCATGGCAAGTGTGGCGAGTAATAAAGTAAGTAATAGTTTCTTCATCTTGAAAATAAGTAATGATCCTTTTTTGTTAGACGGAAATAATCCATCAATAGTTGCAAACAGTCTTTTCCTGAAGAAGGTTGGCCCAGAAAAGTTCTTCGCATAGCGAAGCGGCAAAGCCGAGCGGAATGGTTTTACCCCAATCCTTCCTGAAATTGATTTTTTTCTCCTTTTTCTGAAACTTTTTGTTAAGAATGAGCATCTAATGCACAGAAGATAATCCTAAATGATATTGTAAATGAAGAAAAAACTATTCATGGCGGTCTGCGGACTGCTTGTTGTGGTGGCTGCACAGGCTCAGCCGTTATTGAAAACGCATGTGGAAACGGGGGATGTGGAGGGTGTTCTCGATGGAACAGACCTAGCTGTATATAAGGCGATACCCTTTGCGGCTCCACCAGTGGGTGAACTCAGATGGAAGGCTCCTCAGCCGGCTAAGCCGTGGGAAGGGGTGCTGAAGGCAGAGGAGTGTGCCAAGTGGCCTCCGCAACCGGAACGTGATGACGTGACGTATGATATGATGAGCGAGGACTGCTTGTACCTGAGTGTGGTTACTCCTGCTAAGTCGGTTACCGATGCACTGCCCGTGATGGTGTATATCCATGGTGGCAGCTGGAAGACAGAGCATTATGGTGGCGAGCTGTGGCAGAGTTTGGCGCGTAGGGGTGTGGTAACGGTGAGCATTGAGTATCGTGCGGGTGCCTTGGGATTCCTGGCACATCCTGAGCTGAGTAAGGAATCGGCTGACGGCACTTCAGGCAACTACGGTCTTCTGGATCAGATCTTCGCCTTGCAGTGGATTCAGCGGAACATCAAGAACTTCGGCGGTGATCCCTCGAAAGTGACTATCTTCGGCGAGTCGGCCGGTGCCATGAACTGTAACATTCTTTGTGCCTCGCCCATGGCTAAAGGTCTTTTCCGCGCCTGTATCAGTCAGAGCGGCGCCTTTATGTCGTCTATGAGTATGGTAACGCAGCAGCAGGCAGAGATGCTGGGCAGTATGTTCGTGCAGCAGCTTCAGAAAAGCTCCATTGCCGAACTGCGTGCGATGGATGCGAAGTCGCTCACGGGCACTGGTGTGAACTTCATGGGTTGTACGCCCATCATCGACGGGAAGGTGCTGACGGATGAGGTATATAACCTCTATGAGCTTGGTCAATATACTGATGTCCCCGTGATGCTGATGTACAACAGCGACGAGGGTGCTGTGGTGGAGATTGAAACGGCCGAGCAGTATAAGGCGCAGATGAACGGTCTGCCACAAAACTATGTGGACAGCGTACTGGCCATATATCCCGCCGATACCGACGAGCAGGCGTATTACAGTGTGCGCGACGTGGTGCGCGACTTGAATTTCGGGTGGCCCGCCTATGCCTGGGCAACGCTGCAGAAGAAGACGGGAAAGAGTGCGGTGTATTCGGCCTACCTTGCGCAGAAATCGGATCGTACCGTCTATGCCAAGGGCAACCGTCGCGGGGCTGCACATGCGGATGATATTATGTACCTGAACGGTTCGTTCCTGAAAGAAGCTGAGAGATATCCCCAGGAAGCAACCGTTTCGGAAATCATGCAGCAGTACTGGGTGAACTTCGCCAAGACATTGAATCCCAATGGACCAGGACTGCCTGAATGGCCTGTGTATGAGGAGGGGAAGAAGACCGTGATGCAGTTCAACAACGGTGCTACGCTCATAGAAACGCCAAACATGGTGGGAATAGGGCTCATCGACAGGTTCATGCAGTACGTGAGGAAGGTGAAAGCCGAGGCCAGTGGTCAGTGATATGGAAAAAGGAGTTGCGATTGCCCGTAACTCCTTTATTCTTTATGGCGTTTCACGATTTACTGACCTCCAGATACGATTTCAACGCTTCGATGTATGTCTTGAACGCTTGCCGTCCTTTGTCGGTGATGCGGCAGATGGTACAGGGTCGCTTGCCCTTGAAGGTCTTTTCGACCTCGATATAGCCTGCTGCCGACAGCTTGTCGACCTGCACGCTCAGGTTGCCCGCCGTGGCTCCCGTCTGCTCCTTGATATACGGGAACTCGGCCTCGTCGGTACTGATGAGCAGCGACATGACGGCCAGTCGCAGCTCAGCGTGCAGAAGTGGGTCTAATGTGGGGAACATCATAGGCTCTTCTTTTTAAGCATCATACCAGGAAGCGCCATTCCGATGAAGGCGAAGAGTGCGATGATGATGCCGGAGAATAAATGAGATACTCTTGTGATGGTATAGGGAGAACAGAACCGTCCCACAGTTATACCGAACACATTGAGCGTTTCCCACGCGAAGCCTCCAATGCCACCAATAATGCCACACCATATCAGCCAACGGCTCTTTAGTATATAACCATTGATGGTGATGGCCATACCCATGAGCAGAAGTATAATACGAAAGGGTTCAATTCTCAGACGTGCATAAACATCGAGCGTTTCCATTCGAACCATGTAGAAGTCGTATAAGAAGGAAAACAAGAAGAACGCGACGGCGAAGATGCCGAAGGTTGTCCATGTCTTATCTACCATTCTGCTCACAAAACTGGCTGGAACTTTGGGCTGATTCCTCTTGGCATAGCGGTCGGCAAAGTAGATAAAGATGGGTACCGCCGCATAAAGCAAATAGAATAGCGGGTTGTTCGTGAAATAGGCACAAATACCAATAAAGAGTGCCACCCCCATGACGCAAAGACCAGATACATAAAGCGTCAATCCCGTGTCCCTAGTCACTTCTTTGCGACTGCGCTCTATCTGTTCTGTGATAATCTCCAGACTGCGCTCGGCAGTCATGTTGTTGTTTTCTTCCATTGTTGTTTTGCTTTTGATGATTAGACGAGTTGTTGAGCTCGCGAATAATGTTGCTTAACTCTTTCCTGCACCCCATCCTCGCTCCTGCAGAAAGGTCGGACAAGGCACAATTCATCCGGATTGCGATGCAAAGATAAATAAGTTTATAATATAAACCAAATTATAACGCAAATATTACTACAATTATAGCAATATTTAACAATTGGAGCCCTTTACTTGCTCGCAGCCTCCAACTCTTTGCGGATGACATCGTTGCCAGGGAAGCCAATATTTTTGTAGGTTTGCTCGCCCTTGGTGTTGTAGATGGCATAGGTGGGGATGCCTTTCGACTCGTACTTATCAAGAATATAGTGGTACTGCTCTTCGGTCAGATAGTAGTGGTCGCCGTCAATATCATTGAGCATCTCCTGCCAAGTTTTCAAGGGCGACGTGGGGGAAGTAAGATAGACGAACTGCACGTTCTGCCCTTTCATCTCCTCCTTCATGGGCGCCATTGCCTTGTGTCCAGCACGACAGGGACCGCACCATGTGGCCCAGATGTCGATGAGCACGGCCTTGCCCTTATACTTGTCGAGGATGGTTTGGAGGATGTTCTCTGGGGCCACCTCGTCGTATTTTTGATAGAAGATATGCTCCTGAGTGGCCAACTGCTGACCGATGCGTTGCTTCTCGGCCAGATATTCACGGATGACGTTCTTGCAGTCCTCATGGGTCATGAACTCGAGATATGCTTTGATCAGGTTTTCATCTTCCAAAGCACTTGGTATGGCAAGAAGGTCTGCGTTGTAGGAATTCTTCTCGAAAGGGTTCAGGCCAGGGGATAATATGCTTTCTTCCCAGAACGCTGCACTACATGGAGATGCCGGCTCATCCAGATACTTCCAAGTATATAATATATCTTCCTCAGAAAGGATGAGCAAGTCCTTGTTCTTCTCGACATCATCCGAATAGTGCTCATTGCCCCTATATACAGTTCCGTTTTCCGATACCCCATACTGGCTATATGTGATGGCAAAGGTACGTAACCATCTCCCAAACTTCCTTTCTGCGTCCATATTGATCAGATCCTGCGCGGCTGTGGTGTACTTTGCTGCCTTGGCATCGGCTACGCGTTGGTTGAAAATGTCCTTCAAACATTGCAGGCGCTCTTCCGACGTCTTACACTCTCTAGCTTTGAGATAGGTCTTATCATCATCGCTGTTGGGTTCAAAGGTGTCATAGGCATTCACCAAGTCCATGTTGGTCTTGGCGAGGTAGCCCTTGAATGCCACGAACGGACGATGGTCAGAGGTGACCTTCATCAGGATGGAGGTCTCCTGTCCTGGGGCAATAACGATTTTTGGGAATGACATTCCCTCTACGCCGACTGTCACCTCACGCGCCAACCAGAGGGGGACTTCTACTTTTAGGGTACCATCATCGGCAAACGGGAATTCCTTACTAAAATCATCCTTTGAGCCTAACGGTCTGAAACCACCTACATAGAAATCCATGTTCATGCCCGGCTTATAACCTAACATCTTCACCTTGATGGTGGCTACACCTTTATTGATCTTGGCAACAGGCAACGTCTCGTCCTTGGCATACTGTACATTCTTCCACTCATCAGGAATCGCTACGTCTTTTTTGTTCTTCGAGTCGCAGATGTTCCAGAACTTGAAGTCTCCATCATTATAGCCCTCCAAGAAGTCCATCTCTTTGGTGTCGAGCGGTACGGGCTTGAAGTGAAGGGCCAGATGGGCCATCCCACTTTCGGGTATCCAGAATAGTGAGTCGGGTTGCAAATCAGACTCCTTCTCGTTGGTCTTGGCTCCACCCGTGATGGAATACTTCTTACCATCGGGTGTCTGCAAGAACGACTCCTTGGCAAAACGGATCCAAAGACCGGGTCTGAAGTTGACAATGAGGTGGAGCACTGTTTCCGTCTGCTTCAGTTCCACTTTCGTGATATCAAGAGTAGTATTTCCTGCTTCCATAAAGGCCGACGGTTTCTCCCATACGACAGTCTTCTGTGCCAGTCCTGTCATTGCAACGAGGGCGAGCAAAATCGTTATAATGGCTTTCTTGTTCATACTTCGTTTTGCGATTGAAATTGATAGTGCAAAGATACAACAAAAACCGCCAGCCTCCAAATTCCGACCCTCGTAGCGTGCAAAAATCTGTTAAGGAACTGCCGTAATTCTGTTAATAAATATAAAGTATGGCAGTTTCTCCCAGAAAGTATGGCACTTTGTGTTAGAGAGTGTGGCACTTTCTACCAGTGATCGAGACAAACGCTGGTGGTGTAAGCTTATCTTTTCCTAGGGTAGTACACATGGTCAAAAAGGTCAAATCGTCACATGTCACATGTCACATTAAGGTCTTTCAATAAGATTGAGTTATCATAAAAGATAATAATAATAGATTAATAGTATTATTATCTTATTATAATATATCTATTCCACATCCTTGCAAGGTGCTTAATGTGACGTGTGACGTGCAACATTTTGACGTTTTCATGTGTTTATGTAACTTTCTCTATAACATGACGTTACACAAACAATTCGTCAAAATTCGTCAAGACTGTTTCAGGGCACGAATCAGGTTTTTAGACAAAAGAACACCTCACAGGGGGACTGTGAAGTGACGCTTATGACGCTGTCCCCGTGATCCCAGATCTTATTCCGAACGCCTGAGCTGTTCGATTCGCGAACGGATCTCAGGTGTCAGGTCAGGAACAAGTGCCTCCTTTGCCAATCGGTCGATGTCATCGTAAGTATAGTCACCTTTCTGTTTCTTCTCATCCTTGTATTCCTCCTTCGTCAGATACTCCGCCTCCACGGGATATAATTCCCTTATGTAACACCCTTTCTGCTCACCGTCATCACCGTAAATAACAAAGTCGAAACTCTCGTTATACGCAATAAGAGATGAGATGGGAACCTTGGGATACGGAGTCATTCGAAAGACATTCTTTATATGGTCCTTGCCCTTCCTAAGTTTCATGCTGATCTTCCGACCTTGACTGTCATACGCATTTCGCACCTTCCCCGATTGAGCCATTCCATCCACATAATCGACATAGATGAGAGATGATAGGCTATCCCGCACTATGGTTGCCTCCCAGACAAGAGAGTCCTTCTTCTTCCGGTACGCGGTTGTCACATTCCCCTCCTCTGTAGTAACGTACATCTCTTTGTTCTTTACGCGCGGTTGTCACATTCCCCTCCTCTGTAGTAACGTACATCTCTTTGTTCTTTACGATATCCACCATGCTCCGCCCCCACAGTAATAGCATGTCCTCAACGTCCGTATAGCCAAACAGACCACTTCCCGCAACATCCCGTCTTATCTCATTCACACGACGTGTAACACTCAGAATTCCAGGTCGCGGTATATATATGGTACAGATGCCATCACTGTAAAACAGGTCTGTATTTCCTCCCAGCATGTCTGTGTATATCCTACCACCGAAAACGACGAAGTCGCGATAGTAGCATGTCAGTTTCAAACGGGAGTATTGAGAATCACTATTCACAACGACTTCCTTCAAGGGATAGTCCATTGGCACGAGATAGAGTTCCTTACCGATATCTGACACTTTCGTTTCCATTGTCTGATAGCCAAGGCATGTGATACGTATCTGCCTTGCTCCCTGCAAGTCAGGTAGGAACCCGTTGGAATCCGTCAAGCCAATCGGGTGGTTTTCCTCATCGAAGACCGAAGCACGTACAATCGGTCTACTGGATTCCTTATCAAGGAGAATCGTCTGTGCTCCTGACGGAAGGATGGACACGAACAGGAAGAAGAAAAGTGCAATATACTTTATCATAACCGGTATTTGTTCGTTTAGAAACAGAGCATGAATTGATCATAAATCACACGCAAATATATGAATTAGTCTAATACCTTCCAAACAATTCGGAAGGTTTTAGTTCGTCAAAATTCGTCATTTTAGAAATAATAACTTTATAACTTTCTCTATAACATTATGTTACAAAAATAATTCGTCAAAATTCGTCAAGACTGTTTCAGGACCACACAAGGGGACAGTGAAGTCCCCTTCTTTTTTTCTCCGCCAATAAGTGTAATTACATGATTACCAAAAGAATCGGGGCGGAGGAATTTTAGGAGTTTATGAGTGAAGCCGAGATTATCCGTGAATCGGGCAAGTATTCGAGAAAGACGATGGAGGGCGTGAATTGCTCCGCCAACAACCTGCTGATCATAAATCAATTAGGCATATTAGCGGAGCATTCTTTTATTACATCCTTCACACCTTTACAACGTCTATTTACCTTCGAAAACTTACAAGCCTACTAACGCCCTTCAACTAGGCTGATAAGTAGGTCTAACCAGGCTTGTAAGTAGGTCTAACTAGGCTTGTAAGAGTTGTCGCGAAGACAAGTTCTTAATTCCCTTCGATAAACGCTGATTTCTGTTGTTGCAGACTGTCGATCTTGAACGTATCGCCATCCTTCGTTAAAGTGAGAAGCACGTCGTATTCATAGTTCACGTACTTGTTCTCAACAAGGACATGGTTGCCGTCGCGGGCAGTAATCTGGCGTGACTTGAACTCACCGACATCACCACCGCCCTCATAGAAAAACTTCCATGTGGCCAGACACTCACCATCGCACTCAAATTCGTACGAATCAGCCAGGAACTGCAGGAGTTTGGGGGTAATATGCTTTTTCGGATAGTCGTAGTCCAGAACATTATCCATGCCCCATCCTTTATAGAACTGATCCACGAATGCTTTTGCAGCTTCCATATCCTGCTTTTGAGCAGCGTCGTTGACCACAACATTCAGACTGTCGCCCATAGCATCACGATCGACTAATGAGTCGGATTCTTCGCGTTCCATACCTGGTCCATCGAGGGGCTTGACATACTTGCAACCTGTTAATCCTACTGCCGTGAGCATCATGCTCAGTACAATGATATAAGCCTTTTTCATATCTTAATAGTAATAGTGAGGACAATAATTGTTTATGATGAGAACCAAAAAGTCCCAACCTTGCGATTGGGACTTATGCGCTTCAGGATGGGCTTGAACCAACGACCCCCTGATTAACAGTCAGGTGCTCTAACCAACTGAGCTACTGAAGCAGGTTTTGCTTAATTGCGGGTGCAAAGGTAACGCGTTTTTCTGAAATCACCAAACTTTTTTGAGAAAAAATAAAAGAAACGTCAAAATTACGATATTTTTTGTGGGTTTTTGCGCGTTATCCCGAGAGAATCATGTATTTTTGTACCCGATTATTGTGCATGAAATATTTTAGTTGCATCAATCTATGAAGAGAAATATAGTGTGGATGGCGCTCCTGCTGATGGTGGGAATGCCGATAAAGGCTCAAAACGAGCAGGATCATAACTTCGAGGTGGTGAAGAATCTGGAGATCTTCAACGCCCTCTACCGCAACTTGGATATGCTGTATGTGGATACGCTGGATGCGGATAAGATGGTGGGAGCGGGCATCAAAGCCATGCTGCAGCGTTTGGACCCCTATACGGTGTATTATCCCAAAGCCAGTGAGCTGAAATCGTTCCTCACAGGTAAGTATGGGGGTATCGGTGCGCTAATTCGTTATCACATGAAGGAGAAGACCACGGTGATTGATGAGCCGATGGGGGATACACCTGCCCAGGAAGCAGGCTTGCGCAAGGGTGACATCATCCTGAGCATTGATGATACGACCATGGTGGGCAAGGATATTGAGTATGTGCGGGAGCATCTGAGAGGTGAGCCCGGAACGACCTTCGCATTGAAGATACGGCGCCCCAGCACGAACAAGGTGATGCAGATGAAGATTACCCGTCGTTCGCTGAGCGCTACACCTACGATTCCTTATTACGGCATGCAAGGCGACGGCATAGGCTATATCTGCCTGACACAGTTTACCGAGGGATGTGCCCAAGAGGTGCGCCGCGCCTTTCTGGATTTGAAGAAACAGGGCATGCAGAAGTTGGTGCTCGACCTCCGTAACAACGGTGGCGGTAGTGAGCTGGAGGCTGCCCAACTGGTGAATATCTTCGTGCCAAGAGGTATTACGGTGGCCTCCAACCGCGGTAAGCTGCGCAGAGCTAATCACGACTACCAGACAACGGTGGAGCCTATCGATACGGTGATGCCACTGGTGGTGCTGGTGAATGAGGAATCAGCTTCGGCGAGCGAGATTACCAGTGGTGCCTTGCAGGATCTCGACCGGGCGGTCATCGTGGGTACAAGAACCTATGGCAAGGGATTGGTGCAGCTGCCTGTTGACCTTCCCCATAATGCGCAGCTGAAGGTGACCACCAGCAGGTATTACATCCCCAGCGGACGGTGCATTCAAGCCATTAACTACAAGCAGGGCGAGGGAGTGTATCAGGAGCATATCCCCGATTCGCTGACCAAGGTGTTCCATACGGCCAACGGACGAGAGGTGCGCGATGGAGGAGGAATCACTCCCGACTTGGTGGTGAAGCCAGACTCCCTGCCGAACATTGCCTATTACCTGGGCGTGAGCGGAAGGGATTCCACGGAAACGATGTTCGAGTACGAGGTGGACTATCTGGCCAGTCATCCCAACATCGGTCCTGTTTCCTCGTTCGAGATTACTGATGCCGACTATGAGAACTTCAAGCAGCGGGCCATAGCCAACGGCTTTACCTATGACCCCGAAAGCGACCGTGCCATGAAGGCGCTGAAGAAGATCATGGAATTTGAGGGTTACTACGAGGAGGCAAAACCTGAATTCGAGGCACTGGAGAAGAAACTGCAGCATAATCTGTCGCACGATCTCGACCTGCATAAGGAGACCTTGAAACGGATGATCTCGTCGGATATCGTGGCCGCTTATTACTACCAGCGGGGAACGGTGGAGTATAACCTGAAACATGACAAACAGATGGCTGCAGCCCGTGACCTACTCAACGACCTGAGCAGGTATAAACAGCTGTTGGAGCCGAAATCTATTAAATAATGTGGAAAAAATTTGGTAGTGTGCGGAATTATTCGTAATTTTGCACCCGTTCAGTGGAATGAGGGACTCTCCGAGAGTCTCTCATTTTCATTTATATTCAAGGTTTATGATTGATAAAAGCATTGTAAAAAGTTTAGTTGAGGAGTGGCTCGATGATAAGGAGTATTTCCTCGTAGATGTGGAGATTAGTAAGGACAACAAGATTGTTGTCGAGATTGACCATGCCGATGGCGTGTGGATTGAGGATTGTGTTGAGCTGAGCCGTTATATCGAGGATCGGCTGAACCGTGATGAGGAGGATTATGAACTGGAAGTAGGATCAGCCGGACTCGGACAGCCGTTCAAGGTGCCCCAGCAGTATATCAACTTCGTGGGCAAGGAAGTGGAAGTGCTCGACGGCGACGGAAAGAAGATGAAGGGAATCCTGAAGAGCGTGGATGGTAACGACTTCGTGGTGACCGTCAAGGAGAAGGTGAAGGAGGAAGGAAAGAAACGTCCGGAACTGAAGGATGTGGATAAGACTTTCCAGATGGACAAAGTGAAATATACTAAATACTTAATAAGTTTCAAATAAGCTATGGCAGCAACAAAAAATGTAGAGACCCCCAGTATGGTCGATACCTTCAGAGAGTTTACCGATCAGAAAAAGATCGATCGCACCACCTTGGTGAGTGTGCTCGAGGACAGTTTCCGCAATGTGATTGCGAAGATTTTCGGTAGCGATGAGAACTTCGATGTCATCGTGAACCCCGACAAGGGTGACTTCGAGATTTACCGTAACCGTGTGGTGGTTGCCGACGGTGAGGTGGAGGATGAGAACAAGGAGATTTGTCTTTCGGATGCCCAGAAGATTGAGGATGACTATGAGGTGGGCGAGGAAGTGTCTGAACGCGTGGATTTCGCGAAGTTCGGACGTCGTGCCATCCTGAACCTCCGTCAGACCCTGGCTTCAAAGATTCTCGAACTGGAACACGACAGCTTGTACAACAAGTACAAGGATCGTGTAGGACAGGTCGTGAGCGCAGAGGTCTATCAGGTATGGAAGCGTGAGGTGCTGCTCGTTGACGATGAGAACAACGAGCTGATCCTGCCGAAGTCGGAGCAGATCCCTGCCGACCAGTATCGCAAGGGTGAGACCATTCGTGCCGTGATTCACCAGGTGAACAACGAGAACAATAACCCGAAGATCATCCTGAGTCGTACCAGTCCTGAGTTCCTGAAGCGTCTTCTTGAAGCTGAGGTTCCTGAGATCAACGACGGTTTGATCACCATTCGTCGTGTGGCCCGTATGCCGGGAGAGCGTGCAAAGATTGCCGTGGAGAGCTACGACGACCGTATTGATCCCGTAGGCGCCTGCGTGGGTGTGAAGGGTAGTCGTGTTCATGGTATCGTGCGCGAGCTGTGTAACGAGAACCTGGACGTGATTAACTACACCGCCAACACCAAGCTGTTCATCCAGCGTGCATTGAGTCCGGCCAAGGTGTCGAGTATCGTGGTGGATGAGGAGAACCGCAAGGCAGAGGTGTACCTGCGTCCCGAGGAGGTGAGTCTGGCCATTGGTCGTGGCGGTCTGAACATCAAGCTGGCCAGTATGCTGACTGAATATACCATTGACGTATTCCGCGAGGTGGATGAAAACGAAGCTGACGAGGATATCTACCTGGATGAGTTCTCTGATGAGATTGATCAGTGGGTGATCGATGCCGTGAAGGCTATTGGTCTGGATACCGCCAAGGCTGTACTGAACGCACCGCGCGAGATGCTGGTGGAGAAAGCCGACCTGGAAGAGGAGACCGTTGATCATATGTTGAATGTATTAAGAGCAGAGTTTGAACAATAAGGAAGAATGAGCATAAGATTAAATAAAGCAATAAGAGAGCTGAACATAGGACTTCAAACGGCAGTTGAATTCCTGGAGAAGAGAAGTGACTTAGGGGAAGTGAGAGGCGACTTGAACTTCAAGCTGAGTGACGAGCAGTATGGTGCGCTCGTTGATCAGTTCAAGAAGGACAAGGAACAGAAGGGTCTTGCCGAGAAGCTGTACCCCAAGAAGCAGAAGGAGAAGAAACAACGCCCGGAACCCAAGGTGGAGACTGTTGTGGAGCAGAAGCAGCAGTTCAAGCCGCTGGGGAAGATCGATTTGAGCAGTCTGGGTAAGAAACCCGAGCCTGTGAAGGCTGAGACTCCTGCCCCTGCTGCCGAACCAGAGCCGAAGGCTGCTGCCGAGAGCCCGAAGCCCGAGACAAAGACTGTTGAGAAAGCCGAGCCCGTACAGCCCGAACAGGTTGAACAACCTGTTGTGGAGCAGCCGAAACCTGAGGTGGTTGAGCCTGAGGTTACCGAGCCGCAGGAGTCCATCTCGGAGGAACCTGCCGAGGATGATTCGCAGAAGAAGGAGTCGGAGGTGTTCACGCTGAAGAGTGAGCAGAAGCTGGCTCCGAAGGTGAACGTGCTGGGTAAGATCGACCTTGACTCCATCAACCAGAGCACTCGTCCGAAGAAGAAGACCAAGGAGGAGAAGCGCCGCGAGCGTGAGGAGAAAGCCCGTATTGCAGGCGGCAATGGTGAGAAGAAGAAGCGCCAGCGCATCGGTAAGGAGAAGATCGACATCGAGGCTGTGGGTAAGATGCAGCAGGGTGGCGGTAAGAACAACAATAATAACAATAACAACAACGGCGGCGGTAAGAAGAACAAGAAGAAGCGTGTTCAGAAACCGCTGGAGGTGAACGAGGAGGATGTGGCACGCCAGGTAAAGGAGACCTTGGCTCGTCTCACCAACAAGCAGAACCAGAACAAGAAGGGCGCCAAGTACCGTAAGGAGAAGCGTGACGCCGTTCAGGAGAAGCTCAACGAGGAGATGGCTTCACAGGCCGCTGAGAGCAAGGTGCTCAAGCTCACCGAATTCGTAACGGTTAGCGAGCTGGCTACCATGATGAACGTGGGTGTGAACCAGGTAATCGGTACCTGTATGTCTATCGGTATCATGGTGAGTATCAACCAGCGCCTGGACGCTGAGACCATCAATATCGTGGCCGATGAGTTCGGTTTCAAGACCGAGTATGTGAGTGCCGAGGTGCAGAACGCCATTACCGAGGAGGAGGACGATGAGAACGATCTCGTTCCGCGCGCTCCGATTGTAACGGTGATGGGACATGTTGACCATGGTAAGACTTCGCTGCTCGACCATATCCGTAACACGAACGTGATTGCCGGTGAGGCTGGTGGTATTACCCAGCATATCGGTGCTTACAACGTAGAGCTGAAAGATGGTCGTCAGATCACCTTCCTCGATACACCGGGACATGAGGCGTTCACCGCCATGCGTGCCCGTGGTGCACAGGTAACGGATATCGCCATCATCATCATTGCTGCCGACGACTCGGTGATGCCTACCACGAAGGAGGCTATTGCCCATGCTCAGGCAGCTAACGTACCGATGGTGTTTGCCATCAACAAGATTGATAAGCCGGGTGCTAATCCGGATAAGATTCGCGAGGACCTGGCTAACATGAACCTGCTCGTAGAGGAGTGGGGCGGTAAGTACCAGTGCCAGGAGATCAGTGCCAAGAAAGGTATTGGCGTGGATGAGCTGTTGGAGAAGGTGCTGCTGGAGGCCGAGATGCTCGACCTGAAGGCGAACCCCAACCGTAAGGCTACGGGTAGTATCATCGAGAGCTCGCTCGACAAGGGTCGTGGCTATGTCTCTACGGTACTTGTGTCAAACGGTACGCTCCATGTGGGTGATATCGTGGTGGCAGGTACCAGCTACGGTCGTATCAAGGCGATGTTCAACGAGCGTAACCAGCGCATCACCGAGGCAGGACCTGCCGAACCTGCTATCATCCTTGGTTTGAATGGTGCTCCCACTGCCGGTGACTCCTTCCATATCATGGAGACCGAGCAGGAGGCACGCGACATCACCAACAAGCGTGTGCAGCTGCAGCGCGAGCAGTCGATCCGTACCACCAAGACCTTGGGTCTTGACGATATTTCCCACCGTATTGCCCTGGGTGAGTTCCATGAGCTGAACATCATCGTGAAGGGTGATACCGACGGTTCTATCGAGGCGTTGAGCGATTCGTTCATCAAGCTCTCTACCGAGAAGGTACAGGTGAATGTCATCAACAAGGCGGTAGGACAGATTTCCGAGAATGATGTCATGCTGGCCAGTGCCTCAGATGCCATCATCGTGGGCTTCCAGGTACGACCCAGTGCCGATGCCCGTAAGCTGGCTGAGCACGAAGGCGTGGAGATCAATACATACTCTATCATCTACGACGCCATCGACGAGGTGAAGTCAACGATGCAGGGTATGCTCGACAAGGTGAAGAAGGAGGTTGTATCCGGCGAGATCGAGGTGAAGCAGGTATTCAAGATCTCGAAGGTGGGTACTGTGGCCGGCGGTCTGGTTATCGACGGAAAGGTACACAACAAGGACAAGGCCCGCGTTATTCGCGATGGTATTGTCATCCATACAGCTCCTATCGATGCCCTGAAGCGCTACAAGGATGATGCCAAGGAAGTGGCCACTGGTCTGGAGTGCGGTATCAGTCTGGTGAACTTCAACGACATCGAGGTGGGCGATATCATCGAGACCTTCACCGAGATCGAGGTGGAACAGAAACTGTAATAAAAGACCCACCCCTTACCCTCCCTGAAGGGAGGGGGGGGTTACTCTTTCAAATGATGAATAGTAATAAGAATCCTAAAAATGGGGATTTAAAAGATACCACTCCCCTCCCTCCCAGGGAGGGGCAGGGGAGAGGGTCTAACGCGTTTGTGCGCCAGGTGGCCGAACAGAAATATGAGTTTGGCTTTACCACCGATGTACATACGGAAATTATAGAGAAGGGGCTGAACGAGGATATCGTTCGGCTCATCTCAGCTAAGAAGGGGGAGCCTGAGTGGATGCTCGAGTTCCGCCTGAAGGCGTTCCGCTACTGGAAGGAGCAGACAGAGCCTACATGGGGACATGTGCATGTGCCGCCCATCGACTACCAAGAGATTAGCTATTATGCTGATCCCACTGCCAAGAAAGTCTCCGAAGCATCGTCGGGTAAGATAGACCCTGAGCTGGAGAAGACCTTCGACAAGCTGGGCATTCCCCTTGAGGAGCGACTGGCCCTGAGCGGTAATACGGCCGTAGATGCTATCATGGATTCCGTTTCCGTGAAGACCACCTTCAAGGAGAAGCTGCGCGAGAAGGGTATCATCTTCTGCTCCATCGGCGAGGCCATCAAGGAACATGGCGACCTGGTGCGGCAGTATCTCGGTACGGTGGTTCCCTATCGGGATAACTTCTATGCAGCCCTGAACAGTGCGGTGTTTAGCGACGGCTCGTTTGTGTATATCCCCAAGGGTGTGCGCTGCCCCATGGAGCTAAGCAGCTATTTCCGTATCAATGCAAGAAACACAGGACAGTTTGAGCGCACCCTGATCATTGCCGATGATGATTCGTACGTGAGCTACCTCGAGGGCTGTACGGCTCCGATGCGCGACGAGAACCAGTTGCATGCGGCCATCGTGGAGATCATCGTGAACGAACGTGCCGAGGTGAAATATTCCACCGTGCAGAACTGGTATCCGGGCGATGAGCATGGTAAGGGCGGTGTGCTGAACCTCGTGACCAAGCGTGGCGATCTGCGCGGAAATGATTCTAAGCTGTCGTGGACGCAGGTGGAGACGGGCTCGGCCATCACATGGAAATATCCTTCGTGTATCTTACGAGGCGACAACTCGCAGGCTGAGTTCTACAGCGTGGCGGTAACGAACAACTACCAGGAGGCCGATACGGGAACCAAGATGATTCATATCGGTAAGAACACCAAGAGTACCATCATCTCGAAGGGTATCTCCGCAGGGCATTCGCAGAACTCATACCGTGGCTTGGTGCGCGCTGCATCAACAGCCGACAATGCCCGTAACTACTCCTCGTGCGACTCCCTGCTGCTGGGCTCCCAGTGTGGTGCTCACACCTTCCCCTATATGGATGTGAAGAACCCAACGGCCATCTTCGAACACGAGGCCACCACCTCGAAGATCTCCGAAGACCAGCTGTTCTACTGTAATCAGCGTGGCATCCCCACCGAGCAGGCCGTCGGTCTTATCGTCAACGGTTATGCCAAGGAGGTGCTGAATAAACTGCCGATGGAGTTTGCCGTTGAGGCTCAGAAACTGCTCTCTGTCTCTCTCGAAGGCACAGTCGGATAATATAAAGTTCAAAGTTCAATGTTCAAAGTTCAAAGAATATATGCTTGAGGTTAGGAATTTGCACGCTAAGATCGGCGAGAAAGAGATATTGAAAGGTATTGACCTCGTGATCAATGATGGTGAGACGCATGCCATCATGGGACCGAACGGTTCGGGCAAGAGTACGCTGAGTGCAGTGCTCGTAGGAAACCCGTTGTATGAGGTGACCGAAGGTGAGGCTTTCTTCAACGGGAAGAACCTGCTGGAGATGAAACCCGAGGACAGGGCGCACGAAGGACTCTTCCTGAGTTTCCAGTACCCCGTGGAGATTCCCGGTGTGTCGATGACCAATTTCATGCGTGCCGCCATCAACGAGAAACGTAAGTACCAGGGCTTGGAACCGATGAATGCGGCTGAGTTCCTGAAGCTGATGCGTGAGAAGCGCAAGATTGTGGAACTCGATTCCAAACTGACCAACAGAAGTGTGAACGAGGGTTTCAGCGGTGGTGAGAAGAAACGCAACGAAATCTTCCAGATGGCTATGCTGGAGCCGAAGCTCTCGATACTCGATGAAACGGATTCAGGTCTGGATGTCGATGCCATGCGTATTGTGGCCGAGGGCGTGAACAAGCTTCAGACACCCGAGACTTCCTGCATTGTCATCACCCACTACGACCGTCTGCTGGAGATGATTCTTCCGCAGTATGTTCATGTGTTGTACCAAGGTAAGATCGTGAAGACAGGCGGTCCTGAGTTGGCCAAGGAGATACAGGAGCAAGGGTATGATTGGATAAAACGACCCACCCCAGTCCCCTCCCTCAATGGAGGGGAGTAATTACCTAACAGATAAAGTAACGAGAATTATGACGGAGAAGAAAACAGCAACGGTATCTACTCCCCTCCCTCTGAGGGAGGGGGAGGGGGTGGGTCTTCCTCTACTCTATGAGCAGTCTCGCGAGCTGATTTGCAGGCACAGCAGTGCCGTGATGAATGCCGTGCGCGAGGAGGCCTTCCGGGAGTTCTCTGCCAGCGGCTTCCCTACCCGAAAGGTGGAGCGCTATAAATATACCGACATCAACGAGCTCTTCGCACCCGACTACGGACTGAACCTCAATCGGTTCGACATACCCGTCAACCCCTACGATGCCTTCCGCTGCGACGTGCCTAACCTGAGTACCTCGTTGTATTTCGTGGTGAACGATATGTTCTATACCAAGGCCCTGCCTAAGAGTCATCTGCCCGAAGGAGTTATCATCGGCTCCTTGAAGGACTTTGCCACCACCACGTATTACCATCAGCTGGCTTCCAAGGATCATGATGCGGTGACGAATCTGAATACCATGTTGGCACAGGACGGACTGTATGTCTATGTGCCCAAAGGCGTGGTGGTTGAACGGGCCATACAGGTCATCAACATCCTGAAATCCCCCAACACTCCACACTCCACACTCCACACTCCACACTTCATGGTAAACCGTCGTGTACTGATTGTCTTGGAGGAAGGTGCTGAGCTGAAGATGCTCTTCTGCGACCATACTGCCGACGACTGCCACTTCCTGGCTACGCAGGTCATCGAGGCCTATGTGGGTGAGAACGCATCGTTGGATCTCTACTGCATGGAGGAGACGCACGCCAAGAACGTGCGCTTGAGTAATGTATATATCGACCAGCAGGCCAACAGTCGGGTCAACCACAATGTCATCACCCTGCACAACGGCATCACCCGAAACAAGCTCGACCTCACCTTCTCTGGCGAGGGGGCTGAATGTGACTGCTACGGTTGCGTGATTGCGGATAAGAACCAGCATGTGGATAACAACACGTTGATCACGCATAAGGTTCCCCATTGCACCTCGAATGAACTCTATAAATATGTGCTCGACGGACAGGCCACGGGTGCCTTTGCCGGCAAGGTGCTGGTGGAGCAGGGGGCGCAGAAGACCAGCTCGCAGATGACCAACCAGAACCTCACGGCCACGAAGGAGGCACGGATGTACACGCAGCCCATGCTCGAGATCTATGCCGATGATGTGAAGTGCGCCCATGGCTCAACGGTGGGACAGCTCAACGATGCGGCCCTGTTCTATATGCGTCAGCGCGGCATTCCCCTCGAGGAAGCCCGTCTGCTGTTGCAGAACGCATTCATCAACGAGGTGATTGACAAGATGAAACTCGAACCCCTGCGCGACCGCCTGCACTACCTCGTCGAAAAACGGTTCCGCGGAGAACTCAGCAAGTGCGAAGGGTGCAAGCTGTGCAAGTAACGTTCAAATTGTGATTTTGACAATAGATTTTGTGATTTTGAGAATCGGTATTCCGAGATATTTCTCTATATTTGCAACATATTACTAACCAAAACATTTAAGATATGAAGAAATTTCTACTGATTACCATGTTCTTCTTCTCGGCTGCATCGATGATGGCCGATGGTGAACAGAAGATTGATGCTTCGAAGGTTTCCAAGATTACTTTCAAGGGCGATGATGTGATCATTACATTCAATGATGGAACATCAACAAAGACACTCGACATGTCGGTGGTCACACTCGACTTCACAAATGCTACGGGTATAGACGACCGTATCAAGCTTTCTGAGCAGAGTGGTTTGGAGGGCAAGCCAGTATACGACCTCAGCGGTAAGCTGCTGGGCAATAGTGCGGCCTCACTCAAAGCGGGAGTCTATATCATTGATAAGAAGAAGGTAGTTGTCAAATAAGAAGGAGGGAACGATGATGAAACATCTGTATATTTCAGCGTTGCTGCTCATCGTGTCTGTTTGTGCTTCGGCTCAAACTGGTGCCAATGCAGTGAAAAGGGACGGAAACCAGAACCAAGTAATCCTTAGTCTGACTAACGGCGAAGTGAAATACTACAACACTTCTGATCTACAGAGTATCGACTTCAAAAGCGGGGAGGTTACCTTCAAGCATCATGCGGGTAATGATACTTACAAGAGCATGATTTCCGGCATGCGCTTCCTGAAGTCAGAGAAGATAACACCCATGTCCGAGGATGAACTCAGTAACCTTATGGGTGATTTGGTGGCAAGAATGCTTGCGCTTGCCTATAACCCCCAAAGCAGTGTCAATGATATAGACCGTATCGACTATCTGCTCGAAACGCTCAGCCGACAGCAGGCCGCAGAAGCAGAAACCCGTGGTGTTTGGTCGCAGGCAAAGTCGATTGTGGATTTCGGCTTAGTGCTGAGAGATGCCAATAAGCTTCACCGTTGCACAGTGATCGGTGCAATGTCGAAATTTGGTATTAAGAGTAAGAACGACCGTCAGCGCATCTGGCGAGACATCATGGATGCCGATGTGCTGCCCTTTGAGTACCGCACCTCTTGCGACCAGTTCTGGAAGTCATACTCTATGGGTGAGCTCGATTTTTACGCCAAGGAAATCTACAAAGCCATCATGGACCATGCTGTCCAGTCAGCAGCTTCACCCACGGAAAAACTGGCTGCCGAGATGGCCGCCAATGGCATGCGCCATATAGACTTGACACTCGCCGTTGCTCCACAACTCATTGAGGCTGGTGCCAATATCGTCTTCGCATTTGGCGGTGACTTGATTGAAACGTCCAAGCTGGCATACGACTTTGTTAAGACAAACGAAGGGGTGATATTTGAGTTGGTGGAAGGAAATCTTACTGCCGAAACCTTCATTGATGCCTGTAACAATAACCTGAAACTGCTTGCAAAAGGACTTAAAGAAATAATTCCCGATGGGGGCGACCTCGCTGAAATGTTGGCAGATGCTACGGCAGAGCAGGTGAAACAGCTGAATCAGGAGATCAACGATGCCATCACCATGGCAGGCAATAGTAGTCTCACTCAGAGCGATGTGGCCTTCTTTGTGGATCGCATGAGAGACATTCTTAAAATAGACTGGAGCCCCGGATTCCTGGATAAGGACTATGAAAGCAAGGACAAGTCGTATTTCCATATCACCTCCGCCGAGAACAAGACATACACGTTCCATTACTATGATGCCGATGGCGAACTGATGTGGGGTGGCAGATGCTCGGTTGATCCCAGTTATATCTTTGTGCAGGTAAGTGTGCTGGATGAGAAATGTGACCTGTTACGCAACCCCAAGAACGTGGGTGATATCGTTGCTATTCCATACGTTGAGGGATATCAGAGCGTCTCTCTTGGCTCATCTACTGCAGGTGATGTAAAATTCAAGGCGTTCAGTCAGAAGGAAGTGAATGTTGAAGATCAGGTGGTGTTCCATGATGAGAACCAGGGATACACCAGTTATTTCAACTCCGGGTATCAGGTGTACTTCACAGATTATAGCGAGGGACATTACTTGGAGATAACCCAGTATTTGGGGAATAATACAACCGAAACCATATTCCGGGCATACTACACGGCCAGCGAAAACAACGATTTGGGTCTTACCATCATCAGCTTCAAGAAAACCCTCAGAAACGGCGAAAGCACCATCTTCGCCAACGAAAACTGGAAGGAAGGCGACATGATCTTGGGCAGTTACTACAAACCCGAAGACGGTATTTCCATCAACATCGGTAGTCATGAGTTTGTGCTTAACAAGGAAGTGAGTATCAAGGCGGTATGGACGTCTGTTGACGGTGCGGCCGAGTTTGATCTCTATTGGGGTAGATACAGGTGTAATGGTAATTTGTACCTCACACTCAGAGCATCGGTGAATCAGTTTGAAAAGACCATCAAGTTCACTGTCCACTATGCGTATGATACGACGCAGGAAAAAGCAGAATCTTGTAAGATTAAGGTGCCTGGACAAGGTGAGATTACGGTCGACTGCAAGGATTACACCGTTCCATTCAAACTAGAGAAGAAGAAAGATGGTATTGAATATCTCACCTTCACACTCTTCGGCTGCGAGTTCGTGCTGAAAAAGACGGCCGACAAATGATGTAAGAAAAGTCCTGCCCAACATATCGGTGGGACTTTTTTTCGTATATCGGTTGCCCAAGTCGCAGAAAAGTAGTACTTTTGCACCAAAGAATATTTAAAGAAGCAAGAGGTGAGAGGCAAGAAGCAAGAGAAATGATATAGAGATGCAGTATCTCAGTTCTATTCTCCTTAACTTCGTTGACTTTTGTCGCGACTCGGCCAAATTGATGCCAGCATCTTTGGCTCTCGCTGCTCCAAAAGTTCCTCCTTCCTCCTTCCTCCTTCCTCGAAATAATATAATGTTTAATCTTTAATGTTTAATGTTAGAAAGGCGTAAAGACTTCCCCATTCTCTCACGGGAGGTGTACGGTAAGCCGCTGGTATATCTGGATAATGCGGCCACCACGCAGAAACCGCTCTGCGTGCTCGACGCTATGCGCGATGAGTATCTCAACGTGAATGCGAATGTGCACCGTGGTGTGCACTACCTCTCTCAGCAGGCCACCGACCTCCATGAGGCGGCGCGCGAGAAGGTGCGCCAGTTTATCCATGCGCGTAAGACCGAGGAGATTGTCTTTACACGCGGCACCACCGAGGCCATCAACCTCGTGGCCAGCGCGTTCTGCGAGTCGCAGATGCAGGCAGGCGATGAGGTGCTGGTCACTGAGATGGAGCACCACTCCAATATCGTGCCCTGGCAGCTGCAGGCCATGAAACGTGGCATCATCGTCAAGCACCTCCCCATCACCGACGACGGCCGTCTCGTAAATTGCGATGAAATCGCAACTTACATGACGGAAAGAACGAAGTTCGTCAGCTTGGCTCATGTCAGCAACGTCCTCGGCACGGTGAACCCCGTCAAGGAGATCATTCGCATGGCCCATGAACATGGTATTCCTGTGTTGGTTGATGGTGCGCAGAGTGCTCCACACATGATGATTGATGTACAGGATCTGGATTGTGATTTCTTCGCCTTCAGCGGTCATAAGATGTACGGTCCTACGGGCATCGGTGTCCTCTATGGTAAGGAAGAATGGCTCGAGAAACTGCCGCCGTATCAGGGTGGGGGAGAGATGATTGATAAGGTGACGTGGGAGAAGACCACCTTTGAACGACTGCCGTTTAAGTTCGAGGCAGGAACGCCCGACTTCGTGGCCACCCACGGTCTGGCCACCGCCATCGACTACATCCAATCCATCGGCTTCGATGCCATCCAGCAACACGAGCAGGAGCTCACCCGCTACTGCATGCAACAGCTCCAAACCATTGATGGCATAAAAATATACGGACCCCAATTCTCACCTCTCACCTCTCACCTCTCACCTCTCAAAGACGCCGTTGTTTCCTTCAACCTCGGCACCATCCACCACCTCGACGTCGGCACCCTGCTCGACCGTCTCGGCATAGCCGTCCGCACCGGTCATCACTGTGCGCAGCCCCTGATGGACCGTCTCGGCATCTCCGGAACCGTCCGCGCCTCCTTCGCCCTGTACAACACGAAGGAAGAGGTCGATGCCTTGGTAGCAGGCCTCGACCGCGTCAGGAAGATGTTCTGAGAGCATCATCACGCCAGCAGTCTGCGACATTTCTTCACAGCCACCACCAGCCACAGCAGTGCCACGGCACGCAGTGTAAAGGCGTAGCCCACGGGCATCACTCCTAAGAAGAACGCCACCTGCGCCTCAATCAACGCCCATGTCTGGTGCATGTTCAAATCGCGCTCCAGCACCTGGGCGTAATACGTACGTAAAAGGTTCACCGGTCTGTTCACACTCTCAGCAACCTTACTCATCATCTCTGCTACGAAGCGCCCACCACGTGAGCAGCTCAACACCATCTCCTTATTCATATGTTGTTTTTTGATTAAACATTAAACATTAAACATTAAACGTCGTACATTAAACATTAAACATTAAATTTTTTCGAGGAAGGAGGAAAAAGTCAACGAAGTTAAGGAGAAATGATATAGAGATGCAGTATCTCAGTTCTATTCTCTTGCTTCTTGTCTCTTGCTTCTTGCTTCTTAATTATATGTTCTTATGTTATTATGTCTAAAAACCTGTTCTTTTGTCTTCGCTGCAAAATTACCACCCCTTTGTGCACAATAAGTTCACAAATTCCCCGTTTTTCTATAAAAATCTTTAATGTTTAATGTTTAATCTTTAATGTTAAAATCTCATTTTCACGAGGGCAAGATCGAGGCAGGCTGCGACGAGGCAGGTCGTGGCTGTCTGGCGGGCAGTGTCTATGCTGCGGCCGTAATCTTCCCAGCCGACTATCAGAATGAGGCATTGAACGACTCGAAGCAGCTCACCGACAAGCGGCGACATGAGCTGCGGGAGGTCATTCAGCGTGACGCCCTTGCCTGGGCAGTAGGCATTGTCACCCCCGAGGAGATTGACAAGATCAATATCCTCAACGCCTCCATCCTCGCCATGCACCGCGCCCTGGATCAGCTCAAGGTGCGCCCCGAGGCCATCATCGTCGATGGTAACCGCTTCAAGCCCTACAAAGACCCCCTCCCTGCTCCCCCTCAAGGGGGAGAGCCATTACCTCCACGCACCCCCGTTCCACACACAACGATTGTCAAAGGCGACGCCAAGTACCTCTCCATTGCCGCCGCCAGCATCCTGGCCAAGACCTACCGTGACGACTATATGGACAAGCTGGCCGAGGAGTACCCGCAGTACGACTGGCAGCGCAACAAGGGCTATCCCACCAAGAAGCACCGTGAGGCCATCAAGCTCCACGGCATCACCCCCTATCACCGCCACTCCTTCAACCTCCTTGGCAACGAAGAACTATCATTGAACTTTGAACTTTGAACATTGAACTTTATGATTACTCTTATATTTTGTATCCTCTTTTTCACTCTACGAATTAGACGAACCGTCGGTCTTTCAAAGCGGAGCAGCGAAAGATGTCTATTCATTTGGACCTGTCCCCCTCCCTTTGGGGGGTTGGTGTTGGCTCCTTATCGTAGTGTAATCATAAAGTTCAAAGTTCAATGTTCAAAGATCAAAGTTAAAAATGCGCCACGATAAACTCGAACGTCAGCTCGACCTCATGCTCCTCCTGGCAGGCAGCCGAGGCATGCGGGTGGAAGATATCTGCGAACGACTCGATATCTCCCGCCGCAATTTCTATTACTATATGGAGTTCTTCCGCGACTGCGGCTTCATCGTCAACAAAACCAGTGGTAGGTACAGCATCGACCGCGAGTCACCCTTCTTCAAACGACTCATCGAGCGTGTCTCGTTCACCGAGGCCGAGCTCATCATCCTCCGTCGGTTGGTGGACAAGGTGGATGGTCAGAACGCCGTGGTGGAGAAGCTCAGGGAGAAGTTAGGCGCAGCCATGGATTACCAGATCCTCAACTCCAGCGCCACCAACGACCAGCAGGCCTTCATCATCAGTCAGCTGCACGAGGCTATCAAATACAAGCAGATGGCCGTGCTCAAGGGCTATTCCTCACCCCATGGGCGCACCCAGCGCGACCGTCTCGTAGAGCCATTCCTCCTGATGAACGGTAATAACGAGGTGCGTTGCTACGAACCCGCCTCCGGCATGAACAAAACCTTTAAGATTGCCCGCATCCAACAGGTGGAGCTGCTCAGTGAGAACTGGCAGCACGAAGCCGATCACCGCCGCATGTTCACCGATCTCTTCATGTTCAGTGGCGAGGAACGTCTGCCCGTCCAGCTGCGCATGGGCACCTTAGCCCACAACCTCATGCTCGAGGAATACCCCCTCTCCTCCAACCACTTCACGCAGGAAGACGATAAGCACTGGCTCCTCACCCTCGATGTCTGCAGCTATGCCGGCATCGGCCGTTTCGTCCTCGGTCTCTTCGAGGACATCGAAGTACTCGGTTCACCCGAGTTCATAAAGTATTTGCAAGAGAAGATCAAGGGGTATCAGATGAAATAACTCCTTCTATGCGTTTCAATTTGGGTATAGGAGAACGATCGTTTGGGTATAGGCGCATGATCGTTTGCGTATAGGCAATCGATGGAAAAACGGCAGTTTTCTCCCTAAATCCTTATGGTTTTGGCCTGTAATTCTTATGGTTTTCGCCCGTAAGCAAATGGTCACATGGTCACAGTTGTGACCATGTGACCGCAGGGGTTAGCATACAGATAATAAATAACAGTAAGATTTTGATTATTAGTTACTTATAGCTAATGTACGAATAATAAAAGAGCAAATTGGTCACATGGTCACAGCTGTGACCATGTGACCGTTTCGCCTAAAGAAAAGTAAACTTTCCTTTTGCATTTTGCTCGCTTATTGCATAAAATCTTCGCATTCGAGCAAACAAATATATTTGTTTCCTTCTCACTTACTCAGATTTTTCGTACCTTTGACTTTGCCGAAGGTACTCCCGCTCGAAAATGAAAAGAAAAGTAAACTTTCCTTTTGCATTTTGCTCGCTTATTCGTACCTTTGCACCATATTAAAAATCTGTATTATGAAAAAGCAAGCATTCATTGTTTTGTGTATAGTGTTAGTCATGACTGCATGGGCTGTACCAGCGCAACGCGGATTATGGCGGGTGATTCATTTGACTGATGGTTCCATGGTAAGGGTGGAACTGCGAGGCGATGAGAATAGTCATTGGTGGGAGGATTCAATCGGGAACCGATATTGTTCCCGAGGAAGGACGAATTTTTCTCGAGGAAGGACGAAGGAGGAGGGAGGAAGGAGATATGATACTGAGATATGGGAGAAGATAGAGGAAAAGGATTGGAGTAAACGACACAATACCCGAAGGCATTCTCCTTCCTCCCTCCTCCTTCGTCCTTCCTCGAAGTATATCTCCACAATTCCCCTCCCTATGGAGGGGTCAGGGGTGGCTCCCTCCCCCCGCCGCGGTCTCATCATTCTTGCATCATTCGCCGACCGTTCTTTTAAGAAGGAGCACACGAAAGAACTATATGAGCGGATGGCCAATGAAAAAGGATTTAAGCATGAACTGGGCTTTAAAGGAAGTGTTCATGACTACTTCAAGGACCAGAGTGACGGACAGTTCCTATTGGATTTCGATGTAGTTGGTCCTGTCCCGTTGTCGCTCGATTATGCCTACTATGGCGAGAATGGTGCTGATGGTCAGGACCTTCGTGCTGGGGAAATGATAGCAGAGGCCTGTAAACTGGCTGCAAAGGAGGTTGATTATGCCAACTATGATTGGGATGGTGATGGAGAGGTGGAGCAAGTAGTGGTGCTCTTTGCCGGACAAGGTGAACATTGCTGTGAAGATGCAGCCACCATCTGGCCCCATGAGTATCAGTTGGAAGAAAGCGATTATGGTCGTACATTACGTCTTGACAATGTTACGATATCTACGTACGCCTGTTGTTCGGAGTTGGGACTTGGTGAAACGATAGATGGCATTGGTACGCTTTGTCACGAGTTCTCTCATTGTCTGGGCATTCCTGATATGTACGATACGGAAGACAATGGCTGTTTCGGTATGTCACAGTGGGACTTGATGGACCATGGTTGTTACAATGACAACGGTTTCATTCCTTGTGGCTATACGAGTTATGAACGGATGCTCTGTGGGTGGTTACGACCTGTGGTGCTGACCTCACCTTGTGAAGTGACAGACATGCAACCTCTTTCGAAGAACGGTCTTGCGTACCTTATTTATAATACGAAAGCTCCTCAGGAATACTACCTCTTAGAGAACCGTCAGCAGGTAGGGTGGGACAAGGCCTTGCCTGGCAGCGGCTTGCTGATACTGCATGTGGATGAGGATGAGGAAGTGTGGTATGAGAACAGGGTGAATGCAGATCCTACTCATCAACACTGTACCATCTTCCATGCTGACAACAACAGTGGAACAACAATCTGTGATCTACAAGGCGATCCCTATCCGTATGGCGAAAATGATAGTCTGACGACAACTTCCTTTCCTGCTGCCACCCTCTACCATCATAGCGTTGAAAGCGATGATCATATGCCCGTGGCCATCACGCATATTCTTGAACAGGATGATGGAACAGTGTCTTTCCGTTTCCGTCCTGTTAACCAGGGGACAGTAGATCCAGCGCATCCTGACGGCATTGTGTTCTATGAAAGTTTTAATAAGAACAGCGGAAAAGGAGGGAACGATGGGAAGTGGGGCGGTAGCATCGCCTTGGCGCAATTCCTGCCAGATCATGAAGGGTGGGAGAGTGCGAAAAGCTATGGTGCCAACAAGTGTGCGAAGTTCGGAACAACATCTTCTTATGGTTTGGCTTTCACTCCCCCTATCTACCTGAACGGTAACTATGAACTATCTTTTCTGGCAGCCCCGTGGAATAACGAAGAGAACTTCATTTGGCTCGATGTGGAAAGCGGTACGGCCACATTAAGCAATCATGTGTTCGATGTGATGCAGTGCCAGCAATGGAATGCGCATCATACAACCCTTACAGGACATGGCTGGGTAATACTGTTGTTCTACAGTAACCAGCGTCGTTTCTTCCTTGATGAAGTAGAAATCAGACGTATTGGAGGTATTACCACCAATCTCAGCTCACCCTTAATAAATCACGATGAATCCCCCATCTATTCCATCGATGGAAGACGAATGGAACATCCCTTACCAAAAGGCATCTATATCCAGAACGGAAAGAAGGTGGTGCAATAGGGAAAAAGAAGATGTGTGAACAAAGAAAAAGCAGCCGACCAAACGGTCAGCTGCTTTTGCATTCGATTATCATATGAGTTGTAGAATCAACTCTTAATCATTCTCTTCCAGTCCTGAGTAGCGGATGCCGCTCACCCTGTAGTTCTTGTAACCGTAGGCAGCGGGATAGGCATCGTCGCTGAAGGAAACATAGAACACGATGGAGTCGGCAGGAGAGCCGTTTTTCTGACGACCAGCCTTCGGGAGGATCTTTCCACCGGAAATGGTTACGTTGATGTCCTCGTAACCAGCCCAGAGGTTGTTGTTCTCGCTGGTATTGGTTTGGAATGTCAGCGCGTTCTGGTCGCAGTTCACCTTCACCTTGAATTCCCAGAAGTTACCCAGGTCGCTGACCACCATCTCTGTGGGGAGATTGGCTGCTGTGTTGTTGGTGATCATGTGAATACGCCCTAAACTGAAGGGATCTTCCAAGCCTGGTACCAAGTTGCCGCTTTCATCAGCTGCATCAACAGTAACGTACCAGTCACCTGCAGTAGCCTCGGTGGCTGTTCCACCAATCTCATCCTTCTCGCACGAGGTAAGCCCGGCGCAGAAGAGCAGTGCTGCAAAATATAATATTTTCTTCATAATCGTTTATTCTTTTACCCAAGTTTGTACAAAGTCCATTGCTGCATAGGTCACCTTCAGGTTGAATGTTCCGGTGGCTGCGTCAAACGTACCCTCGAAGGCATCGGCTTCGTCGCCCCATCCAGGAACACCGTTAGCCAGACAGATTACTGAACCATCGTCTTCAATGGCGATGACACCTGCCATGGCATAGTTGGTGCCGTAGCCTGCACGCTGGCAGTACCAGCCGCCCAGGAGGTCGTCCACATCGTAGGTGCCGTCACCATTGTCGATGACAAGCATCTCGAAGGGGCTTCCGTAGGCCACCTCTGCGCCTTGGCGCAGACGATAGCTGTCGGGGGTGATCTGGTAGAATCCCTCCACGGCACTGTTCAGGTCGAGTACCACCACGGTGCGCTTGGCGTTAGCAGCGATACCGTCTTCGTTCTTGATGGAATAAACCACGGTATAGACACCGCTCTTGTTGGTATTGACATTGCTGCTTACGGTTACCTGACTGCTTACATCCTCACCATTGAGGGTAGCAGAGAAGCCAGGATCCTGGAAGGTTGTTCCCTTGCCAACCACCATATAGCCATCACCCTCAAGTTCAAGCAGGGGGTAGTAAGTAAAGCGGCTCAGTCCTTCCGTCTCCTTGTCGCCGCAGCTGGTCAGAGCGAAGCTGACCAAAGCGAGCATCATTGCGAAAAATATGTTCTTTTTCATAATTTCCTATTATCAAATTTCAATTATCAATTACTTACCCCAGAACGGCGGAACCTTGTATTCAGAGTCATCGAACTTAGGAGCGTTCGAGTTACTTGACGTAGAAGCCTGCGGATAGGGCCAGCGCTGGATTACCATGTTGCTACCAACCTTGTCGAAGACTGCGATTGGAGTGTAGAGGGTACCCGGTGTGTAGAGCTCGGGCTGGAGCTTGTCTTCCGTACTGTTATACAGTGTTGCTCCCGTTTGGCTGCCAAATGCCGGATACTTCAGACGGCGCATCTCGCACCATGACTCGAAGTTGTTGGTGCCTGCAAGAGCGATCCACTTGGAGATACCGATGACCTGCTTGTAGTTGGCCTGATTGTAGGGGAACTGGGCGATCACTTCGTCTGCTCCACTTACACCAGCTGATGCGCAGGAAGCCTCGATGGCTGCGTTGTAGTGAGCCTCGGCCTGTGCGGCGTTGTTCTGGCGTGCATAGTACTCGGCGATGAAGAACTCGATTTCTGCCACCTGGATGAGATAGACAGGAGAGTTGTAGGCCATGGCCGGACGACACCAGTAGGATGCCTTGTAGTTACCAGAGGTACTGAAGTTTGTACCTGAGACACCACCCACATATTCACCGTTGCTGTTGGCATCGAAGAAGGCTTCCAAGCGTGGATCCTGGTAGGTGACCTCGCCACTGGAGTTCTTCTGCAGCATGGTGCTGATGATGGCCATGTTAGCTGTTACGTTGATCTGTGTGGAACCGAAGGCGGTAGAGAACTCCTCAGAGTAGTAGGGGTTCATCTGTCCTGTCTCGTTGCTCCAGCAGTCTGTGTAAGCCACATCGGCTGCGGGGAAGTTGTTCTGTGCGATAAGTGCACCGATTTGCTGGTCAACATTCACGGCACCGCTCTCACGACTGAGGATTTTCAGCTTGAGGGCATTGGCGAACTTGATCCAGCTGCTGGCGCGGTCTCCCTGATACAGGAAGTTGGTGGCCACAGGATCGGTGGGTGAAGCCTTGCTCAGTGCCTCATCGAGTTCCTGAATGAGACCGGCGTACACCTCGGCACCATCATCATATTTGGGTGATGGGTTGCTGATGTCGAGCGCCTCTGAATACGGGATGCTGCCGTAGCAGTCAACGAGTACCTGAAGGGCGAAGCAGCGCAGGGTGGTAGCAGCCAGATAGGTGCCCCATTCCTCGTTCTCCTGAGCCAGGTTGCGGATGGTCTGCAGGTTCTTCAGTCCCACGCGGTTGATCTGTGAGTAGGCAGATCCTGAGCGTACGGGTGACATCTCGAACTGTGAGTAGTCCACGTAGTTGGATGTACCGAACATGTGGGAATAGTGCTGTGCGAAGTATCCTGCAGGAATGCGGAGCAGGTTGCCGTATGTGGCGGCGATACCCATCTCGGCAGCAGGCAGCAGGATGCTGGTGTTCATATTCTCCTCAGTGGGAGAGTTGGGATCCTGGTTGATGTCCAGATAGCTGTCGCAGGATGTCGTGGCCAGTCCCAGGATGATAGTCGATATGATTGCTAATTTCTTCATACGTTTGTCCTCCTTCATTTAGAATTTAATACCTACGTTGAAACCGAACGTGCGACAGCTGGGGTTGACGTAGAGCTCACCGAACTGTCCTTCGAGGTCGTTACCACGTGTACTTCCCTCGGGATCGATGAAGGTGTTGCTCTTGTGCGTCCAGGTGAACACGTTGTTGCAGAACAGCGACAGTGTGATATCGCTCAGGTAGAGCTGGCTCACCCATGCCTTCGGCAGCTGGTAGGCCAGTGTGATGTTACGCAGTTTGACGAACGACTTGTCGAGCAGGTAAGCCTCGCCTCCCTGACCCCATCCGAAGTCGTTGTAGTAGGTCTGGTAGTCACCTACTCCATAGTCGTCACCACCCAGCATGATGGGTGTGGTGTTCTCCACGTAGCCACCGTTTCCGTCGCTGACCACAGAGTTGGGGATGACGAACGGACGACGCTGGTTGTAGGTGGTGATATCGCCGTTACCAGTGAACTGCATGAGGTTCTTAGAGCGTGAGAACATGTAACCGCCCTTGCGGATATCGAGGGCTGCACTCAGGGTGATTCCCTTGTAGGAGAATGCTGTGGTGACACCGCCAATCCAGTCGGGGTTCATGTTCTTGCCTGTGTCCTTGAGGTCGGTGGTGAGCACGGGCTGTCCGTCGTCACCCACGATGAGCTTACCATCGCTGGTGTATTGCGGCATATAGGTATAGTACTCACCCATGGGGTTACCTTCCTCGGCATAGAAGTAAACGGCATCGTTACCAGCTGAGAAGTTGTAGATATCGGTTTTACCACCTTCCACGCTGGCAGGCATGGAGAGCACCTTGTTCTTGTTCTTCGAGAAGTTGAAGCCTAAGTCCCAACGGAAGTCCCTTGTCTTGATCGGTGTGGTGTTCACCAACAGCTCGAAACCACGGTTGCGGACATTACCGAAGTTGGTAACCATGTAGGCATATCCGGAAGCAGGATCCACCGGCAGGGTGAAGATCTGATCCTTGGTCTCGCGGTTATAGTAGGCGGCATCGATGTTGATGCGGTTGTCGAAGAATGCCAAGTTCAAACCAACCTCATACTCGGTGGTCATCTCGGGCTTCAGGGTAGAGCTACCGATGGTGGCTGATGCCTGGAAGGCGTTGACACCGCCCATCGGGAACTTAGCTACGTCGGCACCGTAGTAGGCACGTGATGTACCCTGGATGAATCGTGCTGCTGTGTAGTAAGGATCGGCATCGTTACCAGTCTTACCATAAGCAAGACGCAGCTTACCGAAGTCGAGGATCTTGTTCTTCGGGAGCAGACGACTGAAGATCCAGCTCAGTGTTGCACCGGGATAGAAGTAGCTGTTGGCATTGATAGGCAGGGTTGACGACCAGTCGTTACGGGCGGTGAGACCCAAGAACAGCATGTCGTCCCAACCGATGGTGACATCGCCGAACAGACCAACCAGGCGGCGCTTTGACTGACTCTCGGAGAGCTCGGCCTTGGTGGCACCGTTGCTCAGATCCCAGAAGCCTGTGTAGAAGGTCAGACCGTCGGTCTCACCAATCATACCTGTGTTGAAACGCTCGTTCATGTTCACACCGGCATTGATGCTCACGTCGAGACGGTTGTCAAGGTACTTGTCTGTCCAGTTAGCCAGGAAGTCGTGGTTCAGCTCGTACTTACGGTAGTAGCGGCTGTAAACCCAACCGTCCTGGTTCATGTTAGAGGGTGCATAACCATAGTCCTCGTTGATGAGGGCATCGTCGAGGGCGATCTGCGGGTAACCCATCTTCAGGTCGAAATCGGTGTAGTCGAAGCCGTAGCGATAGGTCAGCGTCAGCTGGCGGATCGGCTTGATGTCGGCCTGGATCTTACCGTAAACCTGCTTTGAATCGTTATGGTTGTAGTTGTTCTCGATAGCCCAGTAGGGGTTGGTGATACCATAAGGGGTGTACCAAGCCTCCGGGGTGTTGAAAGGAGAACTGAGGTCTTTGCGGTCAACAAGACTGAGGTCGCGGGGGAACTCCAGAATACCGTCGATGAACGATGTTCCCTGGAAAGAACCTACGATGTCGGCCTTTGTCTTGGCGATGTTGACGTTCGAGGAGATCTTCAGCCACTTCACCGGCTCGTAACTGCCACGCATGGCAATGGTGTTACGTGTGTAAGAGTCCTTATCACTCGGGATGACACCATCGTCACCGGAATAACCGTAGCTCAGGTAGTAGGTCATCTTCGCATCGTCGCTGATACCACTCAGAGCCACACTGTGACTGGTGGTGAAGCCTGTCTCGAAGAAGTCCTTGACGTTGTTCTCGGCAGCGCTATACGCATGGATGAGCTGCTGGTGGTTCCAGATGGGACCATATACCTGTTGTGAGCCGTCTAACTCAGGACCCCATGAACCGTTCTCGATATAGGTCTGCTTACCGTTCCATCCCTGTCCGAACTGGTTCTGGAACTTGGGAAGTGTGGCAACCTGGCGCCACTGTGCACTTCCGTCGTAGGTGATGGAGAAGTTACGGCCACCGTCTTTCTTACCACCCTTGGTGGTGACCACGATTACACCGTTGGCAGCGCGGCTACCGTAGATAGCGGTAGCGGCAGCACCCTTCAGCACTGTCATCGACTCGATATCGTTCGGGTTGATGCTGGAGATACCACCCATGGCCTCCTGATGTCCCTGTGACAGCAGTGATGTCTGCTGGAGGGGTACACCATCGACGATGTACAGCGGTTGGTTGTTACCGTTGATAGAACTGAAACCACGGATAATCACCGAGTTGGCGGTACCTGGGTCGGCAGAGCTGGCACTGATCTGCACACCTGCTACTTTACCAGCAAGGGCAGAGGTGACATCGGTCATTTTACCGGTTGTCAGTTCTTCGCCTTCAAGTTGTGTGGCCGAGTAACCCAGCGTCTTCTGCTGACGCGAGATACCCATAGCCGTCACCACGATCTCGTCCAGGTTGGTATCGCCGCTGCGCAGGATGATGCGCATGTTCGGCTTGGCCACCACTTCCACCGGTTCCATACCGACGTAGGAGATGGTGAGCACTTTGTTACCTTCCGGGCAAGTAATGGTGAACGATCCGTTGGAGTCGGTCACAGTACCCACATTTGTTCCGGAAACGCGGATGGTGGCACCGATGACCGGTTCTCCGTCATCCTGAGATATTACGGTTCCCGTAACTCTCGTCTGGGCAAAGAGTCCTCCAATACATAGGAAGAGACTTGCCAAAACCATCATTAGTCTTTTTTCCATAAATACTCTCTCGTTAATAAATAATAAAAATATACTCTCTTTTATTTATATGCTTTATGTAAAACGGTTAATTACTTTTCCGTACGTTAATGTTACGAAGTACAAAAGTAAATATATTTTTGTTATTTTCAAAACAAATTGCAATAAAAATGCAACAAATCTTCGCATTTTTAACAAAAAACCGTCTGACATCCTAAAAATGCCAGACGGTAATTATCAGTTATGTAACTTAAAATTTCTCTATAATACCTTAATAATTGTAAGGACGATAGATCTCTGAAGCATACATCTTAATCGTGTTATTGGGATTATCCTTATCAGTCAGGAGTATCCACGACGGATTCTTGATGTTGTCGGTTGTCATCTTGAATGTTCTTGCCGTCGGAGTAGCATCAGCTTCGCATCCGAACGGAGCAACCAGATAGGCAGCAACATTGAGGAATCCTGAACCGATGAAGGTAGTACCGTTATAAGCGTCAACCTTATTGTATACCAAGGTAATCTCGTCGTCACCGATCAGCTGATAGTCGAAACAGTTAAGACCCCAGTAGCCGATGATCTTATACCAAGCACCGAACTGACCATCTTCGAAACCGAAGTAGAAGTAATCCAATCCTCCAGGATAGCCAGCACCGTTGATGACAGGCAGCACGTTCTCCTGCATATAGCCCCAGTACATCTGACCGAAGCTACCCAGTTCGCTGAATGTCGGGAACCAGACGCTGTTGACGAACTGCTGGTTAATCGGCGGAACGATAGCCGTGAGCTTCACGCTGCTGTCTTTGAAATCAGGATATTCCAATGAGTTGGGAACAAACTGGAAGCCTGTGAGGGTATGACCATCGATGGTTACAGGCTCATAGAGCTTGTATCCTTCGGTTGTGACGCAGAACGGTGCGCGAACATCCAGGCGCTCACCATCTTCGTTCGTGGTGACGATGGTCAGGTTCCTGTATGACAACATAGCAGGATAAGTATTGTCACCCACGGTAACGGTGTAGTTACCACTCTCCATCTCGGCTTTGACATTGGCAATATCCTTGATGGTCTTGGTCACATCGCTGTTTTCTAACGGCAGAAGAACAATCTTCTTGTTGTGTTTCTTACCCTTCATCACCACACTGTCGGGAGAGGCAGACAAGATACGGAACTCAAGATCGGCTTCAAAGCCCTTGCCATTGGTTCCCAATCCTGCAGGGTTCTCAGGATCAGAGAAGAAATGGATCAGCTCATTGTACTCGTCGAAAGAGAGAACAGCACCGGCACTCTGCTCAAGCTTGTAGTGTGAGGTTACTCTCACATCTGCACCTTCGCCAGTAGCTGGGTCGTAGGTTGTTTCGCTGGCCACTTCCACTGTGTTGTCGTTGGCGAACTTCAAGAACAGGTTATAGCCACCGAAATCGGTGTTACCGTAGATTTCCATTCTCCATCCATTGGCTGCGGAAACGAGTATCTGCTTGTCGGCAGCGAGTGCATCGCTGATGCGCTCGGCTGATGATTTGTCAAATACATCGTCAACCTCAGGTGTACAGGATGTATATATTCCGGCTGTCGCTATGGCAGCGAGCAGCAAACTGAAAAACTTTCTCATAATCAATCCTTGATTTTATAGTTGACAATATCAATACCATTTGTAACCTTCTGGGAACGTTTCAGCACGATCTCGCGGAGTTTCTCCAGATCGATGTCCCAACTCTCCTTGAAATAGGTCTTAATGATCTCGAGCTTCTGCTCAATGGCATCGCTACCAGCAGTGTCGTATGTCTTCTCCGACTCGCGTTCGTATTCGATCATAGGCACTTTCTCGTACTCATATACATAGTACACCTGACCAGTTTCGAAGTCCACGTCATAGACAGGGTTGCCGAAGTCGTCGACTTTCTTCACCGGCTTTCCATCAGCATCACGCATCACGATGGGGTTTCCTTCCTCGTCGGTTGCCAGGATAAAGTTTCCATCCTCATCCTTCTCATAGACGATGTCGCCATTTTCATCGCGAACATATACAGGGTTACCATCTTTATCCAGCTTAGGAATCAGGTTGCCGTCGGCGTCTTTCTTATAGATGTAGTTGCCATCAGCATCTACAGCAAAGTCCTCACTGAGCAGTACCTTTCCTGCATCCAGACGCTCCTGCCAGCTCTTGTCGGAAGAAGTGATGTAGGTGGCATAGATCTCGGCGAAGTCCTCGTTGTACTCACTACTTGCGTAACCAGTAACAAAACCTTCGAGTGGGGCATCGGCATCATCCACGTTGATCCAGTCGCCAGTGTGGTACTTACCTGCTGAAACCTCCTGGAAGTCAGTCGGGTAGTTCTTCAACTGTGTGAGGATGTGGCAGAACTCATGGTGCATGGTATGGAAGAACCAGTAGTTCATGTCGAGCGGCATCTCGTAATGATCACGGAACGGAATGTCCTGATTGATGTAGAGGTTGTCGAGATCAATCGCATTCACGCGGAAGAGGGTAATCTTCAAACCGCCCTCTGCAGTACCCAACACGATTTCTCCATTGGTACGGTACTCTGCTGAACCGATGAGCTGATAGACACGTGGACTGTATTTCTTGATGAAGTCTTTGCTTACAGCCTCTGCGTAGGCATCAAGCCAGATATCTTTCACCATCACAGCCAACGCCTTCGACTTATCTATGTCTGCAGGAATCACATTATAGGTGTTATCGGTTTCCTTATCGTTGTAGCGATAAATGAAATCGATGTTATATTGATCGGTAAAGTTGGTCTTCAGCCACTGGTCGAACTCATTACGAGCTGGTGCTGCAGTGTCGAAGATACTCTCCGAACTCAGGTCATCGTCGGCGCATCCGGTAAGAAGTGCACCTACGAAGAACAGTGTGATAATCTTCTTGAATTTCATAATCAAAATATCCTTTAATTATTTGTCTCTATTGTTTACACCCACAGATTAGTCTCTCGGGTTAGCTGGAAGTCCGGCATCGATAACGTCCGTCGGCAGCTGGATAGCACCGCGTTTGTCACCTGCTTTGAAGATCAAGGCATCCGCACCGTCGATGTTGTGACTGAACTCAATACCGTAGCGTTTGATGTCGAGCCAGCGCAAGCCCTGGTGGATGGTTTCCAAACGGCGCATGTGAAGGATTAACTGGATGAGGTTCTCCTGTGTACCGCTCTCTACAGTGAATCCCTGCGGATGAATAGCCTTCTTCCAAGAGCGCTGCAGATCAGACTCCGGAACAATAGGCATGGCAGCCACAGCGTTTACGAACTCGTTCACGTTCGCTTCAGTGAAGTTCGGACGGTAAGCGGTGCGTACCTGACCGCTGACAGTAGCGGTACGACTGGCCTCGCAATGGTTGCCTGCCCAGAGGTTCATGTCGGCAAGGGCGTTGGCATAGTCCTTCTTCAGGGCATATGCTTCTGCTCTTACGAGCAAGGTCTCGTCGGTGGTGAAGGTACAGTCGATGATATGTGCATAACCTGTCTGGTTCACCTGGTCGGTAATCTCAAACTGTTCCATCTGTTTCGGGAAATAGATACCATAGTTAGTACCATAGAGCAGATGACTGTACCACAGGGTATTGGCACTGGATCCTGATCCCCAAGGCATGTTAGCCCAAACTGTTTCATACAGGATGATAGGACGAGCTTGTGCATAGCGACGGAAAGTGGTACTATAAGCTGCACGGCCAGCCAATGAATAACCTGTAAGGAACATCAGGTTGGAAACCTCGGAAGAGCGGATAAACTCATTACCGATATCAGCGGCACCGGCCAGTTGGTTGTAAGCAGCAATGTTACGGAGCACACCTGGTACATTATTACCCAAAGCACGTGTGGCATATTCGATAGCCTTGTCGTAGTTGTGGTAATAGAGGTTGAAGCGAGCAGCAAAGGCATAGGCTGCCTTCGAGTTAAAGTGATACTTCGAAACCTTCAGATGATTGTCATCGAGCAAGGGCAGAGCTTCCTCAATATCCGCATTGATATTCTCGTAGGTCTCACGCAGTGTACCACGTTCATCGACGCTTTCGCCAGCTACCTTCGGATAGGGAACACCCATATATTCGTCGGCCTTTGACGGATCGTAAGCCATGCAGAAGATGTTGGCTGTCTGGAACATGGCATAAGCACGACAGAGCAGTGCTTCGGCCTTAAGTCCACGAAGTTCGTCACCGCCCATTTCATCGATGGCTTTCAGTGCTTCGTTGGCAACGGCAGCACTCTCATAACCATTGTTCCACAAGGAACGGGGGTCGTCATTGCCTTCTGTCTCAACGTTCTCCCAGCGGTAAATCTTGTCCTGGTTGGGCTGTGCGGTGTAAACAGTGCCGTTATCCATCACATTGTCGGAACTGATCTCGAAGATGAAGTTCGGGAGATGGTTAGGATAAGCCGATACCAAGAACTGTGATACCTTCTCTACGGAGTTCACCTCGGCGCGGTCGTCAGGCAATTTGTCCAGGAAGTCATTACAAGATGACAATCCCATGGCGATCGCGATGATTGCAAATCCAATATATTTTTTCATATTCTTGTTCTTTTTAATTTCATTTTGTTATTCATCAGAGTCCGATACGGAGTGTGAAGGTAAACTGACGAGACATCGGCACGGCCACACCACCATTGTTGAAGAATTCCGGATCCTGTCCGTTCAACTTCTTGTCTGAATAGATCAGGAAGAGGTTGGTGGCCTGCAGCTTAGCACTCAAGGTGTTGAGTGAGAGATGACTGATCCATGCTTTCGGGAAGTCGTACGACAGTGAGATCTCCTTCATGCGGATGAAGTCACCCTTAGCCACACGAGCTGTTGAACGGTTGAAAGCATTGTAAGCATAGCTCAGATAGGTATCCTGCTGACGCTGACGGAGGTCGGCAATCACAGGAATATCTGTGTAGTTCTCGTCACCGGCCATGGTCCAGCGGTTCTTGAATTCCTTCGGCATAGCATCAAGATCAGAATAGCTGGCATGGAATGCAGGATCAAGGCGCACCTTGTTGCCGAACGAATAGGTGGCAAAGAGATTCAGGTGCCATCCCTTGTATGAGAAGGTGTTACCCAGAGATCCAGTGATGGTCGGGTCGGTAGGACCTTCATAGATCAGATAATCAACCACGCGCGACTGGAAATAGATGTCGCTGGTTACCTTGTTACCCTCTTCATTGATGAACTGCGGGATACCCTGCTCATTCAGTCCCTGGAAATCGATAGAGAAGAGTGAGCGGTAGGGATAACCTTCCATGGTGAAACCAGAACCTGTTACCATATCGATGATTTGCTTGCGGTTTTCAAGCTCGGTTACCTTTGTCTTCACGTGTGAGAAGATGAAGTCGGTATTCCACTGGAAATCCTTGGTCATGATATTCTTGGTAGAGATAGAAAGTTCCTCACCATGAGAACGCATGGATGCTACGTTTGCATATTCAGTAATCGTACCCTTCGTACCGTTTGTCTGGCGCGGACCAATCAGGTCGTAGTTGTCGCGGCGGAACCAGTCGAACTGCACATTGATGCGGTTATTCAGGAAACCGAGGTCGACACCGAGGTTCAGCTCGTGCTTCTTCTCGTAGGTAAGGTCAGGATTAGCAAAGTCGTAGATCTCAAGACCAGACTCCTTGTCGGATGCGAACAGTCGCCACGGGTTGAAGCTCTGGATAATCACAGCAGCATTGTTCGTAGATGGGTCATCGGCTGTCAGTGAGTAAGAAGCCTTCAGGGTTGCATGTGTCAAAGCAGAACCGAAGACATCCTCGAACCAGTTCTCCTCATGAGCGTTCCATGCACCAGAGATGTTCCATGTGGGCAACCAACGGGCAGATGTAGCCTTACCCAAGCGGTTTGAACCTTCATAACGCAGTGTACCGTTAATGGTGTAACGTCCCTTGTATGAATAGGTGGCTGTGCCGAAGAAGGCAGCCTTGCGGTTATAGCTGTTGGTCAGCGTATAGTACATCTCATTGTTCTCGCTGGCCTTCTTGAAGTAACGATAGTCGTATGCACCGAGGTAACCCATGTTATACTGCATACCCACACCGTTGAAGTAGGTACGGTTACGGTCGGTATTGCTTACTTCCATACCACCGAAGAGGTTGACAATATGCTTGTCGCCTCCATACACATCGTTATACTGTGCAGTAGCACGGAAGTCCCAGCTGTTCATCTTGTACTTGCGCTCGCGGTAGAAACCACCGGTAGGCAGGATTGAGATGGGCAGCGAGTTGGCATCATCCGGGTCGGTATAGAGCCACGGGTTGGCATCACGCATTGTAGCATCGTCCATGGCGCGGAAAGCCATTGCCATGTTCGAATCCTCGGTGATGTTATGAGCCTGAGTGGTTGTTGAATACTTATAGGCAGCAATAGCCGACAGTTCCACCTGTGTGATAGGCTTGTATTTCAGCTCTGCCTGGAATTTCAGGTCCACAACGTCAAGATCCATATAGTTGTTGGCCAACTCTTTGTGGATATTGAACGGAGAGAAGTTACGTGTATAGTATTCGTTCGGATCCAAAGCACGTGAAGTGTTGATGGCATACGAATACGGGTTGATGTCGAAGTCGCGGCTCACCTCACCGGTTACGGCGTTGATACTCTGACTCAGAGCACCTGGTGCACGCTGCTTACGATAGGCAGCATTGCTCAGGAAGTTTACGCTAACCTTCTTCGACAGGTTATACAGTGCGTTCACATTTGCCGTATAGCGCTGTACCTTGCTCTGTTCTGTCCATCCCGGATCGTCCATGAATGAGAAAGAGGTGTAGTACTGTGCCTTATCGGTACCTGTTGACAAGGATACGGAGTGGTTGTGCTGGATAGCTGTAGAGAACAGCTCATCGAACCAATCGGTGTTCCTCATCTCAGCCTCACGCAGGTAGGCAGCCTGTGCCTCAGGTGTGTTGGCCAGTCCGTAACGACCAGTGGTCTCGTTATACTGGTTCATCAGCTGGTACATCTTTCCATACACACCGCTGCTCTGAGCGCGATAGGTACGACCGAAAGAGATCAGACCGCTGTTAGCCATTTCCTTGTAAACACCCATCTGCTCCTGTGAGTTCATGATATTGAACTGACTGTAAGAAGGCTTCAGGCGCATGGTGTACTCACCGGTGTAGTTGATACGAGCCTGTCCGGCACGTCCCTTCTTGGTGGTAACAACAATCACACCAGCCATAGCGCGGGCACCATAGATAGAAGTAGCTGAACCGTCTTTCAGAATCTGGAAGCTCTCAATGTCATCCGAGTTCAAACCTGCGATAGCAGATGAGATCAGTGTCTCAGCGTCACCCGAAGACAGTTTGTCGGCATCCACCTCTGTCACGTCTTCCATGATCACGCCATCCACAACCCACAACGGGCGAGATGAACCGTAGATAGAAGTAGCACCACGTACACGGATCTTCGGAGCGGTACCGAACGTACCAGATACGTTCTGCACGGATACACCGGCCACACGACCCTCCAATGAACGGGAGATATCTGCCACACCATCCAGTTTCGCCTTTTCGGCATCTACTTTACTGGTAGCTCCCGTAAAGAGTCGTTTGTCCATCTTCTGCATACCCGTTACCACCACTTCATCGATGGTTGTAGCATCTGATTCCAACACGATTCTCATGTCCTGTCCACCTCTCAGCGTCTGGGAAACCATACCCACGTAAGTAACCACAATCTGCGGGTTGCTCTGCGGAGAGTTCAGGGAGAACTTACCATTTACGTCTGTGATAGCACCTGTCTTAGTACCCTTGATCATGACGCTTGCGCCGATAACCGGCTCGCCATCATCCGCGGATATCACGGTGCCAGAGACTTTTGTCTGGGCCAATGCCGTTCCAAACACAAGGAACAGACAGGCCAACAAGGTCATCAGTCTTTTTTCCATAAAAATCCTCTCGTTTGTTAAATAATATAATGTGTAAATTCAAAAACCAATTAGTTACAAAATGCAAAATTAAGAAATATTTTATTATTTCACAAATTTTTCTTATTAAAATTCACATAATAACCACAAATTAGTGATAATGTTAAGGAATTATGGTCTTTTTTCCTCCGATAATATAGATTCCTTTAGGAAGACGTTTCCTGTCGGTACCCAAGTAGATACCTTCCATACTATAAATGGCACCATCCAGACTATCCTGTTCTCTTACATGTTTTATTCCCGAGGCAACACCTCTTTGGAAAAACTGGAACGACATGGTCTTGTCTTCATTCTTCTTGATATTCTTGATGGCCACCTGCATATACTTCTCCCCCGCGCTGTTTCTGTTGTGAAGCGTGGTGGCGGGACGGGAATTAACGGTCAGACTGTCGTTGAACAGGAAAGGGTAGGCATCGCCGATGATTCCCGAGATCGTGCTCGATTGATCTTCGTCGGCATGGAAGATGGTACACCGCTCGTGGTCGTTCACGAATTCATTGTAATACCTGTCGTAGTAGGTGCTGAACGAATTAACCGTATTCCAATACCACGCATCCGGGTCGTAGTCGATGTGGGTAATGAGTAGTCCGGTACCCGTGAGATTCTTGTCCCAGCCAATCCTCTGCCGGTTCTCCAACATGTAAAACTCATTGGGGTGCGCATCATTATATATAATATAGGTGTCGCCCCCATCGCTAATGGGCTTCATGTCGTTGACAACGGTATCAGTAGTCAGCACGATGGGCTGCTGCCAGCCGCAGTACATCTTCTCGTAGGCGGTGTACCCCGCAGGACAAAAGCCGTTGCCGTTATACGAACCCTGATCCATCAGATCCCAGTTGCCCATTCCGTAGTTCTTACGGTCCTCATCGTACATGTCGGGTAATCCCAGACAATGACTGAACTCATGACAGAGTGTGCCGATGCCGTCGATACGTGTACGGGTACTGAGCTCTGGTGAGCATGCATAGGTGTCGATACGCACCTTGTCCAAGCTCAGCGGCTTACCGTAATCCGCCTCTGTCAAGGACCACTCGTGCGGCCATATCGTATTATTGCCACCTCCGTTTGCCTCGCCTTGTCCGGCATAGATCACCACCACCTGTTCCACGTATCCGTCACCATTCCAGTCGTATTCAGCGAAGTTCACCTCGTCATCCACCAGCAGACACGCCTCCATAATCATCTCGTCGGGGTGCGCGTCATAGTTGTCCGGTCCTACGTTCTTACCGTAATACTCAAAGTCGTTGTTGATGGTTACCGGTCCTATCACGTCGAACGTCAGGTCGAGCATTCCGTTACTCTGGTCGCGGAAATAGTCGCTCACGCAACCCTTGAACCCACGTTCGCTGAACCCTTTCTCGTTCGCTATCCTGTCGAACATCACCCTGTCGTTCTCCTCTCTGAACTGCTTGTTCTGAAATTCCACGAGGATGATGAGGCCGCGGCGGTGGGAAGACCCACCTGGCCCCTCCGTAGGGAGGGGTATTGTGGAGGAATACTTCGAGGAAGGAGGATGGAGGAGGGAGGAAGGAGAATACCTTCGGGTGTTGTGTCGTTTACTCCAATCCTTTTCCTCCATCTTCTCCCATATCTCATCATCATTTCTCACTCCTCGAGTCTCATCATCATTTCTCACTCCACATTCCACACTCCACACTCCTCGAGAAAGATACCGGTTCCCAATAGAATCCTCCCACCAATGCGCCCTCTCATCACCGCGCAGCTCCACCTTCACCTGTCGTCCGTCCGACAGGGTGATGGTCTTCCATTGCCCGCGTTTGGCGGGTATGGCAAGCATCGTGGCGCAACACAGCGTTGCGAGGAAGGTATAGACTACCTTAGCACGTGGTTTCATCTTCAGTATTCTTCGCCTTACAGATTATTTTCCAAGTTCTTGGAGATATCCAATTGGTCGAGTGTTTCATTCAGTTTCGTGCGGAAACGGATAGGACTGGCGATGAACTGATAGGTGTTGACCACCTCGCCCGTGGTAATCTTGATGGTGCCGTAGTTGAACAAACGCCCAAGCATACTCTGTTCCACCATCACACCCTCGCATTTCACGAGTCGCAGCTCAGAAGTGTTCCGTTGCACAATGCCCTTCTTCACGATGAGCCGCTTACTGGTGATGTAGTATTCCGTATTCTTGGACACCAGCCATACATAGATATAGCCTATCAGCAAGGCCAATAAAGTAACCGCTACAAATGCCCACACCTCGGGTAGGTTAAAAGCAATAATAACCATTGCCACAGCCCAGAGAATGATTATCAACGATAAGCCTCCGGCATAGGCAAACCAATGGAGATGTCCCTTATGGACAATCTGCTCATTATTTGTCAGATGTTGTTCGATGAATCCCATATTTTTGATAAATTCAGGTTTTATGTTGCAAAGATAATGTAAATCGGGCGCAAAACAAAATAAAAAATAAAGTTTGCATGAGAACATGCAAACTTTTTAGAGGAGTGAGGAGTGAGGAGTGTGGAGTGAGGAATGTTTCAAGTACAAGTGACTTTGTATATGATACTGTATCTCTGTACTATTCTCATTCCTCATTCCACACTCCTCATTCCACAACAACTGTAGCAAGTCTAACTTGCTACAGTTGATATACTAACAAGAGGTTATGGACTATTGTCTGTAGGCAGGATTCTGGTAGGCTGCCTTCTCCTCCTTCGACATGATCAGACCGTCGAGCTGACCCTGCGGAATAGGACGGATGTAATAGCCTGCGGGAATGTCGCGTGTGAAGGTCTGCAGATCCTTATCTGTGTAACCACTACCGGCGATGCGGTAGGTGCTTGCACGCTCAGCCCACTTCTGCGTACGAACGAGGTCGAACCAACGGTAACCCTCGCCCCAGAACTCACGACTACGCTCATCGAGGATGTAGTCGATGGTGATGACATCGGGAGTAGCAGCCAGCATAGCCTCGGTATTGTCAACCGTAACAGCCACGTTGTCGTTCTGAGAGAATGTCTGCTTACCGGCACGGGCGCGGAGCACGTTCACCAAGGTCTTGGCCTCAGCGTTCTTACCCAGCTTCACAGCAGCCTCTGCACCGATGAGGTAGAACTCAGAGAACTTAGCCACATTCCAAGGACGTGGGCTACCACCATTCACCTTAGAGCCTAAGCCACCATTGTTATCTGTACGGTAGATACCGATCTTCCAGTTGATGGGGTACTTCTTACGACTGATATGGTTCACGGCTACAACGAAGTCGGGACGACCTTCCATCTCACCGAAGCCGAGCTTACCGTCGGCACCCGTGTAGTTGATCTTGCTGTCCTCGCTCTCGGGAACCCAGCTGAAGTAAACCTCGTTAGGACCAACCTGCATACCGTTAGCACCGAACACATAAGGCTCAGTACCGCCAGACTTCTGCCAGTTGGTGTGGTAGCGCAGGGTGAAGGTAGCATCATAGCGTGAGTCGATAGCCTTCACAGCATCTTCCCAAACACCACCTTCCATGAAGTTGTCGGCGATAGGAGCCATACGGGTCCAAGGACGACCGAGGGCCTGCACAGCCTCACGCTGAATAGGATTGATGGTAGCACCAGAAGCTGCCTTGGCAGTCATCTCAGTGTAGTTCCATGTCTCCATCCAGTAAGCGAAGTTCTCAGGAGAACCACCGCTACCCCAGCCATAGCCAGCACCGCCGTTACCGAACTTCTCGTCCTCGTCGTGATCAGCATAGAGCATGATCTCAGAGTTACGGTCGTTGGTAGCCACGTTCACATCATAGAAGGTGGGCTGCAGGGCATACGGTCCAGGATTGTTGATAGCCTGCATAGCCATGTCGTAAGCCTTCTGGAAGTAGCTGTTAGCCTCGCCAGCGTTACGGCTGCACTCAGGATAGGTGGGGATATTGTTCGGGTTCTCCAGCCACCAAGCATAGGTAAGGTAAGCCTTGGAGAGATACAAACGAGCAAGGTTCTTTGTTGCTGTACCGGTGAGACGCGGGTTCTCGGGCAGGTCAGCCACAGCCTTCTCAAGGTCTTTGAAGATAGCAGCATACACCTCAGGTACGGTGTTACGTACAGAGGTACGAACGGTAGAGGTGTTGAATTTCAGTTCGCCAGCACCCAGATCCAGAGGCACACCACCGTAGGTCTGCACCAGAATGAAGTAGTCGAAGGCACGGAAGAAATAAGCCTCTGCTAACAGTGCTGCATCCATACCAGCTTCTGCACCATTCTCGATGATACCGCTGGCGGTATTGATATTGGCAAAAGCCGCTCCCCAGCAACCACCGGCAATACTATTATTAGGTGTCATGGAGCCAACGCCTGAGAGGTCGGCATCCTTGAAGTTACCATCAGCACTCTGTGCATAGGTATACTCGTCGGTACCGGTTTCCAGACTGTTCAGGTAGTAACCGTTACCATAGAAATAACGCAAGTGAGCGTAGAGTGAGGTCAGACCTCCCTCGATACCCGCCTTCGTGGTGAAGAATGTCGGGTCGAACTGACTGCGAGGCTGCTCGTCGAGCACATCATTGCAGGATGTCAGCGTTGTGGAAAGACCACAGCAGACAAGACTCGCAGCGAGGATATATTTGATACTTTTAGTTTTCATACTCTTATTATTTTCTTTTAATTCTTCAATTCTTCAATTTTTCAATCTTAGAATGTAACGTTAATACCGAACAGGAAGTTGCGGGTAGAAGGTGTGTTGTAACCCACGATGGGCATTCTGTGCTTACCCGTGTAACCATCAATACCAACAGCTGTGTTCTGGTTAGCATAAGAGTTGGTCTCGGGATCAAGTCCGCACTCGTTGTTGAACGGTGAGAAGAGCACGAACGGGTTCTGAACCGTTGCGTAGAGGCGCAGACGACTGATTCCGAAGTCCTTCACAGCCTTCAGGTTGTCGAAGTTGTAACCCAGTGTGATGGCACGTACCTTCAGGTAGCCGGCGTTGAAGTAACCAAGGGTAGAACCATACTTGGGGTTATCACCGCTCTGGATACCACCTGGTTTCGGATACTTGGCACCCGTATTGTTTTCTGTCCAGTAGTCAACATCCAGCTGTCCACGACGACCGGTCAGCATGTTCAGGTAACCGTTGGAAGAGTGGATAGCAGAGATCAGCTTACCACCAACCTGGAAGGCACCGATTACAGTCAGGTCGAAGCCCTTGTAGCTTACTGTAGAGTTGAAACCACCGATGAGATCGGGCTCCATGCTCATGATCTCACGGTCTTCAGCACCAATCTGACGGGTAGGATTACCATTAGCGTCGAGGGCCTTGTCGTGAGCCACCTTGATCATACCTACATTACCACCGGGCTCGAGGACGTTCATAGCTGCCTCTTCTCCCGGCTGCCACAAACCGATATACTTATAGTCGTAGATCACATCGATAGGATATCCGGGGAACCAACGGTTTGCCTCATCAGGTACAGGCTTACCGTTCTCGTCAACAGCACCCGTCAGCTTGGTCAGCTTGTTGCGGTTCTGATAGAGGTTGATACCAGCTTCCCAGTTCCAACCGTTCTTATTGTCGATGATGATACCGTTCAACGTGAGCTCCCAACCCTTGTTCTCGGTATTACCGATGTTACCTGTATAGCTGCTTACACCAGAGGTAGAAGGCAGAGAAACGTCGAGCAGGATATCGTTGGTCTTCTGGATGTAGTACTCAAGAGATCCAGACAGACGACCGCTGAACATGGAGAAGTCGATACCGAAGTTCCAGGTCTTTGAATACTCCCAGCCCAGCTCGGGGTTAGGCAGTGCGTTCACATAGTAACCAGCCTTATATACATCACCGAAGTTATAGTTACGTACGGCCAGTCCACCAAGAGTAGAGTAGGGGTTGATACTCTGGTTAGAGGTCTCACCATAACCGATGCGCAGCTTCAGGTTGTCGAGCCATGACTTGGTTCCTTCCATGAAGGCCTCGCGGGCGATGTTCCAACCAGCGCTGACAGCGGGATAGGTGTGCCACTGATGACCCTTGGCCAGACGAGAAGAAGCGTCGGAACGGAGGGCAACAGAAAGCATATACTTATTATCATAAGAGTACATCACACGACCCATCCATGAAAGCAGACCGCTCTGCCAGTAGTTGTAACCGGCGAGGTTAGCCTGACCAACGGCCTTGTCGAGTGCATAGTACTGGAAGTAGTCGGCAGGAATATCCTGTGCGTTGGCACCTGTTGACTCGTAGGTGGTTTGCTCGGCAGAGTACATACCTACTACGTTCAGGTTATGTTTCTCTGCGAAGGTGCGCTCGTAGGTAAGGAGGTTCTCCACTGCCCAGTTGTAGGTCTGGTTCTCAGAGATGTTACCGCTGTTCACTGCATTGGCATCCTTGTTGTTCACGCCAGTGCCGGTGAAACCGCCACCTTTTGAGCTTCTGAAGTTCAAACCGATGTTGATGCGATAGCTCAGTCCTTCAATCCAAGGGCACTTCACCTCACCGAAGAGGGTGTTGTAAGAACCGATACCCTTGTTCTCGCTCAGCCACACATCCTTGTCGCGCTTCACGGTCTCCTTGGTCACCACGCTCTGATCGTCGGCGGGCAGAGAGACATAGCGCTTCAGGTTACCGTTCTCGTCGTACGGACTAGCAAGCGGACTCTTGCTCAATACACCATACATATCGTTCACACCTTGGTTCTTGCGGTAGCTGTTGTTAGTGCTCAAACCGAAGCGGAACCACTTGCCCACCATCTGGTCGAAGTTACCGCGAACAGAGATACGGTCGTAACCCTCGGTAGGAACAACCGACTCATCATGGTAGTAACCGGCGCCGAAGCTGTAGCTACCGCCATTGGTACCACCGGCAACGCTGAAGTCGTGGTTATGACTGATACCTGTCTGGTAGTACAGATCCTGCCAGTCGGTATTGGTATTCTCGTTCTCGTCCAATGAGTTCTGGTACAAGCCAGCATACTTACGGAACTGGTTGAAGGTTGGTCCGTCCATCATAGGATACTTGTGGAACACGGTCTTGAAGTTCACATAGCCATTATAGGTAACCTTGGCGGGAGCGCCCTGATAACCCTTGGCTGTAGTGATGATGATGACACCGTTGGCACCACGGGAACCGTAGATAGCAGTGGCGGAAGCATCTTTCAGGATGTCCATCGACTTGATATCGGTGGGGTTGATATCAGAAAGCTTTCCCATGAAGGGGATTCCGTCGAGCACGATCAGCGGGTCGTTAGAAGCACTCAGAGAGCGCTGACCACGGATACGGATCTGCATTTCCTCACCCGGCTTGGTAGAGGTCTGTGTCATGAGCACACCAGCAACACGACCCTGGAGGGCTTGTGCGGCATTGGTAGCTGCAATCTGGTTCAGTTTCTCACCACCTACATTGGCCACAGAACCAGTAACGGCCTCACGACGCTGGGTACCGTAACCGATCACCACCACCTCGTTCAGGCTGTGTCCTTCTTCTTTCAAGATAACAGGGATGTTCGACTCGCTGCCTACCTTGATTTCCTGTGAGATATAACCCACGTAAGATACGACCAAGGTTGCCCCTGGCTTCACTGAAATCTCAAAGTTGCCATCAAAATCGGTTACTACACCATTGGTGGTTCCTTTTTCGAGAATAGTGGCACCAATCAGCGGTCCTTGGGAATCGCTCACCGTACCAGTCACTCTCTTTGCTTGTTGAACAGCATTCACGGAGTTCCCCTCCGGGGCTGCTGTGGCCTGTGTGGAAAGGGTCAGTCCGATGACTGTACACAATCCCATACAAAGCATTCTTTTTCTTAGGTTTACTTTCATACAGTTAGATAAAAAAATAAAAAGATTTAACGATGCAAAGGTACGTAAAAAGAGAATATGTCTCATTTCTTTATGTATCATTGCTGTTAATTATTGTCTTTCATAGTATAGAACTGTGAAATTCTTGTGGAGTGTGGAGTGTGGAATGTGGAATGAGATATGCTTTCAAGAACAAGTGACTTTGTATATGAATACTTTATCTCAGTACTATTCTCACTCCACACTCCACATTCCACACTCCACGAAAAATTACTCCTCGCCTTTTTCCCCCCTTTCAATATACTCCGTGGGGGTCATTCCATAATGTTTCTTGAATACGGTGGAGAAATGGGTCTGGTTATTGAAACCTACAGCATAGGCCACCTGTGTCACATTGATCTTCTTCTCACGGATGAGACGGGCAGCCTGCTCCAGTCGGAGGTTACGGATGAAGTCACCGGTAGAGATACCTGTGATCTCCTTCATCTTACGGTGCAGCTGGGCACGACTGATTCCTACCTTCTCGGTGAGCTTCTCCACGTTGAAATCGGGATCCGACAGGTTCTCGTTGATACATTTCATGATACGGTCCATCAGCACATCGTTGTTACCTTTCACCTCCACCTTCTCCACTTTCTCCTCTTGTGTCTGGGCACCAGAGAACTTACCGCGCAGGCGGCGTACATTGTCGATGAGGTTGTCGATGAGGATGTGCAGCTCTTCCATGTTGAACGGCTTGGCGATGAAAGCATCAGCACCCCGTTTCAGTCCTTCAAGACGGTCGCTTACCTCCGAACGAGATGTCAGTAAGATAACAGGTATATCACTGATGTTGACATTCCCCTTGATACTCTTCAGCAAGGCGATACCATCCATTTCGGGCATCATGATGTCGGAAATCACCAAGTCGTAGTCGCTGGTGAGCAAGGCCTTCAGTGCTTCCTTTCCGTTCGTGGCCGCATCGAATCGATACCATCTGCCCAACTCATTGCGGATATAGTTGGCAATCTCCACATCATCGTCGGCAATGAGGATATTAAAGTTCTTACAAGCCTGACGACCCTGCGGATGAGAGGCGGTGGTGGATTCTTCCTCCTCAATCTCCTCAGGCTTGAGATGACTGTTTCCAAGGGGCATCTGCACGGTAATCACCGTTCCTCGCATACCATCCTCCCTGTTGGCCGCAGTAATAGTACCGCTATGCATGTTCACTATCGCCTTACTCAGGTTCAGTCCGATACCTGTGCCATCAAGATGCAGATCGCGGGCATTACTGCCCTGGTAGAACCGCTCGAAGAGTCGTTCGGGCTTATCTTCCTTCAGTCCGATACCGTTGTCAATGACTTTCACGGTGAACGTTTTACTGTCGTGTGTGAGTACCACGTCAATCTGTCCGTTGTCGAACGTGTATTTGAACGCATTACTCAGCAGGTTACTGATCACCTTGTCGAAGTTGATACGGTCTATCCACACCATCAGCTGCTCGTCTTCATGGATGAAGTTAAAGCTGATGTTGCGTTGTTGCGCATTATAATTAAATAAGGTGAGGATACCGTTGAGGAACGGCACCAGATCAGTCTCCTTACAATGCAGCTTCATCTGGTTCTTGTCGATCTTCCTTTCGTCGAGAATCTGGTTCACCAGTAACAGCAGACGTTGTGCATTGCGGTCGATGGTGTCGATATCCTCCAGACTCTCCTGATCAGTAATGCGCGCCTTCAGCTTCTTCAGCGGTCCCATGATGAGCGTCAGCGGAGAACGGATATCATGGGTGGCATTGATCAGGAAGCGCATCTTCGACTCCTCCAACATCTCCTTGTTCCTGCGCTCAACCATCATAAAGGTGAGGGCAGCAGCAGCCAAGATCAGCAGGAGATAGATCAGATAGGCCAGGGGAGAAGCATACCAAGGCTCTTTCACCCTCACCGTAATGGTCTTGGTCTTTTCCGAGTAAATACCATTGCAAAGCGCCCTTACCTCGATGACATATTTCCCCGGTTTCATCTTGTTGAACGAGATGGCATTCGTTCCTTCGTTGAACGAGAGCCAGTCGTCATTCCCGTTGATACGGTACTGGAACGTGATGTTATCCGTGTTCTTGAAGGTAAGCAGTGAGAACTCCATGGTGAACGAATTCTCATCGTAGGCCACGGTGAAATCGTCTTTCATGGTACTACGGCTCTTCCCGTCAACAATCAGGTTCGTCAGGAACACATCCCCCATCTTCACATCACTGTTCTTCACATCACTGGGGTAGAAGGTCGTAACACCATCGTTTGTGCCAAAACCAATCATTCCATCGGGGGTTTGGAACACTGTACCCAGTACATATTCCTTATTATTTAGTCCGTTACCGTTGATATGTCCTATCCATTTCTGTGCTTGACAGCTGTATTGCCAGATGCCCATCGACGTGCTCACCCAGATGTCTTCCTCACGGTCGGTAACAATGCCGTAGATGAGTTTGTTGTTCAGCGTATCAGAATGCGGGAAGCGGTTAATCTCGTTCTTGATCCGGTCGAAGATAAAAAGACCGGCATTCGTACCGATCAGGATATTCCCCTGTCGTTGCTCACAGAAAGCATTACACTGCATACCAGTCAGTCGTTTGTTCCAGCCATACTGTTTGAAGCTACGTGTTTCGGGGTTCATACATGCGATTCCATCGGCGCTTCCGATCCACAGCAGACCGTACCGGTCGATGAACAAAGCCCGTATCCAGTCGTTCGGCAGACTGCCCAGCTTTCCTCCATCCTGATTCATGCTGTAAACGGTGCTTTCCCCTGTATTGGAGTTATAGACAATCAGTCCTTTACCATAGTCGCAGATATACATCGTTCCCTTCCCGTCGTCGGTCACGCAGTTCAGGCCCCATCCACTGCCCGACACCATGGGAACACTTGCTCCCGTCTCAGGGTTATAGCTATATAGAATTCTTTCCGTGCAAAGCCAAATACGCCCGGTTTTATCGGTGTATATGGTATGTGGTCTTACCGGTGTTTTCAGTTGTGCAATGATTCTTCCCTGCTGGTCGAAACGATAGGCACCCGTGTTCTGAATTGTACAAAGCACCTGACCGTTGGCATCCAGGGCGAGCGACGAAACACTGGTGCCCACCGCATAGTTCTGTTCAGCAAAGCTCCAGTTCTTGAACGCATCCTGCTCCTGGTTCAGCTGGTAGAGCCCTTTCTGGTAACAGCCAATCCATATATTGTTATCCTTATCCTCCAAGACATCACTTACATTGGCGTTGGCCAGATTGAAACCCCTGTTCTGTGAATCCACAGGGCGCAGCACCTTCGAATCGTGCGGAATCACCATCAGTCCTTGTCCTGCCGTGGCAATGAAGATATCCCCGTTTCTGCTCAGCGTAGCCTCCCGCATCGGCAGTTTGCTGTCCAGTGCCGACAGGTCGAATCCCGCATCTGTCACCTCCCCCGTGGCATAGTCGTATCTCAGAATGCCATACACGCAGATAATGAGGAATCCTCCGTCGCTGCATCTGATATAGTCTCTTGGTGCGCCGCAAGGCGATTCGTAGTTCTTCACTTCCACCGGCTTACGGTTATTCACCTTGAACCTCGAGAAGGTAGTGAGGTGGTTGCTTCGCCAGATGCAGTGCTGGTCGTCTTCGAATATCCTACTGAAGAAATCGTCGGTTTTCTGTATACGGAAAGCCTTTTCCAAGGTGATATGGTCATCTCCCTTGCGGATGCTGTACAATCCGTAACCCGCAGTACCAATCAGGATATCCCCATTGCTGTATTGCACCAGGGCACTCACTCTGGGCTGTACGCTGTCGGGAAAAGCATATCTCACGAAATTGCCGTTCTCATAGTCGTAGCGGGCCAGTCCTTTACTGCACCCCACCCACAGTCTGCCATCCTGGTCGCACAGCAGCTTCACCACTTCATTGTCAACAATCGTCGTGGTATCGTCCTTTTCATAGATATAAGTCGAGAACCGGTAGCCGTCAAATTTGTTCAGTCCATATTCCGTTCCTATCCAGAGGTAACCATATTTGTCCTGACAGATACATTCAATGAGACTGCTCGAGAGCTTGCCTGACGTGTACAGCTTTCCCGTGTCAGCCCATCCTTGGCCGACGGTCATCAGGAATAGAATCAGGAGTACGATTTGTTTTGGTAGTCTCATATCTTGGTCTTAAATTCTTCTGCAAAAGTAGAAAAAAGCCGTCATATTTCAAAATTATACGATAAAATATGTCTCAATGATACATTTTGAAATATAATAGTTACGAAATCAATAGTGATTTTGGAAAGGAGTGTGTAATTTTGCAGGTGTAAAAGACTAACCCTGTTGATGAAATTTATGAAAAAGATCATTGTAGCGATTCTCATGACAGTGTCCATGCAGGTTCATGCCCAGTGGACAGGTACCTGGGCAGCTGCCGCTGAGTTCACGGGTCCTGGCGATATGCCGGCCAGTACGCTTGCAAACCGTTCATTACGTGAAATCATTCATGTCTCCCTCGGAGGCAATGAATTGCGCCTGAAATTGTCAAACGAATTCAGTAAGGAGCCCGTTGAGATCCTTTCCCTTTACATTGCTGATGCACTGGAGGGGTGGGAGATTCAGACCAAGACGGCCAAATATCTTACCTTCGGTGGAAAGAAGAATGTGACCATCGAACCGGGTAAGGCCATTTATTCGGATGTCATCAAGTATTCCCTGAAACCGCTGCAGCGGTTGTCCATTACCATCAACTACGGTCAGGGTGTTCCCGTAAATGCCACCTCTCACCGTGGTTCACGCACCACCTCGTATATCATCCCTGGTGTGTCCAAGCCCAAGAGCAGCTTTGCTGAGGGTGAGAAGGTTGACCACTGGTACAATATCGCTGCACTCGACGTGAAAGGTGCGCTGCCTTGCGTGGCTGTATTGGGTAACTCGATTACCGACGGTCGTGGCAGTACTACCAACAAGCAGAACCGCTGGCCCGACTTCCTCGCTGAGGCATTACAAGGACAGGTGGGTGTGCTGAACTTAGGTATTGGTGGCAACAGCGTGGTTGAAGGTGGCTTGAGCGAACCTGCCGTGAAGCGCTTCGAGCGTGATATCCTCGACCAGAGTGGTTTGAGCGCCCTGATCATCTTCGAGGGTGTGAACGATCTCGGAAACAGTCGTCATGTGGAGCAGACCACCGCAAAACTCGTTAATGCCTACGAGCGATTCATCAAGGAGGCCAAGGATAAGGGCATGAAGGTCTATCTGGCCACCATCACTCCTTTCAAGGGCAATGGCTACCATTCCTACTACCACGAAGCCGGTCGTCAGTATATCAACGATTGGATCAGGAATTGCAAAAGAGCCGATGGAATCATTGATTTCGACCAACTCGTCAGAGATGAGAACGAACCGGATAAACTCAAGAAGGAGTATTCGGAAGACTGGCTCCACCTGAATCCTGCAGGCTATGAGGCCATGGGTAAGTATGCCGCATCGATGATGAAATAGGAGGATACCTCGATTTTTTGACAAACATGAAACAATTAATTAATAACTATTTTTATGGAATCATTTTCTAATACGAAGGAAGCGAATGGCTTCTACAAACTTTCTTGGTTACAGCGCATCGGATTCGGATCCGGCGATTTGGCGCAGAACCTTATTTTCCAGACGGTAGCAACCTACCTGATGATTTACCTTACTACAGTACTGAAAATCAATGCTGCGTTTGTCAGCGGACTGATCCTTACGGTTCGTCTCATCGACTGTTTCTGGAGTCCTGTAGTGGGGCGTTATATCGATAACCGCAATCCTAAGTTGGGTAAGTATCGTGCTTATCTTCTCTACGGCGGTATTCCTCTTACCGTTGCCGCCTGTTTGCTGATGCTTCCCCAGGCTGCTACATGGTCAATGCCGATGAAGATGGTCTATGCTGCACTTAGCTATACTGTGCTTAGCATGATCTATTCAGTGGTGAACATACCTTACGGCTCTATCATGGCCAGTATGACGCGTGACAACGACGAGGTGCTTATCCTTACTTCTACCCGTATGGTATGCGCCAACTTGGGTCAGATCATCGTTCAGGCTGGTTTCCCCATCGGTCTTGCCATGTGTGTACATTCAGCCATCGACTGGAATCAGGCTACGTTCATGGCTATCGGTACCATTCCTGCCTTCATCATCCTGCCTTCTCTGCCAGCATTGAAGAAATGGTTGGGTAAGAAAGGCTTGTATTACACCCTTCTCGCCATCGGCTTGATTGGCTTTGCCATCTTGTTCATCATCGGTAAGTTCTTCGATGTGGCAAGCTTGAATACACTTGTCCAGACCGCCAAGGTGATGACTGGTGTGGGTCTGCTCGTTGGTTCACTGATGTGGGCACTTGTTCCTGAGGTAATCACTGAGGCTGAATACCGTACAGGAAACCGTCCGGCAGCTACGGTAAACGCGCTGGCTGGTGTGGCCTTCAAGGCTGGTTTCTCTATCGCTGGTTGGATCACTCCGTTGGTAATGGGTTGGATTGGCTTCAACTTCGCCAGCGAGGAGTCGGCTTTGGCTACCGATCCTATGGCATGGTTCACCGTGACATGTGTGTTTGCCATCGTGGGCTTCTTCCTCTTGATGCTCTGCTTCAAGGGAAGTAAGGAGAATATCACCACCACTCCTGAGAAGCCCGTTTCATTCGGTGAGATGTGGCAGGAGTTCAAGGCAAACAAGTGTCTGCAGCTGGTGCTTGGCATCTTCGTTGTGGTGTTCCTGGCATCATTCATCAGTGCACCTGTAAACGCCTACTATCCCAAGTTGGCTAACTACTCGGCCATCGCACAGAATGCCATCCTGATCTTCACCACCATCATTCCTGCCATCCTTCTGGTTATTGTGGGCTACCTTATTTATAAGTATCCTCTTACAGACGAAAGACTGGATGAGATGAGCCGCGAGATTGAGGCAAGAGCAAAGTAAATTTATTAACTTAAAGCAATAAGAACAATGAAAGCAAGATATTTATTCCCGAGCGATTATATGGCTGATCCTGCAGCCCACGTGTTTAACGGACGCGTCTATGTTTATCCCAGTCACGACTGGGAGGCTGGAGCAGCCTTCGACGATGATGGTGGTCATTTCCAGATGAAAGACTACCACGTTCTTTCCATGGACGATGTGATGGAAGGTGAGGTTACAGATCATGGTGTAGTCCTTGATGTGAAGGATGTGCCTTGGGCAGAGAAGCAGATGTGGGATAGCGACGTGGTTGAGAAAGACGGTAAGTACTATCTTATCTACTCGGCCAAGGATTACAACGGTGTGTTCCATCTCGGTGTGGCCATTGCCGAACGTCCCGAGGGTCCGTTCATCCCGCAGGAACACCCCATCCGCGGTGCTTACAGCATCGACCCTTGTATGTTCAAGGATGATGACGGTCAGGTGTACTGCTACTACGGTGGTCTCTGGGGCGGTCAGCTGCAGTGGAACGTGGCTCCGCAAAAGGTGCTGAAGGAAGGTATCGACCTGGGTCCTGCTCCTGATCGTAAGACACAGCTCTACACAGCTCCCGATATGCCGGCTTTGCCCAGCTTGATGGCTCGCATGAGCGACGACCTCCTGCAGTTTGCTGAGGCTCCACGTCAGGTGCTTATCATCGACAATGACGGACAGCCCTTGAAGGCAGGCGACCCGCATCGTTTCTTCGAGGCTTCGTGGATGCATAAGTATAACGGTAAATACTATTTCAGTTACTCAACAGGCGACAGTCATTTGCTGTGCTACGCCATTGGCGATAATCCTTACGGTCCTTTCACCTATCAGGGTGTGATCCTGGAACCTGTGGTAGGCTGGACAACCCATCACTGCATCGTGGAGTACAAAGGCAAGTGGTATCTGTTCCACCACGACTGCGTGCCCTCTAACGACATCACCCATCTGCGTTCCCTGAAAGTCATGCCGCTCGAGTATGATGAGGAAGGAAATATCAAGACGATGGTGAGCGAGTAAATCATCTAACATGAATAGAAGGGCGTGCTTTGTGCACCCCTTCTTCTTTTTTACTAGGAATACTACTAATCTAATTTACTTCAACGATTATGACTACTAACAAAACCGTTCATTCCCTGAAATCACGTTTATTGCTGTTGGCTTTTGTGATGTTTACTGTTCATCAGACGGCACGGGCAGACGGGATAACTTACACAGCTATACGTCAATATGCTTCAACTACTGTCGTTGGCATGGAGTATCGTAATCTGATCGATGGCAATAAGAATACCCAGTGGTGTTGCGTTCCCAGCCAGAACCCTATTATAGAGTTTGAGGCTTCTGAACCTATCATTCCTCTGGGTTATGTGTTGACTACAGGTTATGACACCAAAACAAAGACGGGATACAATCCAACAAAATGGATCATTTATGCAAAGGTAAACAAGAATGATACAGAATGGACAACGATTGCTTCTGAAACGAATAATTATAGTTTGCCACCTCTCAACAAAACAGACGTTTCTTTTCATATTGAAGATGTTACCACCGCATATAAATACTTCCAATTTCAAATAAAAGGCAGTATTGATGGTAGTTATGCCCAATTGGCGGAATTCGCTTTCATAACAAGTGCCGACATAACGGATTTTAACAAAACATCCATCAGTGGAATACATCCGTATTATAAGTACACGGGAAGCAATATCGCCATAAACTATACCGTCAAAGATATTTTCAGTAATACACTAAGTGAATCGACCGACTTCACAGCATCATATACCTGTAATGGAAATGCGGTAAGAACGGTGAAAGAAAAAGGCACCTACACCTTGACCCTAACTGGTAAGGAACCATATAGCGGAATCCAGACAGTAACCTTCACTGTAGGCGATGGCAATCCAGTAGATTTGGCAACGCTCACAGAAGATTATACAGCTCAGACGGGTGAAATGCTTACCGGCATCCTCAACGCAAACGTGAAGGTTAGCATTGCCGATGGAGCTACTGTAACACTCTTCGACGCGAACATCGATGGTGCGGATAACGAAAGTTACAAATGGGCAGGCCTAACTTGTCTGGGAGATGCTACGATCATCCTGACAGGTTCAAGTTATATAAGGGGATTTGAACGCAGTTATCCAGGTATATACGTTCCACAGAATAAAACGCTCACCATCAAAGGGGAAGGATCACTTGAAGCCACTACTCATATGCTTGGTGCCGGCATAGGTGGTGGTTGGTATATAGACAGTGGTAACATTGTCATCGAAAGCGGTACTATTATAGCCACGAATACCAGTGAAGGCGCTGGTATCGGCTGTGGTGCTGATGCCACTTGTGGTAACATCACCATCATCGGAGGTAATGTCACCGCTAAGGGCGGTTATGGGTCTGCGGGTATCGGTGGTAGCTACAAGGCAAATTGTGGGGATATCACTATTAACAATTGTATTGTCCGCGCAACAAAAGGTGACAGCGCACCCTATAGCATTGGAGCCGGTCTTGAAGCAACTAGCGGTACTGTGACGATTGGTGGTGTACAGGTAGCAGGCACACCATCAAGACTCTATACTTATCCGATGCCTATTTATAACGGTATCATAGATCTCTCTACGCTGACAGCCGGTGGTGAGATTTTGGATGGTTCAACGCTGACAGGAACGCTTGGCGATGCCTACCAGCTTACACTTGTTGATGGTGCCACCGTAACGCTTGACAATGTGACAATCAATGGTATTGACAGCGATGATTGCATGTGGTCAGCCCTCAACTGTCTGGGTGATGCCACCATTATCCTTAAAGGCTCGAACACCTTAAGGGGATTCAGTAAGCGCTATTCTGCTATCTACGCTCCAGTAGGAAAGACACTGACCATCAAAGGAACAGGCTCATTGATTGCCAGAAACAATGGCTTTGCAGCGGGCATCGGTGGCGGTCCTAGTTGTTCGTGTGGTAACATCGTTATTGAGGGTGGAACCATTGATGCTGAGGGCTCTTCTGGATCAGCAGGAATCGGAGGTAGTTGGCCGAACGATTGTGGTAACATTACCATTACTGGAGGAAAGATTCGTGCCGTGGGAGGTGAGTGGGCTGCAGCTATCGGTGGAGGCCACAAAGGAGTCTGCGGTAATGTGACCATCACCTCGGGTGTGGACATCGTTTTTGCTTCGACATGTTTCGACATAAACAACAGCATCGGTGCTGGTGTCGATGGGACATGTGGTACTGTGACTATTGGCGGTGTAGTGGGACCCATCAGTGAAAAACATTATTATTTCCCTAAGCAGGAATTAAGTGGTACTGTTGACCTCTCCAAGCTGGTTTATGGCGGGGAGCTACAAGACGGTGCGACGGTAACGGGCAAACTTTCTGCTATTGAATATATCAGCATTGCCGACGGAGCTACCATTACACTCAAGGATGTGGAAATCAGCGGTGTTGACAATATGGTTTATCAGTGGGCTGGCCTTAACTGTAAGGGTAATGCCACTGTTATCCTCGAAAACTATAATTATCTGAAAGGCTTCTATAGTCATTATCCGGGCATCCATGTGCCTTTCAATAAGACATTGACCCTCAAGGGCAATGGAGCCCTGACAGCCAGGAGTAATGGCTATGCTCCGGGTATAGGTGGTGGCCATTATGTCGATGGCGGTAATATCGTTATTGAGGGTGGTATTGTGGATTCTGCTTGCGATGGATACAATGCAGCAGGCATTGGTGGAGGTTGTGGTGCCAAATGTGGTACGATTACCATTACTGATGGAGTAGCACTTGTAACAGCCAAGAAAGGAGCAGGAGCAACCTATAGTATCGGAGCAGGAGACAATGGAACCTGCGGTACTGTAACAATCGGTGGGGTGGCGGGTGCCATCTCTACGAGTCCCTATACCTATATGCCTCCTACTACTAGTTCCATCTATACAGCTACAGACGGAACGGCTGGTGCAAAAGACGAGGAGGGTTTTGCCAAACTGGTTGACGGATCCATAGCTACTAAATGGTGTGTTACCCAATTAGGGAACCCCACTTTTATTGAGTTTGAAACAGCTGATCCAATCATCCCTGGAGGCTATACGATGATAACAGGAAACGACACCAAGGATAACCCCGGTCGTAATCCCAAGAGCTGGGTTGTCAAAGCCAAGGCAAACAGCAATGATGATTGGACGACGTTAGCTGTTGTGGAAAATGATACAAGACTTCCTGCCGCTAACTATAGATTGTGTACTTACGATGTGGAGAACCCCAATGAAAATGAATACAAATACTTCCGTCTGGAAATATCAGCCATACAAAGTGAAACGATTTTCCAGTTGTCTGAATTCTCGTTCGTTATTAAAGAACCTAAGGAGAGCCGTTATGTTTACTCTGTGCCAGAAGAGGTAATTATCAACAGGAAGTCGGAATGGACCACCGTGCCAGTAGATGTTACGGAGTTGGAATTCCATCCGCGGCCTTATGGGAAAACGCCCAATAGGCTACGTGTGGCCTTCTTTACTACCAATGAACCTTATTTGGTGAATCAGGCTGACAACACCAAGAAGATTCAATACAAATTGAGTACATCTGTCAATGCAAGTCAAGTGGGTACAAACAGGATGTTTGACTGGACCTCCGCTGGTAGTCCCAAGACCCTCTATGTCTATGTATCCAGCACTGACTTGAATGCGGCAGAACCAGGTATCTATACTTCATCATTGAGATTGAAAACCATGTGGTGGTTCCCCGATGGTAAATATGAAGATAATGTTGAAAACAGCTACATACCCGTAACCTTGATCATACCAGAGGGTATCGCAACAGGCAACATTGGTGTTGAGGATTCGCCTGCTGATGAACGTACTGTATGGTACACGCTCGATGGCCGTCGTCTGAGCAACAAGCCCAGCAGGAAGGGTGTTTATATCATGAACGGTAAACGAGTGGTTGTGAAGTGAAGATAAAAATGTAGCAGTTTTTTACGAAAAGAAACAAGATTATACATGCATCACCAAATCCTATTCTTCGTTAATCAACGTCAAAGGATTAGTAAATATTGATGAAATCGTTTATATTTGCAGCGAAAATCTGCAAATATGCATAAAAAGGTTGTAACCATAGGGATAAGAGGAAAGAGCATCAGACCGTTTCTGGTGCTTTTTCTTCTTGTTTTTTCTACCCTTCTGCAGGCACAGGAGAAGGGTGAAACAACCGATTCGCTTACACAAAAGCCCAAACATCGTGTCATCTGGGTGGCTGACATTGAATCGAGGAAGCCGCTGAAGAATGTTACCATTCAGTTAGACCGTCGTACGGAAAAGGTGCAGACCGAGTGGGGAGGACGTTTTGTGTTGAAAAACGACAGTTTTCAAACCATGACACTTACGCACCCCAGCTATCTCAAGCGCGTAATCGACCAAAAGGAGGGGGTTCCCGACACCATCTTTTTGCTGCCTTCGGGTCAGCAGTTGGCCGAGGTGGTGGTGATTGGTCATGCGCCAAAAATGGCGGTTTCAACGGAGGATATACGCAAATATGCTGCGGAAAACTACACTCCTTCGGGCAGTGGCGGTGTGTCCGTGTCCTTCGATTTCTTCGACCTCATCGACTTCAAGGGAAGGAAGCACAAGAAACGGGCGAAGAAGATGAAGGAGATCATGGAGGATTATTGATCTTTTAGTTCTAAAAGAAATTATCATAATTATCATAATTATCCCAGAAATACTATTTAATACGGAACAGCTTGCCTTTATTCCGTGTTCATGTTATCATTGGCGCGAACAAACGAACTTTTCAGATAAATTTTGTTGCACGTTGCATGTTGCATGTTGCATTAAGGTGTGTCTTTTCCTGATTTCGGTTGACAGTTTTTTGCTTATTTCCTGATGTGGTTGACAGTCGATTTCCTGAACGAGTTGACAGTCTTCCTGATATCGTTGA
>OMXE01000013.1 GCA_900314935.1 uncultured Prevotella sp.
TTCAACTTCTTCCAGGGTTAAGAATGAGGTACCCTAAAGGGCATTCAACCTATGGTAGAGTTAAGGTAAAAAATATTCAACTTTTTCTAGGGAAGTACAATCATTGCAAGCTGCCTCAAAATGTTGCATGTTGCATGTTGCATGTTGCATTAAGCACCTTCCACATGTGGAAACCGAAAGGTTATATTATATATAATATATATATTATATATTAATATAAATAATATATAATTATAATATATAACTATTTTCATCATCTTCACCTATTTGAACGACCTTAATGCAACATGCAACATGCAACATGCAACAAAATTTATCTGAAAATATCGATAAACATTAAGAAAATTGATATTCGCACACTTTGCAACATTAGAACTATGTCACTTCCAATTTGTAAATCCATACATAGATCTTGTGTTTTTTCATACTAGAATAGTTGACACATCATAACTTTTGGTGTTTTTCAATAATTGTTCTTATCTTTGCAACAAGAACTACGTGTCTTTTGGGATTGCAGTTTCTCGGGACACATAGATAGTTCGATTAATGCCCGCCATGCGTAGCTACACGTTTGGCGGTTTTTCTTGAAGGTGACAAGAAGTTCCTGTCACCGTGCCTCACGGAAGAAGCGTTGGACTTCATCATCAATTACGACATCAAATATCGTATGGGCGATGAACTGGATGATAACGAATAAAGTTATTGCTCAAAAATTTGGAAGTTTCAGGAAATCTTCCTATCTTTGCAGAAGAAATCCCGCTCGGGTGAGATATACCGAAGCTCAAGCCTCCGTAAGGGGGCTTTATTTTAATTTAGTATTATGGAAAATAAAAAGCAGGTAATTGTTTATGTGGATGGCTATTATTTTTATTATGGTCTGAAAAACGGTGGAGCAAGATGGAAAAAGCTTTATTGGCTTGATATCGTGAAGTTCTTTGAACGCATGATGTTGCCAGACCAAGAATTGGTAGAAGTAAACTACTATTCTGCAATACCTCTTGACGACCAACAGGCAGCAGATAATCAAGATGTGCTATTCAGTGCAAATCTGATTAATCCTAAATTCAAATTACACCTAGGACGATATAAGAAAAAGAAGTTCAAGTGCCAGAACTGCGGCTTCAAGAATAAAACCTACGAAGAGAAGGAGTCTGATGTAAGAGTTGCCACAGGAATGTTAACCGATATGTTCACTAAGCGTTGTGATATTACCATCATTGTATCAGCCGACAGTGATATGATTCCTTCTGTAGAAATTATCAAAGGATTTGATCCAGGACATCCTGTCCACATATTTGTTCCTCCAACTCAGACTTCTTATGCATTAGCAAGCAAATGTGATCATGTTGTTTGGTTAGGGCATTATCGTGCCAGGTTTATTCAATCAATGTTACCAGACGATATTACTCTCAGCAATGGATATGTTCTTCATAGACCAAAGAACTGGATATGAAAAAGGGGAACTGATGAGACAGGTACCTGCCATCATGCCTGTTTTGACCAAACTTTTAGTTAAGAGTACTTAAAAACAGATAAATCTTTTAACAATGGCTACGTTCCATAGATCGTAGCCACCAAATTTGCATGTTTGCAAGAAAATGTGTACTTTTGTCGGCGTATGAAAATAATAGAGTTATATAATCTGAGAAAGGAGATATATGAGACCATTCACACTTTCCTTCTTGAACACAAATGGTGCACGGAGGAAAGTAAAATAGACCGCATGGGTTATAAAAAACGGAAGAATCTTCGACTGACGTCAGATTTTATACGTCTGTTTTTAGGCACTATTGTTGTCATCAAAACGAAAGGAACAAAGAAAGATTTCAAAAACTAAAAGAAATGGCCTTTGGGAAGGACGGTTGATAAAGAAGATCATGGAAGCCCAGGAAAAGGGTGAATCAATCTGGATTACCGTTGAATAGTCTAAAAAGAGAGCCGACAACATTTTGTTGCCGGCTCCTTGGTTACACCGAGGGCGGTTTAGTGAACCTCTTTCACCGTAGTAATGATGCCATCGGAATGTGTCGTTACGACGATGTTGACACCCTTAAACGGTTTGAGACTTACCTGTCCTGCAGTGTTTACGTATTTCACGCTGACAACTGTGGCAGCATCGGTGGTGTTGATGATGCCAGTGGCAATAGGCAATTCCTTGGCTTTGAATTCGATAACTTCAGCTACCAGATTTTCGATAGCGTTGGAATCTGATGGCATGATGCGAGGGGCAATATTCTGCCAAGGCTCTCTAAGAGTGATAGCAGCCTTGATGTTGTACATCCTGCCCTCTTCCATGTCTACCATGTCATCAGTATTAGAAAGTTTGATAGACGGATTGTAATTTCCACTCTGGTCGTTGTATGCACAAAGCACGCTTGTGTCGTCTTGATGGAAGAACCAGCCCTCGAGGTTCACCACTTGACAGGGCTTGGGCATTGGGTGGAAAGGCTCAGCAAGCGAATAATTGACAATGACAGGCACTTGCGGGACATCTGAGCTAATTGAGAGCCAATTATCGATAGTGAAGGTGGGTTGTGTGTCTTTGCCACTGAGGCCATCGGGAATAGGGTCGGGGAGCTCGACACAGTAGCCCTCGGATAGTTCATCGGCATTGTACACGTTTTCGAGACGCAGCCAGTCGGTGCCGTTTGTTACATACACCTTGTTCTGGTATACGGCTGCCACATAGAGGTAATCTGAAATGTTGCCAGAAATGCCCTCTAAAGCTTCGGCAAGGGTTATGTCTCCAAGTCCCACGACAGTGAGCTTCAAGGCATCATCATTACCGGCAAGGATAAACTTGTAGCTTCCTGTGGTGTTGATGATGAAGTTGGAGCCAGAGTCGCCTTTGGTCAGTGGCACATCAGTGCACCATTCACTGTGAATCAGGTAGGTATCGCCATTCCCCTGGGTATTGCCACCATACCAATTTCCTTGATGGTCACGGAACTTAAATTGGTTGTCTTCACCAATGGTCATCACAATGCTGTAGGTGCCATCTGCGTTCTTGGTCATCGGCTCGGACACCCAATTGTTAAAGTCACCACATATGTAGTAGTCATCGGTGGGGAAACTGGTAACGGTGAGTGTTCCATTTTGTATGGTGAGCGTGTATTTGCCTACATTAGCCACGTAGAGGTTCTTTTTGTTGTCGGTGGTCAGCTGCACGCTGGGCCAACCCTCGTGAAGCACGTAGCGGTTGTCGTTAGTTGCTCCGCCCAGTAGGTTGCCATAAATATCCAGAATAAGGAACTCGCCCACCATTTCCTGGGTGAGAGTCAATACACCGTCTTGGGCAACAAAAGCTACTTTTTCATCCTGTTTCCAGTTGTTGAAATCGCCGATCAGAAAATACTGATTCTCGACATTGTAGGAGCCGCTGATATTCAGCGTGCTAAAGTCGGGTGACAGTGTGAAGGTGAATATTCCATTGTCGGTAAAGCAGAAATCAGCGCCTAATAATGATTCCAGAGGAATATCTGATGAGCCTTCAGGAATCTCTATGGTGAAATTGTCCGATGAACCACCATACCAAGTGTCTCCAACGCTGTTAAAGCTGCTGTGCTTGAGCAGTTGGCAGTCGAAACCTGCAAGGATGCCCGTTGGCTCGCTGATGTATTTGCCTGTTGACTGGTCGAGCGTGAGTGGGATGATTCTCGCGTTAGACATATCCCAGCCAGAGACGGTTGAGCCGACGATACTGACGGTGACCACTTCCTCAGGCCAATTATCTATTGTGAGCATGTCATTTTCATCAATGGTGAATGAGTAGTAGCCATCGTTTGCGAGGTAGAGATTTTTCTTGCCTTGAGCTTCTGTAGCAAGTTCGACATTCGGATTATCCTTAGTGATGGTGTAGTACTCTCCGTCAGTTATTCCACCCAGGTAATTGTAATCCTGATCAATAATGAGAAACTGGCCGCTCATAGGGGGCGAGTCATCAGGATCGATTTTGAGCGTGTATTCGCCAACCCAAGCAGTGAACCTAGTCTCACCCCAGTTATTGAACTCTCCCGTGATAAAGCGGTTCTCTTCGAATTTTCCCTCAAAATGGAACTGGGCACTGTTGATGTCATTGTCATTCAAGGTGAAGGAGAACTTACCTGGATGGCCGATACGGAAATTGGGAGCATTACTTGCGCTACTGCATTCTACAATGGTACCAGGTGATGCGCTTTTCAGCGTCTGTTCGTCACCGTTTTTGATGCCGAACCACACATCACTCTCTTGTCCTTGCGGATTATTGATGTGAAGTTTCAGCTTGAAAGTGGTGACGTCGTTAATCTCGACGTCATCGAGATGCCATACGCCGTCGCCGTCTTTCTCGAAACGCCCAATAGGCTCACTCCAGTCGTTAGATGAACCATATAAATCTATGCTTGTGACATAAGGTGCCAGCTCGCTGGCCTTAGCCACAGTGCTGATGGCCACTATAACCCCCAACACCATCAGTGTAAGTATCCTTTTCATCATTATAAAATATTTAGAGTCGCATAAAAAAGCGTATTACAAATGTTAGTATTTTGTATGCAAAAATAATGTTTTTTTTCAACAATACAAATACTGATAAGAAAATTTTTCGTACTTTTGCATACGAATAGAACTGCATACGAAATGATTGACAGGGCAACGGTTGACAGGATTATTGATGCTGCGAATATTGTGGATGTGGTATCGGAGTTCGTGACGCTGAGGAAGAGCGGTGCGAACTACAAAGGCTTATGTCCTTTCCACAATGAGCGCACCCCGTCGTTCTATGTTTCTCCCGCCCGAAATATCTGTAAGTGTTTCTCTTGCGGTCAGGGTGGTACACCCGTGGGCTTTTTGATGGCTCATGAGCAGATGACCTACCCGGAGGCGCTGCGGTGGCTGGCCAAGAAGTACAATATCGAGATACAGGAGCGTGAGCTGAGTAATGAGGAGAAGGAGGCCGAGAGCAAACGCGAGTCGATGTTCATTGTGAACGAGTGGGCCGCCGACTATTTCGAGGACCTTCTTCATAACCATGTGGATGGGGTGGCCATCGGTATGCAGTATTTCCGCAGTCGCGGTATCCGTGACGATATCATCCGTAAGTTCCGTTTGGGTTATGACCTCAACGACCGTTTCGCCCTACCAAAGGAAGCGCAGCGAAAGGGGTATCAGAAGGAGTTCCTGGTGAGCACGGGCTTGTGCTATGAAAGGTCGAGGAGTGAGGAGGATGTTTCGAGGAAGGACGAAGGAGGCTTAGTAGACCGCTTTGCGGGAAGGGTGATATTCCCGTGGCTCAGCATCAGTGGAAAGGTGGTGGCGTTCGGTGGAAGAAAGCTCGACCAGGCCACGAAGGGCGTGCAGCAGAAATACGTGAACTCGCCCGACAGTGAGATCTACCACAAGGAACAGAACCTCTACGGTATCTATCAGGCCAAGAAGGCGATAGCCAAGGAGAACTGCGTGTATATGGTGGAGGGCTACACCGATGTGATCTCCATGCACCAATGTGGTATCGAGAATGTGGTGGCCAACTCGGGTACTGCGCTGAGCAATCATCAGATCCGTATGCTCCATCGTTTCACACAGAACATCGTCTTGTTGTACGACGGTGATGAGGCGGGTATTCATGCCGCCCTGCGCGGTACGGATATGCTGTTGGCTGAGGGTATGAATGTGAAGGTGCTGCTGTTTCCTGATGGGGATGATCCCGACAGCTTTGCCAGAAAGCATACGGCTGATGACTTCAGACGATATATCGAGGAGCACCAAACCGACTTCATTCAGTTCAAGAGTGATGTGCTGCTGAAGGGTGTCACCGATCCCATCAAACGTTCAGAGGCCATTAACTCGATCATCAAGAGCATCAGTGTGATAACCGATCAGATTACAAGGGCTACGTACATCACCGACTGTGCCCATCGGTTAGGCATTCACGAGGCCACGCTGATATCTACGATGAACAAGATGATCAGGAATGACAAGGAACAGAAGGCGAAGGCCGTTTCCACACCGTCACCAACTCCCAACTCTCCACAGTCAACTGTCAACTCTCAACTCTCAACTGTCAACTCTCAATTGTCAACTGTCAACTCTCCACAATCTTCCGTGGAGGACCTCCTTATCCGTATGGTTATCCGTCATGGGGAGAAGATAGTGTATCGCGATGTGGAGACCGAAGATGGTGGAACCATCGACCTGAATGTGGCGCAGTATATACAGATTGACTTGAATGCCGACGGACTAAGGTTCCGTAACCCGCTGTATAACCAGGTGCTGGAGGAAGCAGTGGCACATTCGGGTGATGAGGGCTTTGTGGCCTCGGAGTTCTTCTCCCGTCATCACGACATCAAGGTGAGTGCCCTCGCTGCGGAAATGCTTATTGACAAGGTGCAGCTCACCAAGAGTCTGCAGATGAAGGAGGAAGAAGACTCGTTCCGTCAGGAGGTGGAGCACCTGGTGCTGGATTTCCGTTTCGACTACGTGAATACACACATCCAGACACTTCGTCAGCAGATAGCACAATCGGCAAGTAATCCGGAACGTCTGCCGCAGCTGATGGGGGAACTGAAGAAAATGATGGACCTGCGGAACCTGATGGCGAAGAAGTTAGGTACCAGTATCATGACATAAACGCATTTATCCTTTACAGATATGATATACATCCATTGGCTTCTCCTCGCTATCTATGTACTGGCAGTTGTCGGTACGATGATTACGGTGCTGATGGATAACCGTCAGCCAGCCAAGACCATGGCGTGGATGCTGGTGCTGGTATTCCTTCCGCTGGTGGGTATCATACTCTATTTCTTCTTCGGACAGAACACAAGGAAGGAGAAGATGATCTCGCAGAACAGTCTGGACCAGCTCACGAAGCGTTCGATGCTGGAGTTTGCCGAACAGAAGAACCTGGTGCTGCCGCAGCAACACGAGAAGCTGATCAAGCTGTTCGCCAGTCAGAACTGGGCATTGCCGTTCAAGGACAACGAGATAGACATCTATACCGACGGCTATCAGTTCTTCCATGCGCTGTTACGGGATATTGCCAAGGCGAAGCATCACATCCATATCGACTCGTATATCTTCAACGACGACGAGCTGGGAAATATGATTGCCGACGCATTGATTGACAAGGCCAAGGAGCATGTGGAGGTGCGGGTGATCTACGATGATGTGGGCTGCTGGGACGTGAAGGGCTCTTTCTTTGAACGGATGAGGGATGCGGGCATTGAGGTGCATGGTTTCATGCCTGTGAAATTCCCTGCCTTTACCAGTAAGGTGAACTATCGTAACCACCGAAAGCTGTGCGTCATCGATGGAAAGATCGGGTTCATTGGTGGTATGAACATCGCCACGAGGTATGTCAGGGGCAAGAAAAAGAGAAGCAAGAGGCAAGAAGCAGGAAGCAAGAGGCAAGAAGCAGGAAGCAAGAGGGTGCTTTGGCGTGATACCCATCTGCGTATCCAGGGGGGCGGTGTGTATGGCATTCAGCGCGCTTTCTTGGTTGACTGGTACTTTGTTGACCGTACGCTGATATCCGATCACAGCTATTACCCTCCGATCAAGGAGGAAGGAGGAAGGAGGAAGGACGAAGGAGAAGGAAGGACGAAGGACGAAGGAGAAGGAAGGACGAAGGACGAACCAACGGGCAGCGACTGTATTGTACAGATTGTAACGAGCAGTCCGATTTCCGAATGGCCTGATATCATGCAGGGCTATATACGCATCTTGTTGGAAGCCAAGAAATATGTATATATCGAGACACCTTATTTCCTGCCCACGGAACCTGTACTCTTAGCCATGCGAACCGCTGCACTGACGGGTGTTGACGTCAGGGTGATGATTCCTTACAAGACTGATGCGAAACTGGTGGAGTGGGCGAGCAGGAGCTATGTGCATGAGGTGGTGAGTGCCGGTGTGAAGATCTATCTGTACCAAAAGGGTTTCAACCACTCCAAGCTGTTGGTGAGCGACGATTCGATGTGCACGGTGGGCTCATCCAACGTGGATTTCCGCAGCTTCGAGAACAATTTCGAGGGTAACGCGTTTATCTACGACCGTGACATGGCGCTGCGGATGAAGGAGGTGTATATGAACGATGTGAACGACAGTGTTCTTCTTGATGATGTGGAGAACCTGGATCACCGTCCTTTCCTCAAGCGTCTGTGGGAGTCGGTGGTACGGCTGCTGTCGCCGCTGTTATAACTGATCACTTGTCACTTGAGTTGGTAGCGGGTGTTTCGGATTCTCTTTAGCTCCCATCTCAACGAGTTTGCGGGCAGGGACAAGCAGACTCTGGTTTCCTTTCAGTTTCAGTTCGGCATGTTCGTATGCATTCTGCACTTTCTGTATCTTATCACCCATCTCGTCGAAACGTTCCATGAAGTCGCCTACACGGTCGAGCAAGGTATTGGCCAATCCGTACACCTTTTCCTGATTCTCTTCCTGCCGTTGCTGTGTCCAAGTGATCTGTAGCATGCGCAGTACAGCGAACAGGTTCTGCTCTCCAGTGATGAACACCTTCTTGTCGAACGCGTAGCTCCACAGGTTCGTATCGGCCGACACCGCTAACTGCATGGCTGCCTCCTGAGGAACGAACATGATGACAAAGTCGAGCGTCTCCCTTCCTTCCATCGAATACCTGTTATACTGCTTGTCGGCCAACTCATTCACATGTTTGCGCACGCTTCGGCAGTGTTCCTCCAGGAAGGCCTTCCTCTCTTCATCCGTATGGGCATTCACATAGCCGATGAAGGCAGTGAGCGACGCCTTCGCATCGATGATCACATCTTTCTTGTCGGGGTAGTGCAGCACCACATCAGGGCGCATACCGTCGTTCGTATCATCGTTGCGGATTACCTTCCCCTTCGCATCCCGCATCACATACTGCACATCGTATTCCAATCCTTTGGTGAACCCGAACTTATCCAACAGGTCGTTGAGCTTCATCTCACCGAAGTCGCCCTGCACCTTAGGACCGGTTTGGAGGGCCCTTGATAACTTCTCGGCCTCTGCTCCCAAGGAAGAGGTGGCCTGGAGCATGTTCTTGAGTTGTTCGCTGAGGGCAGAGGTGTTACGGGTGAACGACTCTTTATTGTCGTCCATCGATTTCTTCATCTCATCCATCACGGCACGTAGTGGGGCGATGATGGCACCCATCTGCGACTGGTTCGTCTTGTCCAGCTCCTCCGACCGTTTCCGCAGCAGCTGTTCCGTGGCTGTCTTCAGCTGTTCCTGCACCAGTGTAAGACGCTGGTTGAACTGCTCGTCAGTCCGCTTACGGTCTTCTTCAGCCTGCTTCTGCATATTACGGACGAACTGCTCATGCTGGTCCTTGATCTCTGCGATCTGTCGTTCATGACGATCCCTGATCTCGGTCATCTGTTGCTCATGACGGTCTTTCATCTCCGACACCTGCTTTTCATGCAGGTTCTTGGTGTCGGTGTATTGCTGGTTGAGCATGGACAGCTCGCTGGTTTTAGCAGCCAGTCCCATGGCCAGCTTGTTTTTCTCGTTGATGATAGGCGCTGCTTTGCGCTGTCCGATGAAGAACAGGACGATGGCTCCGATGAGGAGGCCGACGAGGAAGAGTAGTGATTCGATCATTGTTGATGGGGTTAATGGGGTTTATAGGCTTAATGGGCTTAATGGGGTTTATGGGTTGTCGGGTGCGATTTGAGAGGTGGGCCAGTTCACGAGGAACAGCTTTTCGGTGGCGCGGGTAAAGGCGGTGTAGAGCCAATGGATATAATCAGGCGAGAGCATATCATCCGTCATATACCCCTGGTCGAGATAGACATGTGCCCACTGTCCACCCTGCGCCTTATGACAGGTCACTGCGTAGGCGTATTTGATCTGTAAGGCATTGTAGTACGGATCCTCCTTGATCTTCTTGATACGGTCGCGCTTATAGGGTATATCAGCGTAGTCGACCATCACCTCATGGAACAGCAGCTCGTTCTGCTCGGGTGTGAGGGCAGGCGCCTCGGTGGTCAGACTGTCCAGGATGACCGTTGTCTGCAGTTCGAAATCATGGTAGTCGGGAAACTGCAGGAGCACATCTGCAAAGCGGAACTGATAGAGCTCCCGCACGTTGCGCACCTTCAGTACCTTCACCCTATCGCCGTTGGCAATGAAGCTCAGCTCCTGTCCGTCGTCTTCCTCCTTTCCAGGTTTCACCCAATAGTAGTTGTTCTTCACCACCATGAGCAGGTCGTTGGTGTTCAGCTCCTCCTCACGGTCGAGAATGGTTCTTCTGATTCCTTCGTTGTAGATGTTTGCCCGTTTGTTACTGCGGGTAATCACCATGGTCTCATCGATTCCCACCTTGGAATAAGAACTGTTGAGCTGTTCCACGAGTTCGTTGCCCGGAACCATCTGGATATCGGCAAAGGCATGGAAGTGGATGCGAGGTAGCTGCGGGGCATTGATCATCTGCCGGATCATTGTTGCATTAAACAAGATACCACTCTCCTGACTTTGGCGGAGCACCTCGTTGAGGTCGTACACCTCTACTCGCAATCCGTATTCCTCCAGCATACCTTTCGTCAGTGCCGGCGATTCCTCCTCACCTACAGGAGGCAGCTGGGCCTTGTCGCCAATGAGCATCAGCCTACAGTTCCTGCCGCTATACACATATTGGATCAGGTCGTCTAACAGATACCCGCTACCAAAGAACGCCTCCCCGCCAGCAGGACCGCCGTTGGCAATCATCGAGGCTTCGTCCACGAGGAACAGCGTATCGGTGTGCATATTGTCGTTCAGACTGAATCCCGACTGGAGGTCGGTGAGTGTTTTCTGACGGTAGATCTTACGATGAATGGTGAACGCTGGATATCCGCTGTTCTGCGAGAACACCTTCGCGGCCCTTCCCGTCGGTGCCAACAGCACCACCTTCTGCTGGAGTTGCAACAAGGTTCGTACAAAGGCACCAGCCAGGGACGTCTTTCCTGTTCCAGCACAGCCTCGCATCATCATCGTTGTATGAGGTTCCCTGCTGGTAATGAAACGGCAGAAGGTCTCAATGGCCTGCGATTGCTCGCGGGTAGGCTCCAGACGGAAGGTCTGACGAATGCGGAGAGACAATGCTTCTGTGATCATCGTGCCGCAAAGATACGATTAAGTGAGCGAAAAACCAAATAAATTTGGGTTTTTCCGAACGTGAGTACCTTCGGCGAAGCCAATGATACGGATTTTAATTGAAATTTGAAAATTGAAAATTGAAAATTTGCAAGAATAAAAAGATTTCCGTAACTTCGCAGACAAAACAGACGAGATTGATGATGAACAGCGTAAACAGTTATGGCAGACGTCCCCGTCTTACGATACGAATCGGTCAGGCATCCCTTGCCTTCGCCCTTCCTGATGAGGAATCAGAGAATCAGGTGGTCTATATGCCCTATACCGTGAGAAGCGGTGTGAGCATCGCTGCCAACCTGCGTGAGGCTTTCAAGACCGAGGAGCAGCTGACCGAAGAGTGGTCGCGGGCTCAGGTGATGCTCGACACACCAGTGGTCATCATACCCTTGGAGGATTACTACGAGCAGGATCAGGAACGAATCAGTACCTATTATCATCATGCCATTACCGGTCATGCTAATGATACGGTGCTTGCTTCGGTCTTGCCAACCCTTAATGCCGTAGCTCTCTATGCCATCAACAAAGACCTCAAATTGGTGCTCGACGATCATTTCTCGGATGTGCGCTTTATGCCTGTTGCCCAGCCTGTATGGAACCACCTGTATCGTCGTAGCTTTACGGGAGTACGCAGGAAACTGTATGGCTATTTCCATGATAAGCGCTTGGAGGTGTTCTCGTTCCAGCAGAGTCGTTTCCACTTCTGCAACAGCTATGAGGTGACGAGTGCCCGTGATTCGGTGTTCTTCCTTCTCTCCGTATGGCAGCAGTTAGGGTTAGACCAGCGTAAGGATGAGTTGCATCTGGCGGGTAATCTTCCTGATAAGGAGACCTTCCTCAGTGAGATCAGACGGTTTGTGCAGAACGCGTACGTCATCAATCCTACTGCAGATTTCAACCGCGCCCCTGTGGCCGCTATCAAGGGAATGCCATACGACTTGATGACACTGTTAGTGAAAGGAAGATGAGAATTATTACCGGCAAGTATAAGGGAAGACATTTCGAGGTGCCACGCTCGTTCAAGGCGCGGCCTACTACGGATTTTGCCAAGGAGAACATCTTCAATGTGCTGAACGGCTATCTGGATTTTGAAGATGCCGTGGCGCTGGATCTGTTCTCTGGTACGGGCAGTATCTCGTTGGAACTGCTGTCAAGGGGCTGCAGTCAGGTGATCAGTGTGGAGGCCGACCGTGATCATCATGCGTTCATCAAGCAGTGCTTGAAGAAGCTGGATACTGATCAGTGTATCGCTATTCGTGGGGATGTGTTCCGCTTTGTGAAGAGTTGTCGACAGCAGTTCGACTTTATCTTCGCCGATCCGCCCTATGCCCTCAAAGAGTTGGCAGACATTCCCGACATGATCTTCGAAAAAAACATGCTCAAAGACGATGGTGTATTCGTCCTTGAGCATGGTAAGAATTATGATTTCTCACAGCATCCGCACTTTACAGAGCACCGAAGCTACGGAAGCGTGAATTTCTCACTCTTTAGAAAATGAGTTTCTCCACCCAATAGGTGAACATACCGGCGAGATAGCCTGCAAAGGCTATCCAGGTGATCTTTTTCATGTACCAGCCGAAAGTGATCTTCTCCAGTCCCATAACCACTACGCCGGCGGCACTACCGATGATCAACATCGAGCCACCCACTCCGGCACAGTAGGCCAGCAGCTGCCAGAAGATACCGTCAACGGCCATGTCACCCATGGGAGCAACGGGATACATACCCATGGCACCAGCCACCAGCGGTACGTTATCTACGATACTTGAGAGAACACCGATGATACCCGTTACCAGATAGTGGTTACCGTTGCTTACGCCATCAAGCCAGCTGCCCAACGCGTGAAGTACGCCCACATGTTCCAGACAGCTCACAGCCATCAGGATACCGAGGAAGAACATGATGGTTGACAGGTCGATACGCGACAGCAGTTCAGTGACGCGCTTGGCCATGGTATCTTCTTCACCATCACGATGAACACCGCGGTGGAAGAATTCCGTAGTTGTCCACAGCACACCCAGCACCAGCAGGATTCCCATGAAAGGAGGCAGGTTAGTGAGTGAACGGAAGATAGGCACAAAGCACAGTCCGCCTACGCCTAACCAGAAAATGATGTCGCGCTGTCTATGCGTAAAGGCACTCACCTGGGCTTTCGGCAGGTTCTGTTCCTTGTCGAACTTCCCTTCCAACTGGTACTGCAGGATAAAGGCAGGTATCAGCATGGATACGAGCGACGGGATGAAGATCTCGGTGATGACACCTTGCGTGGTGATGACACCTTTAATCCACAACATGATGGTGGTAACGTCACCGATGGGCGAGAAAGCACCACCCGAGTTGGCGGAAATCACTACCAGGGCAGCATAGATCAACCGTTCCTTACGCTCCTGTACCAGTTTCCTCAACACCATGATCATCACAATCGAAGTGGTGAGGTTGTCGAGGATAGCCGACAGGAAGAAGGTCATGAAGGCAATACGCCACATCAGTTTCCTCTTGGAGCGTGTCTTGATGGTGTCTCGAACGAAGTTGAAACCACCATTCGAGTCGACAATCTCCACGATGGTCATAGCACCCATCAGGAAGAACAGGGTGGAGGCAGTATCACCTAAACTCATCTGGATCTTCTCACTTACCTGTGCAAGCACATTGTCGCCTGATATATACGACTCAGGCGACATCATGAACAAGGTCCAGCACACCACACACATCAGCAAGGCGATAGCAGCCTTGTTGATCTCCAATATACTCTCGGTGGCTATACACGCATAGCCAATCACGAAAGCAATAATAATACAGATAGTCAGTGTGGTCATTATAGTTTCTTAGCCAGCTTCTCAGCCCTTTCTTGTGCCTTCAAGGCTTTCTGCTGTGCCTTGGCGGCTTTTTCCTGAGCCTTGGCGGCCTTCATCGGATCGCCATCCTGTGCTTCAAGAGCCTTCTGTGAAGCCTTCTCAGCATTCTTTACAGCCTTCTCGGCATCTTTCTTGGCCTTTTCAGCCTTCTCAATAGCTTTCTGACGCTTCTCAGCCTCCTTACGTTGCTTTTCGGCTTTCTTCTCAGCCTTCTTTGCTTCCTTAGCAGCCTTTGCAGCTTCCTTATCAGCCTTGTCCTGAGCCTTCAGCGCCTTGTCCTGTTCCTTAGCGGCCTTCTGCATGGCCTTTGCCTGCTGAGCTTCCATAGCGGGATCGCCAGCGGTTCCGATAACAGCCTGTGCCTGTGCATTGATGCTCATACAGAACAACAGGGCAACCATCGTCATAAGTCTTAATACATTCTTTTTCATACGTTTGTTCTTTTTTGAGTTAAACGATAATGCAAAGGTAATGTTTTTTCTTGATACCGATACGCTTTTCCGTCATTTTTTTATATCTTTTCGCAACTTTCCCGACTATCTCAAGTCCTGTGGCATATAATAAAAAAAGATTTATTACGTTAGTAAGAGAGGACACCCATGATGGGATAAAACTGCAAAACGACAGATCATATGAAAAAGCGCGTGTTGGTGTGGAAGAAGGTGCAGCAGATGCTGGCATGGGGCTTCCTATGTATGTTGATGACTGCCTGCTCGGTAGTCAGAGGATATATGACTGACGGCAAAGATGGTCCTGGTATCTACAGCTTTAAGAAACATGTTCATGACACGATTACCAAGGGTGAACAGTCGTTCCACTTTCCTATTGCCAAACAGCGGGCTTCATGGATTGATACCCTGCATTTCTACACCCAACCGCCAAACTGTAAGGATATCACTTTCGTGGAGGCGATGGACATGAAGAGCGAGAATCAGGGTGTGCTCGTTATTCAGAACGACAGTATTGTCTATGAGAAATATTGGGGCGATTTTTCCTCCGACCGTCTGGCTACGGTGTTCTCTGTTTCCAAGTCGATTACCTCGCTGCTGTGCGGCATTGCCGTTGACGACGGCTATATCAAGAGTATCGATGATGCCGTGACCGACTATCTGCCTGAACTGATGAAGAAGGATCCTATGTGGCAGAAGCTCACCATCCGTCATCTGCTGGATATGCGCAGCGGACTGGATTTCGACGATACTTATTACTTAAATCTGAAGGGACTGAAACGTTTGCATGCCATGGCGAGATTGAACTATGGACACAACTTGATGAAGCAGATACGCGGTCTGAAGTTCCGTTGCGAACCAGGGAAAGAGCATCGCTATGAGAGTATGACGGCAGCTATCTTAGGAGTCGTGATTGAGCGGGCCACGGGCAAACGGTATGCCGACTACCTGAGCGAGAAGGTATGGAAACCCCTGCAGATGGAGTCGCCAGCCTTTGTGAACATCGACAGTAAGAAACACGATGTGGCTCACGCTTTTGGTGGCATTACCCTTATCATGAAGGATCTGGCCAAGATCGGCAGGTTGTATCTCCATCAAGGCGTATGGAACGGTAAGCGCATAGTCAGTGAGGAATGGATTCGCCAATCCGGTGCATACAGCACGGATAACGATTGCTATCATTTCAACTGGTATAACCTGAAAAGTACAGGCTCCGGAAAGCCCCCATATCCTGGCTATTACGCTTTGGGCATAAATGCACAGGTGTTGTACGTCAACCCCTACAAGAACCTGATCATGGTCAGGATGGGTATGACCAATCGTAAATACGTCTTCATCCCGGAGCTCTTCGAGCAGCTCAGTAACTTTGGACTGTTTTAATATTTAAGAATACAGTTATGGACAAACATGTGATTATTGTTGATGCCGACTATATAGACCGTGTGGCATTTAACCTGATTGTGAACTTCGAGCGGATGCTCGAGCGACGGATTCCACAGGCCGATCTGGCACGGTGGGTGGAATGTGTCGCTCTTGATGGTGGCGTGCGCGAAAGTGAGGAACCGCAGGAGACGACGGTGGTGTTGATCCACGAGAAAGAGGTGGACAGACTGCGGAATTTTACACCTGCCGACTACGAAAAGGAACTCAACGAAAAGGCGTTCCGCAGTGGACTGGGGGAGTTTGTGATTCATGCGGTACCCGTGGAAGACATAACCAACAAGACCAGTTTGTTGTTGGACACTATCGATCTGATGGCTGACCAGAAGGAGGTGAAGCGCATCATGGTGGTACCTAACGCCGAGGAAGGAGGGGTGTATGATCAGGTTCGCCACCATCTGAAATCCGTCAACGATGACAAGCACATCACCGTGTTCGCCATGCAGCCCATGCCGGGTGGCAACTTCCGTCAGGAAATCCTGGGCTACTCCCTGATGCAGGCTTTGGGAATCAGAGGGGAAGAAGTATAGGAGCCTCACCCCCTAGCCCCCTCCCCAAGAGGAAGGGGGGACCGGAGGCGCGGAGGTACGGTGGCGCGAGATGTGATTTGTGGAGTGTGGAGTGTGGAGTGAGAATACCACTGAGATTACGAGATTACGGATTTACGTTATTACGATAAATTGATGGGCTGAATGGGCATGATGGGCTGAATGGGCTTGATTGACTTGATGGGCTATGGTGATTGGCGCCAACGACCTGGCGTAAGCCGAAAAGAAACACAAGCCGCCCCTTTGATGGGGCGAGCTTACCTTAATGAACGAGCGACGAGTAGGAGCGGTTAAGCCTTCCCATATAGGGGAAGGTTTGGTTAGGGTGGAGAAAAAGAGGGATAATAAAAAAGATTTAAAAAGAAATCATACTTTTATTTTGTATTTCCCTCACTTATTCGTATCTTTGCAACAGATAAAATAAGTCATTCACTTAAATCTATTAAGTATCAATGAGCAGAGTATTGATGATTGGCGCCGGAGGCGTAGCAACAGTTGCGGCATTCAAGATCGTGCAGAATGCTGATGTGTTTACAGAGTTCATGATTGCCAGTAGGCGTAAGGCAAAATGCGACCAACTGGTGGAGGCGATCCATGCGAAAGGCTATCAGATGGCTATCAAGACAGCACAGGTAGATGCTGATGATGTGGAGCAGCTGAAAGCCTTGTTCAGCGACTATAAGCCAGAACTGGTGATTAACCTGGCCCTGCCGTATCAGGATCTGACCATCATGGAGGCTTGTCTGGCTTGCGGATGCAACTACCTCGACACGGCCAACTACGAACCCAAGGATGAGGCGCACTTTGAGTACTCATGGCAGTGGGCTTATAGGGAGCGTTTCGAGAAGGCCGGTCTGACTGCCATCCTGGGCTGTGGCTTCGATCCGGGTGTGACGAGCATCTTTACGGCCTACGCTGCCAAGCATCATTTTGATGAGATACAGTATCTGGACATTGTTGACTGCAATGCCGGTGACCACCATAAGGCTTTCGCCACGAACTTCAACCCGGAGATCAATATCCGCGAGATTACGCAGAAAGGTCTCTACTGGGAGAACGGACAGTGGGTGGAAACAGAACCGCTGGAGATCCATAAGGACCTGACCTATCCTGGTATCGGACCGCGTGACAGCTATCTGTTGCACCATGAGGAGATCGAGTCATTGGTCATCAACTTCCCCACCATCAAGCGTGCCCGCTTCTGGATGACTTTCGGACAGCAGTACCTGAAGCACTTGGAGGTGATACAGAACATCGGTATGAGTCGTATCGACGAGGTAATCTATGAAGCACCGCTTGCAGATGGTACAGGTACTGCTAAGGTGAAGATCGTTCCGCTGCAGTTCCTGAAGGCCGTACTGCCCAATCCGCAGGATCTGGGTGAGAACTACGAAGGCGAAACGAGTATCGGCTGTCGCATCCGCGGTATCGGCAAGGACGGTAAGGAGCACACCTATTATATATATAATAACTGCTCGCACCGTGCTGCCTATGAGGAGACGGGCATGCAGGGCGTTTCTTACACCACCGGCGTTCCGGCCATGATTGGTGCCATGATGTTCTGCAAAGGCATCTGGAAGAAGCCGGGTGTGTATAACGTGGAGGAATTCGATCCCGATCCATTCTTGGAGCAGCTTAACAAGCAAGGACTGCCGTGGCATGAGATTCACGATGGAGATTTGGAAGTTTAGGATTTTAGATTTTTAGATTTTTAGAAGTTTAGAGATTACTTTTGAGTTAGGGTATTCTGATTTATGTATAAAGTATGAACGACTTTTATTATCGGAAACTGAAAGTATATCATCAATCAAAACAACTGGTTGCGGAAGTGTATCGTATTACCCATCATTTTCCGCCTCAAGAACAATATGGATTGACAAATCAGATTCAGCGCGCAGTGATTTCTATTCCATCGAATATTGCTGAGGGGATGGGACGCTTTTCCTTAAAGGAACGTATCCATTTCTTGGAAATCGCTTATGGCTCGTTAATGGAGGTGATGTGTCAGTTGGAAGTTGCAGAACTTCTAAATTATTTATCTAAAGATGAATTAGAGGGTCAGGAATCTAAAATTACTGAAATCTCCAAAATGTTGATAAGTTTAAGGAAAACTATAGAAGAAAAACAAAGTATTAACCGGTGAAAGGTAGGTGGTGACAGGTCTTGAGAGTATTCTCTAATCTTCTCACCTCTCACCTCTCACCTCTATTTTAACTACAATGGCAAAAGAAAAACCAAGCGAGGCTACAAACTCGCAGAGCGAGAAGCTGAAGGCGCTACAGGCGGCCATGTCGAAGATAGAGAAGGACTTCGGTAAAGGCAGTATCATGAAACTGGGCGATGAACATGTGGAGAACGTGGAGGTCATCCCCTCAGGCAGTATCGGACTGAATGCTGCGTTGGGCGTGGGAGGTTATCCCAAGGGAAGAATCATCGAGATCTACGGTCCTGAGTCGTCTGGTAAGACAACCCTGGCTATTCATGCTATTGCTGAGGCTCAGAAGGCGGGAGGTATTGCGGCATTCATCGATGCAGAGCATGCCTTCGACCGGTTCTATGCAGAGAAATTGGGTGTTGACATCGATAACCTGTGGATTTCGCAGCCCGACAACGGAGAACAGGCCTTGCAGATTGCCGACCAGCTGATCAGCTCCTCAGCGATTGATATCCTGGTGATCGACTCCGTGGCAGCCCTTACACCGAAGAAGGAGATTGAGGGTGAGATGGGTGATAACGTGGTGGGCTTGCAGGCCCGACTGATGAGTCAGGCATTGCGTAAACTCACTTCTACCATCTCTAAGACCAATACCACCTGTATCTTCATCAACCAGTTGCGTGAGAAGATCGGTGTGATGTTCGGTAATCCTGAGACTACCACAGGCGGTAATGCCCTGAAGTTCTACGCATCTGTTCGTCTGGATATCCGTCGCGTAACGAGCATCAAGGATGGTGACGAGGTAATCGGTAACCAGGTACGCGTAAAGGTGGTGAAGAACAAGGTGGCACCGCCTTTCCGCAAATGCGAATTCGAAATCACCTTCGGCGAGGGTATCTCCAAGGTGGGTGAGATTGTCGATCTTGGTGTGGAATATGGTATCATCCAGAAGAGCGGCAGCTGGTTCTCCTATGGTGACAGCAGACTGGCTCAAGGTCGTGATGCCGTGAAGAAACTCCTGCAAGATAACCCTGAGCTCTGCGAGGAGCTGGAGGCTAAGATCATGCAGGCTATCAGTGACAAGAACTAACTGAGAAGTGAGAAGTGAGAAATTAGAGGTGAGAGAATAGTATTATGACTATGTTATTCTCCAAGTTATAGAATGCCCTTCTGTAACCTGTACTTGAAGCATTTCTCTCACTTCTTACCTCTCACCTCTCACCTCTTTTATTATTTTTTATTATAGATTTGCCAGTTCAATAACTTTATCAACAGCAGCACTGATGCCATCAGGATTCTTTCCTCCTGCAGAGGCGAAGTGAGGCTGACCGCCACCGCCGCCTTGCATCAGCTTGGCAGCTTCACGAACCAGTTGTCCTGCATTGAAACCATGGTCTTTCACCAGGTCGTCACTGATGCTGACATTCAGCATAGGACGGTTGTCGAAGACTGATCCTACTACGCAGAGTGAATGCTCCGGCTCTGCAGCACGAATCTTGAATACCAGATCCTTGGCAGCTTCCGGTTTGATGGGAAGTACGGCTGAGAATACTTTCACGCCATTGATCTCGCGACCCTTTGAGAGCATAGTCTCTTTCATGCGCTCAACGGCCTCTGCATGGAACTGCTCCATCTGCTTCTTCATCGCATCGTGCTCATTGATGTATTTCTCAATGGCGCCTTGCAGATCCTTGGAATTATTGAACAGTGATCTGATGGCCTTGATGGCATCTTCCAGATGGTACAGCAGTTCCTCACATTCCTTACCTGTCTTGGCTTCGATACGACGGATGCCTGCTGCCACACTGGCCTCAGAGACAATCTTGAACATTCCGATATGACCCGTGCTGTGGGCATGGATACCACCGCAGAACTCCACACTCGGACCGAACTTCACCACTCGTACCTTATCGCCATATTTCTCACCGAATAGGGCGATAGCGCCTAACTTCCTGGCTTCCTCGATAGGTGTCTCACGGAATTCCTCCAGACAGATATCCTGACGGATCATGTCGTTCACCAATCGTTCCACCTCACGGATCTCCTCGTCGGTAACCTTCTGGAAATGGGAGAAGTCGAAACGCAGCGTATCAGGAGAAACAAACGAACCCTTCTGCTCTACATGATCGCCCAGAACCTGCTTCAAGGCATAGTCGAGCAGGTGGGTTGCTGTATGGTTAGCGGCACAAGCCTCGCGTTTGTCTGTATCAACACATGCCATGAAGTCGGCCTCAGGATGTTCGGGCAGCTTCTTGACAATATGAATGCTCTGGTTGTTCTCGCGCTTGGTGTCGATGATCTCTACGGTCTCATGCTCACTAACGAGCACACCCTGATCACCTACCTGACCACCCATCTCGCCATAGAACGGGGTGTTGTCGAGTACCAATTCATAATAGGTGTTCTTCTTCTGCGTTACCTGACGATAACGCAGGATATGACATTCATATTCGTTATAGTCGTAACCCACGAACTGCTGCTCACCTTGCTTGAGCTCAATCCAGTCGCCATTCTCCACCTGAGCGGCATTACGGGCACGTTCTTTCTGTTTCTGCATCTCCACATTGAACTGCTCCTCATCAACGGTAAGACCGTTCTCGCGACAAATCAGTTCAGTAAGGTCGAGCGGGAAGCCATAGGTGTCGAACAGACGGAAGGCATCAGAACCGCTGAGGACAGTCTGTTGATGTGCCTTCAGTTCATCCATCGCCCCATTCAACAGGTTGATACCACGGTCGAGGGTACGCAAGAAGGAGTCTTCCTCTTCCTTGATGACACGCGTAATCAGCTGCTGCTGAGCCTTCAGCTCCGGATAGGCCTCGCCCATCTCATGTACCAGTGTGGGAACGAGCTTGAACAGGAACGCATCCTTCTGGTCGAGGAAGGTATAGGCATAGCGAACGGCACGGCGCAGAATACGACGGATAACGTAGCCTGCCTTGGCATTACCGGGCAGCTGACCGTCGGCAATGGAGAAGCTCACGGCACGGATATGGTCGGCAATCACACGCATCGCCACATCTGTGTCAGTCTGCGCTCCGCTATACTGAAGACCAGAGAGACGTTCAATCTCTTTGATCATCGGCTGGAACACATCGGTATCGTAGTTGGAGTGCTTGCCCTGGATGGCGCGCACCAGTCGTTCGAAGCCCATACCGGTATCGATCACGTTCATGGAGAGCTTCTCCAATGAACCGTCGGCCTTGCGGTTGAACTGCATGAACACCAGGTTCCAGATCTCGATCACCTGCGGGTCGTCCTGGTTTACCAGCTCACGACCGGGCACCTTGGCCTTCTCTTCAGGTGTACGACTGTCGAGATGGATTTCTGAACAAGGACCGCAAGGACCCGTGTCACCCATCTCCCAGAAGTTATCGTGCTTGTTACCGTTGATGATATGGTCGGCTGGCACATGCTTCAGCCAGTAACCGGCAGCCTCGTCATCACGCTCCAGGTTCTCTGCCTTGTCACCTTCAAAGACGGTTACATACAGATCTTCCGGATTGAGTTTCAGCACATCAACCAAGTATTCCCATGCCATATCGATGGCACCCTCCTTGAAATAGTCACCGAAGCTCCAGTTGCCAAGCATCTCGAACATGGTGTGGTGGTAGGTGTCGTGACCCACCTCTTCCAGGTCGTTGTGCTTACCGCTTACGCGGAGACATTTCTGGGAGTCGGCTCTACGACGTGGTTCCGGGTCGCGTGTACCTAAGATAATATCTTTCCACTGGTTCATACCGGCATTGGTGAACATCAGGGTAGGGTCGTCTTTGATCACCATCGGTGCAGAGGGCACGATGGCATGTGCTTTCGACTCGAAGAACTTCTTGAACGAGTCGCGAATCTCATTGGCTGTCATCATATTTGTTCTTATTTCAAATTTGTGTGCAAAGGTACAAATAAGCGAGCAAAAAGCAAAAGGAAAGAGTGCTTTTCTTTAGCTTTTTCGAGTGAAAGTACCTTCGGCAAAGCTAAAGGAACAAATTAAATGCGGAAAATTCTTGCTTTTTAGTTGAAAATGTTGTATCTTTGCGGCAATCAAATCATTACGGACGTTATGGCACTGAATACAGACAAGAACCTGAAATTGTATTACTCCATCAAGGAGGTGGCGGAAATCGTGGGTGTTTCTGAAAGTAACCTTCGTTTCTGGGAGAAGGAGATTCCTTTGATCCGACCCAAGACAACCGGTAACAATATCCGTCAATATACCGACAAGGATGTTGAGAACATCAAGGCGGTGTATAATCTTGTGAAGGTGCGTGGCTTCAAGTTGGCAGCTGCCCGCAAGATGCTACGTGAGAACAAGCAAGGTGTTGATAACAACACCCGTGTCATGGAGAGTCTGATGAAGGTGCGTGATGATTTGAAGGCGCTGAAGAAGCAACTGGATTATCTAACATAATCTATCACTTCTCACCTCTAATTTCTCACCTCTCACCTCTAATTTCTCACCTCTCACCTCTCATTTAGATAATCTGCTGAATCTCCTGTAGTCCGTTCACGGATTTCAGTTCGTCGATGATGACCTTTACATCATCGCGGTCGTGAACGCGGAGTTCGATTTCCCCTTCGAAGATATCGTCTTCGCAACTGATCGTGATCTTATGGATGTTCACGTTCAGCTGACGGGAGATAATCTGTGTTACTTCATTCAACAGTCCGATGCGGTCGATACCGCGCATCTGAACGGTGGCCGTGAAGTAAAGCTGTTTGTGCATGTCCCATTTCACGTCAAGGATACGGTTACCATAACTGGATTTCAGCTTGTTGGCAACAGGACAGTTGCGCTTGTGGATCTCTATGCGGTTCTTACCGTCGATAAATCCCAGGGCGTCATCACCGGGAATGGGATGACAACAGGTGGGGAAGATAAACTGCGTGATGTTGTTCTCTGTGATATAGACAGGCTTCTTGCGGTTGAAGTCCTTGGGTACGACGAAATAGTCCTGACTCTGAATAAGCTCAGCGGCAGCCTTGGCCTTTTCTTTTCCGATGAAGGGGATATAGCGGCGCCATCCTTTTCCTTCATTGGCATTCTTCTTACCGTGCAACTCGTCGATATCCTTCTCGCTCAGGATGATGTTCTTCTTACCGATGGCCATGAGCAGGTTCTCAGGTTTCCTGATGTCATGGAACTCACATAACTTGTCGAGCACCGAGGTGGTCACTTCCATGTCGTGGCGCTTGAGGAACTCCTCCAGCATCTGCTCACCCTTCTTCTGGATCTCCCGGTTGTCTCGGCGCAAGATAGCCTGGATCTTTCCTTTCGCCTTCGCTGTACTCACGAAGTTCACCCACGAAGGCTGTACATGCTGCGAGTTACTGGTCAGGATCTCCACCTGGTCGCCGCTCTGCAGTTTATGACTCAGTGGTACAAGCTTGTGGTTCACCTTCGCGCCGATACAATGACTGCCCAGGAAGGTATGTATCTGGAAGGCGAAGTCGAGTGCCGTACACCCAGCAGGCATGGTCTTGATCTCACCCTTGGGCGTAAACACGAAGATCTCTGAAGCAAACAAGTTCAGCTTGATGGCATCGAGGAAGTCCATGGCATCAGGCTGCGGATCGTCGAGAATCTCCTTGATGGTGCGTAGCCAGTCGTTCAGCTCGCCCTCGTCTTCGGTGTATTCCTCTTCCACACCGTCTTTGTATTTCCAGTGGGCAGCGAAACCCTGCTCGGCAATCTCGTCCATGCGGTCAGAGCGTATCTGTACTTCAATCCAGCTACCTTGTCTGGACATCAGTGTGACATGCAAAGCCTGGTAGCCGTTGGCCTTCGGATGACTCAGCCAGTCGCGCAAACGGTCGGGATGACTCTTATATATCTTACTGATGGCCACATAGATATTGAAGCACTCATTGATCTCCTCCTCCCGTTTGTTGGGAGTGAAGATGATGCGTACAGCAAGGATATCATAGATCTCGTCGAAGGTAATGTGCTTGTTCTGCATCTTATTCCAAATGGAATAAGGACTCTTCACGCGGGCTTTGATCTCATATTTCACGCCCATGTCATCGAGCGCCTGTCGGATAGGCTCCGTGAACTTGTCGAACAACTCGTCACGCGACTCCTGTGTTCTTGTCAGTTTCTGCGTAATGGCATTGTATTCTTCAGGATGCTCGAACTTGAAACTCAGGTTCTCCAGCTCGGTCTTCACCTTGTTCAATCCCAGTCGGTTGGCCAACGGGGCATAGATGTAGAGCGTTTCACCGGCAATCTTGTATTGTTTGTTGGCAGGCTGACTGTCAAGGGTGCGCATGTTATGAAGACGGTCGCAAATCTTAATAAGGATCACGCGGATATCGTCACTCATCGTGAGCAGCAGCTTCTTGAAGTTCTCAGCCTGGGCAGAAGCCTGTTCACCGAAGATACCACCGCTGATCTTGGTCAGACCGTCAACAATCTGTGCGATCTTCTTACCGAAGATATTCTCAATGTCCTCAACGGTATAGTCGGTATCTTCCACCACATCATGAAGCAAGGCAGAGCAGATACTGGTGGAACCGAGTCCTATTTCAGAACAAGCAATCTGTGCCACGGCAATAGGATGCATGATATAGGGCTCACCAGAAAGACGGCGGACGCCTTTATGCGCCTGTCGGGCGAAGTTGAAGGCTTTCGTGATGATATCAACCTTCTTTCGATGTCGTGAAGTACGGTAACTGTCCAGCAGGTGCTGGAACGCTTCATCCACCATTTGTTCTTCCGACAATTCCTTCGCGGTTTCTTTGTTGATGTGCTCTTCCATGTCCCTATGTATTAAGGTGTATGATATTATTTCACCTTGAGCTTCTTTCCTGCACGGATGTTGTTTCCTTTGATACCGTTCAATCGCTTCAGCTTTTCAACAGTAGTGTTGTTCTTCTTGGCAATCTGTGAGAGGGTCTGTCCGGATTTCACCGTTACACTTTGGCTCTTTCCCCTTGTGGCCGTCTTTCCGCCCCTGCGGTTACGACTCTGGGAAACGGCTTTTGTCCTGCCGTGGGTAGCCTGATGGGTTCTCGGTGCCACCGTCTGACTTCTTTCCACCACTTCTTCCTTCACATCATCGGCAGTCACTTCCACCACTGTGCGCTTGGTCAGCAGGGTAGCAGCCTCATAGTTATAGATGGAATCTTCACGATCAAGGAACGCGTTGACATAAGTCTGCGGCAGACGAATCACAGAAGGCTGGGTGCTGCCATTGACAATGTCGCGGCGGTACTGTGGGTTCAGGGAGCGAAGTTCTTCAATCCTAATACCCGTTACAGCGGCAATCTGCTTGAAGTGCACATCCCTGTTGACGACAATCGTGTCGGATTTAGCGGGGATCTGTGTACGCATCGGACAGATGTTATGCTCGCAGTAATAGGTCATGATATAGTTAGCGGCAATGAATGCCGGTACATATCCTTGTGTCTCACGGGGCAAATACTTGTAGATGGCCCAGTAGTCCTTCACACCTCCGGCACGGTGAATGGCCTTGTTGATGTTCTGCGGACCGTAGTTATAGGCCGCAATCACCAAGTTCCAGTCGTCGTAGATTTTATAGAGGTCGCGTAGATAGCGGGCTGCAGCATACGTTGATTTGATGGGATCGCGGCGCTCGTCCACCAAAGAGTTCACCTCCAAGCCATACTGCTTACCGGTAGCAAGCATGAACTGCCACAAACCGGCAGCACCAACGCGGGAGGTGGCAGTAGGACTAAGTGCCGACTCAATGACGGGAAGGTATTTCAACTCCAAGGGCAGGTTATACATCTCCAGAGCCTCTTCGAAGATCGGCATGTAGAAATTCGCCGCACCGAGCATGTAGCTCACAGATGCCCGCAGTCGTACCGCATAGCGGTCGATGAACTTCCTCACCACATCATTGTACGGCATCTCCATCACCGAGGGAATGCGTTGCAGTCGCTCGATGTATGTCTCCACGGGAAACTCCGGGTTGACGTCACTATAGTGGCAGTCGTTGTCTTGCAGATACGTCTTGGAATTGTATTGGTTCAGCAGACTGTCAATCTCGAGTAGCATGCCTTCCGGCACTTCAATGACATCCGCTTCACCTTCTTTTGTCGTCACGGTGATCTCATCTCCTTCAATCTGGGCCATCATGGTGCATGGTCCTCCTAAGAACATCGCGGCTATAGCTATAAATACTTTTTTCTTCATTCTTGAATGATATGGGTTTTAATAGGTTGAATAATGGTTAGAATGTGAGAGAGCAGTGGACACCCAGCGAGGTGGTCCTCACGGGATTGAACGTATAGCCCCCGTTTTGCATCAGTGTCGGCGACACTTTCATGCTCAGATCCTCAGAGATGTCAAACTCCGACAGCGAAGCATCCACATAGGCATCAATCACTGACAGTGCATAGACACCAATCAGGATGAAGGCACTCATATCGCGGTATCGACGGTAGTAGTCCTTACGCTTCTTGAACTTCGTAGAGAACCGCTGTACATCGGCAGGCTTCGACTCGTCGATGGTCATTCCCAGGTGCATGAACTGGTTGTAGCTCTGCGTCTCCAGATTCCCGTCGTTCAGGTCGATATACCCCTGCGAATAATCGCGATACATCATGTTGTTCCAGCGCATGGCATAGTAGCATCCGAGAAATCCTCCGTAGAAGATGGGCAGCTTCCAGTACTTCCTGTTATAGATCTGTCCGGCACCCGGAACGACAATAGCCAGCCACATGGCCCGTTTGGGTGACGGGCGCCATGTACTCCAGTCGCGTTTGACTTTCTGCTTGCTGCCTTTCATGATCATCTCGCTGACCATGGCGGAGTCTTGTTTCAGGATCTCCGCAGTAGAGTCAACCTCCACACTGTCTGTCAGCAATCCTGTTGCGGCACCACAAGGAACGCACATGACGATCAATGAGATGACGACCAGCCATTTCTTGTATATCGTATTGATGATACTCACTCTTTCAACTTGTCAAACATGTTGATGATACGTTCCAACTCCTCTTCACTACTGAAGGGAATGCTGATCTTTCCCCTTCCTTTTGCCGAGCAACTCATCTCCACCTTCGTGTTGAAGAAGTCGGATAACCGTTTCTGCAGAACGTTGAACTCTGCCGGCAGACTCTTCTTCCCGGCATTGCCTTTCTTTGAAGAGGAAACGTTGTCATGATCCTTGGCAGTCTTCACCAGTTCCTCCACCTGACGAACGGAATAGCCGTTCTTCTGGATTTCCTTAAACAACCTGATCTGTTGAGCAGGACTCTCCAGAGAGAGCAGGGCACGGGCATGTCCCATGCTGATGGTCTTGTTCTGCAAAGCCATCTGTACCTGTGCAGGGAGTTTCAGCAGACGCAGGTAGTTGGTCACAGCCGTGCGACTCTTTCCCACACGCTTCGACATCTTCTCCTGTGTCATTCCGCTGGTTTCCAGCAGGTGTTCATAAGCCAGGGCGATCTCGATATCATTCAGATCCTCACGCTGGATGTTCTCCACCAGCGCCATCTCCATCACCTCCTCATCCTTAATGGTACGGATATAGGCGGGTAGGGAGGTCAGACCGGCAATCTGCGAGGCACGCCATCTGCGTTCACCGGCAATGATCTGGTATTTATGCTCTCCCATCTGTCGCAAGGTGATGGGAACCACGATGCCGATTTCGCTGATACTCTGTGCCAGCTCATTCAGCGCAGTCTCTTCAAACTCACGTCGTGGCTGGTTGGGGTTAGCCTCGATCTGATCGATGGGTATCTCGTTGATGGTGGAGGAGCCTTGTGTCTTCACATCTTCTGTTGAGATGAGGGCATCAAGACCGCGCCCCAGTGCACTGTATTTCTTTCTTACTGCCATGGTCACTTATTACTTGTAACTTATCACTTATCACTTGTCACTTTCTTCTTCCCCTTCGGCTTGTTCTTGTTGATAATCTCCTTGGCCAACGACAGGTGGTTCTTTGCTCCTGTGGAATCTGCGTCGTAGAGGATAACGGGCAAGCCATGACTCGGACTCTCCGACAGCTTCACGTTTCGCTGGATAACCGTTTTGAAGACCAGTTCCTGGAAGTGGCGTTTCACCTCGTCGTAAATCTGGTTGGCCAAACGGAGACGACTGTCATACATGGTCAGCAGGAATCCTTCTATCTCCAGCTTGGGGTTCAGCTTACTCTTGATGATCTTGATGGTGTTCAGCAGCTTACTGATACCTTCCAGAGCGAAGTACTCACACTGTACGGGGATGATGACCGAATCGGCCGCTGTCAGCGCATTCACGGTAATCAAGCCCAACGACGGAGAGCAGTCGATGAGGATGAAGTCGTATTCGTCCTTGATCGGTTCCAACAGGTTCTTGATTACCTGTTCACGATGTTCCACATTCAGCATCTCTATCTCAGCACCAACCAGGTCGATATGACTGGGGATGATGTCGAGTCCTTCGATGTCGGTGGTGTACATGGCATCTCGCACATCGGCATGATCAATGATGCATTCGTAAAGAGAGCAGTCGATATCTTTGATATTTACGCCAAGACCACTGGAAGCGTTGGCCTGCGGGTCTGCGTCAATAACCAGCACATTCTTCTCCAACGTGGCCAACGAAGCGGCCAGGTTGATGGTTGTGGTGGTCTTTCCTACGCCTCCTTTCTGGTTGGCTAAAGCTATAATCTTTCCCATTTCTTCGTGATGTTTATGCCTTATGCACCTCAAAAGAGGTGTTCTGACAAACAAAATTCTGTGCAAAGTTACATATTTTATGCGAGAAACGGGTATTTTCCAACCTTTTTTAGTAATTTTGCGAATAAATTCGCGAGACTTACTCGTCTTGGCATGAAAAGAAATATGTTTATTTATGAATTATAAAAGACCGTTAATACTTATTTCGAATGATGACGGCTATCACTCGAAGGGAATCAACGAGCTGATGGATATGTTGAAAGACATTGCCGATTTACTGGTATGCGCCCCGGAATCAGCGCGCTCAGGTTATTCCTGTGCTTTCTCGGCCACCACGCCTTTGCGACTGAAACTGCGCAGGAAAAAGGAAGGTGTGGAGGTGTGGTCGTGCAACGGGACTCCGGTTGACTGTGTCAAGCTGGCATTGAACCAGTTCTGTCAGGAACGCAAACCCGATATGGTCATCGGTGGTATCAACCATGGTGACAATGCTTCCGTGAATACCCATTACAGTGGAACCATGGGGGTAACCATGGAAGGCTGCATGAAGTATATTCCCAGTGTGGCATTCTCTCTTTGCGACTATCGTGATGAGGCCGATTTCGAGCCTTTACGACCGCTCATCAGAACCATTACGCAAAAGGTGTTGAAGGAAGGTCTTCCCCTTGGTGTATGTCTGAACGTGAACTTCCCGCTGGTTCCTGAATTCAAGGGAGTGAAGGTGTGCCGCATGGCTCATGGCACTTGGGGCAATGAGTGTGTGATGTGCCACCATCCTCGTGGGTACGATTATTTCTGGATGGTGGGTTCCTACACCAATGATGAGCCAGAAGCAGAGGACACAGACAACTGGGCTCTGAATCATGGCTATGTGGCGATTACGCCCACCCAGATAGATGTGACTGCCTATAGTGCAATAGAAATGCTGAACAGTTGGAATCTCTGACTGTCAACTATCAACTGTCAACTGTCAACTAAATGAAATACTACCTGATAGTCGGTGAGGCAAGTGGCGACCTCCATGCTTCGCATCTGATGCGGTCGTTGCAGAAAGAGGATCCGGAAGCTCAGTTCCGGTTCTTCGGCGGTGACTTGATGACCGCCGTGGGAGGCACCCGTGTGAAACATTATAAGGAACTGGCCTATATGGGCTTCGTTCCAGTATTGCTCCATCTGCGCACAATTTTCAGGAATATGGCATTGTGCAAGAAGGATATCATGCAGTGGCAGCCCGATGCAGTAATCCTTGTCGACTATCCCGGCTTTAACCTTAAGATAGCCAAGTATCTTCATAAGAACAGGAAGAACCGACCGGCCATCTATTATTATATCTCTCCCAAGATCTGGGCCTGGAAGGAATACCGCATCAAGAACATCAAGCGCGATGTCGATGAGCTGTTCTCCATCCTGCCGTTCGAGGTACCGTTCTTTGAACAGAAACATCATTACCCCATTCATTACGTAGGGAATCCCACGGCGGATGAGGTACGTTCGTTTCTCGAGGATAATCCCCCGCACCTCCGCACCCCCGCACCCCCGATCATAGCCCTATTGGCGGGTAGCCGGAAGCAGGAGATCAAGGATAACCTGCCGGCGATGCTGGAGGCGGTGAAGCAGTTCCCTGACTATCAGTGTGTGGTGGCTGGCGCTCCGGGTATTGAGGATGCTTATTATGAGGAATTCATCAAGGGCGCTTCTGTGGAGATTGTTCATGACAAGACATACGATTTACTTTCGCGTTCCACGGCAGCCCTCGTAACCAGTGGCACGGCTACCTTGGAAACGGCCTTGTTCAATGTGCCGCAGGTGGTGTGCTATAAGACACCCGTTCCCCGTCTCATCAGGTTCGCCTTTAACCATATCATCAAATGTAAATATATCTCGTTGGTGAACCTGATAGCCGACAAAGAGGTGGTGCAGGAACTCTTGGCCGACCGCTTCTCGGTGAAGAATATCCGGGAAGAGCTGAGTAAGATCCTGCCAGGACAGACCGGACGGGAACAGATGCTGCAGGGATACGAAGAGATACGGACAGCATTGGGGGATACTTGTGCGCCTGACAATGCTGCGAAACTGATGGTTTCACTGCTGGAGAAATCGTAAATAACGAGGGTCCTTCATTATGATTAGTTGTTGATTTTGTCAGGAAAAAGTGCCAAAATTAGGCACTTCATTCCGGTACAATCTAGGGAATTTGGCAACGACTCATCAGGTTGTTTCTGACCGTTATCTCACTCGGAATTTGCAAAAGCATAGGTTTTGGGTGCTGAAAAGATAGTTATTGGCGTGCAAAACCATAGGTATTGGACGGTAAAACGACTGCTTTTGCAACGCAAAAAGGCTTATAACGCAGTCAAACCAGCCTTTTGACGACACCAAACTAGGCTTTTAACGCCATCAAACGATACTGTTTTTGATGACGAAACACCACGGTAAAACATAACAGCTTTATTGCCAATAAGTTGCAAAAATGCGACAAGGAGAGCGTATTTGCGACCGATGAACAGCTTGATGGATTTCAAACGATTCTGGAGAGGTGCTTTGTAATAATTATTCGCAAGTAAGCTGCGCCTTATTGACAGATAATGGTGAGCGTGTAGATATAGACCACCGCGGCGGGGAAGGCCATGAGGGAGGAGTCGAAACGGTCGAGCATACCACCATGACCGGGCAGGATATTACCACTGTCCTTGATGTTGATGGTGCGCTTGAACAGACTCTCCACCAGATCGCCCCAGGTGCCGAAGATGACAACCACCAGTCCTAAACCGATCCATTGGATGAGTGTGAGAACGGGAGGGTTCAGTGACGACTGAGCAGGATCGGCTCCCTGCTGGTCGAACCAGTTGATGATGCAGGCAGCAATAACCACAAAGACGGCACCGCCGATGCTTCCTTCCCAGCTCTTACCCGGACTGATGCGGGGGAAGAGCTTGTGCTTTCCTAACAACGATCCCACGCAATAGGCACCGGTGTCGTTCACCCAAAGGAAGATGAAGACGCTCAGCGGAAGGATGGTGTTGAAACGAATCGCTCCATCGGCACTTCCATTGAATGCCAATACATTGATCATCGAGAAGGGTAGGGCGATATACATCTGCGACAGCATGGTATAAGCCCAGTCGTTCACGGGGTTTGCCTGCTTGAGATACAGCTCACTGATGAACAAATAGATGATGGTGAGCAGGTAGGGAATAAAGATACCGCTTCCAGTTACCAGACCGCTACAGTAGCCTGCCATGGCCAGGAAGAAGTACACACCGGCCACCGTACTGATGAAACGGTTCACAGTAGCCCCAGCAATCCGGTCGTTCACCAGTCCGCAGAACTCCCAGATTGTGAGTCCTGTGACGATGGCGAAGAGCAGGAACATGGCTTCAGGGCGCATGAAGCTTACCACGATGGCGGCCACGAAGAACACGCCTGTAATGGTTCTGACAATCAGGTTCTTCATGCTTCGCCTCCTTCCTCCCCTAAGCTATCCTCTTGCTTCTTGCTTTCTGCTTCTTGCTTCTCAGTACCATCCTCTTGCTTCTCCTCATTCGCCTGCATGATTTCCAACGAACGACTCACCCAAGGACGCTTTCCGAAGATGTTCTCCACATCCTCTGTGTATATTACCTCCCGACTAATCAGCAGTTCTGCCAATTGGTTATGACCCTCTTTGTGCTCAGTGAGAATCTGCTTGGCACGTTCGTACTGTTCGTTGATCATCTTCAGCACTTCCTCATCCATCACCTTGGCAGTGGTTTCAGAATACGGCTTCTGGAAGTTGTACTCATTATTATTATAGTAGCAAATGTTTGGCAGCTTCTCGCTCATACCTGCATAGGCCACCATACCGTAGGCACTCTTGGTGGCGCGTTCCAGGTCGTTAATGGCACCTGTGGAGATATGTCCAGTGAACAGTTCCTCGGCAGCACGGCCTCCCAGCAGGGAACACATCTCGTCGAGCATCTGCTCCTTGGTCGTGATCTGTCGTTCCTCGGGCAGATACCAGGCAGCACCTAAGGCCCTACCTCGCGGTACGATGGTTACCTTCACCAGCGGTGCAGCATGTTCGCAGAACCATGAGATGGTGGCATGACCCGCTTCATGAAGGGCAATAGACCGTTTCTCCTCGGCTGTCATCACCTTGGTCTTCTTTTCCAGTCCGCCGATAATACGGTCAACGGCATTCAGGAAATCCTGCTTGCTCACCGCTTTCGCATCACGACGAGCAGCAATCAGGGCAGCCTCGTTACACACATTGGCGATGTCGGCTCCAGAGAAACCAGGCGTCTGTCGTGACAGGAAGTCGAGATCCACGGTATCGTCTTTCTTCAAAGGTTTTGTATGTACCTCGAAGATGGCTTTTCTTTCACTCAGGTCGGGTAGATCGACATTGATCTGACGGTCGAAACGTCCTGCACGCAGCAAGGCTGAGTCGAGCATATCGGCACGGTTCGTGGCTGCGAGGATGATCACACCGCTGTTGGTGCCGAAGCCGTCCATCTCGGTGAGCAGGGCATTCAAGGTGTTCTCACGTTCATCGTTACCGCCCATGGCGGGGTTCTTCGAACGAGCTCGTCCCACAGCATCAATCTCATCGATGAAGATGATACAAGGTGACTTCTCCTTAGCCTGACGGAACAGGTCGCGCACTCTACTGGCACCCACACCTACGAACATCTCTACGAAGTCGCTACCGCTCATCGAGAAGAAGGGAACACCTGCCTCACCGGCCACAGCTTTGGCCAAGAGTGTCTTACCTGTTCCCGGAGGACCCACCAACAAGGCGCCCTTGGGAATCTTTCCACCTAAGTCGGTATATTTCTGCGGGTTCTTCAGGAATTCCACAATCTCCTGCACCTCCTGCTTGGCACCTTCCTGTCCGGCCACGTCCTTGAAGGTGATACCTAAGTCGCCACCCTTCTCGTACATCTTGGCCTTGCTCTTACCTACACTGAACACACCACCGCCGCCAGCGGCACCGCCACCCATGCGGCGCATGATGAAGATCCAGGCACCGATGATGATGAGGAGGGGCAGCAGACTGATGAGGAGGTTCATGAAATCACTGCCGCGTTTGTTCTCGTAGCTGAGCTGTCCGGTAAACCGCTTCGCCTGTCGCTGGTCGTCAATGAACTTCTCCAGCTGGTCAACACTACCGTAATCCACCACTACGTAGGGTTCCTTGCCCACCTGTTCAGTTCCCTTACCGAAGACTTCGCGGATATGTTCCGGCTTGACATACATCTTGATCTTCTTCTCATCGGTGACAACGACGATCTTCGAAGCATACTGCTTCTGGACATATACCTGGAACTGACTGTAGTCGGCAACGCGACTGGCGCTGCTGTTGGTGGTGCCCTCGCCTGAGAACCAGACAAATGCCAGACCGATCAACACGAGGATATAGATCCAGTTCATGTTGAACTTCGGCATCTTAGGCGTATCGTTCTTCTTATCTTGTTGCATCTTGCTGTTAGTCTATATCGGGAACGCGCTCCAAGGGAGCATCTTCCCAGAGGTTTTCCAAATTATAATACTCTCGCATATCAGGAACGAAGATATGAACCATGACATCTGTATAGTCCATGGCAACCCATACGGCATTCTCCTGACCCACAATGTGTACGGGTTTCTCGTGGGTTTCCTTCCATGCGAATTCCTCTACAGAGTCGGTAATGGCCTGTACTTGCATGGGAGAGTTACCCTGACAGATGATAAAATAGTTACAGATGGCACCATCGATGCCGTTCATGTCGGCAATGGCTATGCCTTGCCCTTTCTTCTCCTGAATTCCTTTTGTAATGGCTTGTACTAATTCTTTTGTTCTCGTCATTGCACAATATGATACATTATAGGTTACAAAGATACACCCTTTTCTTCAAATACCATCTATAAAACTCGTTAAATTGCGTTTTTTTTCAGAAAAGGCAAAAAAAGTTTGGAAATTTGTTGGTAGTTCAAAAAAAAGCAGTACCTTTGCAGTCGCAAATTTGAAATTGCGCCTGGAATTGGGGTATGGTGTAATGGTAACACTACAGATTCTGGTCCTGTCATTCTTGGTTCGAGTCCGAGTACCCCAACAAAAAGAATCCGCTAAGCAACTTGCTTAGCGGATTTCTTTTTGCTTATTCTGTAACGATGCTTAGCTTTCTTCTGCATTCTCGGCATCGATAGCCTTGATCTTCTGGCGCACCAGCTCACAGTCATCTTTGAGTTTCTGCACCTTGCGGTTCATCTCGTCGATAAGACTGTTGCCCTTCTTGCTCGAAGCATTGAGGAAGCCCAAGTTGTTCTCGTAGGTCTGGATCTCCTGCTTCAGTCCTTCGTAGCGGCGCATCAGACGGGCGCGTTCGTTGTCGAGAACATCACCGCCACGTTCTGCCATGTTCTTGATGTTACTCTTGAAGTTGTCCAGACGACGGCGAGCTGTTGAGATGTTCAGATCCTTGTACAGCTTGTCGAGCACCTCATGATACTCCTTGAAGATTTTATCCTTTTCCTTGAAGGGCACATGACCGATACCCTGGTATTCGTCCACCAGCTGCTGCACATTCTCCTGCAGGTTCTCTCCAGCCTCCTCGGCCAAAGCCTTCAGCTGAGCGATGATTTCGCGTTTCTTCTGCAGGTTATCACGCTCTGCGGTGCGAGTACCCTGGTTGGCAGCGTTGCGAGCCTCGAAGAACTTGTTACAAGCCCCGAGGAACTCATTCCACAGCTGGTCGCCCAAGCGCTTCGGTACCATACCGATGGTCTTCCATTCTTTCTGCAGCGCAATGAGCTTATCGCTGGTTGACTTCCATTCCGTGCTATCCTGCAGCGCCTTGGCCTGCTCGATGAGTGCACGTTTCTTATCGGCGTTCTCAGCGAACTTCGCTTTCATGTCCTTGAAGAACTCAGCCTTTCTGCCGAAGAAGTCATCACAAGCAGCGCGGAAGCGTTCGAAGATCTTCACGTTCATCTTCTGCGGAGCAAAGCCGATGGTCTTCCATTCAGCCTGCAGGTCGATGATCTGCTTGGTGTGGCGCTCCCAGTCGCCAGCCCCCTTGTTCTCTTCCTTAGCGATAGCTTCCACCTTCTCGCACAACTCGGTCTTACGAGCCAGGTTCTCCTCTTCCTTGGAACGGAGATTATCGAAATGCTGCTGGTGTTTCTTGTTGATGACCGTAGAGGCAGCCTTGAAGCGTGTCCATATCTCTTCGCGCAGATCCTTGGCAACAGGACCCGTTTCGCGATACTCCTGATGGAGTTTCTGCAACTGGTGGAAAGCGCTGATGACATCCGGCTCATCGGCCAGTTTCTCTGCTGCTTCGCAGAGACGGTTCTTGATTTCCAGGTTCTTCTTGAAGTCATACTCGCGGGCTTCGCTGTTCAGCTTCAGCAGATCATAGAACTGCTCCACGTACAACTGATAGTTGCGCCACAGCTCGTTGGCCTTCTCAGCGGGAACAAGACGGATCTCCTTCCATTCCTGCTGCAGTTTCTTAAACTCCTGGTAGTTCTTGTTAGCCTCTTCGGGAGAGGTAACCATGCCTTTAATCTTCTCAATGATGTCCAGCTTCTTCTTCAGGTTCTCCTGTTTTTCAGCCTCCTGTTCAAGGAACATCTTTGCGCGTTTTTCCTTGACAACACCCATCTCAGCCTTGAACACTTCTTCGTCCTCATCAGGAAGAATGGTATATTTCTCGGGATCGCCACCTGCTTCAAGATAGGCTTTCTGTGCAGCCTCGCGTTCTGCGAAATGCAGCTTGTAGAACGTGGTCTTCAGCAGGTCAACTTCCTCTTTGGTTGGTGACTCATCACCATGAGCAAGTTCTTTGATCCGCTCAATGACCTCCTTCTTGGTGGCATACACCTTCTTGGATGCTGTCTCCTCAGTAGCCTCCTCTTCAGCAGCAGGCTCCTCTTCTTGGGGTTCCTCAGCTGCAGGTTCTTCCACTACTGCGGCGGGTTCTTCCACTACAGGCTCCTCTGCTGCAGGCTCTTCAGTTGCAGACTGTTCCTCTGCTGCAGGCTCCGGGGTTACAACATTCTCTTCCTGTTTAACTACTTCCTCAGCCACTGGCTGCTGGTTGGTTTCTTCTAACTGTGCCTCGTTGTTGAGGACGTTTTCTTGAGAGTCCATCATTTTTGAATGATTAAAGTTTCATATTCATGCACCTTTTCTCGTCATGTCAATGAACATACGGGCATCGCATGGGTGGTTTGACTGAACGAGAATGATTGTATTCAAGGTACTGTCATTATTACGTAATAGGGTGCAAACTTAACAAAAATTATCGTAAAATCCTAATGATTTCCGAAAAATCTTCACTTTTTTTGCCTAAATCAACCGTTTGTACTTTAAAAAGAGCCAGGTAAGTGCACTTCCGCCGATGGAAATCACCAGAGCCACGATGAATCCTATTTTACTATTTTCCATTCCGTTGATGAGGTTCATACCAAAAAGACCAGCCACGAGGGTAGGGAACATCATGATGATGGTCACCACGGTAAGCGTACGCATCACATTGTTCATGTTATTGTTGATGATGCTCTGGTAGGTATCCATCGTGGATTCGAGAATGTTCGAATAGATACTGGTCGTCTCCCGGGCCTGTGTCATCTCGATGTTCACGTCTTCAATCAGGTCAGCATCCAGCTCATCCACCTGGAGTTTGAACTTCAGTTTAGCCAACAGGGTCTCATTACCCCGGATGGAGGTATTGAAATACGTGAGTGAGTCCTGCAGTCGTGACAGTCCTATCAAGCTCTCATTATCCACATTATGATCGAGGTTACGCTTAGCCTTCTCGATGAGGGCATTGATCTGCTTCAGTCGTTTCAGATACCACACTGCCGACGAGAGGAAGAGTCGGAAGATCATATCCACATAATCGGTGAATCCCGCACCGCGTTTCTGATGGAAGCTCACGAAATCGATCATCATGTTCGTCTCGTAGTAGCATACCGTGATGGTGACATCGCGTTTGTGGATGATACCCAGCGGCACGGTGGTATAGGGCGTGCGACTTCGTATTTCCTTGACATAGGGGATACGTAGAATGATGAGCATCCAGCCGTCATCATATTCATAACGAGCCCGCTCATCAGTATCGCTGATGTCACTAAGGAAATAATCGGGTATTTGGAATTTCTCCTCCAGCATACGCTGGTCATCTTCTGTTGGACACGTCACCTGTATCCAGCAGTTCGGCTCCCACTCCGGGATAGCCTTCAAACTGTTGTTTGTATTCCAGTATGTTCTCATTGTGCTAATCCTTTTTAATGCATAATTCACAATGCTTGATGCATAACTAAAGCGGCAAAGGGATTAGCTGCCTTGCTCGCTATCCCCCGCCATTACGAATTGTTTTTATCCGCCGGGTAATCGTCCATATTGGTATAAATTGGTGAATAAATGGTCTTCCGCTATAGCGGTCGACTTGTTATCAGTGTGCAAAGATACGAATAAGTGAGTAAAAAACCAAAATTTATTTTGAGTTTTTTCGAACGTGAGTATCTTCGGCGAAGCCAAAGTACGAATAAGTGAGTAAAAAACCAAAATTTATTTTGAGTTTTCGAGGAAGGAGGAGGGAAACTCGGGGGAACGGTGGTACGGTGGCACGGTGGCGCGAGAAATGCTATAGAGTTACAGCTTCTCTGTACTAATCTCGTACCCCCGTACCTCCGCACCCCCGTGCCTCCGAGTTTTCCTTCCTAGAGTATTATTTCACCGGAATATCTTCCAATGTCTTCTTCAGCAGCTGCCAGAAGGGAGCTACGGTGGCCCAGAGGGCACGCTCGGTAGTGGTGTGCGGCGACTTCATCGTAGGACCGAGGCTTACAACATCCAAGTGCGGGTACTTGCCTAAGATGATAGAGCACTCCAGTCCAGCATGATCCACCTGGATAATACCGTCGGTGCCGAAGAGTTCCTTGTATTCCTTGAGCAATAAGTGCAGGATCTCGCTATCCGGATTCGGATCCCATCCGCCATAGCTACTGTCGGTCTCCACCTTCATGCCAGCCATATTGAAGCAGCTCTGCAGCATGTTCACGATATAGTCTTTCATGTCCTCACGACTGGATCGTGGAAGGACCTTGATCAGTGCCTTGCCTTCACCGATGTTGATGATAGCGAGGTTAGAGCTCGTCTCCACCACGTCGGGATAAGAAGGAATCATGCGCACCACGCCGTCATGACAAGCATAGATGGCGCTGATGAGATTGTCCTGAATCTCCACGGGCACCTCCATCTTGGGTGTCTCCACATCCTCGGCATAGAACTCAATACCGGTCTCAATACCCTTGTATTCGTCGATGAAGTCAGCTTTCCAGTCATCTACCAACTCTTTCAGGGCTTCCACGTTCTCCTTCGGCAGCGTGAGCACCACCTCAGCCTTGAACGGGATGGCATTGCGCATGTTACCACCGTTCCAGCAGGCCAGTCGTGCCTCGCACTCCTCGATAGCTTCTCGAACGAAGCGTACCATCAGTTTATTGGCATTGCCTCGACCCTCATGAATCTCCAGTCCGGAGTGTCCACCACGGAGTCCTTTGAGTGTCACCTTCACGGCCACATCCTCTGGGTCGGTCTCCACCTCTTTGTATTCCAGTGTAGCGGTGAGGTTGATTCCACCAGCCGAGCCAATCACGAATTTACCCCATGTCTCAGAGTCGAGGTTCAGCAGGATGTCACCCTGCAACTCCCCTTCAGGAAGGTCGTTGGCACCATACATACCCGTCTCCTCATCGGCGGTGATCAGTGCCTCCACCGGACCGTGTTTCAAGGTCTTGTCCTCCATGATAGCCATGATCGAGGCCACACCGAGTCCGTTATCAGCACCAAGGGTTGTTCCCTTTGCCTTCACCCACTCGCCATCAATCCACGGCTGAATGGGATCGGTCTCAAAGTTATGCGTACTCTCGGGTGTCTTCTGCGGCACCATGTCCATGTGAGCCTGCAGGATCACGCCCTTTCGGTTCTCCATCCCAGGTGATGCCGGTTTGCGCATCACGATGTTGTTGGCAGGATCCTTAAAGGCTTCCACGCCAGCTGTTTTAGCAAACTCCAGCAGGAACTGCTGTACTTTCTCCAAGTGTCCGCTTGGGCGCGGCACCTGTGTCAGTGCATAGAAATTCTTCCAGATGCACTCGGGTTTCAGATTTTTAATTTCGCTCATAGTTTTTTCTTTGTTATCGAGGATGGTAATCGGGGGTACGGTGGCGCGGTGGCGCGGTGGTACGAGAATACCTTTCCCAATGAATTAATATTGTTGTTTGTTCAATCTCTCTTGTAATGATTTCTTAAGTGCAATGATTGTCATAGATATCCGAATAGCTGTTTGTTCAATGAGGGCAAATTCTTCGTCACTGATATAATTCAGATCTTTCGAAATTTCAAATTGGCACAACGTTTCAGTTAAAGAGCCATAGGCAATATCATAGAAATGAATTCTTTCTTTGATAGCCATTCTTCCTGCACCCTCAGCGATATTGGACGGAATAGAAATCACCGCACGTCTTAGTTGATCACATAAAGCGAATCTTTCATATTCAGGAAAACTGCGAAGCAGTTGATAAACCTGAATGACCAATTGCTTGGATAAGTGATACACATCAAGCTTTCTATAATAAAAATCATTCATAATCAGTTCAAATTGGATTTTTAATACTATTCTCGCGCCCCCGCGCCCCCGCGCCCCCGTACCACCGAATTGTTCTTGCGTGCAAACGACAATGCCGCCCACCCATACACTCCCAGTACAACCACGAGCATGGTCTGGATGGTGTGGACGATGAGGACGAAGTAGAGGGCCTGCTTGTCAACCACTCCATAGAGAATCAGCATGGTCTTGACGGCAAAGTGCCACGGACCGGCTCCGTTGGGGGTTGGAACGATTACGGCGATGCTGCCCACGATGAAGGTCACCAAGGCACATGAGAGTCCCAGATGACTGGTGAAATCGAAGCAGAAGAATGTGAGATAGTAATGCAGGAAGTAACTTATCCAGATTCCTAACGTGAAAATGATGAATAATGGAATGTTATGCACATCCTTCAGGGAGGCCACTCCTTGCCAGATGCCACTGAGTGTTGCCTTTACCTTATTATATATAGATAGACGTTTGAGTAATATATGCCCTAAGGTGATCGCTGCGACGGCACAGATGGCAGTCACCAGATACCCTGTCCACGAGAACTGATGCCAGATACTATTCATAGAGGTGCCGGTCTTCTCGAAGAAGGTACCGAACACGCTCATTTGGAACAGCAGGGTGCAACCCGTGATGATCAGTACCAACAGCGTGTCGATGGCACGCTCGGTCACCACCGTTCCCAAAGCCTTCGAGAAAGAAACCTGGTCGTACCGTTTCAGAATACCGCAGCGGGCAAACTCACCAATGCGGGGGATCACCAGACTGACGGCGTAGGATACGAAGATGGCATGGACACAAGTGGAGATGCGCGGATGCTCATCAACAGGGGCAAGCGTCTGTCGCCATCGCCATCCTCGACACATCTGTGCCAGGATACCGAAGGGGAACGACAGCAGCATCCACCACCAGTTCATCTCGTGCATCAGCACATGCTGGATCCTACTGAAATCAAACCCTCGGTACATCCACCAAAGGATTGCCCCGCCAAGTATCAGCGGGAATAGGATCTTCACAGCACCACCAATGATTTTCTTCGTTTCCATGTGACAAAGGTACAAATAAGCGAGCACAAAACAAAAGAAAAACGTGCTTTTCTTTTGTTTTGTCGAGCGAAAGTACCTTCGGCGAAGCCAAAGGTACAAATAAGCGGGCAAATTGAAATAGAAAAACGTGCTTTTCTTTTGTTTTGTCGAGCAAAAGTACCTTTGGCACAACCAGACATACCTAAAAACGATGATTAAGCAAAAAGTTTTCTGATTTTTTGGAATCGACCGTTTGTTATAAGAAATTATTTACTACTTTTGCAACCAGAAGCAATGATTATATGATGAAAAAAGCAGTTATCATACTACTCGGAATGGTTCTCATCTGCAGTTGCAGTGAGAAGAAAGAGCAGGGAGTAAAGGCTCCCACGAGAGTGAATACCATGGTTGTCTCCTCATCTACCAGTCATGGGGGACAGTCGTATGTAGGTATTGTTGAAGAACGTGAAGGAACGGCAGTAAGCTTTACCAGCATGGGAATCGTCAAACGTGTACTGGTGAGCGAAGGACAGGCCGTGAGTAGGGGTCAGCTGATTGCGGAGATGGACAACACCCAAGCCCGTAATATGCTCAGCAGTGCCGAGGCCTCGATGGCGCAGGCCAATGATGCCCTGAAGCGATATGGCATGTTGCACGACAATGGTTCTCTGCCCGAAGTACAGTGGGTGGAAATCCAGAGTAAGGTGGCGCAGGCGAAATCGCAGCTGGACATGGCTAAGAAGAACCTTGCCGACTGTCGGTTGGTGGCACCCGTCAGCGGTATCATCGGTAAGAAGATGGTGGGTGCCGGTGAGACCGCTCTACCCTCTCAGGCCGTTGCCACCATTCTTGATGTCAGTAATGTGAAAGTAAAGGTGGCCATACCTGAAACAGAGATCAGTTCCATTTCTTCCTCCACCCCTTCCAGTATCTATGTGGAAGCAGCACAAAAGACCGTCATGGGCGGGAAGATAGAAAAAGGTATTCAGGCAGATGCCCTTACCCATACCTATGATGTCCGTATCCATGTAAGGAACGCCGACCGCAAGTTGTTACCCGGTATGGTCGCCTCTGTTCAGTTCGCGCCAGCGTCACCCTATGTGGCCAAGCAGGCCATGCTGCCCGTAACGGCCATACAGAAGTCATCCGACGGCTCGCTGTTTGTCTGGACGGTAGCCAAAGACAGTACGGCCCATCGTACGAAGGTAAGCATCGGCAACACCTCGGGTAACCAGGTAACCGTCTTGGGCGGTCTGGAGATGGGTGAACGTGTGGTGACCGATGGTTTCCAGAAGCTGAGTGAGGGAACGAGAGTGGTTTACTAATTGACAATTGACAATGATGAAAAAAATGTCATGGCTGAAATGGCCGTTGGAACACTACTCCATATCGCTCCTTATCATAGGTATCCTGTTCGTGCTGGGTATCTATGGTATGTATGTGATGCCGAAGGATGAGTTCCCCGCCTTCACCATCCGTCAGGGTGTGGTGATCGCAGTATATCCCGGAGCGACAAGCGAAGAGGTGGAAGAGCAGGTGGCCCGACCCCTTGAGCGTTACTTGTTCACCTATGGAGAGATCAATCGTACCAAGACTACCACCACAGCCCAGAACGGGATGTGTATCGTGATGGTACGACTGAACGACGAGGTGAATAATAAAGATGAGGTGTGGAGTAAGATCAAGCATGGATTGACCCTCTTCAAGCAGAGTCTGCCCACTGGCGTACTGGCGCTTGTGGCGAACGATGACTTCGGTAACACCTCTGCTCTGCTCATTGCCATTGAGAGTCCTGAGCGCAGTTACCGTGAGCTTCAGGATTATACCGATAGACTTTCCGACCGTCTGCGTCGCATCCCTTCCGTGGCTAATGTTCGTATCTATGGCGAGCAGAAAGAGCAGATATCGCTCTATGTTGACCGTCAGCGCCTGCAGGCCTACGGCATCGGACAACAGATGTTGTTCAGTCGTTTACAGTCGCAGGGTATGGTAGCCATGAGTGGTAGTCTGAGTGATGACGATCAGCAGATTCCCATTCATGTGGAAGCAACCGAGGGCAGTGAAGAAGAGATAGCCAATCAGATCATCTTCAGTGATCCCGTCACTGGTAAGGTGGCCAGGGTAAGGGATGTGGCTCGCGTGGTTCGCGAATACGACAGTGAAGACAGCTACATCGAACAGGACGGTCATCCTTGTGTACTGGTGTCCTTGGAGATGACACCCGGTAACAACATCGTGGCTTATGGCAAGGAGGTGGATCAGGCACTCCATGATTTCCGAGAGAATGAACTGCCTGATGATGTGACCATTACCCGCATTGCCGACCAGCCCAAGGTGGTGAGTCTGAGTGTGAGTGATTTCCTACGCGACCTGCTCATCTCCATGCTCATCATCATTCTTGTGATGATGGTGTTGTTCCCATTGCGGTCTGCCATTGTGGCGGCCATCACGATTCCGCTGAGCACCTTCATCTCGGTGTCGATCATGTATATGATGGGCATCGAACTGAACATCGTGACACTGGCGGCACTCATCGTGGTTCTGGGAATGGTGGTTGACAATGCCATTGTGGTTATTGACGGCTATCTGGAATATCTGGGCAAGGACTATGAACCGAAGAAGGCCGCCATCGCCTCTGCCAAGCAGTATTTCATGCCGATGATGCTGGCCACCCTCTGCATCTGTGTCATCTTCTATCCCTTGCTACTGACGATGAAGGGGGCTTTCCATGATGCCCTGAAGGATTTCCCTGTTACCATTACCATTAACCTGATGGTGTCTCTTTTGCTGGCAGTAACAGTGATTCCCTTCCTCGAGGTGCTAATTATCAAGCCCAATAAGCCCATTGAGCCTATTAACCCTAGTGATACCAGCTCAAGCTCTTCCAGCCAAAATGCCATCACCCGCTGGGTGCAAAGCACCTACAACCGCGTGCTTGATTTCACCTTCCACCATCCCGGCTTGACCATCTTCGGCGGCATTGGCATCATCCTTTTATCCTGCATACTCGTACCCACGTTGAAGATACGTCTTTTCCCCTATGCCGACCGTGACCAGTTTGCTGTTGAGATATTCTTGCCGGAAGGCAAAGGCGTTTCCGAAACCCGTGTGATTGCCGACTCGCTGCGCCATGTGTTGCAACAGGATGAGCAGGTGAAATGCATCACGAGCTTCGTGGGTTGTTCTTCTCCCCGCTTCATGACCTGCTATGCGCCGCAGATGGCAGGAAGTAACTATGCGCAGTTTATCGTGAATACCAATTCGCATAAGGCTACGCTCGACCTGCTGGCTAAGTACCAACCGCAGTGGAGTGAGGCGTTCCCCAATGCCTATGTGCGTTTCAAACGACTCGACTACCTGGAGGTGCCGGAACTGGAATACCGGTTCTATGGTGAAGACCTCGACTCGCTGCATGTGGTGGCAGAGCGGTTGATGGAACGGATGCGTGAAATGCCAGAGCTGGAATGGGTGCATACCGACTATCTGCAGCCGTCACCTATTATTAATGTGGAGCTCGATCCTGTGGCGTCGGCACAGTTAGGTATTACCCGCTCCACGGCAGCTCTCGCCCTGAGTGCCACCACCAATGATCTCCGTGTAGGACAGATATGGGAGGGGAACTACGAACTGCCGATTATTGTGAAGGACGATGCCGACATGACCTTTTCCGATATTGAGAACTTAGGTGTGGCCACCCCGATGGCGATAGTATCGGCAGGAGCGGGAGGCAGTAACACAACAGTACCGCTTCGTCAGATTGCCAAGGTGGAACCCAAGTGGAGCGAGAGTCGTATCATGCACCGTGGAGGCGAACGATGTATCACCGTTACCGGTCAGTTTGCCAACGGTACCTATGCCGCCCCCGTGGAGAGTAGGATTGCCGATATCATGAAGAACGAGATTCCGTTACCGCAGGGCGTTCGCGCTGAGGTGGGAGGAGAGATAGAGTATGACGCTGAGGCCCTGCCGCAGATCTTCGGCGGAGTGGCCATTGCCATGGTCATCATCTTCTTCTTCCTGCTCTTCAACTTCAAGAAGTATGGCATCAGTATCGTCTGTATCGCTGCCCTCGGACTGATGTTACCGGGTGTGCTGATTGGCTTGGCCTTGATGAACCGCACCCTCGGTCTTACATCCATCATGGGTGTTATTACCTTGATGGGAATGATTATGCGTAACGAGATCCTGATCTTCGAGCATGCCCTCGACCTTATTAAGAAATATGTGGCGGCACATGGCGACTGGACCGTAGATCGAAAGGCCTATAACGAGGCTGTGAAGCAGGCTGCCTATGAGGCAGGTAAGCGCCGAATGGTTCCTATCTTCCTTACCACAGCCACCACCGCCGTGGGTGTTGTACCGATGATCATTGCACAGTCGTCGTTCTGGATGCCTGTAGGTGTCACCATCTTTGCCGGTGGAATCGGTTCCCTCATCCTGGTGGTTACGATGTTGCCGGTGGTATATTGGAGGGTGAGTACAAAATAAAGACCCACCCCCCAGCCCCTCCCTCAGAGGGAGGGGAGTAGATAGATTTCTCCCGAAGAATAAAATAGTAAGTATGAAACAGATAATAGCATATATAGTATTGAGTATGGTAGCAGTTCCCCTGTTTAGTCAGGTAACTACTCCCCTCCCTCAAAGGGAGGGGTTGGGGGCGGGTCTTCTTACCCCCCTCCCTCAGAGGGAGGGGCAGGGGGTGGGTCTCCTCTCCCTTCAGCAGCTCAAGGATTCGGCCCTGCACCATAACATGGCCATTCGCAGTGCCCAGTATCGTATCGATGCCGCGCAAGAGCAGCGCAAGGAGGCTTTCACCAAGTATTTCCCCAGCGTGAGCGGAACAGGTTTCGTGTTCAATGCCAACAAAGGAATGGCTGAGACCACCTTGAATCCCTCGGAGATGATCTCACCCGAGCTGGGAATGGCGCTTGCCCAATCGTTCCCTCCCGAGGCATTGGCCGCCCTTGCTAATCCTGTCAGCATCTCGATGATGAAGAATGGTGCACTGGCAGGCATCAATGCCGTGCAGCCCATCTTTGCCGGAGGACAGATCATCAACGGTAATAAACTCGCCAAGGTAGGTGAGGAGGCCGCCCGTCTGCAGCTGCAGCTATCGGAGAACGAGGTGGAGAACCAAACCGAACAGTATTACTGGCAGTTGGTTTCCATGCAGGAGAAGCTGAAGACCATCGATGCTGTTGATTCCATGCTCGCCGGTATTCATAAGGATGTTGATGTGGCGATGCGTGCTGGTGTGGCCATGCGCAACGATCTCTTACAGGTGCAGCTTCGTCAGAACGAGCTGAAGAGTCAGCGACTCAAACTCAATAACGGCATCGATATCGTCCGTCAGCTGTTGGCTCAGTATTGCGGTTTGAGCACTACTGAGTTTACACTTGCCCAGCCGCTCCTTCAAGACGAAGGACTGGCGATGAGTGCCGTTGCTCCAGAATCGGCGCTTCCCAACATCCCTGAATACCAGTTGTTGCAAAAGCAGGTTGAGGTGGCTCAGCTGCAGCGTAAGATGGAAGTCGGTAAGAACCTTCCCACGGTGGCAGTTGGAGCAGGGTATAACTACCACAACATGCTCGATGTTGACCGCACTTTCGCCATGGTGTTTGCCACTGTCAGCATCCCCATCTCCGATTGGTGGGGAGGCTCTCATGCGGTGAAACGCAGTAAGCTGGAATGCCAGAAAGCCCTTGATGAGCAGCAGGATAAGTCGGAACTCCTGAAAATCCGCATGCGGAACGCCTGGAACAGTGTCGTGGAAGCGCAGCAGCAACTCGCCATTGCCCAGCAGAGCATCGAGCAGGCAGCAGAGAACCTCCGTCTGAACCAGAACTTTTACCAAGCCGGAACCAATAAGATGTCCGACCTTCTGGAAGCGCAGATGCTCTACCAGCAGTCGCTCGACCGTCGTGTAGATGCTTTCATCAACTACCAGATCAGTCTGCTCAACTATCGTCAGGCTTCAGGTCAATAGCAAATCTTTCGTGCCGTTTCACACTTTTCCTTTGAAACAACACGAAGTTTCGGGAGTAAATTTGTATATTTGCACCCAAATGAAACAAGTAAGACCCAAGAAGAACCTCGGTCAGCATTTCCTGACCGACCTGAATATCGCCAGTGCCATTGCCGATACTGTCGATGCCTATCCCGATATACCCGTCCTGGAGGTCGGTCCTGGCATGGGTGTCCTCACCCAGTTCCTGATGCAGAAGCCCCGTCCGCTGAGTGTGGTGGAGATTGATCGGGAGAGTGTGGCATATTTGACAGAACGGTATCCGTTCTTTTCGAGGAATGTGGAGTGTGGAGTGAGGAGTGAGAATAGTACTGAGATACAGTCATCTGTACTTGATGATTCACATACTCAAAGCATTTCTCACTCCACATTCCACACTCCACACTCCTCAAACGAGGAGAATTCTCGCCTTCTCCTCGAAGGCGACTTCCTCCGCATGGACCTTCATCAGCTCTTCGAGGGTAAGCCGTTCGTGCTGACGGGCAATTACCCCTACGACATCTCTTCGCAGATATTCTTCAAGGTGATTGATAACAAAGACCTGATACCGTGCTGCACGGGTATGATTCAGCGTGAGGTGGCACAGCGCATGGAGGCTAAGCCGGGTACTAAGGCCTACGGCATTCTCAGCGTGCTCATCCAGGCGTGGTATGATGTGGAGTATCTGTTCACGGTTGATGAGAATGTGTTCGATCCGCCACCCAAGGTAAAGAGCGCGGTGATACGCATGACACGCAACAAGGTACAGGATCTTGGCTGCGACGAGAAGTCGTTCCGCAGGGTGGTGAAGACGGTGTTCAACCAACGGCGCAAGATGCTGAGGGTGAGTCTGCGACAGCTGTTTACCAAGGACACCATGCCCGACAGCTCCTTCTTCAGTCAGGACATCATGACCATGCGCCCCGAACAGCTCACCATCCCGCAGTTTGTGGAGTTGACGAACCAGATAGATCTACTGGAGTAAGGAGGAAGGACGAAGGAGGAAGGAGAATACTTCTATGATATAGAATTCAAAAGAAAATGTACAGGAAACATAAACTTGTTGCATATCTCCTTCCTCCTTCGTCCTTCCTCCTTCCTCGAATAAATAAAAGTGAAGAATATGCTTGAAACTGTGAAGGATTTTGACTATCAGGTGCTGGATGCGATAAATTTTCCAGGACCTGCGGCGTATGATGCCTTCTGGTTTGCCTACTCCGACAAGATCACGTGGATTCCCTTCGTGATAGTGATCCTTTATTGTCTGTTCCGTCACACCAACTGGCGCAGTGGCTTACTGCTGCTGGTGGCCGTCGGACTCCTGTTTTTCTTAAGCGACTATGCCTTGGCGCACCTCAAACCCATCTTCTGCCGACTCCGTCCTTCGCACGATGCAAACATCATGAATATCCTGCATTATGTGAACAACTACCACGGCGGACAGTACGGATTCCCGTCGAACCATGCTAGTAACGGGTTCGCCACCGCCACGATGTTGACACTGCTCTACCGCCGAAGACTTGTTGCTGCATGTGCTTTCCTTTGGGCCATCGGCTCCTGCTATTCGCGAATGTACTTAGGTGTTCATTTCCCCACGGATATCCTGGTAGGAGCCATCGCAGGAACATGTATTGCCGTGGCAGTCTATTATCTCTACAGATATGTTTACCAGCGACAAGCGCTGAAATGGAACCTGCCACCGTTCGAGCAGCAGTTCGGCAGTCGTGAGCCATGGCCCATCATGGTGGTGTTTGTACTCACCATCGTCGCCCTCATTGTCATGGCGGTCCTTTAATTCGGTGGCGCGGTGGCGCGGAGGTACGGTGGTGCGAGATTTGTGCTGAGCTGCAATAATATTATGTTCTTATGTTATTATGTCTAAAAAGTTCTTATGTCTAAAAAGTTATTATGTCAAAGAAAGAGAAATATGAATTACTTCTCCACCAAGTGGAGAGTCTGATTGAAGGTGAAACCAACAAGATAGGCGTGATGGCCAACATCACCGCCGCCATTCACGACGTCATGCAGTTCTTCTGGGTAGGCTTCTACCTGGTAGAGGGTGACGAGTTGATACTCGGTCCTTTCCAAGGTAGCGTGGCCTGCTTCCGCATCCCCTGTACTAAGGGCGTGTGCGGCGCGGCATGGTCTCGTCGTGCAACTGTTGTTGTTGAAGATGTTGACAAGTTCCCCGGTCATATTGCCTGCAGTTCCCTGAGTCGTTCAGAGATTGTCGTACCGGTGTTCAATCAGCAAGGCGAAGTAGCCGCCGTGCTCGATATCGACAGCACCGACCTCGCTACATTCGACGCTACCGATCAGTATTACCTGGAACAGATGTGTCAAAAGCTAAGTAATTTGTTTTTATAACGGAAGAAACGGAAATAAACGGAATAACGGAAAAAATACATGTAGATTAAATCAATTACTCAATAGTAAAATTTCCGTTATTCCGTTTATTTCCGTTTATTCCGTTGCAGAAAACATACAGGAAACCCCAGAAAGCGGAAAAAATACATGTAGATTAAATCAATTACTCAATAGTAAAATTTCCGTTTTTCCGTTTATTTCCGTTTCTTCCGTTGTAGAAAAAATAGAGAAAATTCTCCAAAATGTTGGCAGTTTCGAAAAAATGCGCTAATTTTGTCAAAAGAAAACCTAAAACGAAAGAAAATGATAGATGTAAAAGCTACATTAGCAGAGAGTGAAGAGAGAATGGAGATGGCAGCCATGTTCCTCGAAGAGAGCCTGAACCGCATCCGTGCAGGACGTGCCAACGTGGCCATCCTCGACGGTGTGAAGGTGAACTCCTACGGTTCCATGGTCCCCCTGAACCAGGTAGCCAACGTAAACTGTCCTGATGCCCGTACCATCGCTATTCGTCCGTGGGACAAGAAGGCGATTCGCGACATTGAGAAGGCCATTATGGATAGTGATGTAGGTATCACCCCTGAGAACAACGGTGAGATTATCCGTCTCAACATCCCGCAGCCCACCGAGGAGCGTCGTCGTGAACTCACCAAGCAGTGCAACAAGATTGCCGAGAAAGCCAAGGTTGAGGTGCGCAATGTGCGCGGCGATATCAAGGAGAAACTGAAGAAAGCCATCAAGGACGGTCTCAGCGAGGACAACGAGAAAGATGCCGAGCTCGAGCTTCAGAAGATCCACGATAAGTACATCAAGAAGATCGATGCACTCATCGAGGCGAAGAACAAGGAAATCATGACGGTTTAATACATTGTCTGGCTTAGTCATCAAGAATACCGGTTCGTGGTACACCGTCCTTTTCGACGATGGTACCACAGCCGATTGTAAAATAAAGGGGAACTTCCGTCTGCGAGGCATACGGAGTACAAACCCTGTAGCCGTCGGCGACCATGTGGAGGTGGCCGACGGTTTCATCACTGAGATCCACGACCGCAAGAACTACATCATCCGCAAATCACCTAATCTTAGTAAGCAGAGTCATATCATCGCCGCCAACGTCGATCAGGCCGTGTTGGTGGTAACCGTTAACTATCCCCAGACCAGTACCACCTTCATCGACCGCTTCCTGGCTTCTGCCGAAGCCTACCGTGTGCCAGTCATCCTGCTCTTTAACAAGACCGATCTGCTTGATGCCGACGAACGGCACTATCAGGAGCTAATGGTAAATCTTTACGAAACCGTTGGCTACCAGTGCTTACAGGTTTCTGCACAAACAGGCGAAGGCATCGACCGCCTCCTGCCGCTCCTTGAAGGTAAGGTCACCGTGTTCAGTGGAAACAGCGGGGTGGGGAAGTCCACCTTGTTAAACACCCTTGTTCCTGGCATCAACCTCCGTACTGCCGAAATCTCTGATGCCCACAACACGGGTATGCACACCACCACTTTTTCGGAGATGATTCCGCTTGTAATATCGAGGAAGGAGGAAGGAGGAAGGAGGAAGGATTTCTCGAGGAAGGAGGAAGGACGAAGGACGAAGGAGAATACTTCTGAGATACAGGATTCCATGAATAATACAGTATACGATTCAAAGGATTCTGTTCAGGACACAAGTGCTCAGTGCATATCTCCTTCCTCCTTCGTCCTTCCTCCTTCCTCGGATTCGATTAACCAAGCCCGTATCGAACGGGCTTGGTTAATCGACACCCCCGGCATCAAAGGGTTCGGGACCTTCGACATGGAGCCCGAGGAGATTTGCGGCTACTTCAAGGAGATCTTCCACTTCTCTAAAGACTGTCGTTTCCGTAACTGCACCCATACCCATGAGCCGGGCTGCGCTGTGCGCAAAGCACTTGAAGAACACTACATTGCCGAGAGCCGCTACAATAGCTACCTCAGTATGCTCGAGGATAAGGAGGAAGGCAAGTACCGCAGCGACGTAAACTAATTATAAGCCTTACAGTTTATTCCCACGTTGGGAACATTTTATTCCCACGTTGGGAACTTTTTATTCCCACGTTGGGAATAAATGGTTTTATGGCAGTTTTCTTTCACCCCGCCCCCCTTGCCAGGACCCCGCCCCTTAGAGGGGTGGGGAGCCGAGTTAGCCAACGTGCCTGCAGTTTGGGGTGGGGAGCCGAGCTGGCCAACGTGCCTGCAGTTTGGGGTGGGGAGCCGAACGGGCAACAGGTGGTATCCAACTCCCCTCCCATCGTAGGGGAGGGGTGAGCGCAGCTGGGGTGGGGTAATGAACAAAGCGCAGCTGGGGTGGGGTGATAAAATTTACGATTTCCCCAAGACCTAACAGTTTCACGGCAAAATTCCCCTACACAAAGATGTTTCACGGTTTTTCACACCTAACATAAACCTAACAAAAAGGTAACAAACACCTAACATCAAACCTAACATTTCCCCATCGTTGTTACGTTATTACGTTATCACGATATAACGATATCACGACTTCTCGCTACCACGACATTCCCCTCCTTCATGGAGGCCTTCCCGATGTTAGGTTTGATGTTAGGTGTTTGGTTAGGTTTATGTTAGGTCTTTGGTTAGGTCTTGAGGGTGCCAAAACCGCGTGAAACATATATGTACAGGCACTTTCTTCCGTGAAACTGTTAGGTCTTGGGCAAAAACACAAAATTCTTCACCATTTTATTTGTTAGTTTCATTTGAAAAGTGTACTTTTGCAGCAGATAAATATAAGTCATGGGAAAAACTGTTTTTAATCCGGCACAATTAGAACTGTTAAAGGCCTTGGAAGCTCTTAACAGCGAAGAGGATTTGTTCGCTCTGAAGAAAACATTGTCCGAGTTCTTTGCTCGCCGTGTTGACGAGGAAATGAACCGCCTTTGGGAAAGCGGAGAATGGAATGAGGATACCTTGAAAGAACTGGAAACAGCTCATGATCGTACACCTTATCGCCAGCAATGAAACGTCTTGTTGTATTAGATACCAACTGCTTGATTCAGATGCTCTCGCGAAGAAGTGCAAAGTTCATCGGATGGGATGCTTTCCGCAAAGGGCTTTACAATCTTTGTGTGAGTAACGAGATCTTAAGTGAGTATCAAGAGATTATAGGAAAGAAAGCTTCTCCTGCTGTTGCACAGAATGTTGTTAGTGAGATCATTCATAGTCCATATACTGTTTTTGTTGATCCTCAGTATCGTTTTCATTTGGTGGAACAAGATGATGATGACAATAAGTTCGTGGATTGTGCTATTGTTTCAGGTGCGGACTATATCGTTAGTGATGATGCTCATTTCGATGTTCTTGAGAGCATTCCATTTCCACATGTAGATGTTGTTAAACTCCATGAGTTCTTGGAGGAAATGACTTTCCTAATCATCAACAAAGGTCCTGGAATGGTTAGCGAAACTCATATCATTTAAGCCATGCCGCTCCCCGCCTTGCCACTATAATTCCTATAGAAATGTTAAAAATATAAGATTTCGTTATAAAAAGTTTGCAGATATCAATTTTGTTGTTATCTTTGCACAAAATATGTATGTACACAAGTTAAATCTCAAAAAAACTAAATTTATGAACAAGATGATCATGAATAGGCTTACGATGCTGGCTGTGACCCTGATGGCGAGCATGGCCTGCTTTGCACAAGGGAAAGGTGGTAAGCTCGCTACAGGGCTTCCGAATCCTGGTTTGACAAAAGGAAAGACGTTCTATTACAAGGGTGTTGAGTATGAACTTACTAGGGATCCAGAGGGTGATGTTGCACTTTATTATGTAAAAGCCATTGGCTTTGAGAAGACTTTGTTGGACAATTTTGATTTGATGGACGAAGAACCGCTTAACAACGATTTGACAATCTTTCATTACGAAATACCGAAACAAGGTCAAACCGGTATTCCTTTTATTGTTGAAAGTGTTAATGCAAATGCATTCCAAGACGTAGATGCTACTTTAGCAGAAAAGATTAAAAGATTGATAATCGAACATAGTGAAGATGCAAGAGTCAATGGTGCGTGTGTTGAATTACCTACCACAGGCTCTACGTTTGCTGGTCTGACAGGTTTGAAGACGATAGATTCACGTATTCCAGGTGAAAGCCTGCAAGAAATCTCTGAAGACACATTCGCTGAAAATGTGTATAACAAAGCGACATTAATTGTGCCTGAAGGATCACTTAAGGCGTATAATGGCACCGATTTTTGGTCCTATTTTTATAAGGTGACTGATGGAGATCATATAAAAGGAGATGTTGACGGAGATAATAAAGTGAATGCGTGGGATTTCCAGTTGATTCTTGAGGCATTCCTCTACAATGACCCGTATGATCCTTTATTTGATTTAGATGGTGACGGAAAAATTACCGCTTTTGATGCACAGTTAGTTCTTGATATTTTCAAAGTTTATTAATTTTATTCTATAATTTAATTAGTTATGAAAGTAAGTGTTAAAAAATTGATGTTTGTTATAGCATCGTTGTTTATTAGTAATGCTATATCTGCTCAGTTAAATATTCCTGATGTGAATATTGCTCCTGGTGGAAGTGCAAAAGTTTCTCTTGAATTAAACGATGAAGCAATCACGACTTATTTGCAGATGACTTTATATGTTGCCGTACCAGAAGGCTTTACTATTGATACAACAAGTGGAGCAGTTACAGAAAGAACTACACAACATGGTGCTGACATTGTGTATAATGAAGATACAAACTTGTATAATCTTTCTATAACAAATTCTTCAGGTGTCTATATTTCGGGTACTTCGGGTGCTATCTACACATTTACTTTGAAATGTGAAGAGTCTGTTACTAATGGGGAATATGGTATTTCATTGAAAGATGCAACTCTTGTTTACAAAAGTGGGAGCAGGTCAAAGAAACTCACTCCTGAGGATGCAACCTTCAAAATTACTGTAGGTGCCGCTGCTACTGCTGAGGACATCACTCTCGCAAACGAGTGGAATACCTATTGCAGCACCAATGACCTTGATTTCAGTAGCATCGAAAGTGTTGAGGCTTATGTAGTATCAGATGTTACCGCTACATCTGCTAAGCTGGAGGCTGTTACAGTTGTTCCCGCAGGCGTTGGTTTCCTTATCAAGGGTACTGCTGAGCAGAAGATCAGCGTTCCATTTGCTGAGTCTGCAGGTTCTGTTACTTCTAAGTTGGTTGGTGTGACAGAGGACACACCGCTTGATGGTGGTAACTATGTACTCTCTGGTGATCAGTTCGTTCTTTGCAATGAAGCTGGGACACTTCCTGCACACAAAGCTTATCTGCCAGGTGGTTTAGTAACATCTGGTGCCAAGGCATTTGGCTTCGACTTCGGTGACGCTACTGGTATCAATGAGGCTAAGGCTGCTAAGGCTGACGGTGCTATCTACAGCATCAGCGGTGTACGCGTTGCACAGCCCCAGAAGGGTGTATATATCATGAACGGCCGTAAGGTGATCGTGAAATAATGTGAGCTTAACATGTCTAACATTAAACAGAACAACATTATGAAAAAAGAATATATAAAGCCGTTCGCTAAGGTTAAGGTAGTAGAGATGGTCGTAATGCAGGAAGCATCACTTCCTATCAACTCTTCCGCATCAGGGACCTACGGAAATGCTGGTGCAAAGGAATTCAATGATTTCTTCGAGTAATCAAAGAATACAACCCTATAAACCAAAAGGTGCCGCGACAAACATCGCGGCACCTTTGTTATATATAGACTGCAACGGTTCGTAACGTTCAACACTATACGCGTAGAATCCGCCTATAAATTCTCGATTACTTCAACGGTCAAGCCAGTCATATCTGAAATCAAGTTGACATCAAAACCCTTTGATCTCATGTTCCGGGCTATTTGCATGGTACCTTCCTTGATACCTTCCTTGATACCTTCCTTTCGACCTTCCTTTCGACCTTCCTTTCGACCTTCCTTTCGACCTTCCTTGATACCTTCCTTGATACCTTCCTTTCGACCTTCTTTAAGCCCTTCTTTAAGACCATGCTCTTTACCCTCGGCATGACCGTCGATATACGCAGAAGAGAGCACATCGCGTTCAGCCATGCGATTCTCCATTTCACGATAGTAAGCACGACGATCGCGATCGCTGAGGCTGTCTATCCGTAACCTTTCTCGGGCTTCGGGCAGTCCCTGGGCGGTGTAGTGGTCATCTATGTCACCAGTTTTCAAGAAACTAATCCATTCGTCAAGAGGTGTCTTGGCCGTTTTGTCGAAATCGTTCACTTTCAAAACATAGTACTCAGGGAATATGTCGCCTGCATCCTTACCGTGGAACATTTCCATCTGTCGCTTAGAAAGCTGTAGAATGTCGTTTGTATGAAGACCACGGAACTCGGTCTTGCCATGATACACATAGTCGGTGCCTTGCCCTAATTGGAAATAGACGATGTTTACTGAATACACCTTTTTTATGCGATCGTAGTCTTCTCCGAGCTGAATATACTCTGTGATTACTTTCGATGTTCCGTACAGCATGCGGTGGAAATAGCCAAAAGCCCTTTCGTTCTGAACCTCAATGATGATCAGTTTACCAAGGGAGTCCTCACATAGTATATCCACACGGTTGTACTTGTCGTTCTCCTCCTGCTGGTTTCCCTCGCTCTCAAGGAACGTCTTGATGTACACGCTCTCACCAAGCAGTACCGAAAGGAATCCTTCCAACACGACATAGTTGGCTTTGTCGCGTAACAGCCGTTTCATGGCCCAGTCAAAACGAATGTACTTCATACTCTTCTCCTCCTTTTGCTTTTTTCTTTTAGTATTCTCCATAATACCATTTTAATAGTTAGACAATGATTGATAAAGGGCTTGGCTTACAATTAAGGCCTTCGCTCTTTTCATTTGCAAAGATACACCATATCTATATAATAACCAAACAATCTCCGCTTTCTTTTTCTTAAAAATGTGTTTGATTTTGCATTGGCCAGTTTTCGTTCACCCGTTTGGCCGGATTTCGTTCACCCATTTGGCTGAATTTCGTTCACCCATTTGGACCTTCAATACGAATAATTAGGAAGAAATAATGCAACCGCTATTATAACAAAGAGTGCCTGCTTTCATTCGAAGGCTGGCACTCATAAGTTGTTCTTGTCGGTGAGCCGACATCATTTCTTGAACAGCGAGGCAATCCAGAGTACTACAACAGCACCAACGACACCTGTGATAATCTGACCAATCCATTCGCTGCTCATGCTGATGCCTAACAGGTTGAACATCCAACCACCAACGGCACCACCAACCAAACCTAACAACAGGTTCAATACAAGGCCAAAGCCACCACCACGCATGATCTTACCAGCCAAGAAACCGGCGATCAAGCCTACAATAATTGCTCCAATAATTCCGCTCATAATAATAAGTTTATTAGTTAAAAATATAAGTTTATTAGTTTGATATAGTTTGATATCTGATGACAAAGGTACAAATAAGCGAGCACAAAACAAAATAAAAACGAGTTTTTCTTTTATTTTGTCGAGCGAAAGTCTTTCAATTCATCGGCATTGCCCATCTTTTTCTTGGGCAGACGCTTCGCCTTGCGCAGTGCCTCGGTGATGATCCACTGCAACTGACCGTTGGTGCTGCGGAACTCGTCAGCAGCCCAGGCCTCTATCGCGTCCATCGTATCGGAATCGATGCGCAGAATGAAATTCTTTGTTTTCTTTTCAGACATACGAACAGGTTTTCAGACATACGAACAGGTTTTTTAGACATAAGAACATAAGAACATATTTTTTTTCTTGAACATTGCTCCTTGATGCTTGGCCATTGTTTCATGATGCTTGTGATCAATGTTTCTTGATACTTGTTTCTTAATCATAAATAATTATGTTCTTATGTTCTTCTGTCTAAAAAGTACTTCTGTCTAATCAATGATTAAGCGTACCCGTATTCACCACCGGCTGTGCCGACTCATCCCCGCAGAGCACTACGAGCAGGTTGCTCACCATAGCAGCTTTCTTATCGTCATCGAGGTCAACGATGTTCTCATTAGAGAGCTTGTCAAGGGCCATCTTCACCATCGAAACAGCACCTTCTACAATCTTCTCACGGGCAGTAATGATGGCAGTGGCCTGCTGACGGCGCAGCATCACGGCAGCAATCTCGGGAGCATAGGCCAGGTAGTTGATGCGAGCCTCTACCACCTCGATACCAGCCAGGGCGAGACGCTCATCCAGTTTCTGCTCCAACTGCTCATTGATCTCATCGGCACTTGAACGCAGCGTGGGTTCTCCTTCCTTCGTATCCTCATCGTCGTAGGCATACTGTCCTGCCACCTGACGCAGGGCAGCATCACTCTGTACACGCACAAAGTTCTCCAGCGCGTTCATCAGTCCTTTGGTATCTGAACCCACAGCGTTCGGATTGGCAGCCATGGTCTGCGAATCCACCTCGAACAATGCCTTATAGGTATCCTTCAGTTTCCACACCAACACCAAACCGATCATCACAGGGTTACCGGTCTTGTCGTTCACCTTGATGGGTTCGGCGTCGAGGTTACGGGCACGCAACGATACCTTCTTGCTTCCGTAGAAGGGATTGATCCAGAAGAAACCGGTCTTACTGAACGTTCCGCTATACTTACCGAACCAGGTGGTGACACGTGCCACATTGGGTTCCAGCTGCAAATGACCGCACCACATAATGATGTTGATGAACAACAACAGAATACTGCCGCCCAACAGCCATCCGCCTTGTGCGCCATTGCTGCCATCCAGCTGGATGATGCTATAGATGATACCTAACACTGCCAATACCAGAATGGCGAAGTTTACAAACAACATCAGGAAACCATTCATTACTGTTCCCTTGAAAGCAAATTCTTTATTCTCCATTTTCTTAATTAAATTTTCAATTTTCAATTCTCAATTTTCAATTATCAATGATATCATTTTGATATCGCAAAGATATGTACTATTTTTCAATCGGCAATGGGTTTCTGCAGTTTTTTATGTTTCTTTTACTTTTCTTCTCTACGAATTAGACGAATTAGACGAATTTTTTTGTATACCTTTGTACCCATAAATAATACATCAGTGCAAATGAATATCAAAGAACTGGAAGGGAAGCGCATTGCCGTACTGCTGTCGGGCGGTGTTGATTCATCAGTGGTGCTCTACGAGCTGGTGCGCCAAGGACTGCAGCCCGATTGCTTCTATATCCATATCGGTCCCGAAGAGGATGAGGAGTGGGACTGCTCCAGCGAGGAGGATGTAGAGATGGCTACGGCCGTAGCACATAAGTATGGGTGCAAGCTTGAAGTGATCGACTGTCATCAGGAGTATTGGAACCAGGTGACGACCTATACTATAAATAAGGTACGCGAAGGCTTCACTCCCAATCCTGATGTGATGTGCAACCGACTCATTAAGTTCGGGGCCTTCGACGAGAAGCGGGGTCATGACTATGACCTGATTGCCACAGGGCATTATGCCATGACCGAGATAGATGAAGAGGGGAGGAAGTGGCTTTGTACGAGTCCTGATCCTGTAAAGGACCAGACCGACTTCCTGGCACAGATATACGACTGGCAGCTGCGGAAGGCACTGTTTCCCATTGGGCATTATATGAAGGATGAGGTGAGGGCCATTGCCGAACGCGAACATCTGGTGAATGCCAAGCGAAAGGATTCGCAGGGCATCTGCTTCTTGGGAAAGATCAATTACAATGATTATATCCGTCGTTTCTTAGGCGAGAACCCAGGGGATGTCATCGAACTGGAAACGGGTAGGAAGATCGGCGAGCATAAGGGCTTGTGGTTCCATACCATCGGACAGCGCAAGGGACTGGGTTTTGGCGAAGGTCCGTGGTTTGTCATCAAGAAGGATGTGCCGAAGAATATCTTATATGTGAGTCATGGCTATGATCCGCAGGATGCATATAAGCAGGAATTCCTGATACACGACTTCCACTCACTCACCCTGCCGTTGCATACTTTGTTCAACGGACAGACAACGAAGAATGTCACATTCAAGATCCGTCATACACCGGAGTATCATCCGGCGGTGCTGGAAAAGGTTGACGAGGGGAAATACATGGTGCATTCAGCGCATCCCATTCATGGGGTAGCACCAGGACAGTTCTGTGTGGTTTATGATGAGAAGCATCACCGCTGCTTTGGGTCGGGGGAGATCACTCCACACTCCTCACTCCACACTCCACAATTTCACAAAGGGCAGTCATGGAAGGGATAACAAGGTCGGCCCCTGCCTGCCATAGTTGCTCATCGGGCAGCGGTCCTGTATTCACACCGATGGTGAAACACTGGGCGGCAACACCTGCCTGAATACCCAAGGGGGCATTCTCCACCACGATGGTCTCCCATGGCTCGGTACCGCATTTCTTCATGCCGGCCAAGTAGGGATCGGGTGCTGGTTTACCCCGTTGCACATCATACGCCGTGGTGATATGGTCTTCTGTGATGAAAGGATGGAAATCGGTGGTGAGGCGGTTGATGAGGGGGCGCTGACCGCTGCCTGTCACCACGGCCATGACAAAGCCTTCCTGATGCAGTTTCTCCATCAGCTCATAGGCGCCGGGCATGATCTCGGCCTTGGGCATCTCACCAAAGAAACGGGTTTTTACGTCGTACATCGCTTGCGCCTCTTCCAGAGTGATGTCTTTCCCTTGCTGTTGCTTTACCATGTTGCGAATGGTGTCTATACCGCGAGCACCCTCTGTGGCGTAGGCATCATCGGCCGTCATGCGGATGCCGAAGGTGGCCATGGAGCGCTGCCATGCCACAGCATGGTTGGGCATGCTGTTAATGAGTACGCCATCCATATCGAAGAGAACGGCTTTGGGGCGGAAAACCCCAAAGCCGTGTTTTTTTAAATACTTTTGAATTGATTCCATGGGGTTCTAGTTTTGCTAGATGTACTAGAAATACTAGTTTTACTAGTTGCACTAGCATTACTAGGATTACTAGTTGTACTAGCAGTACTAGGGTTCTATTTGTATTAAGCTTCTTTTGCCAACCGCTCCTTGATGGCCTTCGATTCAGCCTCATAGCCAGGCTTGTCGAGCAGGGCAAACATATTCTTCTTATAGGCCTCCACACCTGGCTGGTTGAATGGATTCACACCGAGCACATTACCGCTGATGCCGCAGGCAATCTCGAAGAAGTAGATGAGCTGTCCGATGTAGTATTCGTTCAACTGCGGTACGCTGATGCGGATATTGGGCACGCCGCCATCAACATGTGCCAGACGTGTTCCTAACTCAGCCATCTTGTTCACCTCGTCCACGCGCTTACCAGCGAGGAAGTTCAAGCCATCGAGGTTCTCCTCATCATTCGGGAAGAGCAGCTTCCTGTTCGGCTCCTCGATACTGATAACAGTCTCGAAGATGGTGCGCTCACCTTCCTGAATCCACTGTCCCATAGAGTGGAGGTCGGTGGTGAAATCGCAAGATGCCGGGAAGATACCCTTGTTCTCCTTACCCTCGCTCTCGCCATAGAGCTGCTTCCACCATTCTGCAATGAAGTGGAGCTTGGGCTGGTAGTTCACCATGATCTCGATTTTCTTACCAGCACCATAGAGTCCGTTACGGATGGCAGCATACTGGGCAGCGATGTTCTCCTCGAAAGGAACATCCTTACCACAAGCCTTCTCCATCTCCTGAGCACCCTCTACCAGTTTCACGATATCGAAACCGGCACAGGCAATGGGCAGCAAGCCCACCGGGGTGAGCACAGAGAAACGACCGCCAACGTTATCGGGAATGATGAAACTCTTGTAGCCTTCCTTGTCGGCACAGGTGCGGGCAGCACCTCGCTTGGCATCGGTAATGGCCACGATCACCTTCTTGGCCTCCTCCTTACCGCGCTGATCCTCGCATTGCTTCTTCAGCAGACGGAAGGTGAGGGCGGTCTCGGTGGTGGTACCACTCTTGGAGATATTGATCACACCGAACTTCTTATCCTTCAGATAGTCGGTAAGCTCAGAGAGATAGTCCTCACCGATATTATTACCAGCAAACAGAATCGTAGGATTCTTCTTGTCGGCCACCAGCCAGGCAAAGCTATTGCCAAGGGCTTCAATCACGGCACGGGCTCCTAAGTAGCTACCGCCGATGCCGGCCACTACAACAGCCTCGCAGTTCTTACGAAGGGTATCGGCACATTCCTGCACCTCTTTCAGGAAGGCAGGAGTGATAGACGATGGCAGATGCAGCCATCCTAAGAAATCGTTACCTGGGCAAGTACCCTTCTCCAATGCTTCCTGAGCAGCCTTCACCTGAGGCTCGAAAGCTTTCACCGCACCTTCCTTGAGGAAGCATGCAGCCTTTGTCATGTCTAAAGCAATATTCTTCATCTTGTTTAAGTATTTTTGTTAGGATATGTTTGTCTGATTAACGGAAACTGTCGGTGAGAAGCTTGATCTCGATCTGCGGGGCGATACGCTCGTACAATATATTATATACGGCATCGAGGATGGGCATGTTGACATGCATGTGGCGGTTGATTTCCTTCATACACTTCGTACCGAAGTAGCCCTCGGCAATCATCTCCATCTCAATCTGTGCCGATTTCACGCTGTAGCCCTTACCAATCATGGTACCGAAGGTGCGGTTGCGCGAGAAGTTGCTGTAGCCCGTTACGAGGAGGTCGCCCATATAAACCGAGTCGTTGATGTTCCGTTCAATGGGATGAACGGTATTCAGGAACCTGTTCATCTCCTGCACAGCGTTCGACATCAGTACGCTCTGGAAGTTATCACCGTATTTCAGTCCGCTGCAGATACCTGCGGCAATGGCATAGACATTCTTCAGTACCGAAGAATACTCAATGCCGATGACATCCGTGGAGGTCTTGGTCTTGATATAGTCGCTGGCGATGAGGTCGGCAAACGACTGTGCCTTCACCTTGTCGTCACAGCCGATGGTGAGGTAGGAGAGACGTTCGAGTGCCACCTCCTCAGCATGCGAAGGACCGCCGATGCAGGCCAGGTTCTCGTAGGGCACATCATATACCTGATGGAAATACTCGGAGCATACCAGGTTCTCATCGGGCACAATACCTTTGATGGCCGTGATGATGAACTTATCGCGGATGCGGGTCTTGAGTTTCTTCAGGTGGTTCTTCAGATAGGGCGAGGGTGTGACGAATACCAGCGTATCATAGTTCTGTACGATCTTGTTGATGTCGCTGGAGAACGCAATCTCGTCCACATCGAAATGCACGCTCATCAAGTAGGCGGGGTTATGCCCCATCCGCTTGAAGTCTTCTATGCGGTCGTCGCGGCGCATATACCACCCGATGTGATGGGTGCGCCCCACCACGATCTTGGCAATGGCGGTTGCCCAGCTTCCGCCGCCAATGATGGCTATGTTACCGCAATTATACATAGAGCCTCACCCCCTTCCCCTCTCCAAAGGGCGAGGGGCGTCATTACTACTGTTAGACAAATACTCTTTTATTCTCATTACGACTTTTTTAACATCGTCGTTTATCTCTTCATTCTTAAACCGTAAAACCTGAAAGCCTTTGCTTTGCAGAAATTCTGTACGCCATGCATCCGCCTCTTGTTGGGTAGGCTCATTGTGGTAGCCGCCATCAACTTCTATTACCAGTTTAGCAGACAAGCAGATGAAATCGGCAATATAGTCGCCTATGGGATGTTGTCTTCTGAATCGGAATCCACTCTTCAGTCTTCTCAGCGCATCCCAAAGCACCGTTTCGCTTTCATTCATTTCCCGTCTATTATGTCGGGCAAAATCCTTTAGCAACGGGTATCTGTCAGGCGCTGCCGTTTCATAGTCATGACTCATAGCATGGTCTATTTACTCCCCTCGCCCTTTGGAGAGGGGTCGGGGGTGAGGCTGATCCACTTAGCGACCTCATCCACTGAGGGCTTTTGCATATCGAGCTTGAACTTCTTCACGATGTCACCGATCTTCTGCTGCAAGCCCTGGGGTTTCTCGTCCTTGATGTTCTGTACGAGGTTGAAGCCGATCTTGCGGAGTACAGGTACCCATTCCTCGGGAACACCAATCTCTGCCCATTCGGCCACAGTGCTCTGCGGCACTTTCTTCTCGGGCTTCATCTGCGGGAAGAACAACACCTCCTGAATGAAGGTCTTACCGGTCATGAGCATCACCAGACGGTCGATACCAATACCGATACCACTGGTAGGCGGCATACCGTATTGCAGGGCACGGAGGAAGTCCTGATCAATGATCATGGCCTCGTCGTCACCCTTATCAGCCAACTTCATCTGCTCCACGAAACGCTCTTCCTGATCAATCGGGTCGTTCAGCTCTGAGTAGGCATTCGCCAACTCCTTACCGTTCACCATCAGCTCGAAGCGCTCGGTGAGTCCGGGCTTTGAACGGTGCATCTTGGTAAGCGGCGACATCTCCACGGGATAGTCGGTAATGAAGGTAGGCTGGATAAAGGTACCTTCGCAGAACTCACCGAAGAGCTCGTCGATGAGCTTACCCTTACCCATGGTCTCATCCACCTCCATGCCCTTTGACAGACAGAAGGCACGGATCTCCTCCTCGGTCTTACCAGTGCAGTCGAATCCGGTCTTCTCCTGAATAGCCTCCAGGATGGGGAGTCTTCTATATGGAGCCTTGAACGATACGATGTTACCGTCGATCTCGCGCTCAGGCTTACCATTCACAGCGATACAGATAGTCTCTAACAACTTCTCCGTGAACGACATCATCCAGTTGTAGTCCTTATACTGCACATACAGCTCCATACAGGTGAACTCTGGGTTGTGGTTACGGTCCATACCCTCGTTACGGAAGTTCTTACCGATCTCATAGACACCTTCGAAACCACCCACGATGAGGCGCTTCAGGTAGAGCTCGGTGGCGATACGCATATACATATCCTGATCGAGGGCATTGAAATGGGTGATGAAAGGACGGGCAGAGGCGCCACCGGCAATCATCTGCAGGGTAGGAGTCTCTACCTCGGTATAACCAGCTTCGTCGAGAACCTTTCTTAAGGTACGGATCACTGTGGCACGCTGTAAGAAGGTATCCTTGACACCCTCGTTCACTACCAGATCCACATAGCGCTGACGATAGCGCAGTTCCGGGTCGTCGAACTTATCATAGGCCACACCGTCCTTGTATTTCACGATGGGCAGTGGTTTCAGACTCTTGGCCAACAGTGTGAGTTCCTTGGCATGAACCGAGATCTCACCCGTCTGGGTACGGAACACGAAACCCTTGATGCCGATGAAGTCACCGATATCCATGAGTTTCTTAAATACCGTATTATATAAATCCTTATTCTCTTCAGGACAGATATCGTCGCGGGTGATATACACCTGAATCCTGCCCTTGGAGTCCTGAAGCTCCACAAAAGAGGCCTTACCCATTACACGGCGACTCATCATTCTACCGGCAATGCATACCTGGGGCAGATCGTTTACGGGTATCGGCTCTTCACCCTCTGGTACGTCGATAATCCATTGGCCGTTCTCTACATTCTCACGGATGTCGGTACTGAAGGCGTTGGTTGCATACTCAGCTGCTGGATAGGGGTTGATACCCATGTTACGTAGTTCCTGCAGACTCTCGCGTCTGCCTATTTCCTGCTCACTTAATTCTAATACATTCATATTCTTCATATAATTATGGTGCAAAGATAGTGCAAATCGAGCGAAATGCCAAAGGAAAACATGTTTTTCTTTGTACTTTCAGGGAAGCAGCCTGTCTTCAGCGAAGCCTCCATCCTTCCTGTTTTTTATCGATAATGCGTCATTTTGTATCCAATGAAACAAATTGTAAATCTTATGTTACATGAGATGGAGGTAATTCAAAGAAAAATTCATTACCTTTGCAATCATTATTATCAACGATATTACAAAACAAATGAAGAATATGAAAAAATTATTGGTATCATTACTGCTCCTGGGCACCGTGAGCGTTTATGCCCAGAACCCAGTTATCCGTAACATCTATTCAGCCGACCCGACGGCTCGAGTATTCAATGGAAAAGTGTATCTCTATCCGTCGCACGACATCTTCCCTCCCGAGGGACAGCGACAGGATTGGTTCTGCATGGAGGACTATCATGTGTTCTCTTCTGAGAATCTCATCGACTGGACCGACCATGGTATGATCGTTACCCAGAACAAGGTGCCTTGGGTTAGACCAGATTCCTATTCGATGTGGGCACCCGACTGTGTGGAAAGAAACGGAAAGTATTATTTCTATTTCCCCTCAGCTCCTGCTGCAGGTAGAGGTGGATTCGCCGTGGGTGTGGCTATAGCCGACAGTCCTGAAGGTCCGTTCATTCCTGAACCGCAGCCTATTGCTGGTATTAACGGTATCGACCCCTGTGTGCTTCAGGCTTCTGATGGCAATGCTTATATCTTCTGGGGCAATGGACGTTGCGCCAAGCTCAAGGATAATATGAAAGAACTGGCTGACGATAATCCCAAAGAAGTCGTGAAATGGGGTAACCGCGAGATGGAGATGGTAGGTGCCAACTGTCTGCAGGGTCTGCCTAACCGTCAGGCTGAAGGTCCGTTTGCCTTCGAGTATAACGGTAACTTCTATCTTACCTATCCTTATGTAAGAGAGAACACCGAGGTGCTTGCCTATGCCATGAGTAAGAAACCGATGGGTCCTTATGAGTACAAAGGACTGATCATGGCCGAGCATCCTAATGGCTGCTGGACTAACCACCATAGTATTATTAACTACAAGGGTCAGTGGTATCTGTTCTATCATCGTAACGATTACTCACCGAACGACGACAAGCGCCGTTCTGTACGTATCGACAAGCTGAGCTTTAATCCCGATGGTACCATCCAGGAGGTGAAGCCGACAGAGCGTGGCGTGGGTATCTCTGATGCTACCAAGCAGATCCAGATTGACCGCTTCAGCGACAAGAGCAATAATGTGGATATTCAGTATCTCGACACCACGAACTACTTCAAGGGCTGGTCGGCTGATCTCCAGAAGGGTACTTGGGTGCGCTATAATGATGTTGACTTCAGTAAGGTGAGCGGAAATACGGCTTCTGTGATGGTCAAGACCAGTGGAAAGGCTACCTTGTCGTTGCGTTTGGGAAGTGCTACTGCCGCTCCGGTGGCTACAGTACAGGTAAAGCGCAGCACGCCTTGGACCACTGTTTCATCCAAGATCAAGAAAGCTGCTCTCTCCAGTGGTGTGAAGGATCTCTTCGTGACCTGCGAAGATGGCTCAGCCAGTGTTGACTGGGTGCAGTTTAAGTAAGTGAAGAGTGAACAGTTAAGAGTAAAGAATTTGCTGCCGCTGTGGTGATTGGTTGGAACCAATGCTACAGCGGTAGCTTTTTTTAGTGTTTTTTCTTTGGTTTTTCGCTCACTTAATCGTACCTTTGTCCCATCAGATGCATGGTTCATCGTAAATGGTAAATTATGGATGTAGAAGCAATTAAAAAGATCATAGAAAAAGAGCCGAACCTGTCAACAGCCTTGGGTATGGAGTTCTATTCCACCCCCGAGGATGATACCTGTATGGCGGTGATGCAAGTGGATCATCGTAACCGACAGCCCTTTGGCTTCCTGAGTGGCGGAGCTTCGCTGGCGCTGGCAGAGAACGTGGCAGGCGTGGGTTCATCAGCCCTTTGTCCTGGTAAGATATGTGTGGGTATCAGTGTGAGTGGCGATCATGTCAAGGCCGTGTCAGAAGGTGATACGGTGACGGCGCATGCCAAACTGGTGAGCAAAGGGAGTACCCTGCATGTGTGGGACGTGAAGATTGTGAATTCGTCGAACGAACTGATATCCAACGTACACGTCACCAATTATATTATTACACCGAAGAAAGGGAAGGGATGAAGAGTTTTGCCATCTATCGCCTTCCTTATCAGAAGGAATGCACTTTGATGATTCAGCATGAGGGTGAACCCCTGAAACTGAAGTCATATACGGAACTGAACGGAAAGCGCGGTTTCGTCATGGCTCCCTTCGCCGTCTCTCCTGATCAACCCATCTTGCTGATTGAGGCGGATGATGTGAGGAAAGGGGAGATTCTGAGGAGTGTGGAATGTGGAGTGTGGAGTGAGATATGCTTTGAGTCTATGAATTCCCAAGAACAAAAGACTGTATCTCAGGACTATTCTCACTCCACACTCCACATTCCACACTCCTCGAATCTTTCCTCCCGCCAACGTTACCACATCGACTTCTCCAACTTCCATTCCAACCTGTTGAATGGAGAGTTTCAGAAGATTGTGCTGTCACGTTGCGTTCAGGAGCCAAGGAAAGAGGAACAACTGCCGATGGCCTTGTTTCAGAAGGCGTGCGAACTGTATCCGCGAATGTTCATATCATTGGTCTATACCCCACAAAGCGGGATGTGGCTGATGGCGACACCGGAGATTCTTTTGGAAGGAGGGGGGAACGACTGGCATACCATTGCGCTTGCAGGAACAATGAAGCTGGAGGGGGAGTTGCTGTCGTTTGATTCACCACCTGTAAAGGGGGAGGCACGACTGTCTGACATCGCTTGGACAACGAAGAATATTCAGGAACAACGATATGTGGCCACCTACCTGATGGAATGCCTGGAGCATTTCTCCAGTCAGATTACCGAGGAAGGACCGTACACCGCGCGGGCTGCGAACCTGGTGCATCTGCGGAGCGACTTTAACTTCGTTCTGGAGGACACGCGCAGGATCGGCGAACTGATCAGGGCGCTGCATCCCACACCGGCGGTATGCGGACTGCCGAAGCAGCAGACATTCGACTTCATCCGAAGGAATGAGTCGCAATCACGACGTTATTACAGCGGCTTCTCGGGTCCTTTTAACCCTGAAGTGGATACACACCTCTTTGTGTCTCTGCGCTGCATGCAGATCCTGGACGACTGCTACTGCCTTTATGCGGGCGGTGGCTTACTGAGGGACAGCGAGGAAGATCAGGAATGGGAAGAGACTGAGGCGAAGCTGGAAACGATGCGCTCGCTGTTAGAGACAAAATAACGAAAAAGACATAATAACATAAGAACATACTTATTCAATGCTTGAGCGTTGAATAGTATTCTTGGATGACTTGTGCATCGGTTTGCGCTTCTGTAAAGACTTCAAGGAGTATGGGGCGATTGCTCTTTATACTTAATAAGGTATCGATGCCCTGCTGCATCTCATTCATGTTCTTGGCTTGAAGATAAACCACATCGTTCTGCTGACAGATGCCCTCAGCTGTGGTGTGATGCTCGGCGGCAACGAGTCTGCTACGAGCAGGACTCCCCTCCAAGCCTTTCAACGTATTGAAGATACCTCCACAGCCGTTGTTCAGCATCAGGATGCGGAGATTTCCCTTCAGGTTCTGGTTCCACAGCGCATTCTGGTCGTAGAAGAAACTCAGGTCGCCAATGACACAAAACACGTTCTCATCGGTAACACATGAGAAACCTGCTGCTGTGGAGAGAGAACCCTCAATGCCATTCACACCTCGGTTGCAATAGACAGAATGCCGGGCAAAGATATTCGCCAGACGGATGGGGGTGCTGTTGGCATAGTGAACATGGAACGAACGACCGTGGTTTTTTGCATTCAGTTGTTTCTCAAGTGCTTTGACTGCTGCCATCTGAGAATAGCAGGGCTCGTAGCGTTCGGCATGCTGTCGTACATGTTCCAGCAGTTCGTCCCATAACTTCACGAAAGGATGCGGTTGCTGTTCGAGCATGCAACGGATCTGATTGATGACCACAGTTTCATCCCCTTGTATTACTTGCGTAAGATTCATGAAGGTATCGTTTACCTCACCCGTTCCATTCACTGCCCACGATGTTTTGGCTTTCCTCAGGAAACGCTTCATACGCTTACTGACGATGGATCCACTGGCATATAACACGAAGTCGGGCAGATAGCGCTCATCTCCTTCTACTAAGGATACAGCTTCGTCGAGATTGGGATTCATCGGCTGACCAGCGATGAGCATCGGCTTCTTGGCCTGCATGAAGGCACTCAATATTTGATGGAGTGTTGTATCGGGAATATCCGCCTGCAACAGTTCAATCTTTCTTTCAGAAGGTAAGACAGGGGTGGAGAAGTTGAACAAGGGCTCACTGATGGGCACGTTGATGTGTACGGGTCCATCCCCCTGATGACGGGTTTCTATCAGTGCCTCGTTCACCAACCTGTTGCAATACCAGTGTTCTTCTGCATCATGCGGTTCTGGTAGCGTGACCGCTTTTTTCACGAAGCGTCCCAAGGCATCCGGTTGCGGAAGTGTCTGACCATCCAACTGGTCGATCCACTGCGGAGGACGGTCGGCTGAGATAACAACGAGAGGTACATGCTGATAATAGGCTTCTGCCACGGCAGGAGCGAGGTTGAGTAATGCCGTACCCGACGTGACGCATACCGCCACAGACTTATTCAACGCCTGCGCCATGCCCAAGGCATAGAAACAGGCAGAACGCTCATCGGTAACAGGGTAGCACTGGATATCCGGGCATTCATGAAGGTTATGCACGATAGGTGCATTCCTACTACCTGGACACACCACAGCATGATCTATACCATGTGCCACCAGTAACGCCGTCAGAATATTGACATTCTCTTTATTGCAATACATCTCCTCTAATTTCTTTGTCTTTCTATCTATTAATATGTTCTTATGTTATTATGTCTTTCCTGTTATTATGTCTTTTATCTCGGGTACTTAAAGCTTGACCCACCCACAAACTCTCTCATAATACTGGTGGGTGGAATCTCCTTATCGCTGATAGGAATGAAATAACGCAGGAATTTCAGCAAACGGTGTGCCTCGGCATACTCATCACAGTTCTTAGGTACGGAGGCCAGGATAATCTCGGCATGGGTGCGCAGTACTGCGAACTCGATGTTCAGGGCAGAGTTGAACATGGCATCGGCCGTCTCCTGGAAGGGGAAGATCCACTGATCCTCAGCCTCACACACATTCTTCCATTGAGCAATGGTCTGCTGAGCCGTATAAGCCCCTTTGTTGTAGTCGCGTATGATACGGCGCAGTAAGCGGTTGTCGCGTACGGGAATCCAGTTATGGTCATCGAGCGAGATACTGGTAAGCGCCGATATGTAGATCTTGTATTTCAGCGAGTCGGGAATCTTCTTCGTCAGCAGCGGGTTCAAGGCATGGATACCTTCAATAATCAGTACGGTGTCGCCGGCCAGCTTCAGTTTCTTTCCGTTCCATTCCCGTTTACCCGTCACGAAGTTATACTCAGGAATCTCCACCCGTTCCCCCTTCATGAGTCGCAGCAGATGGTCTTCGAGCAGGTTATACTCCACGGTCTCGATATTGTCGAAATCGTAGTCGCCATTAGGCAGTTTCGGTGTATCCAGGCGGTTCACGAAATAGTCATCGGTAGAGAACGACAGCGGGCGCAGTCCGCAAGCAAGCAGCTGCACGCTGAGTCGTTTACAGAATGTTGTCTTGCCCGATGAAGAAGGACCAGTGATGAGTACCATTCGTACCGGGTTCTCGTCATCGTGGAAACGGCGGTCAATCTCTTCGGCTATCTGCACGATCTTTTTCTCCTGTAGTGCCTCGCTCACCTGAATCAGTTCCGAAGCATGACCCTTCAGGATGGCCTTGTTTACATCACCGGCATTCGACAGGCGCATGATGATGTCCCACTTCGTCTTCTCGGCAAACATCTCGTAGGTCTTGGGCATATCCACCTTCTCTGCCAGTTGGGTAGGGTTGTTCCAGTCGGGCACTCTTAACAGCATACCGTCGTGGTAGGTTTCCAGTCCCCATACCGTCAGATAGCCGGCAGAAGGCACCAACGGTCCATAGTAGTAGTCTGCCGTGTCGCCCAGCATATAATAATCGCTGTAAATCTGTCCACTACTCTCCAACAGCTTCACCTTGTCTGTCAGTCCTCGCTCCGCAAACACACGGAGGGCCTCCTCGGTGGTCGCCTCATTCCGGCGGAACGGCATGTCGAGGTTGATAATCTCCTGCATGCGTTCGCGTATTTTTTCCACGTCACCTTCGACCATCGGCTCGTAGCCCTTCTTCTTGAAGTTACAATAATAGCCGCGTGAGATGGTGTGCTCGATGAAAAGCTTGGAACCCGGGAAGAGGTCTTGTGTAGCCTTGTATAGCACAAAGCAGAGAGAGCGCACATAGACACGGTGCCCTGAGCCCTCGCGTGCATCGAGGAACTCCACGTCGCGGTTCTGATAGAGACGGAACTTCAGTCCTTGTGAGGCGTTATTCACTTTAGCCGAGACCACGGGGTAGGGAAGCTTGATGTCGTCGGCAAATTCCTGATACACATCCAGTAATGAGGTTCCCTCAGGGAAACTCTTGGTCATGTTATTGTTTTTACAGCGAATCTGAAGCATAGTTGTGTTATAGAAGGTTTTGTTCTTGTTTGCAAAGTTACGAAAAAACGAGAGCAATGCAAAAGAAAAGCTTGTTTTTCTTTGCATTGCCGAGTGCATTGTAACTTCGCGAATGAATTCGCAAAGTTAGCTATTTTTAGCGAAAAGTGAAAAGTGAAGAGTGAAAATTTTGCTGCCGCAACGAAAGAAAGTGAGCGTGTAAAGTGATAAGTAAAAAAAACTTTGTATATTTGCCAAATCATTTTTAGAGAAGAATAAAGATATGACAAACAGGGAATGGAAAGAGATCAGGAAGTTCGAGGAGATTCTCTTCGAAGAGTATAATGGCATTGCAAAGATTACCATCAACCGACCGCGCTACCGTAATGCGTTCACCCCGAAGACCACCCAGGAGCTGAGCGAAGCCTTTGCGATATGCCGCGAGTTGCAGCGCATCCGTGTGGTGTTGCTAACAGGAGCGATGAGCGAGGTGCCTGAGGGTAAGACGCTGGCTGACGTGAAGCATGCTTTCTGCTCTGGCGGCGATATGCATGTGAAAGGGCGTGGCGGTTATGTGGATGAAGCGGGCGTGCCGCGTCTTTCGGTACTGGATGTGCAGATGCAGATCCGCCGTCTGCCGAAACCTGTCATTGCCATGGTGAACGGCTATGCCATTGGTGGCGGACATGTGTTACATGTGGTGTGCGACCTGACCATCGCTTCTGAGAATGCGGTGTTCGGACAGACCGGACCGAAGGTGGGCTCGTTCGATGCTGGTTTCGGCAGTAGCTACCTCGCACGGATGGTGGGACAGAAGAAGGCTCGTGAGATCTGGTTCCTCTGCAAGCAGTATTCCGCCCAGGAGGCTGAGGCGATGGGTATGGTGAACAAGGTGGTGCCGATCGACCAGCTGGAGGACACCTGTGTGGAATGGGCGGAGATCATGATGGAACGCTCACCACTGGCCCTACGTATGATCAAGGCCGGATTGAATGCCGAACTCGACGGTCAGGCGGGTATTCAGCAACTGGCAGGCGATGCCACGATGCTTTACTACTATCTGGATGAGGCCCAGGAGGGAGGAAAGGCGTTCTTGGAGAAGCGTAAACCTGATTTTGACAAATATCCTATATTGCCGTAAGACAAAAGGACAAAAGAACATGTTTTTCTGTCTAAAAAACTGTACTTATGTATAAAATACAAGAACGAGTGCTGCACTTCAAGCAGCCTGCGGGAACATCCCGTGGTACTTACACCACCCGTCGTTCCTGGTTTATCACCCTGACCGATGAGAACGGTAGGCAGGGCATAGGGGAGTGTGCACCCTTACCGAATCTGTCGTGCGACGATATCCCCGACTATGCAGAAAAACTCTCTACCTTCTGCGAATCCTTTGTTTCAGAAGCTAATCTCACTCCACACTCCACACTCCACACTCCACAAAGTATTCTCCTTAACTTCGTTGACTTTTGTCGCGACTCGGCCAAATTGATGCCAGCATCTTTGGCTCTCGCTACTCCAAAAGTTCCTCCTTCCTCCCTCCTCCTTCCTCGTGAATTCCCCTCCATGCTCTTCGGTCTGGAAACAGCGCTCTTGAACTTGCAGGTTGGTTCCACGATGCTTTTCGACACTCCCTTCGGTAGGGGAGAAGAAGGAATTCCCATTAACGGACTCGTTTGGATGGGTACTTTTGAGGAAATGCGAGAGCGTATCGAACAGAAGTTGGCGCAGGGTTTCCATTGTGTCAAACTGAAGATCGGGGCTATCGATTTCAATCAGGAATTAGAGTTGCTCAAGAAGATCAGGAGTCGTTACAGTCGGCGGGAGATCGAGCTGCGGGTAGACGCAAATGGTGCCTTCTCGCCCGATGATGCCTTGCAGAAACTGGAGCAGTTGTCGTTGTATGATATTCATTCCATCGAGCAGCCCATTCGTCAGGGACAGTGGGGCGACATGGCTTTCCTTTGCAGGGAGTCGCCGATACCTATCGCCCTCGACGAGGAACTCATCGGTGTGAACGATTCCTATACGAAAGGTCAGTTGCTCGACATCATCAAGCCTGCCTATATCATTCTGAAGCCCTCTCTCCATGGAGGAATGACGGGCACGAAGGAGTGGATAGATCTGGCTAACGACCGTCATATCGGCTCATGGATTACCAGTGCCTTGGAGAGCAATGTCGGTCTGAATGCCATTGCTCACCTCACGGCCTATCTCTACGGTCCGCATATCGAGCGTCCGCAGGGTTTGGGAACAGGGCAGCTGTTTACCGACAATATCCCTATGCCGCTGGAGATAATAGGTGACAAATTGTGGTATAAACAAGGGTAATCTCAAGATTATTTCTTAATTTTGCACCCAACATTTTTCACAATGGAAAGAAATAAGGAAATATATAAGGTGACCATGGTCGGAGGAGCAGTAAACGTAGTGTTGCTGCTCTTCAAATTCGTGGCTGGCATCGTGGGGCACAGTGCTGCCATGGTGGCCGATGCTGTTCACTCGCTGTCTGACTTCGTGACCGATGTCATCGTATTGGTTTTCGTACATATCAGTGGCAAGCCTAAGGATAAGTCGCACGACTACGGTCATGGGAAGTTTGAGACGCTGGCCATGACCGTTATCGGTCTGGCTCTACTGGTGGTGGCCGTGGGAATCGTATATAGTGGAATGACCAAGATCATCGACTGGGCCAACGGTACTAATCTGGAGGCTCCAGGAATGCTGGCGCTGTGGGCAGCCCTGTTGTCCATCGTCTTGAAAGAGGGTGTGTACCGTTATTCGATGGTAAAGGCCCGCGAGTTGAACTCACAGGCGGTGGAGGCCAATGCGTGGCACCACCGCAGCGATGCCCTCTCGTCGTTGGGTACCGCCATCGGTATCGGCGGCGCCATCTTCTTGGGAAAGCGTTGGACGGTTCTCGATCCTATTGCATCGGTCGTGGTGGGTATGTTCATCGTGAAGGTAGCCATCGATCTGCTTCGCAGGGGTATCGGCGATTTGATGGAACAGTCGTTGCCCGATGCCGTGGAGGAGGAGATGTTGCAGATGGTGGGAGCAATACCTGGTGTAGTGGAACCGCACAACCTGCGTACGCGCCGCATCGGGAACCATTATGCCATTGAACTGCATATCCGGATGGATGGTGATATATCCCTTAGGGAGTCGCACGACAAAGCCTCTGAGGTGGAGGATATGCTACGCAACCGCTATGGAGAAGATACTCATGTGGCGGTGCATGTGGAGCCGAAGTAGATACTAAATACACTAGTATAACTAGAAAAAAGAAGCACTATGCCAGCAACCGAAGCTACAAACCGTTTTCTTGCTGCGTGGAACGATGCCAGCGACAAGGTCCTTGTGCACACCAGCGGCTCTACGGGTAAGCCGAAGCCGTTGTGGGTGGAGAAACGGCGCATGTTGGCCTCTGCCCGTATCACTTGTGACTTCCTCGGACTGAAGGAAGGGGATACAGCCTTGCTTTGTCTTTCTACCGATTTTATCGCGGGTAAGATGATGGTGGTGCGAGCCTTGGAACGTAAGATGAGACTGATTACTGTGGAGCCCAGCGGTCATCCGTTGGCCAGTGTAGAACAACCCATCGACTTTGCCGCCATGGTGCCTATGCAGGTGTATAACGCTTTGCAAGTTCCAGAAGAAAGGGACAAGCTGATGCGTATCAAACACCTGATTATCGGTGGCGGTGCCATTGATGATGACCTGGCGCAGGCGTTGAAAGACTTCCCTCATTTCGTGTGGAGTACGTACGGGATGACGGAAACACTCTCGCATATAGCGTTGCGCCGACTGAATGGTGCAGAGGCAAGTAGTTACTATGTTCCCTTTGATGGCGTGGATGTCTCATTGAATGATGACCACTGTCTGGTAATCCATGCCCCCCATGTATGTAACGAGGTTATCGTTACGAACGATATTGCAGAGTTCGGTCCTGACGGTCGTTGCTTCCGTATCTTAGGCAGAAAGGACAATGTGATCTGCTCCGGAGGTATCAAAATCCAGATCGAGGAGCTGGAGCGTTTACTGAAACCCCATATCCCCGTTCCGTTTATGGTGACAAAGGTGAAGGATGAGAAGTTCGGAGAGGTGGGAGTGCTGCTTATTTCGCGTGCCACCGATTCTCAAAGCATATCTCCTTCCTCCTTCCTCCTTCCTCCTTCCTCGTCCCTTCCCAATTACTGGTCCCCCCGCCACATCCTTTTCGTTGATCACCTGCCCATGACCGCCACAGGGAAGCCAGCGCGGAAGGAGGCAGAGGAGTTGGCACGTAAGCTGTTAGAGTAACAGGATAATACCCCATTCTGACAACCCGAGTTTGCAAAAGGAAGAAGGTTAAACCCAACAAAAGAAAAATGCAAGAATTATAGATGGAAAACGATTGCAAAACCTTCGGTTTCGTTTTCCCGAATCAAAGATAATTTGTACCTTTGCCGTTGTTTTCAATCCTGTAAAATCATATAGGTATCAATTATACATTTTAAAACGTCATGTTTAAGAGTTTTCATGGATTCCATCTTGTGGAGGCGTACCATCAGGCACACCACGACCACAAGTATCATCCCAACACCATTGAGAAAAAGTTTGCCAAGGCACTTATCGTAACCATCGTAACCTTGTTTTTGTGGAACGTGCCTGCTTCGTTCTATGGCATTGATGGTCTGACCGTTATCCAGCAGCGAATCATTGCCATCTTCGCCTTCGCCACACTGATGTGGGTGATGGAGGTGGTCTCGTCGTGGGCAACCTCATTGGGCATCATCGTACTGATGTTGCTGTGCACTTCCGACAGTGGTATCAAGTTCATGATGACGGGCGACAATGTAGGTACTCCCCTGTCGCACAAGAGTATCATGGCTTCGTTCGCCGATCCTGTCATCATGCTTTTCATTGGTGGTTTCGTATTGGCCATTGCTGCTGCCAAGACCGGCTTGGATGCTTATCTGGCAAAAGCCTTGCTGAAGCCTTTCGGTAGGAAGAGCGAGAATGTGCTCCTGGGCTTCATCCTCGTAACAGGTCTGTTCTCGATGTTCGTCAGTAACACCGCCACTGCGGCTATGATGCTGGCTTTCCTTACGCCTGTATTCAAGCAGCTGCCACCCGAAGGAAAAGGACGTATCGCCCTGGCACTGTCCATCCCCGTGGCTGCGAACCTTGGCGGAATGGGTACTCCCATCGGTACACCACCGAACAATATTGCCTTGAAGTACCTGAATGATCCCGACGGACTGAACCTCGGACTGGGTTTCGGCGAGTGGATGCTGATCATGGTGCCGCTGGTGGCTGTCCTGCTGTTCATTAGCTGGGGACTGCTCAAGACGATCTTCCCGTTCTCACAGAAGACCGTTGATCTGGAGATCGAGGGCGAGATGAAGAAGGGAAAGAATACTACCATCGTGATTATTACCTTCATCATTACGGTCCTGCTCTGGCTCACTGATAGCATTACAGGTATCAACAGTAATACAGTAGCACTTATCCCCGTGGGCGTGTTCGCCATGACGGGTGTGCTTACCAAATACGACCTTGAGGAAATCAACTGGAGTGTGCTCTGGATGGTGGCCGGTGGTTTCGCCCTCGGCTACGGACTGAACGCCTCGGGTCTGGCAGAGAATGCCGTGAAGACGATTCCCTTCGGTGACTTCTCGCCGTTCCTGATCTTGGTTATCTCCGGTGTTATCTGTTACATCTTGTCGAACTTCATCAGTAATTCGGCAACAGCCGCACTGCTCATGCCCATCCTCGCCGTGGTATGCTCGGCCATGGGCGACAAGCTGGCTGCCATCGGTGGTACTCCTACAATCTTGATCGGTGTGGCCATCGCAGCTTCAAGTGCGATGATCCTCCCCGTGAGTACACCGCCGAATGCCTTGGCTTTCTCCACGAATCTCGTGCAGCAGAAGGATATGGTGAAGATCGGTGTGATCGTAGGTATCATCAGTATGGTTCTCGGCTACGGCTTGATGTACTTCGTCGGAAAATCCGGTTTGCTATAAAAGGAATACATGACTTATCATCCTTTCACTATAACAATATTGCGCTGGTTCTCTGAGAACCGGCGCAATTTGCCTTGGCGGGAAACCAACGACCCCTATGCCATCTGGTTGAGCGAGATTATTCTTCAGCAGACGCGCATTCAGCAGGGTACCGCCTATTGGGAACGTTTCATGGAAAGGTTCCCGACGGTGGAGGCGTTGGCTGCTGCCAGTGAGGATGAGGTATTACGCCTGTGGCAAGGACTGGGTTACTACAGTAGGGCCCGAAACTTGCATAAGGCTGCCAAGCAGATTGTGGAAGCGGGTCGTTTCCCTGATACCTTGGAAGGAATCAAACGTCTGAAAGGGGTGGGCGACTATACCGCGGCTGCCATCGGATCGATTGCTTTCGGGTTACCGGCCGCTGCTGTGGATGGAAATGTGTATCGTGTGCTGGCTCGCTATTTCGGGATGGATACGCCCATCAATACCACAGAGGGAAAGAAGGTCTTCACCTCTTTGGCACAGGAACTCTTGCCCAAGGATGAGGCTTCTGCCTTCAATCAGGCATTGATGGACTTCGGTGCCATGCAGTGTACACCCTCTTCACCACGTTGCATGACTTGTCCGCTGACCGAGACTTGTGAGGCCTTGCGTACAGGAAAGGTGGAGCAGTTGCCGGTGAAGAAGCGCACACTGAAAATCCAGACGCGACGTCTTACGTATTTATATATAAGGTGTAAGGGTCAGACCGCCATCCATCGTCGTGAGGCAGGGGATATCTGGCAAGGACTATGGGAGCCGGTGGATATGGAACAGGTGCAGCTGTCGGTTCCTGAAGGGGAACTGAAACTGGTGTGCCAGAACGTGAAGCATGTGCTCACGCACCGTATCCTGTTGGCTGATTGCTATCTGTGGGAGACAACTGAACGTCCCTCCCTGCCAGATACGTATGTTTGGGTGGATGAGGACAGCTTGGACCGTTACGCACTGCCCCGTTTGATTGAACGTCTTATCCCTCTCTGTAGAAGTCAAGTGCTTCCTTGATCTCTTCAGCCGTGGCGGTCTGATTGATGCGGATGTCGCCGATGCCGCCCAATAACGTGAAGTTGATGATGCCCGAAGTGTTCTTTTTGTCGTGCGTCATCAGTTCAATCAACTGATCATAATCGTCGCATGTAATATCGAAGGTACCGTAGTGTTCGCGGATGAAGCTGACCGTCTGGCGCATCTGATCCACCGGGAACCCGGTCTTGGTTACCGACAGATACAACTCGCAGATGATACCGTAGGCAACAGCATAACCATGAAGGATGGGTCTGCCCGTTTTCATGGCGAACGATTCAAAGGCGTGACCTACGGTATGACCTACGTTCAGGGCCTTGCGAATACCTTTTTCCAATGGATCTTCGGTAACGATACGTTCCTTTACCTCCACGCTCATCTTTACAAGAGGCGAGAGGAGGGAGGTGAGAACAGAGAGGTTACTACTGTGCCAGTCGAAACGAACATGCTCTGCCCACATCTTCTCGTTGGCAATCAAACTATGCTTCAGCATCTCAGCATAACCTGAAAGGAGGTTCTCATGGTCGAGCGTGTTGAGGAAACAGGTGTCGAGAATGACATACTTCGACTCGTTAAACACACCGATCTCGTTCTTCAATCCGTTGAAGTTGATGCCCGTCTTACCGCCCACACTGGCGTCAACCATAGCGAGTAGGGTGGTGGGTATATTGATGAAGTTAATGCCCCGCTTGAAGGTGGACGCAGCGAAGCCACCTAAGTCGGTTACCATTCCGCCACCTAAGTTGATGAGCAAAGAGTGACGTGTGGCTCCTCCCTGTCCTAAGGCTGTCCATACCTGTGCCAGACTGTCTATATCCTTATGCGTATCCGAGGCAGGGATGGTAATGAGCTTCGCTCTCTTCAGACAAAGGAATGACTGGATTACGGGCCAGCAGCATTTTGCCGTATTCTCGTCGGTCAGCACGAAAATCTTGTCATGCTCACATTCGGCAATGGCCATGGCCAACTCTTCCTCAATGTTCTGCGATATAATCACTCTCTGTTTCATACGAATTGTTAAAGAATTGTTCTTTTTAGTTTACAAAAGTACGAATAGTTCAGCGAAAATGCAAGAATTTTGTTTTTTTTTATTTAATCTCTATTAAACCTCTTTGCTTCTTTTTCGTCAAACAAAGCAAAAAATCAATTATACTATTCATGAAAAAAGCATTATTATTGTTTATGCTGATGACGATATCAGCATTCTCTTATGCCCAAGATCGAAAAATTACGGGCGAAATTATCGATCGTGATACGAAAGAGGCCGTGATGCAAGTTACGGTACAGTTGTTAAAAACAGACAGTACCTTTGTGGCTGGTACACTTTCCGCAGAAGACGGTAAGTTCAGTTTAACAGCCCCGGAAGACGGCAAGTACATCGTCAAAATCAGTAGTGTTGGCTATAAGACTTACACGAAGAATCTTGATATCCAGGGAGGAAAGGACACCGCCCTTGGTCAGATCGTGTTTAATGCCGACGCCATCATGCTGAAAGGAACAACCGTTACCGGTCAGGCAGCAAAGGTGACCGTCAAGAAAGACACCTTTATTTATAATGCAGCTGCCTACCGTACCCCAGAGGGAAGTGTTGCTGAGGAACTGGTGAAGAAGTTGCCGGGTGCACAGGTGGACGATGATGGTAAGATTACCATCAATGGTAAGCAGGTGCGTAAGATCCTCGTTGACGGTAGGGAGTTCATGACCGGTGATACCGAGACAGCTTTGAAGAACCTGCCTACGTACATTATCAATAACATCCGTGCTTATGATCAGCAGAGCGACCTGGCACGTGTTACTGGTATTCAGGATGGTAATGAGGAGACCGTGCTCGACTTCGGTATTAAGCCAGGTATGAACAAAGGTTTCTTCGGTAATGCCGATATAGGTCTGGGTACCAAGGACCGCTATTCAAGTCGTATCATGGGTTCTTATCAGAACAGCAATATGCGACTCACTGGTATGTTCAACGCCAACAACACCAATAACATGGGATTCCCCGGTGGTGGTGGCGGTGGCCGATTTGGCGGCATGAGCGGTCTTACAGCCAATAAGATGACTGGTTTGAACTACAACTACGCCAGCAATGACGAAAAGTTGGAACTGGATGCCAGTGCACGTTGGAACCATAGCGACGGTGATACATGGTCAAGAAGTTCTACCGAGAGCTTCGGTACATCCTTGTTCTCAAACCGACTCAACCAGAGTTTCAGTCGTTCTAACAACTATAACTTCCAGATGCGTTTGGAGTGGAGACCGGATGATGTATGGAACATCATGTTCCGTCCCAACTTGCGAATCACCAAGAGCGACAATACCAGCACAGGTAGCTCACTGTCGTTCAAAGAAGATCCCTACCTCTATGTAGCCGATCCGTTCGATCAGGCTTCTATTGCACAGCTGGCAGCCGATAACCTCGTGGTGAACCACCAGGAGAGCAGCTCTCTGAGCAATAATGATAACACCAACGCCAGTGCCATGCTGCAGGTGAACCGCCGACTGAGCGATAACGGTAGAAATATTACTGTAATTGGTAATGTTAGCTATGGCGACCAGGACAGCAAGAGCTTGTCACTCTCTGAGGTAATCCTCCATCAGTATAAGGTAGCATCAGGCGACTCTACTTATTACACAAACCGTTATAACCTTACTCCAACTAAGAACTGGAACTATTCAGGACAGGTTACCTATAGTGAGCCGATCGCCGATCGTACCTACCTGCAGTTCAGCTACCAGTTCAGATATAGCTATAACAAGAGCGACCGCTCTACCTATGACTATAGTAGGGTTCCTGACTTCTATACCAGCGCTATTAAGCCGGTATATGGTGGATTCGACAACTATTTCTCTCACGTGTCGAACCCCTTCGCTCCTGAGTACTACGAGGATGGTCTGAGCCGTTTCTCTGAATATAAGAACTACATCCATGAGTTCAATGTGGTGTACCGCAAGATCCGCGACAACTACCAGTTCAATGCTGGTTTGATGTTCCAGCCGCAGCGCTCGAAGTTCATCCAGAACTACCAGCATGTTTATACGGACACTGCACGTACCGTGTTCAACGTAACTCCGACGATCGACTTCCGTTATCGTCCGAACTATACAACACAGTTGCAGCTGACCTATCGTGGAACAACCCAGCAGCCGCAGATGACCGACCTGCTTGATATCACTGATGACAGCAACCCGCTGAACATCACCAAGGGTAACCCTGGTTTGAAGCCTTCATTCACCAACAACCTGCAGGTGAACTACAACACATTCATGCAGGATCACATGCGCACCGTGATGCTGTTCGGTAACTTCAGCAATACCCGTAACTCCATCTCGAACATGGTGACATACGATACAACGACTGGTGGACAGACCACACGTCCTGAGAATATCAACGGTAACTGGAATGGTAGCTTAGGCTTTATGTTCAATACTGCCATCGACAGCGCCGGTGTATGGAACGTGAACACCTTCACCATGGTGAACCACAGCAACAACGTTGGCTACCTGTTCGACAACAAGGTAAAGCAGTCTGTGAAGAATACTACAAAGAACTCTATGATTATGGAGCGTCTGCAGGCCAGCTACCGTAAGGACTGGTTCGAGATTGCAGTCGACGGTAATGTTAACTACACACATGCACGCAACAAGTTGCAGAGCGCAAGCGACCTCGACACATGGCAGTTCTCTTATGGTGGTAGCATTAACATCTTCGCTCCTTGGGGAACCAGTCTGTCAACCGACCTGCATAACCAGAGCCGTAGAGGTTATAACGACAACTCTATGAACACCAACGAGCTGATTTGGAACGCTCAGATCTCTCAGGGCTTCCTGAAGGGTAACGCACTTACCGTATCTCTCCAGTTCTATGACATCCTGCACGAGATGAGTAACTTCAGTCGTTCTATCACAGCTATGCAGCGTTCAGATACTGAGTACAACAGCATCAACAGCTATGCTATGGTACATCTGATCTACCGTATCAATGCATTCGGCGGTCGTCAGGCTCGTCAGATGATGCGCGGTATGGGCGGTATGATGCCCGGTATGATGCCTGGCGGAATGCCTCCGGGTGGTATGGCTCCTGGTGGCGGTCGTCCGATGGGCGGCGGAGGCTTCGGAGGCGGACGTCCGATGGGCGGTGGCTTCGGTGGCTTCGGTGGCGGAAGATAAATAACAGCTTATATATCGACTATACTACAAGAATCTATAACAAAAGAACAGGGTGGCCAATCGGTCACCCTGTTTCATTTTATATGTATTTCGTGGAAAGTTACTAACTGATTTCTGGAAGGCTGATAACTGGTTCTAACCAGCCTTATAACGACCACTAATCAGCCTTATAACGGGTCGTAACTAGGCTTCTAACTTTCGGATCACATCCTCGATAACCTTGGGGAAGTATTTCATCTCCAGTTCATGCTCCTTGGCTGCGATATCGTCGGCGGTGTCGTCAGGAGAAAGTGGTGTGCTGAACTGCGCTATCACCTCACCGCCGTCGCATACGTTACTGACATAGTGAACGGTCATGCCCGTCTCGGTCTCTCCCGCTTCCTTGATGGCTTCATGCACATGATGACCCCACATGCCTTTGCCGCCATACTTGGGAAGCAGGGCAGGGTGGAGGTTGATCATACGACGGTCGTATGTCTGGATCAAATAATCGGGAATCATCACCAGGAACCCTGCCAGTACGATGAAATGAATGTCGTACTGTTGGAGCAGTGGCATCACGATTTCCTCCTGTTGTAATTCCTTTCTGGAAATCACCACACTGGGCACATTCAGTTTCTTGGCACGCACCAAGGCGTAAGCATCAGCCTTGTTGCTGATGACCAAGGAAACATGGATGTCGGCAGATGAGGAGAAATACTTGATGATGTTCTCGCAGTTACTGCCGCTGCCTGATACGAAAATAGCGATGTTGGTCATGTCTTTATTATAGAATGTGGAATGATTTAATCTTCATCATCAAACATATCGTCGTCGTCGAAGCCGAAAAGGGCCGGTTCTACAAACGACTCCATGGCACGACGGTCCTTTTTGGTGGGTCGTCCGGTGCCGCGGGCACGGTCGATGAACCCACTGATGCGACTCATCTCCAGGATCTCATACTGCTTGGGGTCGGTGGCGTTCTCGTAGATCTCCGGCAGGAGCTTGGCTCCTACACGTTGTTCAATGCATTTCAGAACTTTGAAGGAATAGGTGACAGGCGGCTTCCTGACATCCACCACCTCGCCTACTTTCAACGGGCGTGAAGGCTTGACATTCACTCCCTTGATGGTGACACGACCGTTCTTGCACGCATCAGCAGCAATGCTTCGTGTCTTGAAAATGCGGGCGGCCCAAAGCCATTTGTCAATTCTCGCCTCCATCTCCTTTGTCGATTGGGTTCTCGCTGGTCTCTTCCTTGTTGCTCCTTGTCTCTTGCTTCTTCCTCAAAGCACGGTTATACTGGTTCATGGTGATGTCGATACCTGCCAGAACAAAGCTTTTGATGATATCGATAGACGTGTCGATGACAGGTTGGAGAATCTCCTTCTCCTCTTCGTCGTACTTTCCCAACACCCAGTCAACCTGGTGCCCGCGGACGAACTCGTTACCGATGCCGATGCGCAGGCGCGGATACTGCTGACCGATGAGCTGCTGGATATGGCCCAGTCCGTTATGACCGCCATTACTGCCAGCTGCTTTCAATCGGCCTGTACCCAAAGGAAGTGCAATCTCATCAGCGATGACGAGCATGTGCTGTTGGTCGATATTCTCCTTCTGTAACCAGTAGCGCACAGCGTTACCGCTGAGGTTCATGTAGGTGGTGGGTTTGAGGAGGATGATCTTCCTGCCTTTCAGCATGGTTTCCGCCACGTAGCCATATCGCTTGTCGTCAAAAACAATATTGGACGCCTTCGCAAAAGCGTCCAATACCATATAGCCCGTATTGTGGCGGGTCTCCGCATAGTCATCACCAGGGTTACCTAAGCCAACAATCAGATACTTGTCCATCGCTTCTGATGTTAATCAGTGAGGGGGAGATTAAGCCTCTGCAGCCTCTTCTGCCTGAGCAGCAGCGTTCGACTTACGTGTAGCCTTGATGGTGCAAACAACAACCTCCTTGCTGGTAGCCATCTCAAGACCTTCGAAGTTCAGGTCGCCCACCTTGATGCTCTTACCAATGGTGAGGTCGGTAACATCGATGTCAAGAGTCTCAGGAATATCCTGGTACTTGGCTGTTACATTTACCTTACGTACGATGAGAGACAGACGACCACCGTCGCGAACACCCTGTGCCAAACCGTTCAGCTTCACGGGGATACCGATAGTGATAGGCTTCTGCTCGTTGATCTCATAGAAGTCGATGTGAAGAAGGGTATCCTTCACGGGGTGGAACTGCAACTCCTTGATGATAGCCTTGTGCTCAGCACCATCGATGTTCAGGTTGATGACATAGATGTGCGGGGTGTAGATCACCTTGCGGAGCTCTGTCATGGGAACAGCAAAAGACAATGCCTCGGGAAGACCGTTCTCACCTTTTTTCTCACCATAGAGGTTACAGGGTACCAAACCCTCTTTTCTCATCAACTTAGAAGCCTTTTTACCGGTCTCGCTTCTCTTCTGACCTGCTACATTAATTTCTTTCATAATGTGTTACTCTAAATTAAGTGATTAATAATTTGCTTAATTCACCATCACACTTGTGCATGCTTCGTGAAAAGCGGTGCAAAGGTATCACTTTTTCCCCAATCTCGCAATTTTTCTCATAAAAAAAGAAGAAAAAAGATGTTTTTCTTGCATGGCATGTTTATTTTGTATAATTTTGCATCGATAAATCGACGTATATAACGTAACACAATAAAAGATGATTAATAGAGAATTAATCCGAATAAAGATAGTTCAGTTAACCTACGCATACTATCAAAACGGAAACAAGAACATGGACAGCGCTGAAAAGGAATTGCTGTTCAGCCTTTCCAAGGCTTATCATTTGTATAACTATTTGTTGCTGCTGATCATAGCGGTAACGAAAGAAGCACGCCATCAGGTTGAGGTGTTGACGACCCGTGCAAAACGTGAAGGAACCGAACCGCCTTCCGACAAGTTTGCTTACAACAAGTTCGCCATGCAGCTGGAGGAAAACAAGATGCTGCAGGAGTTCGTGGAAACACAGAAGCAGACGTGGGATGACGATGTGGAGTTCATCAGGAAGTTGTACGGACAGATCACACAGAGCGATATCTATCGCCACTACATGGAGAATCAGGATGATTCCTATGAGGCCGACCGTGAGGTGTGGCGCCAGCTGTACAAGGCGTTGGTGGTTGAAAACGATGACCTGAGCAGTCTGCTCGAGGACAAGAGTCTGTATTGGAACGACGACAAGGAGGTGGTTGACACCTTCGTGCTCAAAACCATCAAGCGTTTCGATCCGAAGAACAAGAAGAACCAGGAACTGCTGCCGGAGTATAAGGACGAGGAGGACAAGGATTTCGCCCGTCGTCTGTTCCGTGCCACGATTATGAATGCTGATCAGTATCAGCGGTATATGAGCGACGCTTCGCGCAACTGGGACTTCTCTCGTCTGGCCTACATGGATGTGGTGATCATGCAGATTGCCATTGCCGAGATGCTCACCTTCCCCGCCATCCCCATCAGCGTAACCATCAATGAGTTCGTTGACTTGGCCAAGATCTACAGTACCCCGAAGAGCGGAAGCTATATCAATGGCATGCTTGATTCGATTGCACGCTATCTGATCAAAGAGGGAATGCTGCTCAAGCCGATGGGAGAGAATCCGCGTAAGGTGAAAATGGAGCAGAAGAGGGCAGAGAAGCGCATGGCTGCTGCACAGAACAATGAAGTTCAGCAGGAAGAGCCGAAGACCGATAACCCCGAATAATCTAAAAACATTAATAGTATGACAACAGTATTTTTGGCAGCCCAGGCAGCCGGTCAGGGCGCAGGCAATATGAGTTTCCTGATTATGATTTTGGCTGTCTTCGCCATTATGTGGTTTACGATGATTCGTCCACAGCAGAAGAAACAGAAGGAGATCCGTAACTTCCAGAGCAATCTGGCAGAAGGAGCTCAAGTAATCACCGGTGGAGGAATCCATGGTGTAGTACGCCGTATAGACCTTGCTTCGAACACTGTAGAGGTGGAGGTAGCAAAAGGCGTCACGCTCCGTGTTGACAGAGGCTATGTCTTCCCCGACGCTCCTTCTTTAGCTGCACAGCCCCAGAAGTAAATGGAAGAACGGCAGTCATCTCGTTTAGCCAGCATCTTCAGGAATCTCCTTTTTAGTATGTTTAATAAGGAGTTCCTGATCTTTTTGTTCTTTCTCTTATTGAGTGGAGCATTCTGGCTCGTCATGACGCTGAATGAAACATACGAACGGGAGATCAAGATTCCTATTCACCTGGAGGGCATTCCCAGTAAGGTGATCGTAACGTCCAATGAGGAAGATACGTTGCGGGTGACGATACGCGACCGCGGTTATCTTCTCTTTACCTATATGTATGGGCAGAACCGAAAGTCGTTACACATCAACTTCAATACATATAATAAAGGTAAAGGGCACGGGAGCGTGCAAGCTGCCGATCTTCAGAAGCTCATCTATCAGCAGCTGTTCAAATCGTCGCGCATCGTAAGTATCAAACCCGATAAGTTTGAGTACCTATATAATTATGGTAATAGCAAACTGCTGCCGGTACGACTGAAAGGTAGTATTACTCCAGGAAAGAGCTATTATCTGGCCAATGTGGCCTTCTCACCCGAAACAGTCACCGTTTATGCCAGTCAGGAAAAGCTCGACAGTTTGTTGGCCATCTTCACCGAACAGGTGAAACTGACGAATGTAACCGACACGGTTGTCCAGGAGGTGATGCTTAGTAAGATCGCAGGGGTGAAATGCATTCCCTCGAAGGTTACCATGACGGTTTATCCTGACGTGCTGACCGAAGAGAGTGTGGAGGTGCCTATCACGGCTGTCAATATGCCGGAAGGAAAGGTGCTCCGTACCTTCCCTTCGCGAGTGAAGGTGTTATTTACCACAGGTGCCAGTCAGTTCAGAACCATTCATCCCGACCAGTTCCGTGTGGAGGTTGACTATTGGGAGATACAGTCGCATCCTTCCGACAAATGTCCGGTTTCCTTGGTCGCAGCTCCCTACGGTGTTCGTAATGCCCATCCTGAACCCGATCGTGTGGACTATCTTGTTGAAGCACAATGAAGATCGCGATTACAGGTGGTATAGGCAGCGGGAAGAGCTATGTCTGCAAACGACTGGAGGCGCGAGGCATCCAGGTGTATGATTGTGACCGTGAAGCCAAACGACTCATGCGCGAATCAAAGGAGATTCGACAAGGACTGCAGTCGCTTGTTGGCGAGGAGGTCTATCAAGGTACCGAACTGAACAAACCGTTGCTGGCGACCTTCCTGTTGCAGTCGGAAGAAAACAAACAGGCAGTGAATGCAGTAGTGCATCCTGCCGTGGCACGCGACTTCGAGCAGTCGGGCAAGGACTGGCTGGAGAGTGCCATCCTCTTCGATAGCGGGTTCTACCGCAGAACACACTTCGATTGGATTATCTGCGTGACCGCTCCGTTGGAAACGCGTATCCAAAGGGTGATGGATCGTGATGGAATATCCCGTGAGCTCACCTTGGAATGGATCAACAAGCAGATGTTACAGGAAGAGGTGGTGCAACGGAGTGATGCACAGATCATCAATGATGGTCGTGCTGACATCGATAAGCAATTAGATCAAATCATTCAACTAATAAAGAATAATAAGCAATCAAGAAAAATGGAACAGACAATCCTATCTATTGCCGGTAAACCGGGACTTTACAAACTCGTGTCAAGAGGCAAGATGAACCTGATAGTAGAGGCACTTGATGAGACGCATAAGCGTATGCCGGCCTTTGCTACCGACAGAATTACTTCATTGGCAGACATTGCCATGTTCACCGATTCAGAGGATGTGCCGCTGATGACGATCCTGGCATCCATACGTGACAAGGAAGAGAAAAAAGAAATATCCTTTGCCTTCAAGAAGGCTTCAAGCAAGGAACTGCGTGCATATTTCGCAGAGATCCTGCCTGATTTCGACCGTGACCGCGTACACGATAGTGATATCCGCAAGCTCCTGACATGGTATAATATCCTTGTCAAGAACGGCATCACGGATTTTGAGGAGGAGATGAAACCTACGGAAGGTGACAATATTGATGACCGTAAGAGCGAATAATCAACTTCAATAATACATAACGGCCGGCTCCTTCACAGGAGTCGGCCGTTTGTTCTCTCAAAAATATATATTGCGTGTTGGGTGGTTGCGCAGACGTGCTGCACAAATCACACGTGCAAAGGTACACATTAACTACAAAACAGAATGGACTATACGACCAAATAATGGACTATATGGTGCGAAATGATAGGGGAAAATAGGACAAATGGCGCACGCTAGTTTTGTAACTTATTGATAATCAGGTGTACAATTTGTCCATTTTCTATTTGGAGCGTTTGCGTGCTTGCGACGGCGTAATGTCGTATGTTTTCTTGAACATTCTCGTAAAATACGAAGGATCATTGAATCCACACTTCAAAGCCACCTCGGTAATAGGTGTCGTCGTGTCTTCCAGTAAGCGTCTGGCCTTACCCATACGAACCTGCATGACAAAATCGGAGGTGCTCATACCTGTCAGGTTCAAGACTTTCCTCGACAGTTGCGAACGACTGATATACATGGTTTTCGACAGCTTCTCCACGGAAATGTCTCCCGTCTGCATGTCTTCGTAGATCTGGTTCACCAGCTTGTTGATGAAATCGTTCTCCTCATCACTGAAGCGTGTTTCCGGTTTCTTTCCTTCCTGCATCGCCTTGGAGAACTCTTCACGCAGCATCTTCAAACGTTTCGACCTTACTCGCCAAGAGTGGTACAAGATGCCAATAACTGTAACAGCTAGTGCGAGAGCGAGAATGATGGCTATGATAGTTATTCGCAGTACGCCTTGCTCAGCCTTATGGGTGCGCTTGATGGCATCCATCTCATTCTGGTGACGCTCGTTGACATAGCGTACGCGATAGTTCTGCGTGTGAAGCAGTTCCTCTGGAGAGCCCACACTGTCGTTCAGCTTGTTCCTAAGCTTGAAATAGCTGAGCGCCTGGTGGTAGTTGCCCTTTGCCTCTTCCATCTTGTATTGGAGCTCTGCTACTTGCGCCTGATGCTCCAGAGAATGGATGTTTGTGGCAATCTCCTGAGCCTGCTGAATATATCGTTGGGCTTCGTTCATGTCGCCCTTCGAGATGTTCACGTTGGCCAATGCAATGACCGACTCCAGCCAGTGCCACTGGTCGCCCGATTTCTCCATCATCTCATACGCATTCTTATATTCAGAGATGGCTTTATCCCATTGGCGGTTCTTCTCGTGGAGCTGTCCGAAGTGGGTGTAGCACAGACTGATACCCAGGTCTGACTTTCCTTTCCGGTTGTATTCCATCGACTTCTTGTAGTAAACCCACGCCGAGTCGTACTTACCCTGCTGCTCAAAGATCGCTCCGATATTGGCATAGTTGATGGCCTGTCCTACATCGCTGTCCAAGATCTTCTCATCTTCCAGTGCAAGCCGGAACAGACTGTCGGCTGTGGCCAGGTCTTTCATCGTCAGGTAAACATTTCCTAAGCCGTTCAGCGAGGTAACGCGGTTCTTCTTGGCTTCAAAGGATGTCTTGTCGGAGTATTGCTCACAAAGCGTCAATGCCGCATAGTGGTTGGAGGCAGCATCATCGAGAATGCCCATACGACGGAAGTCGGTGGCGATATTGTTGTTGGCACGGATCATCTCTACCGTATCCTTGAGCATGGTGGCATAGAGCAATCCTTCCTTGTGATGATTTAATGCCTCAATGAAATTACTGTTGTTGCGCAGCTGTTTACCCAACTGCTTCTCCAGGAAGATAAGCGATTGGTGGTCATCTTCTTTCTCCAGACTATCTTCGATGTGTCTGAGTACGTCAAGATCCTTGATTTCGCCATATACACTGTCGGCATACTGGCGGTGTTGCTCCAGTGAACTTGTAGAATGCTGTCTGCATGCGTAGAACAAGGTAGCGCATAGGATGGCAGGGATGATATGTAGAGACCGAAAAAGTTTCATATTCCGATTTTTCACTGCAAAGGTATAAAATAATGTGGAAACTTGCAATAATAATTCTAATTATTATTTGCTTTTGTCCTCGCTTGTTCGAACTCTGGCTTTGCCGAATGTACTTTCGCTCGACAAAACAAATAAAAATGATTTTATTTGCTTTTGTCCTCGCTTATTCGTACCTTTGCACCATGTTAAGCATTGTGTTTATTATTTTGGGAGCCGTGTTAGTGCTCTGGGGAGCAGACCGTCTGACAGATGGTGCCACGGCATTAGCCCATCGGATGAACGTGCCCCAGATCGTGATCGGTCTGACCGTAGTGGCCATGGGAACATCGATGCCTGAGTTCTTTGTGTCACTGATGTCTGCCATCAAAGGCACCTCAGACATGGCCGTAGGTAATATCATCGGTTCAAATGTGTTCAACACATTGATGATTGTGGGTGTGACCGCTATTGTTGCGCCGATGACCATCAGCAAGAGCACCGTGAGGAAAGATATTCCTTTTGCCGTGGCTGCTGCCGTGGCCTTGACGGTGATGTGCCTGGACGGGAAGATCTCACGCCTTGATGCTGGTTTGCTCTTCATCGGGTTCCTGCTGTTTATGTACTACACCCTCCGTATGGCGAAAGCAGGTCGTCTTGAACAACAGGAGGTGGTGAAGTTAGAGGACATGAATCCCTGGAAGGCTGTCGGACTCATCGTCCTTGGTCTTGTTTGTCTGGTAGGTGGCAGTCATGTGTTCGTAGATGGTGCCACAACCGTTGCCCGTTCCCTTGGCGTGAGCGATGCAGTAATCGGTCTGACCATCGTGGCCTGCGGTACATCCCTGCCAGAACTTGCTACCAGTGTGGTGGCGGCCAAGAAAGGGCGTTCGGCTATTGCTATCGGTAATGTGATTGGCAGTAATGTATTCAACGTTCTAATGATTTTGGGCGCAACAGGACTGGTGTTGCCCATGCAGCTACATGGCATCACCACCGTTGATCTGAGTGTGATGATGGGTGGTATTATCCTGCTGTGGCTGTTCTGTTACACAAAATTCAAGGTGGCCCGATGGGAAGGCGTGGTGCTCACGCTGATATTTATTGGATACATGACATGGTTAGTTGTTAATAGTTAAATGGAGAAAGATAGACAAAAGGTTAGTGTTCTCTTTATGCTTTTCGGCACACTGTTTTGTGTGTGCCTGATTACGGCAAACGTATTGGAGACAAAGCAGTTATCGTTCGGACCCGTTAATCTTACTGCAGGTATCATCGTGTTCCCGGTGAGCTATATCATCAATGATGTGGTGTGCGAGGTTTGGGGCTATCGCCGTACGCGCATGCTCATCTGGATGGGCTTCGCGATGAACTTCTTCTTCGTCCTCATGGGAGCCATAGCCGACTGGATTCCAGGTGCTGACTATTGGGATGGTGACGAGGGATTCCATGTGATATTCGGTCTGGCGCCACGTATTGCCATGGCCTCGTTCATTGCATTCATAGCAGGTTCGTTTACCAATGCCTATATCATGTCACGCATGAAACTGAACTCTAACGGAAAGAACTTCTCTGCACGAGCTGTTCTGAGTACAATATTTGGAGAGGGCGTGGACAGCATCATCTTCTTCCCGTTGGCATTGGGTGGTGTTATTCCTTGGGAGGAGATGCCTTCACTGATGATCTCACAGGTAACGCTGAAGACGCTCTATGAGATTGCCGTACTGCCTGTTACCATCCGTGTGGTAGCCTTCACGAAGGCACACGACCATGAGGATGTATTCGACCGCGACATCAGTTACAACATCTTTAATATTTTCAAGATATGAGTAGAGAGCAAGACGGACTCCAGGCACTCGGTAAGAAGACGGAGTATAGGATGGACTATGCCCCTGAGGTGCTGGAAACCTTTCAGAACAAACATCCTGAGAACGACTATTGGGTGCAGTTCAACTGTCCTGAGTTCACTTCCTTGTGTCCTATTACGGGACAGCCAGACTTCGCGGAAATCAAAATCCTATATATTCCTGGGGAGCGGATGGTAGAGAGCAAGAGTCTGAAGCTCTATCTCTTCAGTTTCCGTAACCACGGGGATTTCCATGAGGACTGTGTGAACATCATCATGAAGGACCTGATCAAGGTGATGGATCCGAAGTATATAGAGGTAATAGGTTTGTTCACGCCCCGTGGTGGCATTAGCATCTATCCCTATGCCAACTACGGTCGTCCCGGAACGAAATACGAGGAAATGGCGAAAGAGCGTTTCCTCAGACACGCATTATAAAGATGGGTTCTACTACTTTCGGTAGAACCCTTTTTCTCCTTCCTTGAAACGCAGGCGCAGGGAGTCGCGGGTCATGAAGATAAAGTCGGCTGTATCGTTCACCGTTTCCCCTTTCACGGTATCATTCTGTGACCTGTTTTGTGAGGTCAGAACGAGCTGACCGTTAATGACATGCCATTGAATATAGTTCTTGATCTCGGGATAGATCACCGGACTATCTTCATCTTGTTGGGCACTCCTACGTCGACGGCCCACCGTTTGTGCCTGGTAGTGACGCTTCAGGGAGAATCCCATCTCAACAGGTTTCATCATGGCTTGTACCAAGGAGTCCATGTGCTTCTGCATCTCTTCGTCGATGGCTACCTCCTTGATGCGTTCCTTCACGGTGGGGTAGGCCAGTTCCACCCATGTACCCTTCAGCTGGTCCAGGTCGATCACCATATCTGCCACCATCGTATCCTCTTTATTGAGAATCACTGCCACCCAGTCGCCTACCGTAGGACGACCGATGATGCGTCCTTTTTTCGTCGCATCAAGGATATTGTATGTAATAGGGTCGCCGCCTTTTCCCGGAAGGAATACCAGAACGGTATCGGTACAGCCATCACAAGCCAGTCCGTAGAGCGTGGAGTCACCTTCTATCGAAGTGCTCGTTCCTACGTTCACCTGTTCTTCATCAACGGGCTGCTGCGAATGACAGGCAGCTATCAGTCCTATAACTATGCTGATTATTACGATGCTCAATAGTTTTCTCATATGATGGCGTTTTGATTTATCGGCTGCAAATATACATGATTTTTTCCTCTACTAAGAAAAAAGACAGGAAAAAATTCGGAGGTTTGGGAAAAAAGATATATATTTGCAGAATCAAAGTATATTATGAACCCTAATAATTATAAAAAAACCAATGAAGAAAAGAATCCAGTTTAGTCTTGTCTATCGTGACATGTGGCAGAGTTCAGGTAAGTTCCAGCCGCGTAAAGACCAGTTGGAGCGTATCGCACCAGCCATTATCGACATGGGCGTGTTCGACCGTGTGGAGACCAATGGTGGTGCCTTCGAGCAGGTAAACCTGCTGGCAGGTGAGAATCCAAACGCTGCCGTTAGGGCATTCTGTAAACCGTTCAACCAGGTGGGCATCAAGACACATATGCTCGATCGCGGTCTGAATGCGTTGCGTATGTATCCTGTGCCCGATGATGTGCGTGAGTTGCAATACAAGGTAAAGCATGCGCAGGGTGTTGATATTCCCCGTATCTTCTGCGGTTTGAACGATGTGCGTAACATCATTCCTTCCGTGAAGTGGGCCAAGGCCGCTGGCATGACCCCACAGGCTACCCTGTGTATCACTACTTCTCCTGTGCATACCGTGGAGTACTATTCAGATATCGCTGATCAGGTGATTGCTGCAGGAGCAGAGGAAATCTGCTTGAAGGATATGGCCGGTATCGGTCAGCCCGCCCTGTTAGGTGCCCTGACCAAGTCGATCAAGACCAAGCACCCCGATGTGATCATCCAGTATCACGGACATTCTGGACCCGGTTTGTCAATGGCTTCCATCCTGGAGGTCTGCAACAACGGTGCCGATGTGATTGATACAGCTATCGAACCGCTGTCATGGGGTAAGGTGCATCCGGATATCATTTCCGTTCAGTCGATGCTCAAGCATGAGGGCTTCGAGGTGAAGGAAATCAACATGAATGCCTATATGCAGGCTCGTGCCTTGACCCAGGAGTTCATTGACGACTGGCTCGGCTACTTCATCAATCCGGGTAACAAGCTCATGTCATCACTCCTCCTCGGCTGCGGACTCCCAGGTGGTATGATGGGATCAATGATGGCCGACCTTGCTGGTATTCACAGTATTATCAATAAGACGCTGAAGGCCAAGGGAGAACCAGAGCTCTCTACCGACGATATGCTCGTGAAACTGTTCGATGAGGTGGCTTACGTATGGCCGCGTGTGGGTTATCCACCACTGGTAACCCCGTTCAGTCAGTATGTGAAGAACATCGCCTTGATGAACCTGCTTACCATGGCACAGGGCAAGGGTCGTTTCGTGATGATGGACGATGCTATGTGGGGCATGATCCTCGGCAAGAGCGGTAAGATCCCTGGAACAATCGCTCCTGAGATCGTGGAACTTGCCAAGCAGCAGGGTCGTGAGTTCACGGATGCAGATCCTCGCTCACTCATTCCTAATGCCTTGGACGACTTCCGTAAGGAGATGGACGAGAACGGATGGGATTACGGACCAGATGATGAAGAGCTCTATGAGCTGGCTATGCACCCCGAGCAGTACCGTCCCTTTAAGAGCGGTATGGCGAAGAAGAACCTGCTGGCTGACATCCAGAAGATCAAGGATTCACGCCTCGGCGCAAAACTCTCACCTGAGAAGATTGCTGAGTTCAAGCATGCCAAGGCCGATGCTCTCGTGGCACCTGTTAAAGGACAGATCTACTATGAGTTCAATGGCGACGGTGAGTGCGCACCTTGTGTGGAGCCGTTCATCGGTCAGACCTACAAGGAAGGTCAGACCTTCTGTTACATCCAGACACCTTGGGGTGAGATTACGGAGATTCCCGCTGCTCTCGGCGGTAAGCTCGTAGAGATTACAGCCAAGCAGGGTGCTAAGGTGAACAAGGGTGACACCATTGCGTGGATTGAGCGCGCAGAGAATTGATATGGATTTTAATCGTATCATAAATAAGTATTATCCCGAGGAGAATGCGCTGAAACGCATTCTCCTCGTTCATAGCAGGGCAGTGGCAGATAAGGCTCTGCAGATTTGTGATGCTCACCCGGAACTGCACCTTGACCGTCAGTTTGTGGAGGAAGCGGCAATGCTCCACGACATTGGCATCTTCCGCTGCGACGCACCAGGCATCGAATGCTTCGGTACCGAACCGTATGTGTGTCATGGACAGATAGGGGCAGAGATTATGCGGAAAGAAGGCTTCCCCCGTCATGCACGGGTTTGTGAGCGTCATACAGGAGCTGGCCTGACCGTTGCCGAGATCCTTTCCCAACACTTGCCTATCACCATTCCACCACCTCCCTCCACGGATAATCCTTCCTCCTTCCTCCTTCGTCCTTCCTCGAAAGAATACGAGCCCTTCCTTCCAGAAACCCTTGAAGAACAGCTGATATGCTATGCTGATAAGTTCTTCTCAAAGACGCGTCCTGAGATAGAAAAAACCGTGGAACAGGCGGAACGTAGTCTGGCCAAATTTGGGGAAGAAGGAGTGCTTCGCTTCCAGCAGTGGCATGCCCTTTTCGCATAGATATCATACCCATGATGGCAGTAAGACAACCTTTGTACGCTGCCTTACGAGTGCGAATAATCAATTAAATAAGTTAATTATCGGTTAATGGGCGCGGTATCTCATTTCTTTTTCGTACTTTTGCACCTTGGAATCGACTGTAAGGGTTGTTTTATAGGTTCATGAGGAAGAAGACACTGATAATACTGGTCCTGTTCGCCATCGTTGGGATGATGGCGAACAGGGTTTATGGTTTCTATGGAAGCAGTAGATTCAATGGCTTCTATAGTACTCATGACGTTGACACCACAGATATCGTTGATACCACTGATATCATAGATATCGTTGAAGTTGCTGATGCTGTCGATTCCATCAGCGATATTCCCGATACCCTCGCCATGGATTCTTTACAGCTGGCCATCTACCGTCACAACAAGGCTGTGGATGACTCTATCAGTGCTGACAGTCTGAACAAGATGCGGAAGAACGCCATTGAGGCCCCAATCCATTATACGGCCAAGGATTCGCTGATCTATGATGCCACTTCGAAGACCGCTCACCTTTTTGGTGAAGCTCACGTGGAGTATCAGATCATGGATCTCCAGAGCGACAAGATCTACATGAGTCTTGACAGTAATCTGGTGCATGCCACACCTTCCTATGCTGATTCTACGATGACCGAACTGGTAGGTAAGCCGGTGTTCAAGATGGGGCCTGACACTTATGAGAACGATACCATCTCGTTCAATATCAAGACGAAGAAAGGTTTTATCAAGGACGTCTATACAGAGCAGGAAGACGGATTCCTGTTTAGTAAACACGCCAAGCGCGATTCCACTGGTGTGCTCTATCTGGAGAAAGGACGTTATACAACCTGCGATGCAGATCATCCTGACTTCTATATCGCCCTGTCGAGAGCCAAGGTGCGTCCTAATAAGGATGTGGTGTTCGGACCTGCCTATCTGGTGGTGTGCGACGTGCCCCTACCTTTGGCTATTCCTTATGGCTTCTTCCCCTTTACCAAGAGCTATAGCAGTGGTTTCATCATGCCTACCTACGGTGATGAGAGTTCACGCGGATTCTATCTGCGCGATGGTGGCTACTACCTCGCTCTGAGCGATAAGTGGGATTTGAAACTGTTGGGAGAGATTTATACCAAAGGCTCATGGGGTCTGAGTGCTGCCAGTAACTATCGCAAGCGCTATAGATACTCAGGCAGTTTCTACGTCAGTTATCAGGATACGAAGAATGGTGATAAGGGGATGCCCGACTTCTCGGAGCAGGAGAGCTTCAAGATCCAATGGAGTCATCGTCAGGATCCCAAGGCAAATCCGTTCCGAACGGTTACGGCCAGCGTGAATTTCTCCACATCGAGCTACGAAAGGAATAACTTATCGAGCCTGTATAATCCGCAGGCAATGACGCAGACTACACGTACTTCTTCAGTTTCATTGAACACCACATTCTCGAGTATTGGAATGTCGCTCTTCGGAACCATGAACCTGGAACAAAACATGCGCGATACGACCATCACTCTGTCCTTGCCCGACTTGAATATCACAGTGTCTCAGTTCTATCCGTTCAAACGGAAGAAGGCCGTGGGAGATGCACGGTGGTATGAGAAGATCTCCCTGAGCTACACTGGAGAGATTGTCAACCGCATCAATACCAAGGAAAGTCAACTGCTGCATTCGAGTCTGGTTAAGGACTGGAAGAACGGTTTCAACCATAATATCCCCATACAGGCTAATTTCACCTTGTTTGATGCCATTACCCTGAATCCCTCGTTCAACTTCACCGACCGAATGTACACCAACCGTGTGGAGAAGTCATGGGACGAGGTGCACCAGAGGGAGGTGTGTGACACCACCTACGGCTTCTATAATGCCTATAACTGGAACGTAAGAGTGTCAGCATCCACGAAAATGTACGGTTTCTACCAACCTTGGCAAAAGTTGTTCGGTAGTAAGGTAGGACTTATCCGTCACGTGGTGACACCAACGATATCATTTAACTACACCCCTGATTTCGGTGCAGAACGTTACGGGTTCTGGAAGTCTTACCAAAAGACAGATGCGAACGGTAATGTCACGATGGTGCAGTATACACCTTATGAAAATGGAATGTTTGGTTATCCTTCAAGGGGGAAGACGGGTAGTATTGGCTTCACGTTGCAGAATAACCTTGAGATGAAGATGCGGTCGGACAACGAGAAAGACTCAACGGGATACAAGAAGATTTTCCTGATAGACGACCTCACGCTGGATATGTCGTATAACATGGCTGCCAAGGAGCGACCATGGAGTGACTTAGGCTTTAAGCTACGTTTGAAACTTTCCAAGAACTACACCTTCAATGTGAACTCATCGTTCGCCACCTATGCGTACGAACTGGATGAAAACGGTCATCCCTATGTGGGAACCCATACGGAATATGGCTATGGACGTTTCGGCCGATTCCAGGGAATGACGCAGAACCTGTCGTTTACGCTTAGTCCTGAGACCTTCAAGAAGTGGATGGACAAGTTACGGGGCATCGGTCATAATAAAGACGATGACGATTCACTCGACGATGATGACGATGAAAATGAGGTGGAGACGAATATCGACAAGGACTTGGAACGTGGTAAGCGCGGTGCGAAGAAATCGTCGGGAGGTAAGGCCGAGACGGATGCCGACGGCTATATGACATTCTCCTTGCCATGGTCTATCTCCGTGGGCTATGGTATCACCATGCGCGAGAATACCAGTGGCACCTTCAATACCAAGACCATGCGCTATCCGTATTCGTTCACGCAGAACCTGAACTTCAGTGGAAATGTGCGTATCAGTGACGGGTGGAATATATCGTTCTCCAGCGGTTACGACTTTGAGATGCATAAACTGAGTATGACAACAGCTTCGCTGTCGCGCGACCTCCATTGCTTCAACATGTCATGCTCGGTGGTGATTGCTCCCTATACCTCTTATAACTTCTCCTTCCGTTGTAATGCCGCCACGCTTACCGATGCCTTGAAATACGATAAGCGCAGTGGATATACCAATGCCATACAGTGGTATTGATTTGAGGAATGTGGTTAAAGAGTGGAGATTAACTGCAGGTCTTCTTTCTCTCCTACAATCCAAAGAATATCACCTTTTTGGAAACGGTACAAGGGCTTTACTTGTGACAGGTTTTCCTTTCCTTCTTCGATACCTACAACCATACAGTTATACTGATCACGGATTCCGCTTTCCTGTAAGGTCTTACCGATGAACGGACTGTTTCCGCTGATGATGATACTGCGCAGTTTCATTTCCCGTTTCTCCAGCTCATGATCCTCTTCCATTACCTCATCTTGAATAGCTTGTTGGAAGACAGCGAGCTGCTCATCGCTACCGATCACCTGTAGTACGTCACCAGGGAAGATGAGTGATTCCCCATCGGGGATATTCAGTCGGTGACTTGCCCTGAGGATACTGCTCACATGGATTCCGTAATTCTTTCCTAAGTTCAGTTGCTTCAAAGTCTTTCCCATCCAGAGCGAGTCGGCCGGAATCTCAAAGTCGGCTATATGGATATTCCTGTCAAGCAGCTTCCCCTCGTAGAGTGGACGCTTATGTCCATGCACCTGAGCCTCGATATCACGTGAGCGGAGATTAAGGATGAACAACCGTTCCAGTCGGATGCTTCGTTTCTTGATCCAACGGGACAAGATGATGAATATGACGACAATAGAACCGATGGTAATCATCAAGGCATTACTGAAGCGGGTAAGATAGTTGCATATATAGAAGATGAAGGCCACGGCAATCACCAGTCGTACCAGAATGGTAAAGAGCAGAGGAATACGGTTGATGTTGCTCTCTGCCCATAGCGCCTTGAACTCCTCACTGTGGTTCTTCTTCATGACCATGGCACGCAGGAAGGGAGAGATGAATAGCACGGTGAGCACGCCCGTGATGGCGTTCGCATACCAGTGCAGCTCCCATCCCGGTAACAGCTTTCTTGTGAAGGGTAGTACAAAGGTGAACATCAGGGCGATGGTGGCTGCCGACAGGATACTATAGATCAAGGTGTTCCTACCCATCTGTAGCAACAGTCGTTTCCATTTACTCTGCTCGGTGGTGTTCGGATGACTCATGGTGAGATGGTTCAGCGAGCGCACCCATTTCTGCGGCAGTCGTTTCTCCAGCTGGTTATACGCGGGTGTAGCCAACCTGATCATGTAAGGAGTAAGGAAGGTCGTGATGACACTCACTGCTACTACGACAGGGTAGAGGAACTTTCCGATTACTCCTAACGACAGTCCTAAGGAGGCGATGATAAATGAGAACTCACCGATCTGTGCCATGGAGAAGCCACATTTGATGGCCGACTTCATCGTCTCGCCGCCTAACATGAAGGCCAGGGAGCCGAAGATGGCCTGACCGATAAGAATCGTCAATACAAGGGTGATAATCGGCAGCGCATATTCCACCAGGATGTGCGGATCAACGAGCATACCCACCGACACGAAGAAGATAGCCCCGAAGAGATTCTTCACCGGCTCCACCAGTCGGATAATCTTATCCGCCTCGATGGTCTCAGCCAGGATACTACCCATGACGAAGGCACCGAAAGCACTGCTGAACCCCACCTTCGTGGAGAATACGGCCATGGCGCAACAAAGTCCTAACGACACGATCAACAGCACCTCGTTGTTCATCTGCTTCCGCATCCTGCGCAGGAACAGCGGAATAGCAAAGATACCCACCACGAACCACAGAATCAGGAAGAAGGTGATTTTGATGACCGCATCCAGCATCTGTCCTCCATCAGGATTGTTTCCGCTGGCGATGGCACTCAGCATCACCATCATGACGATGGCCAGGATGTCTTCGAGGATGAGCACGCTCATCACTCTGCCGGCAAACTGCTGCTGTCGCAACCCGAGGTCGTCGAACGCTTTATAGATAATCGTTGTGGAGCTCATGGCGAGCATACCGCCTAAGAAGATGCAGTCCATCTTCCCCCAACCGAAGAGATGCCCCATCACGATGCCGAGCATCATCATGCAGAAGATGATGGTCACAGTGGAGATGATAGGCGATGCCCCCATCTTCAGAATCTTCTTGAAAGAGAAATCCAGTCCTAAGGAGAACAGCAGGAACATCACACCGATGTCGGCCCATGTATGTATATCCGCCTGGTCAACAACGGAAGCCACATAGGGCATGTGCGGACTCACCAGGAATCCAGCCACCACATACCCCAGCACCAACGGTTGCTTGAGTCGTTTGAATACCAGCGTCACAATACCCGCCACCATCAGGATCAGCGCCAGGTCCTTGATCAGTGAATGTAGCTCTCCCACGTCAAAACAATTGAAAATTGAAAATTGAAAATTGAAAATGGATAATTCTCAATTGACATTAGTCATTATAGCCTGCTGTGAGCTCGCAGATCTTCACGATGGTTTGCATGGCCTTCTCCATTACCTGCACGCTGATGAACTCGAACGGTCCGTGGAAGTTCACGCCACCGGCAAAGATGTTCGGACAAGGAAGACCCTTGAAAGAGAGCTGTGCACCGTCGGTACCGCCTCTGATGGGCTTCACCCGTGGCGGAACGTCACTTTCCTGCATGGCTTTCAGTACGACATCAATCACGTGCATGTTCGGATCAATCTTCTCTTTCATGTTATAATACTGGTCCTTGATCTCTGTCGTCACCGTTCCCTCTCCGTATTTCTCGTTCATCTTATCGGCGCAGATCTGCACGAATCGTTTGCGGTCCTCGAACGTATCTCTGTCGTGATCGCGGATGATATAGCTCAGCTTAGCATTCTCTGTACATGCCTCCATGCCCGTGATATGATAGAAACCCTCGTAGCCTTCCGTCTCCTCAGGAATCTCATTGGCAGGCAGCATCATGATGAACTCGGCAGCCAGTCTGCTGGCATTGATCATCTTTCCCTTGGCATAGCCCGGATGAACGCTCACGCCCTTGATCAGGATCTTCGCACTGGCAGCGTTGAAGTTCTCGAACTCCAGCTCGCCTAGGTCGCCGCCGTCGATGGTGTAAGCCCATTCACAGCCGAACTTCTCCACATCGAAATGATGTGCACCCATACCGATCTCCTCATCGGGATTGAATCCCATACGGATATCGCCATGTGGAATCTCCTTATGGTCGCGCAGCCAGCACATAGCCTGTACAATCTCGGCGATACCAGCCTTGTCGTCAGCTCCTAACAGCGTTGTTCCGTCGGTCACAATCAGGTCCTCACCCACATGCTGCAGCAGTTCAGGGAACTTCTTCGGCGATGAGATAATACCCGGTGACAGTTCGATATCACTGCCGTTGTAGTTACTCACGATACTGGGTTTGATGTCAGCACCACTGCAGTCGGGTGATGTGTCATAATGCGAGATAAAGCCAATGGTTGGCACATCTTTCTTCGTGTTCGATTTCAGTGTGGCATAGATATATCCCATCTCGTCCATCTCCACGTCGGCAAAGCCTTCACGTTCCAACTCTTCTTTCAGGTATTTGGCAAATATCAGTTGCTTGGATGTACTGGGTACAGTTGTACTCTCTTCGCTCGACTGTGTGTCGAACTTCACGTAGTTTAAAAATCTTTCGGTAATAGTCATGTTTATCATGATTAATTGTTTGCGGTTACAAAGATACGAATAAGCGAGTACAATACAAAATAAATGGGGATTTATTTTTATTGTCGAGCGAAAGTATCTTCGGCGCAGCCAGAGTTACTATGTTTGCAGACGCTAACAGTTGATTTTGACTATCCGAACACCGCTCTCGGGGGCTGCGAGCCCCCTG
>OMXE01000014.1 GCA_900314935.1 uncultured Prevotella sp.
TCTATAATTGTAGTATTTAACGTTTTATATTTAAGAGTTCTTAAGACTCTTGGTATTCAGCTGCAAAGTTAAAGTGAAGGAGGAAGACGAAAGTCAAATTATCGGAAAATAAACGGAAAAGGCAATGTATTCCGTATCAAATAATATTTCTGGAATAATTATAATAATTATGATAATTTCTTTCAGAGACAAAACGGAAAAGAAATTCTGTAAAATTTTGAATTTAATTATGTACAATGTCTCCGCGTAGCGGATCCATAACCACATCGCCGTAGGCGATAATAAGTAAGGGATGCCCTAAAGGGCAGAAATTGAACAAATTTATTTCAAATTAAACATATTATTTTTTTATAACGGAAGAATCGGAAAAAATCCGTGGGAACTGTGCGATCTGTGAGAGATTATTTTGTAAGACTTTGTTCATTTTATTGTATTTTAATTTGTTTATTAAGAATTTATGCTTATCTTTGCAGTATCTAATGTAAAGATGTATGGAAGAAAAACATTATCCAGTGATTGAAGGAGAGGATGGAGCCGACAAATGCAGTGAGCCTGCTGTTGGCTATGCTGCAACAGGTAGTGGCTATGCCAACACGGTTGAGCAGGATGAGGAATCTCCACAAATACCCGTTGGTAAGTTGGGCTTCTATACAGACAACCCTGATGAGTTTGAAGCTCGTGTGTCAGAGATTGAGGCTGATCTTGATGAGGTTGAGACTGGTCACGAAGATCCCGAAAAGTGGATGACGTCAGAACAGTTTAATCAAGAACTTTTCAGGGTATTTCCGTGGCTACAATAAAATGGAACAAGAAAGCAAGGCAATTGTTTGTTGAGCATGTTAATTATGCTCGACAAGAATTTGGTATGACTACAGCCTTGCGATGGTTCAGAAAGAAGAATTATATAGAGGAAAGGATTAGTAGGTACCCTGAATCATATCCACTTGAAACCCTTTTATGTTCTAAACATCGCACGTATAGACGAGCCATACTAATGAAGAATTTCAAAATAGTGTATGTCTATTATCCTTCTTCCGATACAGTTCGCATAGTAGATATTTGGGATATGCGAATGAATCCAAAAAATCTAAAGCAAAGGATTAAGTAGTAAAATAATAGACATCTTTTATTTATAACAGAAGAAACGGAAATAAAACGGAATAACGGAAAATTTCTGTGATTTCTGTGATTTCTGTGTGAGATAAAAAGTAAGAGTATTATTTCTGGGATAATTATGATAATTATGATAATTTCTTTCCAACCTATTATTCAGATTAGTGGCAAAAATTATCCATATTATTCACATTCGTTTCTAAAACTGATTCTCCTGGTGATTAGCGCAACTCATTTCTTAATCCCTAACGACTTGCACAATTCAAGATTTTTATCTACTTTTGCAAACATAAATAGAAAGTTCGGATTATATAGATTTTTATGAAATGGACGGTACTTGTTGATAATCGCACAAACAACCCTTCGCTTACAATGACGGAGCATGGCCTATCAATCCTGTTAGAGACCGAGAAGCTTAGCATCTTGCTCGATACAGGAGCCAGCGACTTACTGATCCGTAACGCAGAGCGATTAGGGAAAGATCTCAGCAGGGTTGACTATGTGTTTATCTCGCACGGACATAGCGACCATGCGGGAGGCCTCAAGCATTTCATGGCGATCAACAAAAAGGCAAAGATTATTGTCTCGCCCGATGCCATGAGCGGGAGATTCTTTTCCAAGCGCGGTAATCTGCACAGCATTACCACCGAATGGCCTGTAATTCCACAAGAACGATTGCTGACGATTGAGCATAGTGGAAACATTGGCGATGACATCTATATCATAGCACACATACCTCAGATTCATCCGATGCCAGAAGGTAATCAGCATCTCTTCGTGCAAGATACACAGGGGAAGTACATTCAAGATGATTTCCGACATGAGCTGGCTCTGTACACACATGGCCTATTGTTTACGGGATGTGCTCACAATGGGTTGGAAAACATCCTTGCAGCCTGTCCGTTACCGGTTAATACAGTTGTCGGAGGATTTCATCTGCTCGACAATCATGAGAGCGAGGCCAAGCTTTCAGATCTTTCACATAGACTGGCGGATGCCTATCCTCAGACGCAATTCTATACCAGCCATTGCACAGGCGACTCCGTCTTTACCATCCTGCAAGAAGTGATGGGTGAAGAGTTACATCCCTTTTCATGCGGAACAACAATTAACGATATGACAGACATTAGCTTAGTTTCAATCACTCCCGACGATAAAGAACAGTTTATCCTCGACAATCAACGGGCATTCAAGTATGGAGCGCAGGTAGAGTTTGGCATGCGCGATGACCGCACGGAAGAAGGCGAAGAGGTCATTTCAAGGAAGACCATCGAACGCAGTATGAACGGCGAAAAGGCAGAGACCTACCGTATCGTCTGTGACGGGATTGTGGTGGGCGGTCTGATTCTTCAGATTGACCGGCAGCATGCGAAGGGCGAACTGGAAATCCTGTTCGTCAATCCCGAAGCACATAGCAAGGGTATCGGTCAGGCGGCATGGAAGGCTGTAGAAGCCATGCATCCCGAAATTCGCGTCTGGGAAACCATCACTCCCTATTTCGAGAAGCGCAACATTCATTTCTATGTGAACCGTCTGGGCTTCCATATCGTAGAGTTCTGGAACAAATTCCATCATGGTCCTTCCGTCCCCGAGGATATTGAAGAGGACTGGAGCGAAGACGACGAGATGTTTGTATTCAGAAAAGTCATTGAATCGGTTTAAAATAATTATCGTGATATGGAACAATTTAGAGAAATGAGGCGCAAATGCCAACAGCTTTCAGAAGAAGAAAGCAAATGAAATAGAAGCACGCATCATTCTCGACAAGGAGATACAGCAACAACGGAATCTCAATTAAAGCCGTCTGAATCTCTCACCGACAAATCCCTGGCCCACATCTCCTGAAATAAGGTCGAAATGCTGGAATACGGGTGGAGTTGGAGATAAATCGTAATAGTCCATCTCTGCTATGGGCAGGCAGAAGTATTCCATCTGGTCATAGCTCGTATAAAGACGGGGCAGCACGGGATTATTGTCATATATCCATCGCAGCATCTGACGGAAATGTTATCAGCATATGCCAGTATCTCAATATTGGGATTCTGGCGCAACTCCCGATAAACAGCCTTTTGGGCAGAAGTGGCAAAGTAGAGCACATGCCCTTCCTGCTTCATGATCTGGAAGATGCGCAACTTAGGCAGATTGCCCTCGCTGGTGGCAAGGGCAATCTCTTTGTGGTCTTTCAGAAACTGAATTGCTTTGTCGAACATATCGCTTACCATTTCAGTTCTTCCTGCAGGATTGTGCCGTCGGTCATAGGGCTGTCGGCCTCAGTAAAGGCATTGGCCTTGTACTGGATGCAGAGCATGGTCAGATTTTCGTTGCCCGTGTTCTTCAACGCACGCTTGCCATCGGGAGCCACGCGGATGATGGTGCCTTCGCTGACGGGGAAAATCTCTCCGTCCACCTGATACTGGCCTTCGCCTTTCAGGATGAAATAAAGTTCCTCATGAGTCTTATGCGTGTGCAGGAAACCGCTGTCCTGACCAGGAACGAGCGTCTGGAATGAAAACTCGCTGCCCGTAGCACCTACGGCCTGACCTGCGAACACCTTACCCTGAATGGTTACGTTCGGTCCCATGGGAAGCTCGTGCTCGATAATCTCATTCATCTTACCAACGCTTACTGCGCTGTAGTTCTTACCACTCTTAATTGTCTCAATCTGTTTCATTGTTCTTATTCGTTTAAAATGTTATTTACTTGATTTCGACTGCAAAGGTATGGCAAGTTTTCCAATCCCACAAGAAGGCACTTTTTGGTGCCATAGTTACCAAAAAGTAGGAATTGGGATGTTATCGGACTTTCTCGGAAGTGACGTTAACTTAGATTAACCAAGTGTAATTTGGTAATTCAGTAACTATTGGTTACTTTTGCCGTGCAAACACGGCGAGAACAGGCTGCACCTCAGCAATCCGAGAAAGCTCGATTGCGTTCGGCTTGCACTGTCCTTGCGGAAAAAATCACGAATTATGGCAGATATTAAGGCTGAGTACTTGGCTTGTCCAATCAGACAAGTGGTGAGTCGTTTCGGCGACAAGTGGTCTATGTTGGTGCTCTATATGCTTCACACCAGCGAGACGGGTATATTACGGTTCAACGAGATCCGTCGGCTGATGACGGACTGTTCCCAGAAGATGCTCTCGCAGACGCTGAAGAATCTGGAACAGAGCCATCTCGTTCACCGTAAGGTCTATCCTGAGGTTCCTCCTCGAGTAGAATATTCCCTGACAGAGACAGGCAAGTCGCTGATGCCGGCACTCACGGCTTTGATAGCCTGGGGCAAGGAGCATTTCAATGAAGTGGTGACAGATTAACGACAGGATGACTACAAGACCAGTTAAAAGAATAACTTTATAATTTATGCGAACGCGTAGATAATCGACTGGATGAGTTGGGCAGCAAAGAGATAAACAACCCAAAGAGGGAGGGTTTGGCGTATACCCTCGGTCATTCCTTCAAACACTTGCTGCCAAGAGAGGAAATGCGTACTCAGCAGTCCATAGACAACCGAAAGGATGGTGACGGTGAAGGCGACAATGGGGATGAGTGCCCTACTGAAACTACTGGGAAAGAGTTTTCCCGTGGCACTGAGCAGGACAGCATGTGAGGTGCAAGTAAGGAAGAAAACGACTAATATGACAAGGATGAGCAAGACCATCGAAACGGTCAAGGCGAACCGTTGACGATACGACGGTCGTTTCCCATGTATCATATCGGCAATAGCCTGCGCAAGTCCGCTGGTGCGGAACACCCCATAGGCAATGGCTGCCACGAGCAGCCATACCAGCACAGGGGTGGCAAGATTCTCAGAAAACCGTCCCATGAACCAGCGAATACCCTCGCTGCTCAACAGAGAGTGTACATAGGTCTGCTGAGTAGCCGAACTAACGATCCACGACACCAATATCAACAGGATCTGCAGAGCGGCAAGAACGAGGGTGAGCCAAGCCCAGAACTTAGTCTTCATCAGGAACAAGATTGTCTATATCAATAATACGCAGCTCAAGGGCACGTACCACCAGACGGGTGGCATTGATTCCTATGCCTCCATTACCGTTGGGGAACAGTTTCTGAATGAGCTCGTTCTGACGTTTCTCCAAGCTCTTTACACCGAATGGCATACCGCGCAGGTTGGTGATCTGCTCCTTGGTATAACCCAATGCCAGATGACGGAGGAAACGCTCGTCGTATTCATCGATCTCGTAATCAACGATGGCTTCCTGCTTGGCCAGCTGACTGCCCACGCTGTGTTTGAAGCGGTCGATGATCTTCTCGAGGATGGGTTGGTTGAACACCATCTTCTTTCCCGACATCACACTCGACACATCGCCACGGGTAAGCAACTCGCCGCTCTTCAGACAGATACCGTCGCATCCTGCATCGAGCACATCTACCCACAGCTTTTCGTTCAGGATCTCACCCGTGAAGATCAGTACCTTCACATCCGGGTAAGCCTCCTTGGTATGACGGCAGATCTCTACGCCTACGGTGGTAGAACCACCCAGTCCGAGGTCAAGGAGCACCAGATCGGGCTTGGTCTGCTTAATCAATCGCCAATAGGCGGGTTCGTTCTCTGCAGTACCGATAATCTCGGCTTCAGGGATTTCGTTACGGAAGATTCCTTCTGTGCCCTTCAGTTCCAGGGCTACGTCTTCGACAATGATGACTTTGAATGGATTCATGATGGGTTAATGGTTTTATGAGGTTCTTGGTTATTACTGGGTTGAAGTGTTCCTGCCAAGGTGACATGCAATAGTGTACTACCATCGGCAGCTTTCTCAGCCGTGATGCCGCATCCGCGAAGATTAGTGGCCTCGCCGTTATCTCGGGCTATCTGACGACAGATAAGGAACGGGATATTCTCTAACGAGGGTACGAACAGATCGCGGAACGGTAATTGTTTCATTTGGATATGGAAGGTAACATACCTGCCGTCTTTCTCTGATGCTTCCATGGTGAGGGCTTTCTCTCCACTCTGCTTCTGGATGAGTTCGAAGAGGTAGCGCAGCAGACTCTCATCGCCTGTAAGACGGGCACCATGAAGAACCACCGCCTTACATTCCTGACGCACCGTTTCCATCTGTCGCATGGCCTGTGCCGAAAGGAGTGTATGGAGGTCTTTGTAGTAAGACACCAGTTCGTCGATGGCCGACAGATGGGTATCGGTACCATCTATCAGCTGACGGATGCGGGAGGGGTAATACATGGTTTCATGTTTTAACGTACTCAGACAGTTGTCCATGACATTATTACTGATGTACAGCTTCTGCTGTTCATACTCTGTTCGGCGCAACTCATCCTCAGAGAGCTCAATGGTGAGGTGCTGCGTCTGGTTGAATGCCACACTATCCTGCAGCGCATGCTGGATCTGTTCCACGACCGACAACAGGTTCTGCGGCCATTTCGAGTTTCCAACCGTCATGATCTTGTTCAGCATCTCCAGTTTCGTCTCGTCGTTCTCCTTGCTCAACAGCATGGAGTTGATCTGTTCCACCTGCTCCAAGCAGAAACGATAATGGATGAGATGACGGTAATAGAGGAAATAGTAGGCCACGAGAATGAGCAGGAGGAAGAGAATGAGCAGGACCATGGCAATCGACTTGTTCGACTCCGACCGCTGCATGACACTGACGTAGGATTCAAGTCGGTCATCAGCCGACTTCTCCTTATACAACTGCGTATATACCTTGTTGTTATACTGATACAGTTGCCAGTCGTGTAACGCCAAAGCAGCCACGGCAATCTCATTGCGAAGGAAGACAATCATGTCGTAATCTGCCGTGAGATGACGGTGGAACCAATTGATCTCGGCAGGTTCTGAGGCATTCAGCTCTAATAAGTACAGATACTGTTCATCATCCGGATACACCTGATGATGATGACGGTTCAGACGGGTGATGGCACTATCGGCAAAGACAATGCTCTTTCTGTATTCTTTCTTGATATTGCTTGCATACACGCTATCGGTATAGGCCGACGCCTTCATGATATCCGTGTTATCTGCAGAGGCAGAAAGAGAACAGAGACACAACAGGGGCAGAAGAAGGCGGAGAACACCCTTGGGCAGACGGAAGGAGAAACGGCTCCCCTCCCCTTTCTTGCTTTCTGCCTGTATGGTACAAACCTGGAATATCTGACTGATCTTCCTATATTTCTCGATGATGCCCTTACAGTTCAGTAATCCGAAGCCATGACCGCCACTGATCTTATGCTTGAAGATACCTTCCAGCTCTTCCTCATCCAAGCCCATTCCGGTATCGGTAATGGAGATCTCCACAGCATCACCTTTGTCAGAACTCTCAATCGTTACCTCACCACCCTCCGGCGTGAACTTCCTGGCATTGTCGGCCAAGGTGTTGATCATGAAGAGTGTCATGGTCTTATCTGCCTTCACCACATCAGCCGAGGGATGTACTTGAAGCGTGATACCCTTCAGGTGGAACGACATCCTACTCTTGGCCACGATATCGAACAGCTCCTGTACACGGAAGCTTTCGATATGCAACGACAGCTGACCTTGCTGAAGCTGGATCCATTGGGTGAGCACATCATTATACTGATGAATGGTATCAGACAGCTCGGCGACATAGGCATATCTGCTCTGTCGTTTCTCCTCATCCTCCTTACCGTTCTTCAGCTTCTTCACCTCGTGAATCATACGGTCGATCAACGGGGTGATACTGTTCACCAGGAAGAGCTTTGCCCGGTTCTCCTCATGGCGTTTCTTACTGTTATCAATCAGGTTCTCACTGATGGCGCGGGATTCGTTTAATTCTTCATATAATCCCTTTAAGTCGTTAACATGCTGTTCATTACTGATTCTCCATTCGTTAAGTGGTTCCAGTAATGATGACAGGGAGGAAGAATTGTCTTTTCTTCTGCGGAGTGAATTGAACAGGAACATGGAAACCATCACCAAAAGGATCATCACCACCACGGCAATAAGCATGGCATTGAGCTGTCTGACGGAATGTCCCAGTTGTTCAGCACGTGCTTCCAGCATCCTGTCCTGGCGGGTACTGTCCTGCATGTCCAGATAACGGTTCCTGTGGAAATTACTCAGTTCGATACTATCGATGGCGGCATAGGTCATTGACAACCGTTCGTGGATACTTGCCACCAGGTCAGGGGCCTGGTGTACGGCCTCGTCGGAATGCAGCGCCTTATCCAGGTAATACCCCGCCGCATTGTAGTCGCCCAAAGCCCAGTAGCAGGAGGCCAACGTACGGTAAGAACCTGCTATCTGATAGACATCACCATAGCGACTGAATAAGATATGCGATTGCTCAGCCAGGTTTCCGGCTATCAATGAGTCGGGTAATCCTGCAGGATTGATGAACTTCATAGCCGGCAGGTTATCCCTGATGAGCACTTTCCGGATATCCGGTTCGAAGAGATGCTCACTGAGGGCTTGCATGGAATTCGCCTCCCAATACACACTACCATGGTGCAAAGCCAGCTGGTAGCACTTCATCAGATAGTCCCATTCCTGCTGGTTCACCTCTTCCTTGGTACCTTGTGTAATGATACCACCAGCACCAATCTGATAGAGATAGTTCAGATACTGCGCCGTATCCTTTTCCAGCTCGGGATCGTTCTTGATGGTTTCAAGCGCTTCTATCGAAGCTTTCTCCAATCCAATATAATAATAATAGGTGGAAGCGACAATGGCCAGCTCACTTCTGGCATAGATCATTCGCTGACGCATTCGAGGAGTAAGGTTGACCGATTCCTCCTCTATTCGTCTTAATGACCTGCGTGCATTCTCATAATATTCGTAGAAGTCTTTGTTGCGAGACACACGCTGACAAAGGCGCATCTGCTGGATGTCGGCTATCAACAGCTCAATCTGGTTATCCGAAAGCATGGGTATGCTGTCCAGCTGACGGTATGCTTCCTGATACCTCATCTTGGCCAGACTGACGAAGGCCATGTTGTTCAGTGCCTCCGCCTTACCGTCGCTATAGTGTTCGGCCAAGGCAAATGCCTTGTTCGCATAATACCAGGTAGAGTCGAGATTCTTGTAATGGAACGCATAGGATATATCATTCAGCTCATCCACTTCTTTGCGAAGAGAAGAAGAACAGGCTGAAAGACACAAAAGACCCAATAGGAGGAGTCCTATCGAGCCTTTTCGTAACTTATTATCATGAACGTGCTTCAGCAATATAGCCTAAAGCCTCCTTGCACTTATTGGTTATATACTGCCAGTCGTTGGCTTTCACCTTGTCGCCAGGGAACAGCTTGGAGCCCATACCGACGCAATAGACACCGGCTTTGAACCATGACTTCAGGTTCTCAGCCTCGGGAGCCACACCACCAGTTACCATGATCTTCGACCAAGGCATCGGCGCCTTGAGTCCTTTCACCATGTTAGGACCTACCACATCACCAGGGAACACCTTTGTCAGGTCGCATCCTAATTCCTGTGCCTTACCGATCTCTGAGACGGTCATACATCCAGGACAATAAGGAACAAGACGACGGTTGCACACCGGAGCTACATCAGGATTGAACAGCGGACCCACCACGAAGCAGGCGCCTAACTGGATATACATCGCTGCTGTGGGTGCATCTACTACGGAACCGATACCTAACGCCAGTTCAGGACATTCCTTGTCGGCCCATTTCACCAACTCGCCAAACACTTCCTGAGCAAAATCACCGCGATTGGTAAACTCAAAGGCACGCACACCTCCCTCATAGCAGGCCTTTACCACATTCTTACATGTGTCGAGATCTTTGTGATAGAACACAGGTACCATACCTGTCTCCCCGATCTTCTTCAATACAGCTATCTTATCAAACTTTGCCACTTTGAACTTTAATCTTTAATCTTTAATGTTTAATGTTTAATCATTATGATTATCTTTGCACGCGTCCGTTTGCACTACCTCCTGCGAGGGCTTCCACCTCTTCGATGGTAACCATGTTGAAGTCACCATTGATGGTGTGCTTCAAGGCTGAAGCAGCAACGGCGAACTCAAGCGCCTCACCTTGTGTCTCTTTGGTAAGCAGACCGTGAATCAAGCCACCAGAGAATGAGTCACCACCACCCACACGGTCGATAATCGGATTGATCTCATAGCGCTTGCTCTGATAGAACTCCTTACCGTCGTAGATCAGTGCCTTCCAACCATTGTAGGTAGCAGAATAAGATTCACGAAGCGTGGAAACCACATACTTGAAGCCAAACTCCTGCATCATCTGCTTGAAGATTCCTTCGTAACCGGCAGCATCGGTCTTACCACTCTCTACGTCAGCATCTGGCTTGAAGCCCAGACAGAGTTCTGCATCTTCCTCATTACCGATACATACATCCACGTATTTCATCAACGGGCGCATGATGGAGATGGCCTTTTCTGAAGTCCAGAGCTTCTTACGGAAATTCAAGTCAACAGAAACCGTCACCCCATGACGCTTTGCAGCTTCACATGCCAGACGAGTCAACTCAGCAGCCTTATCAGAGATAGCTGGAGTGATACCACTCCAATGGAACCACTGAGCACCCTCCATGATGGCATCAAAGTCGAAGTCTGACGCATCAGCCTCGGCAATGGCACTGTTGGCACGGTCGTATATCACCTTTGAAGGACGCATCGAAGCACCTGTCTCAGCATAGTACAAACCGATACGATTACCGCCGCGAACCACATACTGGGTGTTGACACCATAGCGACGAAGCGCATTCACGGCAATCTGACCGATTTCGTGCTTCGGCAGTTTGGTTACATAATAAGCGTCATGACCGTAGTTGGCCAAGCTGATGGCTACATTTGCCTCACCTCCTCCAGGGATGATGCGGAACGATTCAGTCTGAATAAAACGGTCATTACCTTGCGGTGACAGGCGGAGCATAATCTCGCCAAGGGTTACAATCTTTGCCATAATTACTATTTCTTTAAATCTTTGACTTTCTATTTGAATGATTTGTTTTGCTGTTTGCGTGCACAAAAATACGCTTTCGGCGACAAATTTACAAAGAAAAATCGAGAAATAATAGGTTTACAAGAAAAAAATGTGTTGTGTGTTCGCACAATTCAACTTTTATTGTTAAATTTGCACACGAAAAGAGAATGTGTTCGCAAACAACCAATCATCACAACCCATTACAATGGCACAAAAAGTAAGAATCAAAGACATCGCAGAGAAGTCGGGAGTATCTGTTGGAACCGTTGACCGTATCCTTCACAACCGTCCGAACGTATCGAAGTCGGCACGTGAGAAAGTGGAAAAGGTACTGAAGGAAATCAACTACCAGCCCAACATGTATGCCAGTGCGTTGGCATACAACAAATCGTACACCTTTTATATCATTATGCCTATGCACGAGAGTGAAGCATACTGGCAAGAGATTGAAGAAGGTGCCATGAAGGCCTGCGATGCCCGACGTGACTTCCACATCGACGTACAGGTGGCTTATTACACAAGGTTAGACACAAAGACCTTCTCGGAGACTTTCCAAGATGTGCTCGACAAGGCCCCGAACGGCGTGATTGTAGTCCCCAGCGAGTTCGAGATCACCAAACACTATACCGATCTTCTACACGAACGCAATATTCCATTCATCCTGCTTGACTCTTACATGCCTGATTTGAATCCCCTCTCTTTCTTCGGTCAGGATTCGTTCTGCAGTGGATACTTCGCAGCAAAGATGCTGATGCTTGTGGCCGCACAGGAAAAAAGGATCATGCTGATGAAGCAGACCAAAGACGGGAAGGTGGCGAGCAAACAGCAGGATAACCGCGAAGTGGGATTCCGTCATTATATGAAAGACCATTTCCCCGCTGTGCAGATTGTTGAGCTCGACCTTCCGCTCGAAGCCGACAGGAGCGAGTATGATGCGATGATTGAATCTTTCTTCAACAATCATCCTGAAGTACATCACTGCATTACCATGTGTTCAAAAGCACATATCGTAGGTGATTTCCTGTTGCGGACAAACCGCAGGAATGTGCAGATCATGGGTTATGATATGGTGGGAAAGAATGCGAACTGTCTGCGTCAGGGCTCCATCTCGTTCCTCATTGCACAGCATGCCTTCATGCAAGGATATAATTGTGTGGACACCTTGTTCAAGGCCATCGTCCTGAAACAGAAGGTTGATCCCATCAACTACATGCCTATTGAACTTCTCAGCAAAGAGAATGTGGATTTCTACCGTAGAACACAGTTGTAATGGTGGTGTCTATGCAACAGTCGTCAACCATCAGAATCAACCCTGCCGACACCGTTATCGTTTGTCTGCAGCCCATGCATCAAGGGGAAATCATCGAGGTGGATCATCAACAGATCACCTTATTGGAGGATGTACCCATGGGACATAAGGTGCTAATCCGAGATACGCGGAAAGGCGAAGACATCATCAAATACGGCTACCCTATTGGTCATACCTGTCAGGATTTGAAAGCTGGTCAATGGGTGAACGAGCATAACCTCGCAACAAACCTGAGCGGTAAGCTCACCTACGAGTATCATCCTGTAGAAGCAAAGGCAAACGTGCAATCCGACCATCGTACATTCAACGGATATGTCCGTAAGAACGGCGAGGTGGGAATCAGGAACGAAATATGGATTGTGCCCACTGTGGGATGTGTCAATGGTGTGGCCGAACAACTGGCCCGTCAACTTGAAGAAGAAACCAAGTTGGAAGGTATTGATGCTGTGTTTGCCTGGCATCATAACTATGGTTGCTCTCAGTTGGGCGACGATCATGAGAATACCCGTAAAATCTTGCGCGACATTGTCTTACATCCTAATGCTGGAGCAGTACTTGTAGTTTCATTAGGATGTGAGAACAACCAGCCAGACACCTTTATGCAGTCGTTAGGTGACTACGACCAGGAGCGCATCAAGCTGTTGGTAACACAACAGGTTGAAGGTGATGAGATAGAAGCGGGTATGAAGATGCTGCGCAAGTTGTATCAAGTGGCGAAAAATGACCAACGACAGGTGTGCCCTATCCATGAGCTGCGCGTAGGATTGAAATGTGGTGGTTCAGACGGATTCAGCGGTATCACTGCCAATCCGCTTGTGGGGGCCTTCAGCGACTATCTCGTAGGACAAGGTGGTACGAGTATTCTTACTGAGGTACCTGAGATGTTTGGCGCTGAGACCATCTTGATGAATCGTTGCGAGACACCAGCGTTATTTGAGCAGACTGTGAAACTCATCAATGATTTCAAGGACTATTACCTGAGTCATGGTGAACCTGTGGGTGAAAACCCTTCACCTGGGAACAAGGCCGGTGGCATCTCTACCCTGGAGGAAAAAGCCCTGGGATGTACTCAGAAATGCGGAAGTATGACAGTTAAGGGTGTACTCGACTATGGTTGTCGTCTTACCACAAAAGGACTGAATCTTCTTTCTGCTCCGGGAAACGACCTGGTAGCATCGACAGCATTGGCGGCAGCTGGCTGTCAGATGGTGCTCTTCACAACGGGACGTGGTACGCCTTTCGGCACCTTCATCCCTACCATGAAGATCTCCACCAACAGCGATCTGTTCAACAATAAGCCGAAATGGATCGACTTCAATGCCGGTGAACTGTTGGAAGGAAAGTCGATGGAAGTCGTTCTCCACGCATTCATCGACAAGATCATAGCCATTGCCAACGGAGAGAGGACACATAACGAAGAAAATGGCTATCGTGAAATATCTATCTTTAAAAACGGCGTGACATTATAACCAATGAGTAATAAGAAAGGATTGCTGGCTCTGTCGCCATTACTGGTGTTTATCGCCTTGTATCTGATCACAAGCATCATAGCTCATGACTTTTACAAGGTGCCCATCACTGTAGCCTTTATGATATCCAGTATCTACGCCGTGGCAACATCATGGAACTTCCCCCTACCCAAGCGTATCGATATGTTCAGCAAGGGAGCAGGAACGAGTAATATGATGTTGATGCTCTGGATCTTCGTACTGGCAGGGGCCTTTGCCAACTCGGCCAAGGTAATGGGGAGCGTTGATGCCACCGTGAACCTCACCTTGATGGTGCTGCCTGGAAGTATGATCATGGCAGGACTTTTCTTGGCTGCGTGCTTCATCTCGCTAAGCATCGGAACAAGTGTGGGAACGATTGTTGCCTTGGTACCTATTGCCGCAGGACTGGCGGGATCAACGGGTGTCAGCATTCCGATGATGACCGCCGTGGTGGTGGGTGGTGCTTTCTTTGGTGATAACCTCTCGTTTATCTCTGATACAACCATTGTGGCAACGAGTACGCAGGGCTGTAGGATGAGTGATAAGTTCCGTGTGAACTTCTTTATCGTCATGCCCGCAGCGCTGGTCATCTTCATCATCTATATCTTCGCTGGTTCTGGAATACAGTCGCCTACGGATATTCCTGTCGTGGAATTCACCAAGGTAATACCCTACCTTGTAGTTCTGGTATGTGCCATTTTCGGCATGAACGTGATGGCTGTACTCACCATAGGTATTATTCTGACAGGACTGATTGGAATGATCAATGGCACGTACGACATCTATGGTTGGTTCAGTTCCATGGGCGAAGGAATCCTTGGCATGAGTGAACTGATTATTGTGACCATGCTGGCTGGCGGTTTACTGGAGATTGTGAAAGCCAATGGCGGTATTGACTTTATTATCTCCAGACTATCGGCTCATATCAAATCCAAACGTGGTGCTGAGCTCTCCATCGCCGGGTTGGTTGCCCTTACCGATATATGTACGGCCAACAATACCGTTGCCATTATCACCGTAGGAGGTATTGCCAAGCAGATTGGCGATAAGTTCGGAGTGGACAACCGCAAATGCGCCAGTATTCTCGACACGTTCTCCTGCTGTATGCAGGGATTGATTCCTTATGGGGCGCAGATGCTGATGGCAGCCGGACTGGCACAGCTGAACCCCATACAGATCATACCTTATTTATATTACCCTCTCGCCACGGGCATCGTTGCCCTGCTCGCTATTCTTTTCAGGTATCCCAAACGTTATAGCTGATCATCCATGAGTAAGTCAAGTATCATCAATAGGAACTTCTTCCGCATGCTACGTGCTGGAGCATTCGACGATTATGAAGTCGTGGAGCCGATGTCGGCTTTTAAGTGGAAACGACTGATACAGATCGGTGAGGTACAGCATGTCCTACCCTATTTGTCAAGAGGCTTTTCAAAGCATGCAGACGACCGTCAGCTTACTTACACGGAATCGCTTCGGCAGGAGGTGGAAAGAATCAGCGACCAACAGATACCTTCGGTTGATGCTTCCTTGCTGACCATCACACAGGAGGAACCGCAACTCACGAATTTCCTGTCGAAAAGGAAACTGAAGAAACTGCGCAAGCGTGAACTGAACAGCGAGGATTGTTCGGAAGAAACGTTGCAGATGCTCAATATCATCATTCATAATGTGAACCAGACACTCTCTAAAGGGATTTCTCTTCAGGGAATCATTGAGATGGGAAGGTTCCTGAGAACAAAAGGCGACAAGGTGGATTTCGTGAAACTCGAGCAATGGTTGCACCAGCTCGGTATTACCCGTCTGGCCAGTCTGCAGGGAAGCATTCTGATTGAGGTGTTCCATTTCGATATGAATGAAATCCCGTTTATGCAGAAAGAAGAAAAGGCCGCATCGAAACTCACCCAGCGCTCGTTGACACACATGGCGGCCGACACGGCTGAGAACTGGCATTTCAGGATGCGCACCAACGGAATGGTTGAGAACAACAGCAGGGTGCTGCGTAGAAACCTGCGCAGGAGTATGCGCTATATGAGGTACAATCCCGTTGAAACCATCAGTAGCTTCATGGCGAACTTTGCCAAGAGTCTATCAGAGATAGAGGAATAATCGAACATTGACTGCGTCGAAGGTACTTTCACTCGAAAATAAAAAGAAATTTCATTTTCGTTTTGTTTTTTCCTCACTTATTCGTACCTTTGCAAAATATGAAGAATTTGAAAAAGCTATTATTGGTCATTTTCACCATGATCTCAGCAAGCATCAGCGCACAGGAAAGCTATATTCTGTGCGAGGATACCTGTACGCATATTCATGGCATCGACCTCAGTCATTACCAGGGACAGGTGTTCTGGGAGACAGTCGGCGATAACACGAAGATGCAGTACGTCTATCTGAAGGCTACTGAGGGTGGTGACCGAATCGATGATAAATACGCACAGAATATTGAACTGGCTCATCGCTACGGACTGAAGGTGGGAAGCTACCATTTCTTCCGTCCGAAGTCGGAGCTGAAGAAACAACTGGAGAACTTCATGGCGCAATGCCGTCCAGGCGACCAGGATCTGATTCCCATGATTGATGTGGAGTCAACAGGCGGTCTTTCAGACGAACAGTTCTGCGACTCGCTGATTCGGTTCCTGGAGATGGTGGGACATGCCTACCGGCAGAAACCGCTGGTCTATACGGGCCGTAACTTCTACAACAAGCATCTCATCGGACAGATTGACGACTATCCGTTGATGGTGGCCATGTATGCCAATGAGCCTCCGGTATTGGCTGATGATCGTGACTATTTGATATGGCAATATACGGCAAAAGGAAGAATCAACGGCATCAACACCTATGTGGACAAGAGTAGGTTCATGGGTAGGCACAGCATGCGCGAAATCCGTTTCCGACACCGATAGATAAAGCAAAGAATATAAACAACAAACACTATGGCAATCATCAAATGTCCTGAATGCGGACATCAAATCAGTGACAAGGCGCCCACATGTCCCAGCTGTGGCGTAGAGATCGCCGGCAAGGTGATCAGATGTCCTGAATGCGGTGAGATTTATTTCAAGGAAGAGGACCTTTGTCCTCATTGCCACCGACCGACACGGGGACAGACCATCATGAATACACCTGTACAACAGGAAGAGGAAACTGTTGCCCCTCCCCCTATAGCTCCAGTGATGACTGAGGCAAAGGCTAACGTGCCTGCTACCAAGGTAACACCGCCAGCTCCACCAACACCACCGAAACCCAAGAAGAAAAGTAAGGCAGCTATCATTGTGTCATTTGTCATTGCCCTTCTGATCTTCGGAACATGCTACTATATGTACAACCAGGCGCAGGAGAACCGTGAGAACGAAGAGTTCAACATAGCTATGCGCAGCACAGAGCCATTGATTCTTCAAGGCTATCTCGACACTTTCAAGGATGCACCACAGGAACATCGCGACAGTATCGAGGCGCATCTAAAAGCGCTCAAGCAGGCTGATCTCGACTGGACCAACGCGCTGACTAGTAATTCCAAGGCGCTGTTGATGGAATACCTGAACAAATACCCCAGTACGATACACCGTCAGTTGGCCATGCACAAGATCGACTCTATCGACTGGGTACAGAGCAATAACATCAATACACCAGAGTCGTATCAGTCGTACATGACCGATCATCCCGATGGCGACCACTATGATGAGGCTGAGGAACTGATGAAGAAACTCAAGGCTCAGGATGTAACACCTGAGGAAAAAACACTCGTATCGAATGTGTTCCACAACTTCTTCGTGGCCATTAACGAGAAGGACGAGACAGCGCTGCAGAATACCGTGGCTGAGGAGATGACACTGCTGAATAAGGAGAACGCTACGAAGGGCGACATCGTTGACTTGATGGACAAGCTCTATAAGGAAGATGTCGTAAAGATGATCTGGCGACTCCCCGGTAACTACGATATCAAAAAACGCGAAGTGGGTAATGACAGATATGAGCTGAACGTAAGTTTCTCGGCTAACCAAGACGTGGAATATACTGATGCAGCGAAAAATGGCTCAAACAAGTACAAGATCAATGCTACCGTCAATCCAGATGGCAAGATCTCGGTGTTCAAGATGATCAAGATCGTGGAATAATTGTCAGAAGAAAGAATTTTGAAAATATTTCCAAAAATGTTTGGTCATGTCAAAATAAAGCATTACCTTTGCACTCGCATTTGAGGAGATACCCCTCGGTTTCTAACACGAAGCATCTTGGAAGGATGGGTGAGTGGCTGAAACCAGCAGTTTGCTAAACTGCCGTACGGGTTCCCGTACCGGGGGTTCGAATCCCCCTCCTTCCGCAGGGGTCTTTGAGAATGCCCGTTGGTGGATTCATCTAATGGTTAGGATACAAGATTCTCAATCTTGGCATAGGGGTTCGATTCCCCTATCCACTACCAAGGGGTTACACAACCCCTTTTTTTATGCCCGAAAATTTGCTCTTTTCATTCCAATTGTTTATTTTTGCAGCATCATTGATCAACAATCAACATGTCTGAAACCAATCATCAAACCGACATCACCAGTCAGGTGCAACTTCTCTGCAAGGCTGTGGAGGAAGCCATTGGAATTGAACAGCTGACACGAAGCGACTTCGACGTCCTACAACTGCAGATATTCAACCGTCTGCACATTCATATCAGCGCCACGACACTCAAGCGTGTATGGGGCTATGTGACCACCGAAAGCGAACCACGCCGCAGAACACTCGACACACTAGCGAGATTCGTAGGCTACAACAGCTTCGACCACTTCTGCCAAACAAAACACGACGGAGATGTTGAAGCCAGTAACCCTATCCTTTCCAGGAATATCAACGTGGAGAAAGACCTCTCCATCGACGATACTATCACCCTGTTCTGGAACCCTGATCGTAAATGTACAGTGAGGTACCTAGGAGACAACCACTTCGTCGTGGTGGAATCAGAGAACACTCGTCTTATCAAAGGAGCCACCTTTCAGTGTAGTCTCATCATCGAGGGGGAGCAGCTCTACCTCAACAATCTCATTCTCAACGATCAGCAGCCCATCGCATACGTATGCGGTAAGAAAGGCGGCATCCGCTACCAGTTCCACAAACACGCATAATATTCAATTCTCCATTTTCAATTTAACAAGTGTCTTCATCCATTTCAGAAATCATTACCGCCGACTACGAGGGTGTTTCACGTGCCTTCACCGAGATCACTCCATTACCGTCCAAGGGCTATTGCGACCTCTTCAAGGCCAAGCGCTACGGACGGTGGTTCCTGCTGAAATGCCTCAAGCAGCAACACCATAGCGATCCCACCTACCAACAGCTGCTTAGAAAAGAAATGGAGGTGCTTATGTCTATGCAGCACCATGCCATTATACAGGCATACGGAATGGAGATGGTTAAGTTGTATGAAAGCGACAAACGCACATGCATCATTGCCGAATGGATCGATGGCTCTACCCTCGCCGACTTCCTCAAGAAAAAGTCCGATCAAGCTACACGTCGAAGGATCGCCGATGAACTTGTAGATGCCGTGGCCTACATACACCAGCAGCAGATTGTACACCGTGACCTCAAGCCATCGAACATCATGGTAACACATAACGGCTGTAACGTAAAGGTCATCGATTTCGGACTGGCCGACACCGACAGTCATGCCATCCTAAAACAGCCTGCAGGAACGCTGAAATACATGGCTCCTGAACAAGCCAACACGGCTGCGCCTGATACCCGCAACGATATCTATTCATTAGGAATCATCCTTCAGGAACTACAACTTGGTGGAAGAAACTACCGACGGATTATTGACCGATGCCTCAAACCCATTGAACGCAGATATCCCAACGCAGAGGCCTTGAAGAAAGACCTTATCAAAGCGAGACAAAACAACTGGCGCACAATGGCTTTGGTTATACTGGCACTTGTGGCGCTCGCTGCGGTATTCCTACTCATCAGAGGACTCCGTCAGCGTGCTCAACAACTGGAACAAGAGGCGGTACAGATGACCATCAGAATGAAGATTCTCAACCACGAGCTAATTGAATTCGAAGATCCTAACGTGGCACAGATATGCGTCAGTCAGTGGGATACCGATCATGACGGATATCTCAGTTTTGCAGAAGCACAGGCCGTAACCGATCTCGGCAATGTCTTCACGAACGATGCACTGATCACCTCCTTCAACGAACTAAAATACTTCACCAGCCTTACCAATATCGCAGCTGATGCTTTCCACAATTGTCACAGTCTCGAAACCATCACGCTACCCAATACTATCCGCTTTATACGAAAGAGCGCCTTCCGTCACACGGGCCTCCGCTCCTTTACCTTTCCTGCCACTGTAGCTGGCGTCGGCGACAGCATTCTCAACGATTGTCCATCACTCGAGACCGTCATTTTCGAGTCGGTGCCGCCCAACATCAACGAAGGCTCAAAACACCTGCAGAACTGTCCGATGCTAACCACCGTTTTCATTCCACAACACGCTTTCCACAAGAGAATCTATAAACACTCATGGGTAGAGGTTTCACATCTCATGACCGACCATATACTCTTCCAAGACCCCGTTGTGGAAGGAATATGCCTCGACCATTGGGATGTCAATCACGACCGACAGCTGTCCATCAGCGAAGCCCAGGCGGTGACCGAACTGGGCACGGCCTTCACCCGCAATCCACTGATACGCCATTTCCCGGAACTGCGGTTCTTCACGGGACTGCAGACCATCGATGTCAGTGCCTTTGATGAGTGCACTGCCTTGGAAACGATTATTCTTCCTATCACCATTAAAACCATCGGAGACAGGGCTTTTGGCACATGTACTAAACTGGAGTACATCGAACTGCCGCATCACTTGGAAAAGATTGGCAGTTATGCTTTCACTGATGCTGCTCTCCGCAGTATCTACCTCCCCAACAACGTTAGTGAATTAGCACTACATGTGTTTTCTTGTTGTAAACAGCTTACTAACGTCACTGTCAGCCCCAACAACCCCATTTACGACAGTCGCGACAACTGCAACGCCATCATTCACACCGCAACCAACACCATGGTAAGCGGAGGCGTTACAGCCACCGTCCCCGCCAGCGTTACAGACTTCTCTGATGATGCCCTTGTCGGTACACGCCGTGTAAGCTTCACGATACCGCCGCAAATCCATCACATCGGTCACTGGAGCCTCAATTTCCAACGTATAAGTTACATTTATTGTCAGTCGCCCGTGCCTCCCACCTACGACTCACAAAACGGCTCCAATGTGATGTTCATCTATCATGACGACCAACCCAAAGACCCTATCATCTATGTTCCCTATGGCTCACTCGAAGCCTACCGCGAAGCAGAGGGCTGGAGCTACTATGCCGAATCCATCGTGGAATACCCTGCACCGCCAGCACCCTACTCCACCCTCTTTACTCCCGTATTCCTCACCCTACCTGACCCAGTTCAACACACTTGGCACTGAGCCAATATGATACTCTGTTAGGGTCAGAATTTTCAAAAACACTGCCATTTCTGTCATTACTGTGGAAAATACTACAATTTGGACCACTTTGAACCACTTATTATTGCCCACATATCATTATTTATGTATATTTTTGCCATTGTAAATAAAAAAGTCGGCTCACGATGGAACAAGTTTCGAAAAAAAAGCTTATCTTTGCAGTAGTGTTGATTGAATAATCATCCCTTCGAGGGAAGCTATCAAACTTTGACCCGCCAGAGAATCTGCAAATTCAAGGTGAATGGGTAAGAAGTTGAGAAGCTGTTCCTCCTGTTATAGTATACGTAGAGTCATTACCCCGCGGTAATACCCTATTGTACATAAACAGGTGTGAGCCGATTTCCATTCTTACATTCACGGGTATTGCAGAACCTTCTGGCTAAGCGTGGCAAGGAGGTTCACACCTCTGTGGTATACAATTAAAGAACTAATAACAAAAGACAAATGAAAACTTACATTTTACAGGCTCCGCGGACATTTGTTGATGCGGGAATTCCCAAAGGTTATATCCTTCAAGTCATTTCATCAAGATCTGGCACGCAACCAGATGCCTCAGAGGTTAGAGAGGCATTACGTAGAGCAGGTTTTAGCAAAAGAGCTGAAAGTTGGGCTGCCCCTGGTAATTGGATTGTAAAAGAGATAAAGATATAACTATGGCAAGCTATTACGACACAAACAAAGCCACCTCGGCAAACTCCAAAGATTTCATCCCCGATGGTTCTGATCCACAGCACTTTCCATTTGAAGGGTTATACATTGGTGAACTCGGTGGTGGCGCAGTTCAATTACCTGCCTTAGTAGACATCTGCGAGGTAAAAGCATTCTGCATGCTCTATAACAATGAGGATACACGTACACGTGTCAATCATGTGTTGGAAAAATTGGCATGGAGAATCGCCATAACTACTCCAGCCAACCTTTGCGACATCGTATTGTATAACGGGGGTAATGCGGGCGATTCTTTCAACACGCATTCCCGACTGAACAAGTATTTGGTGGATGATCGTCAGGAACGTGTCTTCTTTGATGGCAATGCAGAAGAGTTCACCATGTTGGTAGACGATGCGTATACTTCAATCGTTCAGCGTATGTCTGCCATCAATTGTGCCGGGAAACACTCGCTGGTTGAATTGAACGAATCACTGGGACGTGATGCCCGACTGAAGTATCAGTTCTTTATCCTGACAGACTTTCCACACCACATAAAGCCACAAACGTTGCAGAAACTTTCACAGATTATTGACTCTGGCAACCGTGCTGGCATCTATATGATGATGAGTTGGGACATAAATGCAGAGTTTGAGGACCAGTCTTTCGATGCCCAATCCATGTTGAAGAAGATGGAACTGCTCTTTCCACAAGGTGATGCCTTCCTTTTCAACAATTCAGGTCACGATGAGATTCTCAATCGCTTCTCATTGATGCTCGATGATGCTGCTATCGATCCTGCCGAAGCCAGCACTTGGGCTTCATATATTAATAAGGTAGTGGAAGTAGCCAAGAAGAATGCCCGTCCATCAGCCTTAAAGCAGGACTTCAATCTTCTTGAAAGCACACCATACGAACCCGTTATGTCTGAGATTAGCGTCACAGTCGGTCTGGATATCAATGATAAGCATCCTGTTACCATCCGCTTCAATTCAGGCGACTATATCCACGCTTTCATTCTTGGACAGTCTGGTTCTGGTAAATCAGTCATGCTGAACAATATCATCAGCAGTGCTATCCTGAAATATTCTCCAGAAGACCTGATGCTTTACTTAATGGACTTCAAAGGCGTTGAGTTTAACCGTTATCGAGGCATTAAACATACAAAAGCCGTACTCGTTGACAATAGCGATCCACAGATGACACTCGAAGTGCTTCGTGAGTTACGCGAAGAGAACAAACGGCGTGTAAAACTCTGGCAGAAAGAATGTGTCAATAATATCAATGGATATAATAAGAAGTACCCCAACAGACGATTACCTCAGATTCTCTTTGTCGCTGACGAATGTCAGGTGATGTTCAAAGAGAATGTAAGCAATGGTACAGAGCGTCTGATTCAGCAGGAGATTGCAGAAATACTGAATATAATTGCCACACAAGGTCGAAGCCAAGGAATACACATGCTTTTGGCCACTCAGCAACTTGACGAGACGGACATCTCAGGACAGATACTGAAAAATCTCACCGAATGTTTCTTGCTGATGAGTGCTCCAAGCGATTCCGACCGATTGGTACCCGACAGCAGCGATAAGACCAGCCGTCAGATAACAGGTATGGCTTGCTACTACCATAAACGAGAACTGCAGAGCCAGGTCCAGACTTTTTATGCCAACGATGAAGAACTTGCTGATGCCATTGAGTCCGCACAAGCAAAGGCTTTGGATGTTCCAGGAAATGGCGAACATTATTTCTGTGGCTCGGCACTTTACTACCTTGACCAGAACAAGGAGCTGATCGTACAGAACCAACTTGGCTGTCCCATTGCTCTCATCGGTCAGAACATCGGCATCAATGCTGGAGCGACAACCATCCCTTTGCGAAAAGATTTCTTTGAACACATTTTGTTCTGGGGAGCCAACAAGGAAGAACAGACAACGGGTGTACTGATGAATGCACTGATCTCACTGATGATGTCTTATCAACAGCAAGAGAGAACTTGTCGTTTTCTTGTCATCGACTGTCTGCCTACCACGAACAGCCGTTATAAACCCGTGCTTACACACCTTGCAGACAAAGGATTGTGCCAACTGATAGAAAGACAAAGCAGTGGCCATGCGTTGAAGGAACTGGTCGATGACGTCAAAGCAGGGTTCGCCATGCCTACTATCCTTGCTATCATAGGTAGCGAACGTTATATCGAAATCAAGAGGAAAATGAAACTTGTACAAGGAACAGAGACAATGACTGAAGAAACTTCCCTTGATGACGAGATCGGTTTCGACATGGAAGCCCTCGGCGACCTGATGGGTACATCTGATGAAACATCATCTGGCGATATGACCTTCCCGCAAGCACTGATGTATCTGCTCGACGAAGGGCCTATGCAGGATGTTCATATACTACTTCAGATTGACAAGCCCAGCAATATTCTCTTTGGTGATGAATACGAAGTGGAGGCAGCCAACAAGTTCCGCCACAAAGTGATTCTCCGTTCAGAGAACAAATACATTCAGCCGCTACGCTTCAGTCAGGACATTGATGTGGAAGTGCTGAGCGATGAAGAAGAGCATCTTCGAGCCTACTATTATCCTGATGGCGACGATCCTGTGCTCTTTACTCCTTATCAGATGCCCGATAATGAAATCATTTGAACAAATAACCCTAAAACAATAGTAATATGGCTGACAACAGTATGATGGGTAATGTTACCCAAGTTGAACAATATGGAAAAAACCTCGGTAAGGTTCAGCTACAGACACGCGAGATTTTCAAGAAGCTACAACAGCAAACCAAGAGTATCGGTAATGTCTGGAAAGACGACCAGTTCAAGAATTTCGAACAGGAATTCAATCAGAGTATTGTCAAAAACATCAACGAGATTACCATGAAGATGGAACTCATGGCAAACTATGTGGCCAAGATGGTGGAGTTCCATCGTCAAGCACAAAACCAGAAAATATATTGATCATAACTAAAAACAAAGAATATGCCAGTAGATTTTTCATTCCTTCAGAATGCGGCACCAGCAAAGCCAGAACAGCCTGAGCAGAAGCCAGACACTGGTTTTGCTAATGTAACGGTGCGCGTAGATGCCGACTGCTTCATGCAGTGCGACGGAGAGTTTGTGGATGTTCCTTTGAAAGCGGGACAGGTTACCAAGACAGAATTGCCAACAGGCCAACATCTGCTTGAGTTCTTAAGCACAGAGAACCCAAGCGTAAAGGTAGAGAAGATGGTGGATTTCCCAGAGTCAGAAAAGAACTATCTCATAGTGATCAATGAACTGAAAGCAGCAGTTGCGCCACCGATGCCTCAGGGACAACCCCATCAGGCAGCTCCTCAGAATCCATTCCTGGATCAGCTGAACCAGATACTGTGGAATAATCCGCTTATGCCTCCCCCAATGCCTGGCATGCCGCAGACACCCCCTCCAATACCTGAAGAAAACAAATAGTATTTGTAAACCATCAAACGATATAAACTATGAGTATTTTCGGATTCAGTTCAAAGAAAGAAGTAGAAGAGAAAGAACGCTTAGCAAGAGAAGCTGAGAAACGTGCCGTTCTTCAAGGTCAGCAAACAGACCTCTCCAACTTGGCCAAAGGTAGTCAGGTGAAGTTTTCAGTACCATTTTTTGATGTCTTCGATCCTCGTTTTGAGAATTTTGGCGTTCCCATAGCAATTCATGGAATGTTGGTCTATGGCGTTGATGATATTTCCCGTTTCAACAGTGTCAACAAGACGCAAAATATCAACGATGGCGTTTTCCAACAGAAACTACAGGGACAAGTTACCAAGTATGTCAAGGGCGTGGTAACAAATGCACCTGCAGACCATCAGATACCTGTAATGCAAATAGAACGAAAGATCTTGGAAATCAGCGAACTTGTTCAGCGATTTGTCACGCCCAAAATTGAGAGTTTATTTGGTGTTAATGTACGTAGCATTGATATCACCAATATCGTCGTTGATAAGGATAGTCGTGGCTATCGTGAACTGAAAGCCGTTACGACAGATCTTGAAAAAGATGCACTACAGACTCGTTCCAGTCTCAACCTCGATGCCATGAAACGTCAGCAGGAAATGAGTCTTGGTGGACAGGAAGAAATGCAACGCATGCAGTTGGAACACCAACGTGAGACTATGCGCATTCAGCGTGAAGAGCTGCAACGTGCCTCTCGCCTTCAGACAGAGACCAATTTCCTCGGTGCCCATCAGGCTAACCTCAATGCGGGAGTACAGACAGCACAGGCACAAGCACGTGGAGGAATGTTTGCGCAGCAAATGCCAGGGATGCCTCCTATGCCAGGGATGGGTGGAATGCCACCCATGCCCGGTTCGGTTCCACAAGTAAGTTACATGGTTGGAGTCAATGGACAACAAATTGGCCCTTGCGACTGGAACCAACTGGAGCAGATGGTACAACAAGGACAGCTCACTCATCAGACATACGTTTGGAAACAAGGCATGCCGCAATGGCAATTCGCCGGTGAAGTGCAGGAACTTACGCCCTTGTTCCAAGGCGATGCTCCACAAATGCCGCCCATGCCAAGAATATGAGCCAATTCAGTTATAGCAAAATAGCATCGGTAACAGATATAATTCAATTGAATTTTTCATTAACATTATAAAATAATAGATTATGGGACTACTTGATAATTTAAAAGATCAAGCATTAAAGAATGCCAATCTTAACAAACTGACAGAGCAGGCTTTGAAAAAAGCAAGTGAACTAGTTGACAAAGCTCAGGAAAAACTGGGTGATAATCAGTCGGAGAATGAATCACCAACTAAAGCACCATTAACAGATATCAAACCTTCTATAAATGAGCAAATGCCAGACCCAAGGAAAGAAGAAAAGGTTTTTGAGGAAAAAGTTGAAAGGCCAAGTTCTCAAAACCAGATGTTTTCCAAAGAACTAGAAGCTTTGATACAGGCTACGCTTGAAGATGGTGTCCTTGAGGATTATGAGAAAGCTGCACTTGTTAGGCGCGCTCAAGCTGAAGGTGTAGACCTCGCCGAACTGGAGATATATATCAACAGTATTCTCCAAAGACGGAAGAAAGAACAGGCAAGAAAAGAAGATGAAAGGCAAGCTGCTATCGACCAGAAGAAGAAAGAAGCGTTCGGACGAGTATGCCCAAATTGTGGGAAGCAAGTACCTCCTTTAACACTGAAATGCGAATGTGGGTTTGAGTTTACTGCAAAAACTCATATTTCGTCAACAGAATTGTTATCAAATAAGATAGATGAGATTATGAATCAAGTCGGACTAGCTGATGACAAAATAAATAAAATTTGTGAAACCATAAAACTCTTCCCTGTTCCAAACTCAAAAGAAGACATTGTTGATTTTCTAGCTCTAAGTGTCCCAAATGCCAGAATTAAAGGCGGAATCCTAAGTACTATTAAGGGACAAGTTTTCGTTATAATTGCTGCTAGTTGTATTATTGGTATTGTGGTCGGAGGAACCTTGGCCATGGGGTTAAATGATGGATTATCTGGATTTCTCTCAGGGGCTATTTATTGTTCTCTTATATTTGGTGCCTGGGGATTAGGCATTTATTTTATTTTACATAAAGTATTTGGCTTAGGTAAAGACACTCTTCGTCACAATAAAAAAGCTATGGCGTGGCGATCAAAGTTTGATCAAGTTATGATAAAAGCCAGGAGCCTGCGTGGTGATCCAGAATTCACCCAACAACTTGATTATTATGAGAACTTGTTAAACAAAAAATAATCTGTTATGGAATTTGATATCTTGAAACAAAAGGATATTGACACGAGCGACAAAAGAAAATACTACGTGTATCGCCTGATAGACCCACGAACTTTTCAAACATTTTATGTAGGAAAAGGTTGTGGCAACAGGGTCTTTCAACATGTGAAAGATGCAAAAATGCTGATTAATAAAGAAGAGGATGAACTTTCACTCAAAATTAAGCTGATTACAGAGATTATTGCTTCTGGCAAAGAGGTCATAGCGGTCATTCATAGACGAGGATTAAACAACAAAGAAGCGTTGGAAGTTGAAGCTGCTCTGATTGATTGTTATCCTAACCTCACCAACATTCAGAGAGGTTACGGGTATGACCGTGGGGCTATTACAATCGATGATCTGAAAATTTTACAGGAAACAAAAGAATACACGGAACCTTCAGAACAATATATCATTATAAAAACAACCCCAGAAATAATACGTGACCGCGGCGGAATCTACGATGCTGTTCGATATTGTTGGAGAGCAAGTTTTGATAAAGCGAAAAAATACAAATACGTTTTGGCTGTTGTGAATGGTATCGTTCGAGAAGTCTTCGAAGTAGAACGTTGGTATCAATATAATGCGACACGAATCGCATTTGAAGGGGCACCGACACAGGATTCTATATCTACGCTAAAAGACTTGCGTATTCCTGATAAGTATAAACAGAAAGGAGCTTCAAATCCATTTTTGTATAAGAAATAATAATGGGTTCTGAAAAATACAACAATCTAATGAGGTTTTCGTATAATTTTATCAGCAATATGAAAGCCTCATTTGTATTTCCATATAATCTTTCGCTATTTATCTTATGACATACAAATTCACAGCATGCAGAGTATCGGGTGACGGCAATGCCGTGTTTCCTGATGAGATCATCATCGACGATGAGGAGGAAGTGGTTACGTTCCGTAAACCTCATCTTATCGGTTGCAAGGAGAGCAGAGTAAGATTCGGGGCAATAGGTAGCGTAACCGTGCAGAAGCACCTGCTCTTTGCCGACATCTATATCGAAACTCGTGGCGGTCGTGATATCATCGCCCATGGCTTCACCCGCTCCGATGCCGAGAAGATAGCTGCGTTGTTACGATAACGGAACAGATCAAAGAACAGTTTCAAAGTATCATATAGTGTAAATAATGACAAACGAACAGATACGACAACTAACCAATGAAGCACGGGCGTTGCAGCGAGAGTTACAGACAATAACGGATCCTGCTGAACGAAAAAAGATGGCACGGAAGATGAATGATTTGTTTTCCGAAGCCAGTGCCATAAGGAAACAGGCGAAACACCGCCATAACTTAGAAGAGAGCATTGAGCGGGAGTTCATCAGCATAAAAGCAAATCTGGAAGATGAATAAACAAATAGTTGCTCAAAACATAATCAAGTTGCTCAATTCTTGAATTAATTACCAAACGATACTATATTACAATTACTAATCTAAAAACCTCACGAAGTATAGGGAATCGTAAACATATTATGGATTATACTGCAGCAATACAACGGTTCAATGCCGACAAAAGAATCTCTCAGCTTCATACGAAATACGAGTTGGGGTCGTTTTTGAATTATCTCTCAGTATCACGGCGAGAGATGTCTCATAGCAAATTCTTAGCAGAGTTGCTCAAAGAAGATTCTTTTCATGGAACTGGTGCGCTCCCCTTGCAGTTGTTTATGGAGGCTATACTCGAACGTGCAATTAAACAGGACACACGATTGATCGAATGTCCTGACAAGAGAGTTGTATTCCCTTCACTCAAGAGCGCCATCATGAATAGGAACCTCTCCCTCTCTGATATAGAGGTGACTGCCGCGGAGTGTTTTTCTGACAAGGATAGCGACATTGGTCGAGTAGATATTTTGGTCAAGTGTCGCGTAAAGCCACTCGCGCGTGAGGATGGTAAGACTGTAGAGTACATCAACATTATCATTGAGAATAAATTATATGACCAAGAGTTTGACAGACAGACAGAGAAATACTACAAACACTTCAACGCGTTCCTGAAAAACGAAAGTGCAGGACGTGTGGACTCATCAGCACAGAAAGGTGGTCCGCGTGGATTATATAATCTGTATGTCTATCTCACTTCTGCTGCTCCTTCAGATATTGATGGACTTAAAGAACCCATCTGTAAATGCAAGGAGTTTGTGCAAATCTGTTATCAGGACATACTTGACCGAGTTCTCGACCCCTTGCTTGAACAAAAAACTCTTTCTCTGCGAGGTCGATTCTTTATTGAAGAGTATAAGCGCTCATTAGGTTTTTCGTATGAAAATTTAGAGATTTACTCATATGAAGGAGGAGGAAAACAATCTTTGAACGTCAAGACAACCATCATGGCAATAAGTAAAAAAGAAAGTGATGAACTATACCAATTATGGAGCGACTACAAGGAATTATTCAAAGCTGCTATCAATGAGAAGAATAAACAAGATGACTTTAACGTTGATGTCGACAGTAGTAACATCACTAACAAACGTACCCTCTACGAATATAAGGGACAACCTTTTACCATGAGTCGTCTCGTTGAAGCAATCATACTTGACCATCTGCCTGAATGCCGGATGGATGATATGAATCAGCTATTCAAAGATGTTGTAAACTGTGGAATTATAACCGATGATGCAAAATCCTCTTACTTTGAGAGAATTGAGGTAATCAAGACCAAAGATTATTATCCGGTTTGCGTCTTTAAGCAATGGACAGAAAACGGTCAATATAAGTTCAGCGATTTTTGCAAAAAGGTCAAGGAGTTGGGATGGTATGACGTGAAAGAATACGAGGAAGAACAACTATCTTATGTGGACTCTCTGATGCTTGTGGAATTCTATACAAAACATGAGAAACTGTTGACAACTGCAATGGAGGTCATCCGACACACACAATGATGATATCGGAAGTGATGTTGAAGCTCTTTTCAAACGGATCAATTGTCATCGCGACCGTACCACAGAACGCTTTGAAGGTATATAATCTAAAACTCTGATGACAAGCGAAAAGATACGACATAATATTGAATATGAAAGGACTATCAAAATCACGGTACACCGCCTTCTGCCAATGCCCGAAGAATCTATGGCTGAAGGTTTATAAGCCTGAGAAGGCAGCTGTCGACGAGGCACTGCAGGCACGTTTCGAGCAAGGAAATGTAGTGGGTGATCTGGCTATGGGCCTCTTTGGCGACTACAAGGAAGCCCATGCCAAGAAGCCTGACGGCAATCTTGATCTCAGCAAGATGGTGGAGCAGACAAAGCAGTGGATGCAGGAAGGAGTGGACAACATCTGTGAAGCCTCGTTCTCGTTAGAAGGACACTACTGTGCTGTCGACATCCTGCGTAAGAACGGCAACGGATGGGACATCTACGAGGTGAAGAGTACCAGCTTCCCGGAATTCAATGGTCAGGAAGCGAAGTTGGAGAAGTATGCTCCAGATATCGCCTACCAGAAGTGGTTGCTCACCCAGTGTGATGTCAACGTAACAGGTACTTACCTTGTTTGTCTGAACAGCGACTACGTACGACATGGTGTTCTTGACATTCAGCAGTTGTTTGTCATCAACGACATGAAGGAGATGGTGGATAACGAATATCTGAAAGTGCCCGCCAGTGTCAGTCTGGCTATGAAGGTCATCAACAATGAGCAAGAACCTGAAATCGACCTCACTGAACACTGCATGAAACCCTACAGATGTGCATTTTTCGACTATTGCAAACGACAGCATGGCATTCCATCGCCATCAGTCTTCGATGTTTATGGTGGCAAGGGACGCGGTGGTTTCACCTTCAAGAAGAAACTCGACTGCTACAACCAAGGACTCATCACGTTCGATGATTTGCGTACGACGGATATCGGTCGCATCCAGAACATGCAGATTGAGGGAGCATTGACGGGGAAAGAGTTTATCAATCCTTCAGGTATACGCGAATTCTTGAAGACCCTCTCCTACCCTCTTTACTTCCTCGACTTCGAGACCATGCAGGATGCAATACCTCAGTACGAAGGAGCGAAGGTCTATGCGCAGATCACCTTCCAATATTCATTGCATATCAAGGCTGCGAGTGAGCGAGAGCAGAGCGATACTAGCATCGGCTCTGCCGAGCGTGAGCAGGCTCGACCGGAGGTCAAACCCAGCGAAAGTGCCCCTTACGATCATTGTGAGTTCCTGGCTCCCAGCGATGGCAATGACCCTCGTCGTGCTTTGGCCGACCAGCTATGTAAGGATATTCCCAAGGATGTCTGTACACTGGCATACAATAAACAGTTTGAGTGCGGACGCATTCGTGAGTTGGCAACGCTCTTTCCTGATCTGAGCGATCACTTGTTGAATATCGCTAACAACATCAAGGATCTGATCGATCCCTTCCGTGCTGGTGACTACTATGTTCCTGCTATGGGAGGTTCGTTCTCCATCAAGAGTGTGTTGCCAGCCCTCTTCCCTGATGATCCTGAACTCAACTATCATAATCTCGATGAGCGTTGTCAGAACGGAGGCGATGCCATGACCATCTTCCCTCGCATCAAGGATATGGAGCCGGCAGAAGCTGAAGCCAGTCGTGAAGCCCTCCTCCGCTACTGCAAACTCGACACCTGGGCCATGGTGAAGGTGTGGCAGAAATTGAAAGAGATGGCAAAATAGTAATAACTTTTAAATAGAATAATAGACTATGTTAGAAAGAAGTATTTTAAGAATTAAAAACAATCCTGTTTATCAAGAGTTAAAAAGCTACTATAGCCAGTCGACAATCTTTAGCGCATTGGGTATTGAACGAAATGAGAACAGGCATAGTGCATTTCTTTGCTGGTTGCTTGATCCTAAGTCAGACCATCAACTTGGAGTAGAACCTCTGAAAAAGTTCTTGGCTTTATATGCAGCCACTAATCAGGATTTAGATATTGAACTGGTAGCAGCTTTCATTACAGGACGATACGAGTTGGAAAATGTACAACTCGATAAAGAGTTGACATTAGCAAGATTCTGTGATGAAATGAATACTATTAATCTTGATGAAAAGCAAAAGAGACTGGATATATGGGCAGAATTCTCAGTTGTTCTCCCAGATAGTAATGACAGTCGTAAAATTGCACTTGTATTAGAAAATAAGATTTATAGCAAAGAAGGGAAGAAAGGCGACAAATTCCAAACAGATGTATACCACAACTGTCTGAGCAAGTATTATGAAGGCAATACGCTTTTAGAAGTTTTTCTGACTCCTGATGCTGAAGATGGTGCCCATTGCCCTAGTTTTGTTCACCTTACATATCAACAATTATTAGACGATGTTTTACTTCCACTATCATCAATAGCAAAATCCCAGCATGCCATGCTCTTCATTAATGACTACATTCGCAATTTAGGGAAACCTGCATTAAATGATGAGAATGGCCAGAAGAAGGTGAAAACCTATTCCATTTTGGCGACATCTGAGTTTGAGAAAAAACGATTGCAACAGCTCCTGAAAATGGAGGGGATGAAGACAATTGTTGAAAAAGCGTTAGTTGCTGCTTATGGTGATCAGGCAAAAGATATAGTAGGCAAGGATATCATGAAACGAAACGAGGACATGCCCCCTTATGAAACTGCAGTTCTCACAGAATTCTGGAATGACAATACTGACATTCTTAAAGCAATGTTGCATAACCTTGAATTATTCCCAGACAGCAAAAAGGACGCTATAGACAAGATTTTCAAGGAGAGCAATCGAGATACGACAAAATACGTTGTCGAACGTCAAGCAGGCTCCCAATGGATATTTGCAGATGAAAAATACAACCGTCCTTTAGCCAAAGGACGTGCTGCTTGTGTGTTTTTTGCTCAATGGATGCAGCTGCATGAAGGCGAGTTCTCGTTGAATGATGTTAGAAAAGCATTCCCACTCTCCATTAATAAATACTATGAGACCAGCAAGTGGGATTTTATTGACACACTGATATTTGGAAGCGAAACCGATTCGTTAATGGCAAATGTAATCAACAAAGCAGGGATAAAGAAGGAATTAGCCAGTGACAAATGGGATTTCTATCCAATAACAATAGGACAAGATAAGTGTGGCTGGGGATATGTCGATGATGGAAACATGGCGGTTATGCCGAAGATGTGGCGTAAGGAAGACTTCCAGCTTCTGCTTGACCATATTGATGCAAATCCTAAGTTATTCTCAGGACTGCGTATCCGACAGATTTAGTGTGAATTTTTCTAGCAAAGTAACTATATTTTGTTAGAATACAATTATTTAATCTAAAATATTAAATAACATGGAAGCTAAAAAGTATTTAAATCAAATTGAAGCCATTGAACAAATGGCCAAAGAAGAAACTATTCAAATCCTTAAGAATAATGCACAAGGACAATGTATTGAATTTGACTGTGATAATGATGAAGAGAATGAGGCGTACTGCGAAAGTACGTTTCGTGTAATGACAGGCGATGATGAAATCATATTAATTTGTGCTGTGGGATTAGACGAGAATGACCATCTTGTATTTAAAGCCGAAACCTTAAATGGATTCGAATACAATGATGACGAATGGTTTGAATTTGATGAATTCACCCATGGTTATGTAGATGTTTATAATTTCGTAGTCACAAATCTTCAATACGCTAAAAAGCATTAGATAAGGATTAAGGTCGTTTTATCCTCGGTTACTACGAACTCGACACCTGGGCCATGGTGAAGGGTGGGAACGTTTGGAGCAGCGAGCGCAGGACAAACTTGTTTAAGTTTTGCCGAACCGACGCCAAACCGAGAGGATATTCAAGTTTACTTAAGCTATTCCGAGGTGCGAAGGAGGAAGACCAAAAGTCAATCGCGACAAACGAAGACGAAGTCAAAAGCTGAAAGAAAAAGAAGGAATTATTTGAATTTTCAGAGATACATAACTTTATTATAATTGTCGAACAAATAATAACTAAAATATTCATCTTATGAGCGATAGTTATGGAACAACCCTCATACTGAAACGTCATGAGGACTTTGAAAAAGTAGCTGCGTACGTAAAGCAGCAGGTACGCGAAAAGAGTATTGAACAGGAAGGTGAAAACCTTTCAGAAGACGGAGAACTTGTAGGGCTTCAGATTAATGAAGATAAGAACTGTATCATCTGGCACGACTATTCGTATCCCGGAGACCATTTTAATTTCAATTCCATCGCAGAAAGTGTCATCAAGGAGTTCCCTGGTGTTGAGATGGAACGTCAAGGCTGGTGGGGGCCACAAGACATATGGAACTATGTCATCGTAGATGGCAAATGGCAAGAATATACTCTTTGGAAGTTTGTCGCATATACTGACGGAAAGGGCGAGGAAGATCAATTGGAGTACAAGCAACTGATAGATGGACGGACCGAGGAAGAAAGACATGAAGAACGCGACAAGATGTGTAAGGAAATGGCAGAGCGCCTAAGCCGGTTACATCCTGATGTAGAGATTGCGGTATATGCATACGATTGGTATGGGGTTTACACAATAGTCGAGGAGTTCTATAGTGCAAAAGACGGACGGGCCACAAAAGAAATGGTGGATCGCGGATTGGTGGAAATAATGGATTACTTCGAAGATATGGAATGGGTAGGGAGTCTCGGTCATGTGCTTCTTCACCCGAAGGAATTTGCAACTGAACTCATTAAGCGAGCACGTGAGGGCGATTATCATTGTCGGCGTTTTGCTCACTACATGCTGATGGATGGCGAAACAACACAAGATACCAGTCTGATAGAACCCACCGATAAGAAATGGCTGATGGCACAGCAATGGGATTACGAGAAAGGTTGGATTTGAGTGATCAGATTGCCAATGGGGATTACGATTCCTCTCGATATTATACGCCAAGAGAACTGAAGAAAATGATAATTAACAAATAACAATAGAACCTCACGATATATAGGGAATCGCAGAAATGATTATGGGATTAAAACTTTATAAAAACATGAAATCTAGCCCCCGTACATTTAAAGAAATCATGGAGGAAGAGCAGCAAGATCTATGGCTTCAAGCAACAGAAAGCGTAAAGAAACTGATTGAAATGCAAAAGCGAGTTGTGGTATTATTGCCAGAATATAGGAAACAATTGCCTTCAAGTTTTAAGGAGTTGGAAGATTCTAATGCCCAATCTGCATTAAAAACCCATATCCGACTTCGTTCTCTATATGCTCTTTCTGAAAAGATATGGGAAAAGATCGAAAAAGAATGTAAGACTTTGGCTAACTGTTCAGTAAATGGTTCTTCTGAAGAAAGAGACGCACAAGAGGTTCTTCAAGCCACATTAACGGCTATCGAAGAGTTCCCTTTTGATTCTATTATTGAAGATAATGTCACAGGTTTGCTTAGAATTAATGATGAACTAAAGAATAAATTCAAGGAAAGCCTTGATTTTGGTGTCTATAATCCTACTTGCAGATTTAGTGATATTATAGGTGTCATCAACAATAGTGGGCTTCTGGATGAGTGGATTTGGAAAGATGCTATCAACAGTCAAGATCCAGATAGTTCAAATTTGAAGGACTTGTTAGATGATGATACGATGGTAGGATCCCTGAGGACATCATTTACTTTGAGTCCGACGAGGAGTTTACAGATTTCTGCTTAGCACCTTATGCTGTGGTGAGAGAGACTGCTAAGGGTAATCTGGTAGTGGAAGGTCAGTATTCAGACTTGTACAAGAAGTACGTGGAGGAAGGCAAGACATTCATCATCAAAGATGAGAACTCACAGGTTTACAAGCGACTATGTGTGAGTAAACGAGTTCCCATCAAGGTTGAGGGTTTCCCGGATTACAACCGCTCTACCTTGGTTCAATTACCCGTGGAGAACTTGGAGGAATGGGAACGTTAGCCTCGGAATAATAAGGACTGGTAATTATCATTTTCAGTCCTTATTTTTTATGAATATTGCTCCGCTATATTGTGTAATTACATGATTACCAGAAGAATCGGGGCGGAGGAATTTTAATGGGGTTATGTGTTTGAAAAGGGTGACAACCAATTGTTATAGACACATGGCCCACAACTCACCTTATATAATTGCTCCGCTAACAACTTGTTGATCACTAGTCAATTAAGGGGTATTAGCGGAGCATTCTTTTATTCAAATCCTTCACACCTTCACAACGTCTGTTTACCTTCAAAATCTTACAAGCCTTATAACGCCACTCAACTAGGCTGATAAGTGGGTCTAACTAGGCTGATAAGTGGGTCTAACTAGGCTGATAAGTAGGTCCAACTAGGCTTGTAAGAGTTGTTGCGAAGACAAGTGGGAAATATTGGGTAAATTACAAAAAACAAGTAATTATCTTCGGTTTAATGAATGTTAAAGTGGAAGGAAAGACTAAATAAATGAAGACAAATGACTATATTTGTGGTTGAAAAGAATTCAGAAACTAAAAACCTTTAATTAACTCCATGATGAAGAAGCTGTTCACTACCCTACTCCTCTTGTTGGCATTGACCGTTCAGGCGCAACGCCAGCAAAAGATTTCGTATATTGAAGAGACGAAGAATTGGTACTACGTCTATGATGAGCAAGGCAAGAAGATTGGCGGACTGTCGCGTAGCAACGTGGGTGAACTCAAAGGCTGGGGTGCCGACTTCTTCGTAGCGAAACGCCATTCGTTCTATTTCATCTGCGATGCCAAAGGGAAGACGCTGAAAACCATGAACGTCTCTGTCGTAGGCGAAATTGTCGGCGTCACCAACACCACCATCACCAGTCGTAAAGGCAGCTGGATCTTCACATGGAACAAAGAGGGAAAGAAAATCAGTGCAAGATCGGCTAATTAATAAACCAAAAGGTGGGATTCGCCACCAACTGCTGAAAATTAGACAAACGTTTTATGTTGCTTCCGCCGCACAGTGTGAATCATGCACTGTGCGGTTTTGTTGTTGAAAAACGTTGTTGTTTGGACAGAAAATGAGGACGATTGTCCGTTTTGTCCAAACAACGGTTAGTTGTCCACACAAGTTAAGAAGAAACTGAAAGGAAAATGATTGACCTGCTAAAAAGGCATATTACCTTTGCTCTCGCAAACAAGTAGCTCAGGTCGTATAGGATGCAAGAAACTCCTCAAAGACTACACTACAAGTAATATAATAAATAAGGTAGAAAATCAATCATCAAATAAAATGAAAGCAAAAAAGAATCTGGTAAGACTGGTGCTCATGAGCATCGTTACCGTAACAGCAAGTTTTGGTTTCTCCTCTTGTTCTGACGAACTGAGCGAAGAAGCAGTGAACAACAACCAACCGACCGCCGATGGCACCTCAGTGCTCGAGGCATACGGTTTGACATTCGAGAACTTCGACAACGCCAACGACGTGATCATCATGAATGCCGACACCACGAAGCTGAGCGTGAGCAAGGCCTACGCCGACAAGATGGGTATCACCTCGTTCGTGAACCACCCGATGGGTATCTGGCACAATATGAGTCAGCTGCCCTACATCCGTAAGGCGACAGCCCAGAAACTCGAAGGCGACCGCTACATCCTGGATGTTGTTCCTGCTTCCGTTGCAGAGATTATCGGTGACAAGAAGGTGAACCTGCAGACCGATATCTACGTGAATGATGAGCCGACCGACATTATGACTCGTGCCGTTGCCTGTAACATTCCCGACTATGCGGCCAAGTATGTCGACCATAACAACGTGATTCACCCAGCAGTGATCCACCTGACCGACCCCTATGGCTACAAAGACGAATACCACACCAACGAGGACCAGCCTGAGGCTATACAGACCCGTGCTGCCCAGAACGGTGAGTACAAGTACATGACAGCAGAGGAACTGGTGGGCGAGACACGTTGGAGCGTCAGCAAGCGACTGCTGGGTGTTGACACCGAGGTGAAGCGTAACTTCAAGTTCGCTGCCAAGGGATCGAAAGACTCTGTACAAGTGAACTTCAAGGCTGGTGTGAATTTCGAACTGAACTACTTCCTCACCCTCGAAGGCGGTCTGCAGTGGAGCGGTATCCTTCCTGAACCGTACGTAAAGAAGTTTGAGACCGGTGTTGACGGTAGCTTTGGCGTGGATGCCAGCGTGGAGTTCAGCTTTGAGAAGAAACTGGATCTCGGCGACAAGCTGAAGTTCGAGCTCGCTAAGTTCAACGGCTATTCGTTCACCTTCTGGGTAGGTCCGGTTCCTGTTCTCATCAGTGTAGATCCGAACATCTTCATGAAGTTCGACGGTAGCATCTCTGGTAAGGTTACCACAGGTTTCAAGTATGAGTATGGTAATAAGTTCATGGGTGGTGCCCGCTATACCAGCGGTCATGGCTGGGAAGGCATGGGTTACTTCAAGGAGACGGCCAACAAGTTCGAGATCATCCCTGCACGTGTAGCGTTCAAGTACACATCTGGTTTAGGCATCTTCCTCGGTGCAGACATCACCATCTACAAATGTGCCGGTCCTGAGTTAGCCATAGGTCCTCATCTGGGCGGCGAACTGACAGCCACAATCAAGCCTATTGAGGCTCAGAAGCCAGAAGACCTAGTGGATGTGAAGGGAAAGATCGAGCTGTCCATCAATGCCGAGTTAGGAGCCAAACTGAGTCTGCTGGGTTACAAACTGGCCGAGACGACAGTCACCATCCCCTTGGCTGGTCCTTGGACACTGGCTAAGTTCCCCAGCGATGGAACAGAGCACAAGGTAGGTGATACCGACGGTGTAGCATCCTTACCACCATCATGCACTCCTTGGAAGAACTTCTACAATAAGGTGGAAAGCAGCGCCTTCGCCAAAAGCTACAAAGAGGCGATGCAAAAAGTGATCAGTATGTTGAAAGAGATGTACAACTACGATGAAGCCAAGGCCCGCCAAATGGCCATCGATAGAATGCAAGAAGGTAGGAACAGCGAGCCCGAAGCTACCTATGCTGTGATGGATGACGTTGTTGGCAATCTGAAGAATTATATGGAAGAGTTGGAAGTACTGTACTACGACTACAAGTACCAGAAGGCTGGCGAGACAGGCGACTACGAGTGGATCAACGCAGAAAACTGGAAACAAATCTGTCAGCTGATGGCATCCAGATATTCATGGTACTGCTACAACACCACCCGTGAACAGGGTGAGGTGAATATCCACAAGTGGTTTAAGATAGCCTTCAATCGTGAACCGGATTCCTCTTCAGCAGAGGACATGTCATGGATCTCTGAGCGCTACAGAAACTATCCTGAGTGGGAATACAAGTACAAGAGTCAGTTCCCCAAACCATGATGCAACTACTAACAGACTAACAAAAAGGCTTCCCCAACGGGAAGCTTTTTTTATGTTTTTATCCCAGAATACTTTGCAGTTATCTGAATAATGCATATCTTTGCAGAAACAATCATGAAGGAAGATGACTGAGAAGGAATACCAACAGCAGTTAGAAGAGCTGAGGCATCAGGTGGAGGTGCTGCAGAAGGCCAACATCGACCTGATGAACCGCAACATACAGTTAGGACAGCATGTGGATGCTTACTATGATGTTCGTCGACGCATACAGATGCTCAAGGAGCTCGTCATCCGTCACAAGGAGCTGATCAAGCATGCCGACCTGCGTGACGATGCGGAACTGATGGCACTCATTGAGACACGACTGGAGCAGGAACTGCCCCATGAGAATCCCGATTTCGGACTGAAGGAACTGGCAGAGTTCATTGGTACCTCGCAAACACGCATCATCGACCTGTTCCGTCGCTCAATCGTACATAAGAACGTCGACGACTACCTGGACTACCTTCGACTGCTTCGCTCCATGTATTATATACAGAGCAAACCACAATGGGGTATCGCTGCCTGTGCGCAGCAGGCCGGCTTTTCTGTCATCCGTACCTTCAACAGGAAATTCCAGGACGCGCTCGGCATGACACCCCATGAGTTCCGCATGATCATAGAAAGTAATCAGAACAACGAAACAAAATAATATATGAGAATCCAGCCTTGTGCAAAGATCAACTTAGGACTGAACATCGTGGCACGACGTGAAGACGGGTACCACCTGCTGGAAACGGTCTTCTACCCTGTGCCTATCCATGATGAGATCTCGATAGAGGAACGCCCGGACGACGGACAGTCGAGGTGTCTGTTGTCTATCAACGGGAATCCCATCGAGGGTGATCCGGAGAAGAACCTGGTGGTGCGCGCCTACCGACAGCTGGAAAAACAATACGAGCTACCCCCTGTCTCTATTACCCTTACCAAGAACATCCCCATGCAGGCTGGTATGGGAGGTGGTTCTGCTGATGGGGCCTTTACGTTGCGACTCCTCAACGAGATGTTCCAGTTGGGAATGACGACAGAAGAGTTGGAAGCTGCTGCAGTACCGTTGGGAGCCGACTGTGCTTTCTTTATCCAAGCAAAACCTGCATATGCAGAGGGCATCGGTGAGATTCTTCACCCTATTGACCTTTCGTTGGACAAATATTCCTTGGCGATTGTCAAGCCACCCATTGCCGTCTCCACCCGTGAAGCCTTTGCCTTGATCAGTCCGAAGCGACCTGTTCAATGCTGTCGCGAGGTGGTCATACAGCCCGTAGAGACCTGGCGCGACAGTCTTACCAATGATTTCGAGGAGAGCATCTTCCCCCAATATCCTGCTATCGGTGCCATCAAGGAAAAGCTCTATGATCTTGGAGCGGTATATGCCGCCATGAGCGGTAGCGGAAGTGCCCTGTTTGCCCTCTTCGCCAACAAGCCAGAATCATTACAAACCTATTTCCCTGACTGCTTCACAGCCGTTCTGTAAAACTTTAGAAGAAGATTGCAAAAAATACGCTGGAAAATTTGGTGGTGTGGATAAAAATCACTACTTTTGCAGTCGATTTCAAATTAAGTCGTTTCCGGATTATGGTCGGGGGCTACGCTCCAATGACAAGGTAAACGGCAAGAATCAATTATTCAACATCCAATTTTTAAAAATACACATATCCTACGTATGTATAACATAGACGAATTATCATCGAAGAATATCTCCGAACTGGAAGATATTGCGAAAGAGCTTGGTATATCCATTGACAAGAAATCCTCTCAGCAGGACATCGTTTACACGATTCTTGATGAGCAGGCTAAGATAGGTGCGGCTAAAACGCCTCTTACTACAAAGCGTAAGCGCGTACGTATCAGTAAGAAAGATACTGACCGCGTTTATTCCGTTAACGGGAAGGAAGGCGAGAACTTCGACTTGAAGAAAAGCAAGAGTGCTACACCTGAGGTTGCTCCCTTGTTTTCAACCGAAAATGTTGAAATAGCAACAGTACCTGAGCAGGAAGAGGCCCCGGCAGTTGAGGAGCCCAAGACAGAGAAGCCCAAGGCTGAGAAAAGTAAGAAAGCTGCTGCTGAAGAGATCTTGGCACAGTTCCCCAAGCATCGTGGAAGAAAGTCTAAGGCCGAGCTGGCAGCCATTGCAGCCGCAGAGGCAGCCCAGAAGGAGCAGGAAGCAGCAGAAAAGGCCGAATCTGTTGAAGAGACCGTTAATGAACCTGAGTCGGTAGTGGAACAGGAAGATATCATGGATGCTGTTCCTGAGGCAGAGTTTGCTACTGGAGAACCATCGGAATCCGACAATGAAGAGCAGAGTGATCTTCTGGCTCAGCTTCAGGCCAAGGTAAATGCCCATCATGAAGAAGCCGAACAGTCGTTAGGCTCTAATGGTATTTGGGAAGGTGACCCGGGCGATGGAACCGATTTCATTCCTGTGGTCGATCTTCCGATAGAGGATCATTCCGTGCTTCCCAACTACGACATGTTCGACAACCCCACCACACCGATGCCCACAGCACAGCCTTCATTACGTCCTGCCGCTGTACAGCAGCAGCCGATGAGTGCCGCATACGACTTCTCTGATATCATCCGAGCCAATGGTGTGCTTGAGGTAATGCCCGACGGATACGGATTCCTCCGTTCCAGCGACTACAACTACCTCTCTTCACCTGATGATGTGTATGTGTCAGTGGCACAAATCAAGCGTTACGGCTTGAAGACCGGTGATGTGGTAAACTGTCATGTCCGTCCTCCCCACGATGGTGAGAAGTACTTCCCGCTGACCAGCATTGATCAGATTAACGGACGAGTACCTTCTGAAGTGCGCGACAGAATTCCTTTCGAGCACCTCACTCCCCTCTTCCCGGATGAGAAATATACCCTTTGCGGCGACCCGAGGACAACCAACCTCAGTACCCGCGTGGTAGATCTCTTTGCTCCTATCGGTAAGGGTCAGCGTGCACTGATCGTAGCTCAGCCTAAGACCGGTAAGACCATCTTGATGAAGGACATTGCGAACGCTATTGCAGCCAACCATCCTGAGGCTTATCTGATGATGCTGCTTATTGACGAGCGTCCTGAGGAGGTTACCGACATGGCTCGTACAGTAAATGCAGAGGTGATTGCTTCTACTTTCGATGAGCCAGCTGAGCGTCACGTGAAGATTGCCGGTATCGTCTTGGAGAAAGCCAAGCGAATGGTGGAATGCGGTCATGATGTAGTGATCTTCCTCGACTCCATTACCCGTCTTGCCCGTGCTTACAACACCGTTGCTCCTGCCAGTGGTAAGGTGCTTACTGGTGGTGTGGATGCTAATGCTCTGCAGAAGCCGAAGCGTTTCTTCGGTGCTGCCCGTAACATTGAGGGCGGCGGTAGTCTGACGATTGTTGCTACGGCCCTTATCGACACCGGTTCGAAGATGGATGAGGTAATCTTCGAGGAGTTCAAGGGTACAGGTAACATGGAGTTGCAGCTTGATCGCTCACTCAGTAATAAGCGTATCTTCCCGGCTGTCAACCTCGTGGCATCAAGTACACGTCGTGATGATCTGCTCCAGGATAGGACAACACTCGACCGCATGTGGATTCTCCGTAAGTATATTGCTGATATGAATCCGATTGAGGCGATGAACACCATTCATGATAGTATGGAACGTACGAAGAGTAATGAAGAGTTCCTGCTGTCGATGAACTCGTAGTTTATAACAATTACGTAAAGTAAGAGGGCTTCAAACGATGACCAAAATCGTTTGCAGCCCTCTTTCTTTGCATGTTTTTCCGTCGGGATTGACTCCGTCGATCCCCCACCCTGCCACGGGCCAATCCCCCAGAAAGAAAATCTCCGAACGCGAAAGTAAACTTTCTCATTCGGAGCTTCTCTTCCTGTGATTCCGTCGGGATTCGAACCCGAGACCCACAGCTTAGAAGGCTGTTGCTCTATCCAGCTGAGCTACGGAACCAAAAGCGGCTGCAAAATTACTCTTTTTTCTTTGAATACCCAAATTTTTTGATAAAATTATGTCAGCTCATAGATATCGCTGGGTGTTTTCCTGCGCAGCACATCCAGCAGGAAGTCCTTACCGGGAATAATACCGGCATCTCGCAGAATCATCTCCACCGTCTTTCTGGCCAGCTCCGGGTGGTTGTTCTCCTCACTGAGATGACAAAGCCATACATGCTTGATGTTCGGTGTGACATTCTCAACCAAAGCCTGCGCGCATGCTTTGTTACTCAGATGACCGTTCTCGCTGAACACCCTGTCTTTCAAGTACTGCGGGTAAGGACCGTTGAACAGCATCTCCTCATCATGGTTCGCCTCAATCACCAAATAGTTCGCACGCTGGATATACTGCTTCATCTCTTCGGTAACATGTCCTGCATCAGTCATCAAACAGAACACCGTCCCCTCACACTCAATACAATAGCCAACGTTGTCATTACTATCATGAGGAACGTCGAACGATGTTACGGTGAAATCACCTAACTGCATCGTCGAACCCTTCTCAATGATTTTTGCATTGATGGGTTGTATTTTTCGTCGCACACAATAGTTATGGTCGATACCGCGATGAACCTCACGAGTGGCATAAACTGGAAGATGATATTCACAACTAAAAGAACCTACAGACTTTACATGGTCTGCATGATCATGGGTTATGATAATATGGCGGACTTGTGCCATCTTTAGTCCATAATCCTGAAAATATTTCTTTAGTGTACGTACACCTATACCAGTATCTATCAATATGCCGTCCGTTTCGGTGAAGAGGAAGTAACAGTTTCCGCTGCTACCGCTCCCGAAGGAAATGAATTTCAGCATGTCTGTGATTATTTTAATGCAAAAGTAAGAAAAAAAGAGGGATATACCAAAGATTTTTTATATATTTGCATGATTTTAAACTTTTAATATGAAAAGGTATAGTTTTCTATTACTGGTAATGCCTTTACTCATGGCTTGCGGTGCCAGCAAGGATGGTTCTGAAGACCAGCTGAAGGAGGTGGCCGACAGTTTCTCTGTGGGTTATTTCAACTACGATCTTCAGAAAGCAAAGCGTTTCAGCACCGATGATTCCGAGAAGTGGCTACAGTACATTGCCAGTAATATCCAGCAGGAAGATGTGGACATACTGCGGCAACAGGACTTGCCTGCAACGGTTCAGGTTGGAGAAGTAAGCTATACTGGTGACAGCTCAGCAATAGTGAATATTTCCGTTCAGAATTTCCTGAAGATGGATTCCATTGGTAAGGCAGGTGTGATGACCGAAGAGGCCGACTTCCGACTGAATGCTCACATCCACAACGGCAGATGGTACATCAGAATGGAAGGCCCACTGCGAAGTGAAAAGAGAAGTCACGACTGAATCGCGGATTCACAATGGGGAAATGTTCCTTACTGTTCTCATACGCCGGGTTCACCGCCTTCATACCCATATCAAAGCGCAGCACGAAATAGTCGAAATTCAGTCGTAAGCCAATACCATAAGCCACAGCGATCTGCTTATAGAACTCATCCAGCTTGAACTGACCGCCCGGCTGTTCCTCATAGTTTCGTAACGTCCATATATTACCAGCGTCCACGAATACCGCCCCATCGAACTTCCAGAACAGGAAAGTACGGTATTCCGCATTCAGGTCGAGCTTCATATCACCAGTCTGGTTAATAAAGTCGATAGCTCCGTTCGACCCCTTGAACTTTCCTGGTCCTAAGCCCCTTACACTCCATCCTCTTACTGAGTTCGCACCACCCGAGAAGTAACGTTTCTCGAACGGCAGAATCCTACTGTTGCCATAAGGATAAGCAATACCGAAGCCCGCATGGATAGCCAATTGGTTACGGCGGTCGAAACGAATCAGGTGGGTATAGTCGAAATCGCCCTTGACATACTGTGCGTAAGCAATATTGAACAAGGTATATTGCCCTCGCTCGTTCTTATCTTCGCCTAACAGATGACTGAAGCCATTGAGCAGGTTACCAGCCGTCTCGAGGTTAGCACGGAACGCATGGTGCCTTCCGTTGTGCGCCAACGAGAATCCGATCTTCATGATGAACAGGTCTTCGTAGTTATATCGCAGAATGGCGTTCCTGTTACTCACGCTATCGAGATAATCATGCTTGAACGTACCTGAAATCCACGGCATGTAGATATAGTTCAAGTCGATTACATCCGCCCGATAAGTGGTATTCCTGTTCGCATCCGTCCACCTGTAACGCCACGCCGCAGAGAAGAGTCGTCTGTGGAACTCCGGGCGGTTCTGCATATTATAGCTAACAGACAGTTCCGATGCTGCCGAGCTCTTCTTCCTATAGCTCTTCGACACAGGAGCAATGAACCTCGGGAACGACAGCTTCGCCTCCATGTTATACTCCTCGTAATCTTGGTTCTGATAACCCTCCAGTCCTGTAATGGCCTCAAAGGCGCCGCGAAGCTGAACACTGAATGTCTCCGACCCCTTGAACAGGTTTCGGTTCTCATACGTCAGCGAGGCTGCCGCACCTAAGTCACCTGCGGTATTCGTTCCTTCGGGCTGGAAACTCACGCTGTTCGGCTTGTACGTACTGATCTGGATATTACAGTCGAGCAGATTACTATCAGGCACTTCGTTGAACTTAATACTCGTATAGCGCACAGCCGACAGTCGTCCGAAGCTGTTATACGTACGCTGCAGGTTCTGCGAGCTATAGAAATCCCCCTCCTTCAACCAGGTATTCTCACGAAGCACCGACCGTCTGAGATGCAGCTTACCGTCGTCACCGCTCATAAAGTTCACCTGTCGTATCTTATACCGCGGATGGAAAGTCACCTCAGCATCGCTATGCGACTGATACGGCATCAGCTGCATGGTAAGGTCAACCATTTTCGAGCCACGTGTAGTATCGGCATAGAAACGAATGAAATCCTTGTGGAATCGGTAGAAGCCAGCATGAGTAAGCTGTTGCGTCATCTGCTTTCGGGCATTATCCAACTCTGAAGCCGAGAACTTCATACCCTCCTTCAGATACAGGTTCTTGGCATGATCAATATCCAGTACCTTGGCCACACTGTCGTCTTGGATATCATATTTCACCGACCGTATAAAATAAGGAATTCCCGGATGCAAGGTATAGATGGCGGTAAGCTTATGACGATGCGTTTTGGTATCCAAGGTTACATAACCGTTCATGTAACCCATGTTATGCAACGCATCCTGCAGATCCTCACATGTCTGCTTGGCCAACAGCGAATCATACACCACAGGCTCCTCACCGATATTCCGCAGCGTACGGTTCAGCCACTTCGTCGTATCTCTTCCGGCCATGCCATACGTTCCCAAGGGAACCTTGAATAGCGAGAACCACTTACTGTTGGCCTGCTGATGGATGTAAGTGGACATCTGCGAAACGTCAATCTCCTTGGCATCAGTCTCCACCCTTACCTTATCCAGCAAATACTCACCATCGGAAAGGAATTTCGATGATGAGCACGAAGCCATGAACAGCAGACAAGCAAGTGGTGCGAGTAATTTCCTTGATACCATGAATTTTTCTTTTTCGCTTGCAAAAGTAAGAAAAAAAATGTACTTTTGCAATATGATAAGCAAAAACTTGTTGAAATACGTACGCAGCCTCGAATACAAGAAGGGGCGCAAGGAGTTGGGACTCTTCGTTGCTGAAGGAACGAAGATCGTGGGTGACATGATGAAGGTAATGGGTCCCTTCCGAATCTTTGCCACAGAGGAGTGGTGGAAAGAAAACGACCTGGCACCCTGCGAGGAGGATAAGGTCCTCTCTGAAGAGGATCTCCGCCGACTCAGTTTCCTGCAGCATCCGCAGCAGGTAATGGCCTTCTTCCTTCTTCCCGTTAACGAGAATCCGTTTTTAGCTGATCAACAAGATATTACGCCGCTTACCAATGAACTGTTTCTTGCGCTTGATGATGTGCAGGATCCTGGTAATCTCGGAACGATTATCCGCATAGCCGACTGGTTCGGCATTTCCACCATCTTCTGTAGTTTGAACACTGCTGATGCCTATAACCCCAAGGTGGTACAGGCCACCATGGGAAGTATTGCCAGGGTGAAGGTGATCTATACCGATTTGGTAGAGCTGTTCAGTCATCTGCCCCAAGACTTCCCCGTCTACGGCACCTTCCTCAACGGCACGAATATCTATCAGGAGCCGCTCAGCCACAACGGCATCATTGTGATGGGTAACGAGGGGAAAGGTATCTCCCCAGAAGTAGCAGCCCATATCAACCGCCGTCTCCTCATCCCCCACTACCCTGCCGATAAGGCCACTGCAGATAGTCTGAACGTTGCCATTGCAACGGCCATCACCTGCGCAGAGTTTAGGAGGAGATAATAAATAATCCCAACCCTTGAGGGCTGGGATTATTTAGAAGCAAGAGGCAAGAAGCAAGAAGCAAGAGAATAGTACAGAGTTACTGCATCTCTCATCTCCCCTTGAGGTGCTGGGATCATTAAAAAAAGGCGGGTATAGTCTTGCATTGAAACGGGACAGCTGCGGTGAAGCGGCTATCCGCAAAATCATCTCTCGCTGGCATCGTGACAACTGGATTGAAAGAATCGACAAGATGCACTGGAGAAAGATGAAAGCCGAAATGTGACATTTGTGACATGTGACATTTGTGACATTAAGGAAATGAAAGTGAGGGGTGGCATCATGAAGATATCACCCCTCATTTACGAAATCCCCTCAGTGTGAGGGGATTTTTTATTTCTTTCGCGTCATGATATTGAGCACCATCTCATCGGTGATGCCCATACCGTCAGCACCAATGGCTGTTAGGTTATGGATGCTCTGATCAACACAATCATCAACGATGCCCTCCTCAGACGACACACACTTGCCTTCGATGGATAGTAAGGCAGACAACACGGCGGTGCTCACACTGGATGTGATCTTCAAGGAACAGGCGGGCTTGGCACCATCGCAAATCATACCCGTGAGATTGGCAATCATATTCTTCACGGCATAGCAAACGCGCTCGTAGTCACCACCCATGAGATAGGTAATACCCACGCTGCTGCCTATCGAAGCTACCACACAACCGCAGAGTGCAGATAGCTTACCAAGACTCTGTTTGATATAAATGGCTGTGAGATGACTCAGCATCAGTGCACGGATCAATTCTTCTTCTGTATTCTCGTTCTCCTTGGCATATACACATACCGGATTGGTGGCACAGATGCCTTGATTACCCGAGCCTGAGTTGGACATCACGGGAATCATTGCTCCACCCATACGGGCATCACATGCTGATGCTGTGCGAGATATGATATGACAGAAGATTGAGTTTCCGAAGATTCCTTTCGCCATCGGGCGGTCGATGGTTTTTCCGAGATTATGACCGTAGTTGCCTTTCAACGCCTCACGGGCAGCATTCATATTATAGGTACGCGTCTCTTCGATGAAACGGATCTCGTCAATGGGAGTCGTTGTGGCAAAGTCGTAAACCAATCGCATGTTCAATGCAATCTCAGCATCTTGCTGACCGCTCTCTTTCGTTTGGGTATCCATACGCTGGCTTGCTGGTTCTATGAAGGTGGTGTGACCGCCGGAGATAACGGCTCTGGATGACTTCTCACCTGCGGAAACGGTTATCTCAACGTAGAGCTTGTCACAGCTTCCGTCTTTAAGATTGATGTCGATGCGGTTCTCTGCAATATACTGTTTACCTTCTTCGAGCGCCTCGGGCGTAAGATCCTTCAACACCTCCAGCTGATAAGCACTCTTACCGATGAGAGCTCCTAAGGCAATAGCGATAGGCAGACCAATCATTCCTGTGCCTGGAATGCCTACGCCCATGGCATTCTTCAGGATGTTGGCACTTAACTTGGCCTCAATATGCTCCGGACGACAGCCCAGTTGCTCAGTAGCCTTTGCCGTACACAAGGCAACGGACATCGGTTCAGTACAGCCAATAGCGGGAACCACTTCCTGATGGATAAGAGAGATAATCCGATTTCGCGTTTCTTTGTCAATCATGTCGTATTCTTTAATTCGTTGATTCAGAATTGTTTTAATAGTTCTTGAGTGCAAAGATAACAAGTTTTTCCGAAACCTGTTTCCTTTTAGGGAAAAAAGACCATAAAAATGATGTGAAAAAGTTGGGGGATTCATGGATTATTATTAAATTTGCATGCAAGAATCCTAAACAATCCGAAAGAGGGATGGTACATATTAGGTTACCCGATGATAAGAACAGACCACTAAGCTTCTATCTGGCTATGGAAGAGTACGTTGCACGAAATACCAACGTTGACGACGCCTTCTTTATCTGGCAAGTGGAACCCAGCGTGATATTCGGAAGGAACCAGCTGATTGAGAACGAGGTGAACATCGAATACTGCAAAAGGAACGGTGTGAAGATGTACCGCAGGAAAAGCGGAGGCGGCTGCGTATATGCTGATATGAGTAATATGATGCTGTCGTATATCACTAATGGCGACAGCGTGAACTTCACCTACCACAAATATACCACATTGGTGGTTACCGCCCTTCGACAACTGGGTATTCCAGCTACGGCCAACGGAAGGAACGACATCCTGATAGATGGGAAGAAGGTGAGCGGAAACGCATTCTACCACCTGGGAGCACATCAGACTGCAACGGGTAAAGGGAGGAATATCGTACATGGAACGATGCTCTACGACACGGAGATGCGGAATATGCTGGGATGTATTACCCCCGATGACGAGAAGCTGCTGAGCAAAGGAGTGAAAAGCGTTCGACAGCGCATCACCTTGTTAAAGGAACATACAACACTGACACTGGAGGAGATTCGCGAAGCACTCATCCGTTTCGCCTGTAATGAGGAACGATTGCTGACTGCTGAGGAGATACAAAGCATCGAGGAGATGGAAAAGGAGTATCTCTCACCGAAGTTCATCTATGGAAACAATCCGCGCTATACGGTGATAAGGAAACAGCGCATGGACAATGTGGGGACCATCGAGGTGAGAATGGAGGTGAAGAACGGGGTGATCAGGGATTTCGATATGAAAGGCGACTATTTCCTGACAGGCGACCAGAATGAACTGTGTAGCCGACTGAAGGGAACACCCTTGAACAAAGAGGCGCTGATGGCCGCAATCCCCCACTCCATCAGTGATATCATAGTAAACTTACAAACAACTGATTTAATATCTTTAATCTTAAGCAATGGAGAATAAAAGAACTTGTCTGTATGACAAACATGTGGCTCTGGGTGCACTAATCTCACCCTTTGGCGGCTTTGACATGCCGATACAGTATTCGAACATCATTGATGAGCACAATGCCGTAAGACAGCATTGCGGGGTGTTCGACGTGAGTCATATGGGTGAAGTAACCGTCAAGGGTGCTGAGGCGGAACGCTATGTGAACCATATCTTCACCAATGATGTCACGGGTGCGCCCGACGGACAGATTTATTATGGAATGATGTGTTATGAGAATGGTGGTACCGTTGACGACCTCTTGGTGTATAAGATGGGCGAACAGGACTACTTCCTGGTGATCAATGCGGCAAACATCGACAAGGACTGGGCATGGATGCAGCAGCAGGCCAAGGGGTTCGACATTGATTTGCAGAACCGCTCCGACTACTACGGACAGCTTGCTGTACAGGGACCAGAATCGGAGGCTGTCGTGGAAGAGGTACTCGGACTTTCTTGTAAGGAACTGGTGTTCTACACAGCCAAGACGATTGACGTTGATGGCGAGACCATTATCATCAGTAGGACGGGTTACACAGGCGAGGACGGCTTCGAGATCTATGGCTCACATGCCTTTATCCAGCGCCAGTGGGACAAACTGATGGCGTGTGGAAGATGTAAGCCCTGCGGACTGGGTTGTAGGGATACGCTGCGCTTCGAGGTGGGATTGCCACTCTATGGCGACGAGCTGTCTGACGAGATCTCACCAGTCATGGCTGGCTTATCGATGTTCTGCAAACTCGACAAGGAGGAGTTCATCGGTAAGGAGGCATTGGCACAGCAGAAAGCGGAAGGTGTGAAGCAGCGCGTGATTGGTATTGAATTGAAAGACAAGGCTATACCCCGTCATGGTTATAGTGTTTTATACCAGGGCGAGAAGGTGGGTGAAGTGACGACAGGTTACAACTCCATCTCCACAGGAAAGAGCGTTTGCATGGCATTAGTTGACACAGCGCATGCTAAATTAGGTACGGAACTGGAGATCCAGATACGCAAGAAAACCTTCCCGGGTGTAGTGGTGAAAAAGAAATTCTACGAGAAGAGATATAAGAAATAGATGTGAGAGGTGAGAAATTAGAGGTGAGAGAATAGATTCAGAGATAATGATAACATGAAAGAGTATTATGTTCTATAACAAGATCATGAGCTCTGACATAAAAGGTTATCTCTCACTTCTCACCTCTCACCTCTTACCTCTAAAAAATAGAGCGAAGCGAAATTTAAATATTATAACTATGGCAAAAGTAATTGAAGGACTCTATTATTCTGAGAGTCATGAGTATGTGAAAGTGGATGGTGACTTCGGTTTCATCGGTATTACCGACTATGCGCAGAACGCATTAGGTAATGTGGTGTATGTGGATATGCCCGAGGTGGATGATGAGGTGACTGCAGGTGAGGAATTCGGTGCTGTGGAGAGCGTGAAAGCTGCCAGCGACCTGATTTCACCGGTAAGTGGTACGGTGGTGGAAATCAATGAGGCTCTCGAGGATCAGCCGGAACTGGTGAACGAGGATGCTTACGCCAACTGGATCATCAAGGTGGAGCTCAGCGACAAGGGTGATCTCGATAACCTGATGGATGCTGCTGCTTACGAAGAATTCTGTAATAAATAAGAGGTGAGAGGTAAGAAATTAGAGGTGAGAGAATAGATTCAGAGATAATGATAACATGAATGAGTATTATGTTCTATAACAAGATCATAAGCTCTAACATAAAAGGTAATCTCTCACTTCTCACCTCTCACTTCTCACCTCTAAAAAAATAAATATTATGAACCACAAGTATTTCCCGCATACCGAGGAGGAAATCCAGCAGATGCTCAAGGTGGCTGGGGTTGACTCGTTAGACGGACTCTACGCGGATGTGCCTGAGGATATCCGCTTCAAAGGCGACTACGAGATCGCTGATGCGATGAGCGAGTTGGAAATCCGTCAGTTCTTCAACACCTTGGGGATGATGAACGATCAGCTGACATGCTTTGCCGGCGGCGGTGTATATGATCATTATACGCCTTCGGTGATTCCCAGTATCGTGGAGCGCTCTGAGTTCCTGACCAGCTATACACCGTATCAGGCTGAGATCTCTCAGGGTACGCTGCACTATATCTTCGAGTATCAGAGTATGATGGCGGAGCTTACCGGCATGGATGTGTCGAACGCATCGATGTACGACGGGGCTACGGCTACTGCCGAGGCGGTGATGATGGCTTTCGCCGCAGGAAAGAAATGCACGAAGGTATTGGTAAGCAACACCATCGACCCGAAGGTGCGCCGCGTGATTGATACCTATGCGAAGTTCCACGGTATTGAGATCGTAGGGATTGAAGCGAAGGAGGGTGTGACCGACAAGGCGGACATGGAAAAGAAACTCGCTGAGGGTGGCGTGGCTGGCGTGGTGGTACAGATGCCGAACTATTATGGTATCGTAGAGGACTATACCGGCTTTGCTGATGCTATCCATGAGCAGAAAGGGTTGTTCATCATGAACTGCATTGCTGCTGATCTGGCGGTGCTGAAATCGCCTAAGGAATGGGGCGCAGACATCGCAGCTGGCGACGGACAGAGTTTAGGTATCCCGATGACATTCGGCGGACCGTCGGTGGGTTATCTGTGCTGCACGGAGAAGCTCATCAGGAAGATGCCAGGAAGAATCGTGGGTATGACTAAGGATAGTCGTGACCAGCGTGCCTTTGTACTGACACTTCAGGCTCGTGAACAGCATATACGCCGACAGAAGGCTACTTCGAACATCTGCTCGAATCAGAGTCTGATGGCGTTGTTCGTTACCATCTACCTCTCTCTGATGGGTAAGCAGGGCATGAAGGAAGCTGCTGAGCAGTCGTATGCCGGTGCTCACTATCTGTGCGACAAGCTCATAGAAACTGGCTTGTTTAAGCGTACATTCAACCAGCCGTTCTTCAATGAGTTCTGCGTTACCTACGAAGGGGATGTGGATGCGCTGCAGAAGAAATGCATGGAACTGGGCTATCTCGCCGGTGTGAAAATCGATGCGCACACGGTGATGTTTGCTGTTACTGAGAAACGTACCAAAGAGGACATCGACGATCTGGTAGAAATCATCAAGGAGGGTAAGAAATGAACAACAAATTATATGGAAACCTGATCTTCGAACTGTCGAAAGAGGGTCGTAGGGGCTATTCATTGCCTCAGAACAGATATGGAATCTACTCCGTAGAGGAACTGCCGGATGCGCTGAAACGAAAGGAAGAGGCGCAGTTGCCTGAATGTGATGAGATGACGGTGGTGCGCCATTATACAAACCATAGTGCGAACAATTTCGGCGTGAACAACGGCTTCTATCCCTTGGGTAGCTGTACGATGAAGTATAACCCGGTGATCAACGAGGAAATTGCGGCTATGAAGGAGTTCGCAGAGCTTCATCCATTACAACCGGCTGAGACGTGCCAGGGCGCCCTTGAGGTGTACTACTGTGTGCAGCAGGCGTTATCGGAACTGGCAGGACTGAGTGAGTTTACGCTCAATCCTTGTGCCGGAGCGCATGGGGAGCTCACAGGACTGATGGTTATACGCGCATATCATGAGAGTCGGGGTGACAGCCAACGTACGAAGGTAATCGTTCCTGACTCGGCGCATGGCACGAATCCGGCTTCGGCAGCGGTATGCGGACTGGACATCTTGGAAGTGAAGAGTACGGATAAGGGTCTGGTGGACCTGCCTGACCTCATCGCACTGATTGAACAGCACGGACCGGAGATTGCGGGGATGATGATGACAAACCCGAATACGTTGGGACTGTTCGAGAAGGATATTCCTGAGATTGCCAAGAGGATACACGACTGCGGCGGACTGATGTATTACGACGGGGCGAACCTGAATCCGATGCTGGGGGCTTGTCGACCTGGTGACATGGGATTCGACGTGATGCATATCAATCTGCACAAGACATTCTCCACACCGCATGGTGGTGGAGGACCAGGAAGCGGTCCTGTGGGCGTAAGGAAAGGTTTGGAGCCCTTCCTCCCTACTCCACGCGTCATCCTGAATGAAGAGGAGAATATGCTGACTGTTGAGACGGATAATGACCAGTCGTTGGGCAGCATCGGATCGTTCTTCGGAAACTTCGGCGTGATTCTTCGTGCCTTTACCTATATTCTTTCTATGGGTAGGCAGCATATCAAGATGGTGGGTCCTTTGGCCACACTGAATGCAAACTATATCAAGGAGAGTCTGAAAGATGTGTACGAACTGCCTATTGACGGACTGTGTAAGCATGAGTTTGTGTTCGACGGACTGAAGGATAAGTCAACAGGTGTGACCACCATGGATGTGGCTAAACGGTTGCTCGACTATGGCTATCATGCTCCAACCATCTATTTCCCGCTGCTCTTCCACGAGAGTCTGATGATTGAGCCTACGGAGAATGAGAGTAAGGAGACCATCGACGGATTTATCCAGGTGATGCGGAAGATTGCGCAGGAGGCCAAGGAGAATCCTGAACTGGTGAAGAGCGCACCGCATAACACGCCCATCGGACGGGTGGATGATGTGCTGGCAGCCAAGCATCCCGTGGTGACCTTCCGTCAAATGAAAAACGAGGAACAGGCATGAAGGAATTGATCATCATCGGTAGCGGACCGGGTGGCTACAGAACGGCTGCGTATGCCGCAAGGATGGGTATTCATACCACCATCTTCGAAGATAAGGAAGCTGGCGGCACGTGTCTGAACTGCGGATGTATTCCTACCAAAACACTCTGTCATGAGGCGGAGATTGTCGACATCTTGAAGGATAAGGGGTTTGACATGGTCGACTTCTCCGCAATCATGGCACGAAAGAATGCGGTGATTGAACAGCTGCGTTCGGGGGTGGAAACGGTACTGCAAGGTGAGAACATCTCGTTCGTGAGAGCGCATGCGGCATTCAAGGATGCGAATACGGTGGTGGCTGACGGTCAGGAATATACGGCCGACAGGATCATCATTGCCACTGGATCGCATGCAAAGATGCTGCCCATCGAGGGAATCGACCAGCCTCATGTCATGACTTCCACCGAATTGCTGAACATCACCGAGGTACCTAAGCGATTGTGTATCGTGGGTGCCGGGGTGATCGGCATGGAGATGGCTTCGGTGTTCAATAGCTTAGGAAGTGAGGTAACGGTTGTCGAGTTCCTCAAGGAGTGTCTGCCGATGGTTGACAGTGATATTGCCAAACGACTTCGTCAGACGATTGCCAAACGGGGCGTGAACTTCTTCATGCAGAGTGGCGTGAAACGAATCGATGGTAACACGGTGTTCTTCGAACGAAAGGGGAAAGAGGAACAGGTGGAAGCGGATATCATCCTCATCGCTACAGGACGTGGGGCCAATGTGGATGGTCTCGGATTGGAGAATACTGGTGTGAATTTCTCTCCCAGAGGAATAGAGGTGGATGAAAACATGCAGACCAATATCCCGCATATCTATGCCATTGGTGATGTGAATGCAAGGATGATGCTGGCTCATGCGGCTACCTTCCAGGGGATGAAGGCTGTGAACCACATGCTGGGCATCGGGGATGAGATCAACTTGGACATGATGCCTGCTGCCATCTTTACAAAGCCTGAGGCGGCTTGTGTGGGACTATCTGAAGATCAGTGCAAAGAGAAAGGTATGAGTTTCCTCTGTAAGAAGGGATTCTATCGTGCCAATGGTAAGGCATTAGCAATGGATGAGACCGACGGCTTACTCAAGCTGATGACCGATGAGAACGGATTGATTCTTGGCTGTCATGTGTTCGGTGCCCACGCAGCGGATATCGTACAGGAAGTGAGCGTGCTGATGTGCAAGCATACGAACGTGAAAGAATTAGCACAAATGGTGCATATACATCCCACACTCAGTGAGATCCTATCGGATACGGCGATGATGTTCTGAGAAGAATTGAAGATTAAAGATTAAAGATTAAACATTAAACATTAAAAAAATAAGGATTAAGAAAGCTCTTAATCCTTATTTTTTGATTAGTTGTTGACCGTTCCTCCAACAATATCGAGTAGCTCGGAGGTGATGGCCTGCTGACGACTCTTGTTGTACTGCAGGTTCAACTCACGAAGCAGCTCATCGGCATTGTCGGTAGCGGTCTGCATGGCCACCATACGGGCGGCATGCTCCGACGCATTACTGTCGAGCAAGGCCGTATAAAGCATCAGGTGAGCAAGCTTAGGAACAAGCTGTGAGAGCACAGTATCCATGTCTGGCTCCACGATGAAGTTGTCGTTCAACGGCTTCACTTCTTCCTTCTCGCCTCTTGCCTCTTTCTTCTCACCTCTCTTCTTCAGGTACTCCTGACTCTCCTTCGTGGCAATCACAGAGGTAAGGTCACGCTCATGATCGCGTTCAAGCTCCTCTTCGATGTCGATAGGAAGGAAGGTCTTACGGGTAAGCACCTGTGAACCGGCACTCTTGAAATGATGATAGATCAGTTCCACCTTGTCAATCTCCCCTTCCAGGAACTTCATTCCAAGCTCCCGCGCAATCTCAATACAATCATGCGCATTAGGCTTGTCGGCCAAGGAAGAATACTCACCCATCGTCTTCAATCCCATCTTGTTGGCCTTCTCATAGACCTTACGACCAATGGGATAGATCTCGATGTTCTCACGACCGATCTGCTGGGCATATTCATCCACCGCTTGCGTCATCATCTTGATGGTGTTAGCATTGAATCCGCCACAGAGGGAAGAGTTCGATGAAAAGACTACAAGGGCAACCCTTTGTACAGGGCGCACCTGGTCGAACGGGGTCTGAGAATCGGCTTCAGCTGCGAGGAACGACTTGAGGATATGCTCCAGCAAGGTCTCGTAAGGCAGCATGTTCTGAATGGCCACCTGTGCGTGATGCAGCTTACTGGAGGCTACCATCTTCATCGCCGACGTGATCTTCCGCGTGGAATTGACAGAGGCAATACGACCTTTGATTTCTTTCAACGAAGGCATAGGCTAGGCTTTATACGTTCCTGCAATGTCAGCCATGACGGCTTCGATCTTAGCAGTCGTCTCATCGTCAATCTTACCGTTGGCAAGGGTTTCGATGACCTCAGGGTTGGCAGAGCGCAACTTATCGAGGAAGGCCGTCTGACACTCACGTACCTTAGGAATGGGTACCTCGCGCATCAATCCGTGCACACCGCAATAAAGGATGGCAATCTGCTCGCCTACGGGCATAGGACTGTACTGCGGCTGGATGAGCAACTGGTTGTTCTTTCGTCCACGGTCGAGGGTCATGGCCGTCACAGCATCCATATCACTGGAGAACTTCGAGAAGGCCTCGAGCTCACGATACTGCGCCTGGTCGATCTTCAACGTACCGGCCACTTTCTTCATTGACTTGATCTGTGCCGAACCACCCACACGAGATACGGAAATACCAACGTTGATAGCTGGACGGAAACCTTGGTTGAAGAGGTCGCTCTCCAAGAAGATCTGTCCGTCGGTGATAGAGATCACGTTCGTGGGGATGTAAGCGGATACGTCACCTGCCTGTGTCTCGATGATTGGCAGAGCTGTCAAAGAGCCACCACCCTTCACATGTCCCTTCATGCACTCGGGCAGGTCGTTCATCTGCTCAGCCACTTCCTGCTGCTCGTTCATCTTTGCTGCTCGCTCCAAGAGACGAGAGTGCAGATAGAACACATCACCAGGATAAGCCTCACGTCCTGAAGGACGGCGGAGAATCAGTGATACCTCACGGTAGGCAACAGCCTGCTTGGAGAGGTCGTCATATACAACCAGTGCTGGCAGACCGCGGTCGCGGAAATACTCACCGATGGCAGCACCTGCAAAGGGTGCATAGTACTGCATGGCTGCAGGATCAGCAGCTGTAGCAGCTACCACGATGGTATAAGGCATGGCCCCATGTTCCTGTAAGGTAGATACGAGGGTGGCAACCGTACTGGCTTTCTGACCAATAGCCACATAGATACAATAAACAGGCTTACCAGCCTCATAGAAACTCTTCTGGTTGATGATTGTATCCACGGCAATGGCGGTCTTACCTGTCTGACGGTCACCGATAATCAGCTCACGCTGACCACGACCGATGGGAATCATCGAGTCGATGGCCTTCAAACCCGTCTGCAGCGGCTCCTTCACCGGCTGACGATAGATCACACCCGGAGCCTTACGGTCGAGCGGCATCTCGAAAGCATCGCTCAAGTCAATGTCTCCCTTACCGTCGATGGCCTGACCCAGCGGATTGATGACACGTCCCAGCATGTTGTCGTTGACACGGATAGAGGCGATACGCTTGGTACGCTTCACCACCATGCCTTCCTTGATGCCTGAGGTAGAACCTAAGAGCACACAACCCACGTTGTCTTCCTCCAGGTTCATCACGATTGCCATGGTTCCGTTTTCGAATTCCAGCAGCTCGTTCGCCTCGGCATTGCGTAGTCCGTAGATACGGGCCACACCATCACTGACGGTCAGCACGGTTCCCACCTCTTCGAACTTCTCGGCATTGGTGATTCCCTTCAGCTGATCGAGCAGTACCTGGGATACTTCGCTTGGTTTAATCTTATCTGACATTGTTTTCTGTTATTCGTTATTACGTTATTACGTCATGACGTTATTACGTTCATTTACTTAATTGAGTGAGAATGGAATTCAATTTCGTCTTGACACTCGCATCCATGCGATAGGTGTCGTACTCGAGGATGAAACCACCGATGATATCGGGATCCACCTCCGACTCAAACTCCACTGTTCCATTAGTCTTGCCCTCCACCATCTGTCGCATCTTCTGCTCTGTGGCAGGTGAAACGGCGGCAGCAGTGATGAGACGTCCACGGATGACATTCTTCTGTTGACGGTATAGCGTGACGTACGAATTAGCGATGAACTGCATCACACGCTCCCGATCTTCCTTCAGCACCAGCTTGATGAAAGTCTTGGTAAGGTCGGAAGGCTTCTCACCAACGGCAGTCAGCAACAAAGCTTCCTTCTTATCCTTCGAGAGCATCGGATTGTCAATCGTAAACCGTAGCTGCGGCACTTCGACGTAGCTCTTGGCGAGCTGCTGCATCTCCGTGTACACAGCATCTTCGATTTTCGCTTCGGTCGCACTCTTGAGCAGTGCACGAGCGTATCTTACCGATATGACTCCAATATCCATACGTTAAATACCTTAGTTAACAGTAGAAACATCATCCAGCATACGGTCAATCAGATCCATCTGCGACTTGTCGTCTTTCAGGTTCTGCCTGAGAACCTTCTCGGCGATATCGACACTCAGCGTGGCTACCTGACTGCGGATATCAGCAATGGCGGCCTTCTTCTCCTGTTCGATGGCTGTTTTCGCATCGTCCAGCAGACGGGCACCTTCTGCCCTTGCCTTTTCCTGTGCCTTCTCCACAATAGCGTCACGCGTCTCAGCAGCCTCCTTCAGTATCTGAGCCTGCTTCTCACGAGCTTCTTGCAAGATGGATTCACCTTCTTTCTCGATATTGGCGAGACGCTCCTGAGCTTCGTGAGCCTTGCGGAGACTCTCGTCGATATAGTTCTTGCGTTCCTCCACCATACCAGTGATGACGGGGAAGCCGAACTTGGCTAGAAGGAGAAAGACCACCAAGAACGCCACCAACATCCAGAAGAATAATCCGAAGTCGGGCGTTAATATTGATGGTAAGTTAATTGAGCCCATTTGCACAGATGAATTTAATGATTAAAGGAATACGCAGAGTGCGCATACAACGACAGCGAACAGGGCAACACCCTCAACGAATGCGGCTGTCAGAATCATGTTCGTACGGATGGTGCCTGCAGCTTCCGGCTGACGAGCGATGGCATCCATGGCGTTTCCACCGATACGACCGATACCCAGACCGGCACCAATTGCTGCAATACCTGCGCCAAGACCGGCACCAAACTTAGCAAGACCAGCAGAAGCGGCTGCCTGTAAAATCAATGTTGATAACATAATCTTTAATTTTTAATGGTTATTAATTAATGTATTATAGATCTATTCGTGATGCTCAGGATGAGCCAGTCCGATAAAGACGGCACTGAGCATGGTAAAGACGTATGCCTGAATGAAAGCCACCAGGAACTCCAGACAGTTCATGAAGAGCATCATGACAAAGCTGAGCAAAGTAAGACCAGAGCCGAGGAAGGCATTCAACGACCAGCCGATGAAGATGATAGCCGTGAATGACAGGATGATTGCGTGACCTGCCATCATGTTGGCAAAGAGACGGACCATCAGGGCGAAGGGCTTGGTGATGATACCAAAGACTTCGATAATCGGCATGATGGCTGCAGGATAAGCCTTCAAGAACATAGGTACGTCGGGCCAGAAGATTTCCTTCCAGTATTCCTTGTTACCGAAGAGGTTCACAGCCAACATCGTACAGAGGGCCAGGAAGAACGTGATATTGATGTTACCCGTTACATTGGCTCCACCGGGGAATATGGGTAATAACCCCAGCATGTTGGTGATAAGGATGAAGAAGAAGGCCGTCAGCAGATAAGGTGCATAAGGACGGTAGTGCTTCTCTCCAATGGAATCGCGGATAAGGTCATCGTGAATAGACATCACGAGCATCTCTACCATGCCTACGAATCCCTTGGGCACATCCTTGGTTGGATCATGTTTCTTATACCAACGAGCGCAGCCCAGGAAGATGACCAGCATGATAATCACCACAATCCATATCTGCAACACACTCTTGGTTATGCTGAGGTCCCACGGACGAACACTTGATCCGTCGGCCAGACGTTCGTAGATCTTACCGTTCTTCTCCTCATTGAAGTAGAAGCCCATATAGTCAGCACCCTCTTCTGCTGCTTCCTCGATGCGAGAACTGCAGAAAGCATGCCACTTACCAGTGGCCTCGCTTCTGACAATCACTGGCAGAGGAATACTGATATGCTTCCCACCGATAGTGGTGATGTGCCACTCATAAGCATCAGCGAGGTGACCAAGCACGATCTCTTTCACGTCTATCCCATCACTCTCACTTGCCGACACAGGTGTGGCGGTAGCAAGAAGGAAAGTCAGGCATAAAAGCAAATATCTCATGTTATTCAGTTTATACATTATTTTTAATCTTCTTCTCAATCTTGACGAAATACCATGTATCGTAGATGAGAATCACGAAATAGTAAATCAAGAAAGTAACGACGAAGAAAAGGATGGAATCCCGATTGTTCGCGACAAGGCAGTAGATGATTACCACCACGATAGCTGCAAACATCCTACAGGCAGACGCTGACAGATACAGTGTCGGTAAGCTGGCAGGTGACTTGGATGAAACCCACTTCCACACCATGGCATAGGCGATGCAGGCCACCAGTTGGAACACAGCCGAGATGCAGATAGGTATCGTCATCCGCTCCACATTGCCCCATACGTTGACATAAAGCAGTGCCAGCAGGGTTATTCCTGCAATCAGACAGATACTCTGTCTCAGATATGTGTTCACTACGTCCTTAGTCATGTTCGTGAAGTTCTACACACAAACTAACCTGATTCTTCTGTACTGCCACGAAACCACCTGCAATCTTAATGGTATGCTTACCGTCGGTGGTTTCATACACCACATCACCCACACCCAGCGATGAGATAATCGGTGCATGATTGGTCAGAATCTCGAACTGTCCCATCGTACCAGGCACCAATACGTTCTCAACAACTCCGTCGTATTCAACCTTCTCGGGCGAAACTATCTTCAATTGCAACATAATGTCATTTTACTATTTTACAATTCTACTATTTTACTATTGTCAATGGTCAAATCGTAAATTGTCCAATTGTCAAATGATTATCCTTTTGCAGCTTCAAGAAGTTTCTTGGCCTTCTCCTTCGCGTCTTCAATGGTTCCTACGTTGAGGAATGCCTGCTCGGGCAGATCATCCACCTCACCGTCGAGGATGGCGTTGAAGCCCTTGATGGTTTCCTCAATGGGTACCATGACACCTGGCAGACCCGTGAACTGAGAGGCTACGGTAAACGGCTGACTCAGGAAACGCTGTACACGACGAGCACGGTTCACGGTCAGTTTATCCTCATCGGAAAGCTCGTCCATACCCAAGATGGCAATGATGTCCTGCAACTCCTTATAGCGCTGCAGAATCTCCTTTACTCTCTGAGCACAATCATAGTGGGCCTTACCTACAATCAGCGGATCAAGGATACGTGAGGTTGATCCCAGCGGATCCACAGCAGGATAGATACCCAACTCTGCAATCTTACGGTCGAGCACCGTGGTAGCATCCAAGTGAGTAAACGTTGTAGCAGGAGCTGGGTCGGTCAAGTCGTCTGCGGGCACATACACAGCCTGTACGGAGGTGATAGATCCCGACTTGGTGGAAGTGATTCGCTCCTGCATTGTACCCATCTCAGAGGCCAACGTAGGCTGATAACCTACGGCCGAAGGCATACGACCCAACAGAGCAGATACCTCAGAACCAGCCTGCGTGAAACGGAAGATGTTATCGATGAAGAACAGGATATCGGCAGCACCACCGTCCTTACCACCACCGTCGCGGAAGCTCTCAGCAACGGTCAGACCAGACAAGGCTACGGATGCACGGGCACCTGGAGGCTCATTCATCTGTCCATATACCAGGGTAGCCTGACTCTTCTTCATCTCTTCGGGATCAACGAGACTCAAGTCCCACTTGCCCTCTTCCATTGCCTTAAGGAATTTCTCTCCATAGCGGATAACACCTGATTCCAACATCTCTCGGATCAAGTCGTTACCCTCACGGGTACGCTCTCCTACTCCAGCGAAGACAGAGAAACCGTTATGTCCTTTGGCAATGTTGTTGATCAGCTCCATGATGAGCACTGTCTTTCCCACACCGGCACCGCCGAAGAGTCCGATCTTTCCACCTTTCATATAAGGTTCGAGCAGGTCGATCACCTTAATACCAGTGGCAAGGATTTCTTTCTTTGTAGAGAGTTCCTCAAAAGAAGGAGCCTCGCGGTGAATGGGGTAAGCACCCTCCATGTCGAGTTGTTTCATACCGTCGATAGGCTGACCGATCACGTTCAGCATTCGACCCTTAATCTGATCACCGGCAGGCATCACGATAGGTGTGCCCATCGGGATCGCCTCCAAGCCACGTTGCAAACCATCGGTATTGTCCATAGCCACACAACGCACGGTATCCTCACCGATATGCTGCTGCACCTCGATAACGAGTTTCTCACCGTTGGGACGAACAATCTGAAGAGCTTCGTGGATTTTGGGGAGCACTTTCTCTGCATCCAGTCCTTCGGTATCGAAATAAACGTCGATAACCGGACCGATAATCTGAGAAATGCGTCCTTTAATCTGTGTCATAAGCGATTTATATTTGTAAGTTGATATCTGATAGTTGTAGTAAACGTTTTTAGATTATAAGCGCAAAAATAGCAATAATTTCCCAAAGCCACAAATTTTTTGTGACTTTTATTACAAAACTGGAAAAAAAAGAATCATTACTGATGATTTCGCATCAGAGCTACGAGTTCGTCAGGAGTAACGAGGTTCTGTTCGCCTGTCGTCATATTCTTCAGCGTAACTTTTCCTTCGTTCATCTCGTTCTCACCTACGAGGGCAACGAACGGAATACTCTTGGCATTGGCATAGCTCATCTGCTTCTTCATCTTGACGGAATCAGGGAATACCTCTGTACGAATACCTTCCTCACGAAGTCGGGCGGCAATAGGCATGCAGAAGGCCGTTTCCTTCTCACCGAAATTAATGAAGAGCAGTTGTGTTCCGTTCACCGCTTCCTTGGGATAGGCATCGAGGGCATTCAACACGTCGAAGATACGGTCGACACCAAACGAGATTCCCACACCTGAGATTCCCGGCATACCGAAAATACCCGTGAGGTTATCATATCGTCCACCACCTGTAATACTACCGATCTGAACATCCAAAGCTTTTACCTCAAAGATAGCACCGGTATAGTAGTTCAAGCCACGTGCCAAGGTCAGGTCGAGCTGGATCTCATTCTGCAGTCCGAACAACTTCACTGTATCAAGAATAAAGCGAATCTCCTCAACACCTTTCAGTCCGGTTTCAGAGTCTTTCAATACTTCACTAATAACTTGAAGTTTCTCTTCGTTAGTTCCTGAGAGTAAGATGATTGGCTGTAACTTCTCAATGGCTTCAGCGCTGATACCATCCTTGGTGAGTTCTTCATTGACAGCCTCCAATCCAATCTTATCAAGCTTGTCGATAGCCACGGTGATATCCACAATCTTATCGGCCTCTCCAATCACCTCGGCAATACCTGTCAGGATTTTCCGGTTGTTGATCTTAATCTGCACACGAACGCCGAAACGCTTGAATACCGTATCCACAATCTGCATCAGCTCCACCTCATTCAGTAAGGAGTCAGATCCTACGACGTCACCATCGAACTGGTAGAACTCACGGTAACGACCTTTCTGAGGACGGTCGGCTCGCCAAACGGGCTGTACCTGATAACGTTTGAACGGCAATTGCAGTTCTTCACGATGCATCACCACATAACGGGCAAAGGGAACGGTCAGGTCATATCGAAGACCCTTTTCACAGAGTCTGGCGGCCAAATGCAAAGCATTCCGCTGCTGCAGTTCCTCATCACTCACCTTATTCAGGAAATCCCCGCTGTTGAGTACTTTGAAAAGCAGCTTATCACCTTCTTCGCCGTACTTACCCATCAGGGTTTGCAGCGTTTCCATGGAAGGTGTTTCAATCTGCTGGAACCCATAAAGGGCATAGACACTACGTATTGTGTCAAATATATAGTTGCGCTTCGCCATCTCTACAGGAGAGAAGTCGCGTGTTCCTTTAGGAATACTTGGTTTCATAATTACATTATATATTAAACATTAAAAATTAAACATTATTACTCTTCGTCGTTTTGATAATATTGACAAGTGTACCTATGAGTTTATTCACATCGTCAACAATTGAATCATACTGACTATTTGATAGATAGTCTGTTTCAACCAATAAATCTAACCAATATTTTGTTTCATTCGCTTCTTTAAGTGCTATGCTCATCTTGTTGACAAAATCCATACGGCTTTGTGCGAAGACGCTTTCACTTACATTCGCCCCAATGCTCGTACCGCTACGCAACACCTGCTTTGCTATCACATACTCCTTTTTGTTGTCGGCTAAGAACTTATACAACCTAATTATGCGAATAGCAAAAGATTTGGAGTCATCAACAATCTGGTTGTCAACTTTCATAATGTTAATGATTAATGCTTAATGATCTCAATAATTTAATGTTTAATGTTTAATGTTTAATGTTTTTGTCTCACGATTGTCTGATCGCGGTCAGGACCGATAGAGATGATGCTGATGGGTGTAGCCAGCTGCTCCTCAAGGAAGGCGATGTAATCCTTGAACTCTTTCGGGAACTGATCCTCTGAAGTAAACTGTGTCATATCAGTCTTCCATCCCGGCAATTCTCTATATACAGGCTCAATACCCTCCTCGATGCTGTAGGGGAAATGATCAATCTCCACACCGTTCTGCTTATAGGCCACACATGCCTTGATAGTATCGAAGCCGTCGAGCACATCACTCTTCATCATAATCAGCTGGGTAACACCGTTGATGTCGATAGCATAGCGGAGCGCCACGAGGTCGATCCAGCCACAACGACGCTCACGACCTGTCACTGCACCGTACTCATGACCTAAATCGCGTATCTTCTTTCCTGTCTCGTCAAAGAGTTCCGTGGGGAAAGGACCCGCACCTACACGAGTACAATAAGCCTTCATGATACCATACACCTCACCGATCTTGTTAGGACCGATGCCCAAGCCAGAGCAGGCACCCGAGCAGATGGTGTTCGAAGAAGTAACGAAAGGATAGCTACCGAAGTCAATATCCAGCATCGTACCCTGAGCACCTTCACAAAGGATTGTCTTTCCCTGCTTCAGCAGCTTGTTGATTTCATATTCCGAATCCACGATGGGGAACTGCTTCATGTATTCAATACCTTCCATCCAGGTCTTCTCTACCTCCGTGATATCATAGTTGGTAAAGTTCATCGACCGCAGGATCTCCTCATGACGGGCCTTATGGGCGGCGTATTTCTCTTGGAAATTCTCGAAGATGTCACCTACTCTCAGACCGTTGCGAGAGATTTTGTCAGTATAGGTAGGACCGATACCTTTACCTGTAGTCCCTACCTTGCTCTTTCCTTTCTGAGCCTCGTAGGCGGCATCGAGCACACGGTGAGTAGGCATAATCAGGTGAGCCTTCTTGGAAATATACAGACGGGAACGCAGATTATGACCGCTCTTCTCCAGGTCCTTGGCTTCTCCCATGAACAAATCGGGAGCCAGCACCACGCCGTTACCGATAATGTTCACCTTTCCTCCCTGGAAGATACCGGAGGGAATACTGCGAAGCACATACTTCTCACCTTCGAACTCCAAGGTATGTCCGGCATTAGGACCACCCTGAAAACGAGCTACTACATCATAACCAGGAGTCAGAACATCGACTACCTTGCCTTTACCTTCATCGCCCCACTGCAGACCCAGCAGGACATCTACTCTACCTTTGTTCATACGATCTATTATTTTTTCTTATTTTTCTGTCGTGTCATTTTTGCCAGACAGCTACTACATACCCCATAGATATAGAGGGAGAAGCCATCGCGGCGGAAGCGTTTCAAACGTGTTTCGTTTACAGCCTGAATGATAGCAGGAGATTTTACTGCAGTAGTCTTACCACATACCGTGCAGATCTGCCGGCAATGTCCCACACTGTCGTAAGCAGCCTCATAACGCGTCTCCCCTCCCATACGGTGCGAGAGAATGAGTCGTAGTTCCATCAAGAGGTTGATGGTATTGTAAAGAGTGGCACGACTGACAGGGAAATGAGATGCTTCCAACTTGTCGTTCAAATCCTGCAAAGAGAAGTATGAAGGAAACTCGAAAATAGCATCAAGCACCGCAAAGCGCTCGGGCGTCTTGCGGCGTTTGTTCTGTTCCAAATAGTTGGATAGCACTTTCCTTACTGCTACCTTTACGTCATCCTTCATGCGTTGATTCACATAAGTCCGTGCAAAGGTAGTATTTTTTATTTATATTATGGACAATGAAAACTAAAAAAGTCCTAAATCATAGGATTTCGTTGCAGAACGAATAATTTGCGCATATTCTTCTCCTTGTCTGCCAAGCCATTGCAAACACGAAACAGCTGCTCGTCTGACGGGATAGGAGGCTCCTTGTAATGCTGTCAGCACCTGGTCAATCACCTCGTTGAGTCCCCTCTCATCAGGCGTCATACCTTTCATAAACAATCGTGAAAGCACATGGTAACCGCATACCTGTTCAAAGTCATTATCAGAGGCAATCCATTGAAACGCCAGCACAGATGCTTCATCCAGATGCTGATAAAGGTTAAATGCTGCCTGTTCAGCCACTTCCAGCGAGGGAGTCTGCTCCATCCACAGTTCCACGATCTCCACAGGCATCTCTTCCGGCGGCATAATCATCGTGGCTAGGATCTTACACTCACGGATATTCTCCTTCCAGAGCTCAATGGCCAACGAATAGTCCTTACCGTATTCAGCTGCCATCTTCTGCAAGTCGGGAATACTCGCTCCCCAGCTCAGATGATAGTCCATGCCTTTCTCGCGCATCGACTTAGCCGTTACCCCATTCATCAGTTGTCTGAGACTTTGTTTGATCTCCTTTACCTTGTGCTGTGTCTCTTCTGTCATATTACTTCATGTTTATAAAAAGCCGTACTCTTTGCTGTATCGCAACATCTGACTGGTATAGCTCTCCGTATAATCGAGTTGGATATCCACGATTTTACCCTGATCATTATAGACAGGCGTCATTACGGGATTCAGGAATCCTTTATAAGGTGCAAGGTGGAGTTGTTCATATCTGCTGAGAATCTCCTGATGAAGATGCGAATCAACCTTTACCCCATAACGCTCCACCAGTTCTCGAGCTGCTTCATAATCACCTTCGCTCTTGATGCGCTGCACCTCAGCAAGTAAAGTGGCAATGAGGGCACGCAGTTTCTCATAATCGTTGATGCGAAGGAACGTCTTACCATCTTTCACCACCAGTTCCATGACCTGCTCTGCTGATCCTTTCTCCAAACACCAGTGAGCAATTAAGGCCCTGTTCCTCATATGGGCCTCCTCCACTTGATGACCCGGTTTGATGCGAGTAAGCTGCGTGAGTAATCCGTTCATCATATACGTATAATACTGACTCTTATAAGCTTCCTTATCAGGCACGAGTCCTAAGTCTATGAGTTTCTGGTCGGCAATATAATACAAGCCGAATAAGTCGGCCCTTGCCTCTTCAATCGTATTCCCATAAGCCTTCAACGCATCAGGATCGGTAGTAGGAAGAAGTTGTCCGCTACCGTGTCCTAAGCATTCGTGCAAGTCGGTATGAAGGTCATCACACACATCACCGTATTGTTCTATCAATGAGATAGTTTCCTTGTCAATCACAAACTCTTCCTTGAAGCCGTTTCCTTTAGCCGCTTTCTGATAAGCTTCGGTCAGATTTCCTATGGTTACACTCTTGGAACCATGAGCAGCCCGAATCCAATCAGCATTGGGTAAGTTGATACCTATTGCCGTTGAAGGATATTCATCCCCTCCCAGCATAGCCGCACAAATCACCTGTGCTGTCACCCCTTTCACCTTTTCTTTCTTAAAGCGGGGATCCACAGGCGAATGGTCTTCAAACCACTGCGCGTTATCTGAAATCAGCTGAGTGCGTCGGGTAGCTTCCAGATCCTTGTATTCCACGATTCCCTCCCACGAGCCTTTCAGTCCGAGCGGATCGCCATATACCTCTATAAAACCATTGATGAAATCGATACGGGCCTCATGTTCCCTCACCCATTCAATACAATACTTATTAAACAGCCGAAGGTCGCCTGTACGGTAATATTTAATTAAGGTGGAGATATACTGTTGTTGCTGTTCGTTCTCTGCAACGTCGAGTGCCTTTTCCAGCCAATGAATAATCTGTCGGATGGCCGTTCCATACCGTCCGTTGGCACACCACACATCTTCCACGATCTTACCTTCTCGTTTGACTAACGTGGAATTCAGTCCGAACGACGGTGGTTCCGGATCATTGGCATAAGCGTTTTTCATCTCCTGATAGAACCTTTCCACCTCTTGTTGGGTAACCCCTTCGTAGAAATGACAGGCAGATGTGGCAACCAAGTCCTCCCCGTCGGCCTTGTTCACCCTTTTGGGAAGGATATCAGGATTGAAGATCACCGGAAACAACTCATTACAAAGCGCCTCTACATCCTCACCTTCTTGCAAAGGCAATACCGACACGTCCAAGGTGCCGATTACTTCACGTAGATACTCCTCACCAAATACCGGCGCAAACTTCTCACATCCATAATGATGATAGATACCGTTTGAGAACCACACACGCTTCAGGTATTCCTCCAAGGCAAGGAAATCCTTGGAATCCCTGTTACCTTGATAATGAATATACACAGCCTCGAGCAGTTTCCTGATGCGAAGATTATAGCGCCCGAACTGATCAAAGGTAATGTCACGACCGCAAAGCGTGGCTTCAGACAAATAATAAACTAACAGCTTTTGCCGTAGTGTTAAATCGGAAAAGCCGTTCAGGCGGTACCTCAATAGCTGAATATCAGAGAAGCACTCGTCGGAATAAGAGAATGTTTTCATGAAGGAGGCTTATGCTTTGCGTTCCTTTTTCGCCCCTTTCTTCTGTTCTGGTTGCGGATGCTGGGCAAGATGACGGAGTTTATACTCACGTGGGGTAATGCCGTTGAACTTGTAGAACGCGGCATAGAACGACTGTCGGTTAGCAAATCCCACCATGTCACTGATGTCCTCCATGTTCAAGTCACGATAACGTCTGTCAACAAGCAGCGTCATTGCTTCATCAATGCGGAACTTGTTCACAAAAGTAGTGTAGTTCGTATGGAACCGCACATTCACCACGGCAGAGATATACCTCGTGTTCGTACCGAGATCCTCGGCAAGTTTCTTCGCAGAATAATCCTTATCCTTGAACTTCTTCTGGAACAGAATAATGTTGAGAATCCTTTCCTTGAGATCATCCATTAGCTTGGGATTCACCAGATTACGATAGGCCGCTTCCTTCTCTTTTCTTTCTGTAATATTATACTTTGCCATTTTGTTAACATTGATAGTCTAGATAAACATATTGCAAATTTATTACAAAAAAATCAAATAAACAAGTGTTTCCTCCTATTTTAATAATATTTAAACCATCTGTCGCTTTTTATGGTTGTCAAACAAGTGGAACGAACGAACAGTTGGCACACAAAAAGTTTCGTTAAAAACGTGAAAATGTTGAAGGAAAGTTTGCAGGGTTCAGGGAAATGTAGTAATTTTGCAGCCGATTTAGCTCGTGGAGGCTCAAAAAGTGACGGCACGATGCCTGTCCGCCTTGCGGGAAAACCCGTTAAATGCAATAAAAACAAATGTACGCAATTGTAGAGATCAACGGTCAGCAGTTTAAGGTCGAAGAGGGAAAGAAGATCTTCGTGAACCACATCCGCGAGGCGGAAGAGGGCCAGACTGTTGAGTTTGACAAAGTGCTCCTCGTTGACAATGAGGGTGCAATCACTGTGGGTACCCCGACTGTAGAGGGTGCAAAAGTAGTGTGTGAGGTTATTAATCCCCTGGTTAAGGGCGAGAAGGTTATCGTTTTCAAGATGAAGCGCCGCAAGGACTATCGTAAGAAGAACGGTCATCGCCAGCAGTACACTCAGGTGGAAATCAAATCAGTAATCGCTTAATTAAGGAGGAACAAGAAATGGCACATAAAAAAGGTGTAGGTAGTTCTAAGAACGGACGCGAGAGTGCTGCACAAAGACTTGGCGTCAAGATCTGGGGCGGTCAGAAATGTGTTGCCGGTAACATCATCGTTCGCCAGCGTGGTACACACCATAATCCTGGTGAGAACGTGGGTATCGGTAAGGATGACACCCTCTTTGCTCTGTGTGACGGTATCGTGAACTTCAAGAAAGGCCGTAACAATAAGAGCACGGTTTCTGTAATTCCCGTAGCTGAGGAGGCAGAAGCCTAACTTAATTTAACAAGCTTATTCCAAACAAACAATAGAATCCCAGTCCTACAAGACTGGGATTTCTTATTGATTACGGGTTATTCCCAACATGGGAATAAAAAGTTCCCAACATGGGAATAAAAAGTTCCCAACGTGGGAATAAATTGTTCCCAACATGGGAATAAATTGTTCCCAACATGGGAATAAAAAGAAAAGCATGCTTTCTTTTTGCATTTCTCTCGTTTTTTAGTAACTTTGCGGATGAATCCGCGAACTTACTCCCCCTCGGAAAAACCAAAAAAAATTTGGTTTTTCGCTCACTTAATCGTAACTTTGCAGCCAATTATCGATAATACATTAATATAATATAGTATATGCTTACATTGAAACTCATCAGTGAGGAAACTGAACGCGTTATCAAAGGTCTGGAAAAGAAGCATTTTGCCGATGCAGAACAGGCCATTCAACAAGTGCTCGCTGTAGATAAACAGCGTCGCGAAGCTCAACAGCAATTAGATGCCAACCTGAACGCGGCCAAGAAGATGGCTGCGCAGATCGGTGGTTTGATGAAGGAAGGAAAGAAGGACGAGGCCAATGCTGTGAAAGAATCCGTTTCCCAGCTGAAGGAGACCAACAAGCAACTGGAGGAACAGATGAGCAAGGCACAGGAGGAACTGACCACCCTGCTTTGTCAGATTCCGAATATCCCTTATGATGAGGTACCTGAAGGAAAGGCGGCAGAAGATAACCGCGTGGTGAAGAGTAACCTCAAGGAGTGCACAGAGAATGATACCGTTGGCAACTGGGACGTTAATCCCAAGCTCGCCGCAGAGGGTTTCACTCCACTGCCCCACTGGGAACTGGCCAAGAAATACAATCTCATAGATTTCGACCTCGGTGTAAAGATCACCGGTGCTGGCTTCCCTGTCTATATCGGTAAGGGTGCAAGACTGCAGCGTGCGCTGATTAACTTCTTCCTTGATGAGGCTCGCAAGAGCGGTTATACAGAGATTATGCCGCCTACGGTGGTCAACCAGGCTTCAGGATATGGTACAGGACAGCTGCCTGACAAGGAAGGACAGATGTATCACTGTGAGGTAGATGACTTCTATCTGATTCCTACTGCAGAGGTGCCCGTAACGAATATCTATCGCGACGTGATTCTCGACGAGAAGGATCTGCCTATCAAGAACTGTGCTTATACCGAGTGCTTCCGCAGAGAGGCTGGTAGCTATGGTAAGGATGTTCGCGGACTGAACCGTCTGCATGAGTTCTCAAAGATTGAGATTGTACGCATCGATAAGCCTGAGCATTCCAAGGAGAGTCATAAGGAGATGCTGGAGCATGTGGAAGGTCTGCTGAAGAAGCTGGAGTTGCCCTACCGCATCCTGCTGCTCTGTGGTGGCGATCAGAGCTTTACTTCTGCTATCTGCTACGACTTTGAGGTATATAGCGAAGCGCAGGGACGCTGGCTGGAGGTTTCGTCAGTATCTAACTTCGATACCTATCAGGCCAACCGACTGAAGTGTCGTTACCGCAACAGCGAGACAAAGAAGACGGAACTCTGTCATACACTCAATGGTTCAGCCCTTGCATTACCGCGTATCGTGGCTGCCCTCCTGGAGAACAACCAGACAGAGGATGGTATCAAGGTTCCTGCAGCCCTCGTTCCTTACATGGGTTGCGACATGATTGACTAAGACGTAAAGATTACTCTTCTTCGATTTCGAAGGTTTTCCAATACTCAGCAGACCGATAAGCATCTTTCGTTCCTTTGGGAACGTATAAGATGGCCTTAGCGGTCTGCTGTGGTTGTTCTAAACGAATTGTTATCAGTTTCACGCTATTTTCTGAATCATTAACCACCAGGTTGGGCGGTGTTGTTCCTTGGCAATGGATTTCCTTCAGGTTATCGCAATTACATAGCACCCTTTCTCCAATGGTGGTGAGACTTTGGGGGAGCGTGATGGAGGAAAGACTTACGCAACAATCGAAAGCAGATTCTCCTATATGAGTGACGCTGTTAGGAATGTTCACTGAGGTCAGGTTTCTACAGCCCCTGAAAGCTGCATCACCGATTGTTGTAACGCCATCGGGAATGATGACGGATCTCAAACCCTGACAATCATTGAATGCATAATCTTCTATTTGGGTAACTCCTTCAGGTATGGTGATAGACATTTTGTCGACGCATTGATTAAATGCGGCATTACCAATAACTTTTACGCTCTTGGGAATCATCATGGTGTTCTTACAACTTGCAATCAGCTTATTCGTGACAGTCTCAATGATTGCATTACAGTTGTCACGCGAATCATAACGCGTATTCCCTTCCCTAACATTAATGGATATGAGGTTACGGCATCCGGTGAAAAGCATTCCGTCAATGGATGTGACGCTCTTGGGGATAATAATGGAAGACAGACTTAAACAACTCATAAAAGCATCATTACCTATGGATGTGATTCCTTCAGGGAGTTCTATAGATGTCATACTCTTACAACTGCTAAAAGCGTATTCACCAATGGTTGTTACACTCTTGGGGAGAGTGATTGTTTGCAAGTTGTAGCAACAACTGAGAGCTGCTCTATCTAACATTGTAACGCCTTCAGGAATGGCTAAAGAGGTCATGCGACAACCCCAAAAAGCATTAGGACCTATTACTCTAACACTGTTGGGAATTATGGTGTTCAAACATCCTGCTATCAGCGTGTTTGTGGCTGTCTCGATAATAGCGTTGCAGTCGTTGTTCGAATCATAATGGGTATTACCTTTCTTTACTTTCATGGAATGCATATCGCTACATCCGGAGAAAGCCCATTCGCCAATGCTTTCCACACTATTCGGAATAGTAACAGTAAACAAACCGGTATGAGCAAAGGCCCACTCCCCAATAGATTTCAAACCCTCAGAGAGGTTCACGGTAGTCAAAGACCAACAACCTTCAAAGGCATGCTCACCAAGGGATGTTACACTCGCGGGAATGGTTACTGCTACCAGACCAGAGAAGCTGAAGGCTCCCCTTCTAATTGATGTAACGCTGTTGGGGATGGATATTGAGTACAGCTTGTTACAATTGTCGAATGCCTTCTCTCCAATGGATGTCACCGTATATTCAACTCCTTCTACTTGTATGGAAGCAGGAATCAACACCTGGCCTTGATAACGCCCATCACCACATGGTTTCACACAGGCTTCTTTCTTGATGGTATCAAGTTCATAATAGATGCCATCAACAATGCAGTCATCAGCCCAGCTTACTAATCCTATCGATAAGAAAAAACTTACCAACAAACATTTAAGGACATTGTACATATTAGTCAGATTTAGAAGATTAAATTGTTTTCATGACAAAGATATGAATAATAATCCAACGGATACGTAAGAACGGGTGTTTTTTATGTTTATTTTACATCTTTACTGATTGTAAACCATGGAGATAGAAAAAAATGAGAAAATATTCGGCTATATAAAAACAATTTGTTAACTTTGCATCCGATTTTGCAAGCAAATTGAAACAAACAAAATACTGTTATGAACAAGATTGTCAGAAAAGAACAGTTCTCTGAGAAAGTTTTTCTATTTGAGATTGAGGCTCCGCTCATCGCAGCGAGTCGCAAAGCGGGTAACTTTGTCATTGTTCGTGTCGGAAAGAAAGGTGAGCGTATGCCGCTGACCATTGCCGGTGCAGACATTGACAAGGGAACGATCACGATTGTCGTACAACAAGTGGGATTATCGTCGAAGAAACTCTGCATGCTCAACGAGGGTGACTACGTGACAGATGTGGTCGGTCCGTTGGGAAATCCAACACACATTGAGAAATTCGGTACAGTGGTTTGTGCTGGTGGTGGCTTGGGTGTTGCTCCTATGCTGCCCATCATACAGGCACTGAAGGCTGCAGGGAACCGTGTCCTGTCGGTAATGGCCGGACGTTCGAAAGACCTGATTATTCTTGAAGATAAGGTTCGCGAGAGCTCTGACGAGGTGATCATCATGACTGATGACGGCTCGTATGGAGAGAAAGGTGTGGTAACCGTGGGTATTGAGAAGTTCATTGAACAGGAGCATGTCGATAAGGTATTCGCCATAGGTCCTCCTATCATGATGAAATTCTCGAACCTCACCGCACAGAAGCATGGCATTCCTTGTGAGGTATCACTGAACACCATCATGGTGGATGGTACAGGTATGTGTGGTGCCTGTCGTCTCACCATCGGTGGAAAGACGAAGTTCGTCTGCATCGACGGTCCTGAGTTCGATGGTGCACTCGTCGACTGGGACGAGATGTTCAAGCGCATGGGTACCTTCAAGCGGGCCGAACAGGAAGAGATGGAGCACTTTGAAGAGCATCTGAATGATAAGGATGGGCAGGATAGGCTTGATGTGCAGAATGGGTCTAATAAGCCCATTGAGCCCATTGAGCCCATTAACCCCATTGACTCTATCGAGTCTCTCACCGACCGCAATGCTCCTTGGCGTGATGAGCTCCGCAAGAGCATGAAAGCGAAGGAACGCACTCAGATAGAGCGTGTCATCATGCCAGAGCTTGATCCGGTTTATCGTGCCACCACTCGTACGGAAGAGGTGAACATCGGTCTGACCAAGGAGATGGCCATGACAGAGGCTAAGCGTTGTCTCGACTGTGCCAAGCCTTCTTGCGTAGAAGGATGTCCGGTAAATATCAACATCCCTTCGTTCATCAAGAATATCGAGCGTGGTGATTTCCTTGCTGCAGCCAAGGTTCTTAAGCAGACCTCTGCCCTACCCGCCGTATGCGGTCGTGTTTGTCCGCAGGAAAAGCAGTGCGAAAGCAAGTGTATCCACCTGAAGATGAACGAGCCTGCTGTGGCCATCGGTTATCTGGAGCGCTTCGCTGCCGATTACGAACGTGAGAGCGGTAATATCTCATTACCTGAGATTGCTCCTGCCAACGGCATCAAGATTGCCGTTGTAGGTTCAGGTCCTGCCGGTCTTTCGTTTGCTGGTGACATGGTGAAGAAGGGTTACGACGTATATGTATTCGAGGCGCTGCACGAGATTGGCGGTGTGCTGAAGTACGGTATCCCTGAATTCCGTCTGCCGAACAAGATCGTTGACGTGGAAATCGAGAACCTCGCGAAGATGGGCGTACACTTCCAGACTGACGTCATCGTGGGTAAGACCATCAGCGTGGAGCAGTTGGAGAAACAGAACTTCAAGGGTATCTTCGTGGGTTCTGGTGCCGGTCTGCCGAACTTCATGAACATCCCTGGCGAGAATGCCATCAACATCATGTCGTCAAACGAATACCTGACACGTGTGAACCTGATGGATGCTGCCAATCCTACTACAGATACTCCGCTTAACTTCGGTAAGAACGTACTGGTAGTGGGTGGTGGTAATACGGCCATGGACTCTTGTCGTACTGCCAAACGACTGGGTGGAAACGTCACCTTAGTATATAGACGTAGCGAACAGGAGATGCCTGCTCGTCTGGAGGAGGTGAAACATGCCAAGGAGGAAGGTATCAACTTCCTGACCCTGCACAACCCCATTGAGTATATTGCCGACGAGAACGGTGCTGTTAAGGCTGCTGTGCTACAGGTGATGGAACTGGGCGAACCTGATGCTTCCGGTCGTCGCTCTCCTGTTCCCGTGGAAGGCAAGACGGTAACCCTCGAGGTGGATCAGGTGATTGTGGCTGTTGGTGTATCTCCCAACCCGCTCGTACCGAAGTCTATTGAAGGACTGGAACTGGGACGTAAGAACACCATCGTGGTGAACGAGGGAATGCAGTCGGCCCGTTCAGAGATCTTCGCTGGTGGTGATATCGTACGCGGTGGTGCTACGGTGATTCTCGCCATGGGCGACGGTCGTCGTGCGGCAGCCAACATGGACGAGTATCTTCAGAAGAAACAGTAGTTCAAGATGAACGGACTATATACCATCATTTTGCTCATACTAAGCAATGTCTTCATGACACTGGCTTGGTATGGGCATTTGAAATTACAGGAATCAGGTGTTTCCAGTAACTGGCCGCTGTTGGGCGTCATTGTTTTCTCATGGTGCATCGCCTTTTTTGAGTACTGCTGTCAGGTTCCTGCCAACAGGTTGGGATTCGTTGAAAACGGCGGTCCTTTCAACCTCATCCAGCTGAAGGTGATACAGGAGTGTATTTCGCTGGGCGTGTTCTGCATCATTGCCAACATCATGTTCCAAGGCACTCATCTGCACTGGAACCATATCCTGGCGTTTTTCCTGATTATCTGTGCCGTGTATCTCGTATTCATGAAATAGACTGATGGTTCAACGTACTAAGTAAAAAATCGTTAATCATTTTGCGGTAACAAATATTCTTCGTATCTTTGTTTTCTCATAGTGCATGAAAGGAAAATGAAGATACGAAGATTTTTTATTATACTTGCAGTGTTGGCCATCTGTCAGATGACATACGCGCAGAAAAGGAAGAACGCCAAGCCCACTCCCAAGAAAAAGACAGAGGTTGTTCAGCGTTCTCCTGCCGAGCTGCTTTTCGAGAACATGCTCGAGAATACGCAACGCGTGTTCTTCATCGATAGTATGGTGGTTGACAAGGATAACTTCATCCAACACATCCCCCTACCCCGTGAATGCGGAACCATCAGTTCCCAGCAAGAAGGAGAGAACATGATTGCTGCCTATCTGAATGAGTTCGGGAACAAGATGTATTACTCCGTGAGGGACACCATGGGTAATGCGTCTATCTACACAAAGGACAAGCTGGGCAACGACTGGTCGAAGCCCATGGGACTAACAGGGATTGATAACATGACCAATCCCGACTATCCTTTCATGATGCCTGATGGAACCACTTTCTATTTCTCACAGAAAAGCGATGAAACCCTGGGCGGATATGATATCTTCGTGACACGTTACGACAGTAGTACGGGAGAGTTCCTGAAGCCTAATAATATGGGACTGCCTTTCAACTCCTCTGCCAACGACTATATGTATGTGGTGGATGAACTTGATTCTTTGGGATGGCTGGTAACCGACAGGTTCCAACCTGAAGGGAAGGTGTGCATCTATACCTTCGTTCCCTCTAAGACAAGGGAGAACTTCGACCTGGGCGAGATGTCGGAATCTGAGGTACGACAGTTCGCTACGATACATAGTATTCAAGACACGTGGCCCAGTGAAGAGGCAAGAAGCGAAGCCCTGCTGCGTCTCGAGAACATGAAGAACAGGAACACACCGCGTCGGGAGACTGCCTCGTTCACGTTTGATGTGAACGATGAGATTACTTATCACACCCCAGGCGATTTCCGCTCATCTACTGCCCGTGATATGTTCATGGAGTTATTACAGCAGAAAGAACGTAACCAGGAATATGCACAGCGCCTGGAAACCATGCGTGAACGGTATTATCATGCTGATGATGCAGAACGTGCTTCCATGCGGAAGTCCATCCTCGATGCTGAGAAGGAACTGGAGCGGCAGAACGTGCAGATCCTTAATACAGAGAAAAGAATTCGCAATGCAGAAATCATGTCATTAACTAAATAATCCAGCTTATGAAGTACTTTGAACCATCTGAACTGATTATCAATGCCGACGGCTCGTGCTTTCACCTGCACCTCCGTCCTGAACAGTTGGCCGACCGTGTGATCCTTGTAGGAGACCCAGCACGTGTGAATACCGTAGCCGACCACTTCGACGAGAAAGAATGCGAAGTGTCAAGTCGTGAGTTCCACACCATCACCGGTACTTACAAGGGTAAACGCATCACTGTGCAGTCGCATGGTATTGGATGTGACAATATCGACATTGTGATGAACGAACTCGACACACTGGCTAATATTGATTACGAGAGTCGTACTGAGAAGCCTGAACACCGTACACTTACTTGTGTACGCATCGGTACTTGCGGCGGATTGCAGCCATTCACACCTACAGGCTGTTTTATTGCCAGCGTGAAGAGTATTGGTTTCGACGGACTGCTGAACTACTATGCTGACCGTAACAAGGTGTGCGACCTTGAACTGGAAGAAGCTTTCAAGAAGCACATGCAGTGGGATCCCATCAAAGGCGCTCCTTATGTAGCTGTTGCTGATCAGGCGCTTATCGACCAGATAGCACAAGACGACATGGTTTGTGGCTATACCATATCATGTGGTGGTTTCTACGGTCCTCAGGGACGAGTGCTCCGTGCTGCTATTGCTGATCCTAAGCAGAACGAAAAGATAGAGGCTTTCGAATACGAGGGTATGAATATCTGTAACTTCGAGATGGAGTCTTCGGCACTCGCTGGTATGGCCTCACTCTTAGGTCACCGTGCCATGACTTGCTGCATGGTTATCGCCAACCGCTATGCGAAGGAGATGAATACCGAGTACAAGAACACTATCGATACGCTCATCGAGAAAGTACTTGAAAGAATCTAACCGCAAGATGGTTCCAAAAGAGACAGCAATGACCTCATTTGAAAGTGACTACAATAACGGGGCGCATCCGGAAATACTGCGCCGTCTTTTAGAGACGAACGATAGTCAAAGTGCTTCTTATGGCTATGACGAGTGGAGCGAAGCTGCACGTAAGAAGATTCGCGAAGCCTGTCAGAGTCCTGACGCAGACGTTTATTTCCTTGTCGGCGGAACACAAGTCAACGCCACCGTGATAGATGCGCTCCTGCCTTCTTATGGTGCGGTCATTGCTGTCAGCTCGGCTCATATCAATGTTCATGAGTCAGGAGCTGTTGAGGCCAGTGGTCATAAGGTCATCACACTGCCTTCACACAACGGTAAGATGCTCCCGGAAGATTTGTCGGGATACATGCAGCGATTCTATGCTGATCCAACGTGGGAACACATGGCCTTCCCGGGAATGGTCTATATCACCTTTCCAACGGAACTCGGCACTCTATATTCATCAGCCGAAATAGAACAGATCTATACTACTTGTCAGAAGTACCAGATTCCACTATTCGTTGACGGAGCTCGATTGGGCTATGGACTGATGGCTGAGGAGTGCGATATTGACCTGCCTTGGCTTGCGCACCATTGCGATGCATTCTACATTGGCGGAACAAAGGTCGGAGCGTTCTGCGGTGAAGCGGTGGTGTTTCCCCAAGGAGCACCAACAGGGTTCTTCACCATCGTCAAACGTCATGGCGCTTTATTGGCAAAGAGTCGGATAGCAGGAGTACAGTTTGATGCGCTCTTCACCAACAACCTCTACTTCCAGATATCCCGTCATGCGCTGGTCATGGCTTCCCGTCTCCGTCAACTCTTCATCGATGCGGACATTCCCATCAAGAACTCTCCCACCAATCAGCAGTTTGTCGTACTCACCAATACACAACTTCAGCAACTCATGTCAAAGGTACTCTTCGAAACATGGGAGCCTATTGACGATGAACATACCCTATGTCGCTTTGTTACCAGTTGGGCTACAACTGAAGCCGACATAGAAGAACTGTCACGTGCCATTAAGTCTGTTATCTCATGAACGATACCATCTGCGCCCTTGCTACAGCTACAGGTGGTGCCCTCGGCATCATCCGTGTAAGTGGTCCCCAAGCCTTTGATGCTGTATCCGCTATTTGTGCTGTCAAATGTGCCGATTGTGCCCCCAACACGGTGCACTACACACACATCATTTCTCCCCTCCCTTTGGAGGGGGCGGGGGTGGCTCTAGTGATTGATGAGGTAATGGTATCTGTTTTCAAAGCGCCACGAAGCTACACAGGTGAAGATGCTGTGGAAATATCCTGTCATGGTTCCCGTTATATATTAAATAAGGTGTTGGAATTACTCATCCAAAACGGCTGTCGTATGGCCAACCCTGGTGAGTTCACCCAGCGTGCCTACCTCAATGGTAAGATGGATCTGAGTCAGGCAGAGGCTGTAGCCGACCTCATCGCATCCACCAACAAAGCTACGCACCAGATGGCTATGAACCAGCTGCGTGGTAACTTCTCAGGAGAACTGGCGCAATTGCGCGAACAACTCCTGAAGCTCACGTCGTTGTTGGAACTTGAGCTCGACTTCTCCGACCATGAAGATCTGGAATTTGCCAACCGAGATGAATTGCTTGAGCTTACCAAAAAGATTGACAATCGCATCACTTCCCTCGCCCACTCTTTTGAAACTGGACAAGCCATTAAGCAAGGAATTCCTGTAGCCATCGTTGGTAAAACGAATGTGGGTAAAAGCACATTACTCAATCAACTCCTGAAAGACGATCGAGCCATCGTCAGCAACTATCATGGTACCACTCGCGACACGATTGAAGACACCATTGACATTAACGGAATCACCTTCCGATTCATCGATACGGCAGGTATTCGTCAGACCGTTGATGAGATAGAACAGATTGGTATCAAACGTACATATCAAGCCATCGACAAAGCACGTATCGTACTTTGGATGATTGATTCCGAACCCTCAACTAAAGAAATAGAGGAAATCGCTCAACGCACTAAAGGTAAATCACTTATTACTATCATCAACAAGATAGACAAGAACGTAAACGATTCCCTCTCTTCTCTTTCTCAACTAAGCTCCCCTATTATTCGAATTGCAGCCAAATTCGGACAAGGCATTGATACGCTTGAGCAAGCCATCTACACTGCAGCCAACATTCCGCATTTGGCAGAAACCGATATTGTTGTTTCAAATGCCCGCCACTACGACGCCCTTGTCCGTGCGCAAGATAGTATTCAGCGTGTCATCATGGGTATGGAGCAACAGATTCCTGGCGACCTGCTCGCAGAAGATCTCAGACTCACCATCAACCATCTCGCAGAGATTACTGGTGGTCAAATCACCCCTAACGAAGTGTTAGGAAATATCTTTAAGAATTTCTGCGTGGGAAAGTAACATAACACATTAACGTTCCACCTCCTAATGAAGTCAGATGGAGTAATGCTAAAGAACCAGCCGTTGCCTTCTGCAATATAGCGATGCTCTCTATGTTGGTAAACTGCTGACCATGCGTCTCATTTCTCTATACTCATTCATGCGGTGCTCAGTCACTAAATTTCAAAGAAAAGTACAGAATCTCCAAAGACAACCGGCGTCAAGATTTGGAAATCTTATCTATATCGACCGAGATGCCAATGCTGAAGGAGGTGCCCGTCGTCAATGGTGAGAAATAATAATACGACTTTGGTTTGTAGTTGAAGAGGTTGTCAATGGCCATGTTCAGATGCAGACCTCGCCAGATGTGGTGCTGGAGCATCAGTTTCCATATGGTATAGCCATGATCAACGGAGGTGTCGCCCGACTGTGGCTTACCCTGGCATCGGCCTGAGAGGGCCGCATCGAGGGCATAGTGTGGCGAGAACCGATGGTTGTAGCCTACCCGCCACGTCAGCGAGTGAGAACGGGGTTGTGAGAATTGCGAATAAATGACGTTGCCCGTCTCGTGCATCCACGAGTAATTGAGCTTGAGCGTCATGCCCCAGTCGAAGATGTGGGCCAAGCTGGCATCCACGCCCCAGACGGTCACACCGTCCTCGTTCCAGTAGAGTGCACTTGGCATGCCCTCATAGTCGCCGCCGTCGATGGTGGTGATGCGCTTGTCGAACACGTTGCAATAGCCCACGAGGGTGAAGTTGTAGCGCCCGTCGAGAATTCCGCGATTACGGATGCGGTTGGTGCGCTCGGCGGCAAGATTGAAGTTGTGGCTCTTCTCGGGCTTGAGGTCGGGATTGCCGATAATCATATAGCCCATGTTGCCCATGTCGAAGTGCATGAACATCTCTTTGAGCGTAGGTGCGCGGAAGCCGCTGGCATAGTTGGCGCGGAAGGTCATCCAGGGGAATTTGTAGACGATGGCGAGCCGCTCTGTGAGCGCACTCTGCGAGGAGGCCGAGAAGTGGTCGTAGCGCAAGCTGGCCACGACGTTCAGCCGCGGCGTGATGTTCCAGTCGAACTGCGCATAGCCGTCGATGTTGCTCTGCGAGTGGCTGGCGTTGTCGCGGAACTGATAGGTGGAGAGGTAGTCGTTCAGGTAGTCGGCTCCCAGGATGAGGATGTTGTTGCCGAACGTGTGGTGATAGAGGGCATGAGCCACGTGCTGGCGGTTGGAGTAGTCGTGGTCGTGGGTGCGCGTGCCGTCGGGCATGTAGTTGGCCTTGTCGTACTGGTCGTAGGCATAGGACAGTTCCAGCTGCCACGGCCAGTCATCGTCAGCCGGTCGGTGGCACGCCAGATGAGCCGTTGCTTCAGGTTATAGGTCTTCTGTCCATAAAGCCGGCTCAGGTTGGAGTCGTCGTTCAGCACCGATTCATCATAGGGCAGTCCCTGCGCCTTCTTCATCAGTTCGATGGCAATCTCCTCGGAAGTGTGCACCTTAGGCAAGTCGATGGGATCGATCTTGGTGTGCTGGAAACTCGTCTGCGAATTCCACTTCCTGTTGTTGAACGAGAAGCCAGCTCCGTTGCGCCATTCATGCCCGAAGGTGCTGTAGCGCGAATGAGCATTTGCCGTCCAAGGCTCGAGGTTCTCGCGGCTGATGATGTTGACGACGCCTCCGACGGCATTCGAGCCGTAGAGTGCCGACGAGGCTCCCTTCACAATCTCTATGCGCCCGGCGTTTTCAAGGCTCATGCGGCTGTAGTCGACGTTGTCCATCGTCTCGCCAGCCATGCGCTCGCCATCGACGAGGAAGAGCACGGCATTGCCGCCGAAGCCGCTCATGTTGAGCGACGTCTCCTGGCTCATGGCGAAACCGAACTCCAGCCCAGGAAGCTCCTGAATGAGCATATCCTGAATGTTGGTGGCATCGGTAATCTTGATGTCGTGAAGCGTAATGAGTCGCGTCACTACAGGGGCATCCTTCAGCGCCTTAGGGGTGTGCGAGGCCGTCACCACAACGGGCTCCAGTTCCACCGAGTCGCGGATGTTGTCCTGCGCAGACATACTGATAGCTGGCACAGCCAATGCCATGCCAGCCAGAACAGAGATCTTGATGCGAACGTTCAGCACTTACTTTAGAGTTCCGGTAAATGAGGTTGTCATGATGAATGGCATGTTGCCATATTTCAATGAGTAAGTACCCGCCACTGTCTTGTCGCCAAATATGAGAGCGACGTTGCTCACGACATAGGCCTTCTCTTCACCCTTGGCATTCTTCACGGTTCCGCTATAAGAGGCCAACTTGCCCGTAATGGTATTGCCGCTCTTGGCCAAAGGAATGTTCTTCACGACGAACGACGGGATGGTCATCATGCCCATGCCCCACTCGGGAACCGTCATATCGACTGATGTGTCTGAAACCTTGGTGATCTCGTAGGTCTTGGTCTCGTTCGACGACTCTTCGTTATCGACCATTATCACCTCATTACCTGTGTAAGAACCAGCCACCTGGGCGGCAACGGGAGCCTCTGGCTCATCATCGCTGCTGCACGAACTGGTACCAAGCACGGTTGCCAAAGATGCAATCAATGCGATTGTTAAACTCTTGATTTTCATTTT